>JBLHNQ010000004.1:0-117568 GCA_047650635.1 Halioglobus sp.
ATTGGTAGAGATTGCCGATGGCGGGCGCGACTACAACGGCGCTAATCCTCCCCAATTCCTGCCCTATGGCGATGGTAAAACCCCCAATCCTGCCGCTGACCGCGAACCCGGATCGGCACTGGGGGCACCCCAGCGGGACTGGTTCCTCGAGACTATGCGCCACTCCAAGGCCACCTGGAAGCTGTGGGGCAATGCCCTGCCACTTATCTCCATGAAGCTCGACACCTCGTCTATCCCCTTTGCAGACATGGAAGACAGCATTTTCAGTATCGATGCGTGGGCAGGTTACCCTGGCGAGGTAAAACAGTTGGTGAGCTATTTCGCCGATATGGGGGTAAACGGAGTGGTCTCGTTCTCCGGCGATCATCACTTACATGGCGCCGGGGTCTTATACCATTCCCCCGAAAACTCAGCGCCTGAGGCGGTACTGATCGACTTCCCCTGCGCGGGCATCAGTTCCTCCCCTGCCTTCACAGACTTTGTAGGAGCCGCAGACAAAAGCGCTTCCGACTTGCAAGCATTGGTCTATACCGAAACTGACGATGAGACCAAAGGCATGGCATTTGGTGGACGCCAGTTGCTACCCATATGGAATATGACCATGCTCGATGGCGTTTTGGCCTCTATGGCCTACTCGGCCACCGGCTTAGAAACACTGGGAGATTGGCTGGGGCCAAATAAGGCCAACCCCGGTCTGAAGTATATGGATACCACCGCCAATGGTTACGGGCTTGCGCAATTCAATGCCGGGGAACTCAAGGTGCAGATGGTGTCGATGGAGAACCTGAAAAAACCCTTCGCCGAGGCACCCAAGATCAAGCACAGCGCCCACTTCCGAGTCGCAAACTGGAACAGCAATGAACAGCCCAATCTAGAAGGACCAAAATTTTTCGGCGGCGCACCCTTCCCCTTTGAGGCCCCAACAGTGTAAGCTTAACGGCTGTCCAAAAATAACGTCTAGCGGCAGAAAGGTACAATAAGGTAACAACAGTGTCACAATTGAGCACCACACTGGCCTCTCTCGTGATCACTCACTAACGTAAGAGCAACAAGGAATATGATACTAAACAGATTCAATGCACAGGAACTGTGTACTCGCAAACTCTGGGAGCTTGTAAAAAACAACCCTCAGGAACAGACCATTACTGACGATGAGCTGAATGAAGCCGTTCAGGAGTTGGCACAGCGACGCCACGATTTATCCGAGCTTAACGCAAGCGGCAAACTGGGCAACACGTATTAAAAGTCTCCCGCAACTGGTACAAGATTCATGCCTAAACTAATACTACTACTGGCAATTGCCTTTGTTGTGTACGTCTTGTATAGACGGGCACAAGCCACGCCCCCCGAACAGCGCAAAGCAGAGTATATAAAACTTGGGCTGGGCATCGCCGTGCTGGTCGTCGTAGGGCTTACGATTACCGGCCGTATGCATTGGATAGGCGCTGCAATTACGGGTTTACTGGTCGGCGCCAGACAATTACTTCCCCACCTTGTAAGGTATTTCCCAATGCTGGCCTCACTGCGCAGCAAAGGCAGCGCTGAAGCGGCGCCTCCTCCACAATCGTCCCCGAACATGACCACCAAAGAGGCATTGGCGGTATTGGGCCTCGAAGAGGGGGCATCCGAGGAGGACATTGTCGCTGCGCATCGTTCCATGATGCAAAAAAACCATCCCGATAGGGGCGGCAGCGACTATCTGGCGGCCAAAATTAACCAGGCGAAAGACATACTGACATGAACGACATATTTGTTATCCAAAATCAACTAGGCCACTTTTGGGGCAAGAAAAAGCTATGGGTTGATGGCAGTGACGGGCGTGTAGTCATGCGCGTAAAGCACCGGGATGAAGCAGTGAACACGCTGTTTGAGCTCAGTTCTAAAGATATCGAGTTACGCGGAGAAATATGCGCGGCAACGCTTAGCAACAAAGGTGAACCCATGCTAGAGATGAGTGACACCCCGCTACCAGAGGTCCCGGAAGACCAGAGCCTACCCGAAAACAAAGAAATTACAGAAGCGGGTTAAGGCTGAAAAGAATACTCGCTCATAGGGATTACATCAATCCGGTCAAAGTCGATAAATTGGGCGCAACTTTGCATCATCGCCGCCATATTTTCATCTAATTGGGCCTGATTATTCACCCCGTAAAAAGCTTGATCAGACGTCATAGCCTGTGGCGGAAAGTTCTCCTCGATCATAGCGTGCAATAACGGCGCGTCTGGGCTAACGATTGTTTCGATTACATTCTGTCGATACGCAAACGTAGCCTGAGTATCGATGGCTACCTGCGTGTGCTGCACCTGCCACAGTTCCAGCCACTGCGCTTTTGTCAAACGCTCTGGCCGCTGTAAAAAAACGACCTGACAAAAACCGTAAGTCCGCTGTCCGGAGGCGGCTATATGAGCCACGTTTTTCAATGGCTGGGATTCACTCACACCATAGCGAGTATAACCATGTGTGCAGGCCCGCAGAGCGAGTTCGAACAATTCCAGATCATCACTTGATTTTGAAACGCTGCCATCCAGATAGATCGAAATCACCGCATCTGGAAGCGGTTGGCAGCACTCCAACCGTTTGGGCGCAGCACTGGCTACGTCGGAGTCAGCCACTGTGATTCGCAGGCTCGTCACACAAGAGCACTGCATCATAACGCCGGGAAGCGACTCAATCAGCGTATCGCGGAAATCATCACTGGCCTGCGACAGGTGCTTCCAAAGGGGGAATATTATTTTTTGCATCGCGCGCGATCTCTTCACTGTGCTGCCTTAATCCGGACCGATGACTGGCGGCGTTATTGTCGATGCATTATCAATAAGCATTTCGGCACCGGTGACAAAACTGGATTCGTCAGAGGCCAGAAACAGCACCATATTGGCTACGTCCATGGGCTCACACAGATTGCCAAGCTCGCCAAGTTTCTCCACTTCTGCGTCCGTCACTGTTTCTTTCCCGGTAGCTACTTTAGCGACCATGGGCGTTTTTACACCATCCGGATGAATGGAGTTACAGCGAATGCCATTACCCTGCTCCTTACAATGCATTGCTACACTTTTAGTGAGAGCCCTCACCGCGCCCTTGCTGGCACTATAGGCTGCAAAAAAAGACATCCCGAGCATCGCAGCAACCGAAGACATATTGATAATTGAGCCACCTCCGCCTTGCGCCATCGCGGGAATGGCGTGTTTACAGCCGAGAAAAACGCCCTCGTTATTGACTGCATTGATTTTGCGGTAGGCAGCCAGGTCAGTATCCACCACACTGCCAAGGGTCATCAAGCCGGCATTATTTACCAGAATATCCAGACGTCCAAAGGTCTCCATTGTCTGCGCTATCACCGACGTCCAGTTATCCTCACTGGTGACATCCAGGTGCAGGTAAATTGCCTCACCGCCTATATCCCTGGCCACTGTCTCCCCGTCTTTATCGTTAACGTCGGCTAGCACCACTAGTGCACCCTCTCTGGCCAATAGCTGTGCGTCAGCCTTACCCATGCCACTGGCAGCCCCTGTCACAATCGCAACCTTCCCCGCTACTCTGCCCATCTTAGTCCTTTGCTGTTAATTGCCATCACACAAGTAAATCAGATTGTTTGTGGAGTCTCAAATGATCGTCATCTAAACTACGACAAAGCCGGCGGCAGTCGGACAATGTGAACTGCCCATACTCACAGATAACAGAGAATCATCAACATGAAGCAAAATACGAGTGACTCAAAAATTGTTAACTGGGGCGGCTACCTGGCCATATCCCTATTGATACTGCTGGTACTGAGTATCTTTATCGTCAGAGCCGGTATGTGGCAACAGGGCCTTGCACTCTACGCCCTATGCAGCGTAGGAGCCGCTATTACACTTGGTGTATTTGCGCTTTGCCTGGTGTTGCCTGGCTTTGCTGCCCTGCGTCGCCCGTTGCTAATGAGAAGTCTGCTGCTGTTGCCGGGTACGCTTCTTTTTTTAGGCATCCTGACGGGCGGGAAATACCCGCAAATTCACGACATCACTACCGACGTGGCAGATCCTCCAGTTTTCGCTATGGCTGGTGAAATTCGCGATAAATCTGCAAATTCTCTCGAGCTAGACCCACAGACCATACAGCAGCAGCTTAGCGCCTACCCTGACATCCAAACCGTGCATAGTAATCTTGATTTCGCGCAGGCCTATGCGCAGGCAGAAAAAGTTGCCGCGAATCTGGGCTGGGAAATCACTCGCGCAAATCGGCTCTCAGGTGAGATAGAAGCTGTAGACACCACTAAAATTATGGCCTTTAAAGACGATATTGTTATTCGTGTGCGACGTGCCGAAGACGGCTCCGTGGTAGACCTGCGCTCTGCCTCAAGAGTTGGCAAAAGCGATATGGGCGCTAATTCCAAACGTATTCGAAGCTTTATGGCTCAATTTAAACTTCCCTAGGATAGGGTACCTCCGTCAACGCGAATATCCTCGCCCGTAATATGAGCACCATCTTCAGAGGCCAGCATAGCAATCACGCTAGCGAGGGTTTCTGGCCCCTTGGCACCGGTGAGTGACATTATTCGAGGTAAAAGGTCAAAGTCCATGGTCTCGGGGAGGGCGACACCATCCGTCATATTGGTTTTTGTGTCCCCCGGGCAAACACAGTTGGCACGCACTCCGCGCTTGGCATATTCCACTGCGATACTGCGGGTCATAGCCAACACTCCACCCTTGGACGCCGAGTAAGCAACACCGCATGGCAAACCTGACAGCGCTGCTGTGGAGGCTGCATTAACGATACTCCCCTTAGTTTGAAGCAGGTGAGGCAAGGCGGCGCGGCAGAGCAACATAGTGCCGGTGAGGTTAACATCGATAACTTTTTGCCACGCGGCCAATTGCAGCAATTCCGTGTCATCGAAACGTAGTATTCCTGCCATATTAATCAATGCGTAAAGTGAGCCAAAGCGCTCGATACAGCTAGCAATACAGCTATTAACCTCTTTTTCGCGACTTATATCGCAACAGTGGGCTACCGCTGTGCCACCCGCCGCTTCAATTTCCTCGACAGTGACCTGAAGCGTTTGAGAATTCAGGTCTACACAGAATACGACGCCACCTTCGCCGGCAATACGCACAGCGCTGGCCTGCCCAATACCACTGCCCGCACCAGTAACCAAAATGACTTTGTCTGTAAAACGCTGCATCAAAATTTCACCTTGCCAAGTATTGAATAGACATAAGCATGCCGCTAGCCCCGCTACTGGTCAACGCGGTTGGTTCGCCTCTTTATACCGCACACCCTCCGATTCTCAACTCAATACAAGCCGCTCGGATTATCTTTTTCCGCTAATGCGCTTTTTCTCCCCACAGACTGAAATATTGAGCCACAGCCATGATCTACCAAGATATTGTGCTGTGTCACTTTAACCGTCTATGACGCACCAGTATCATAGGCATAAAATTATGCCATGAGGCAGGAGAACACTTTGGTAGATCTGGAACAATTTCGCACGCAGACTCGTGCGTGGCTTGAGGCCAACTGCCCCGAATCACAAAGGCAACCGATGACGCCTGACCAGCAATACTGGGGCGGGCGCGGCGTTGCGTTTCCCAGCGACGATGCCAAGCTATGGTTTGATAGAATGCATCACCGGGGCTGGATTGTTCCTCAGTGGCCAAAAGAGTATGGCGGGGGCAGTCACAGCGCCATTGAAGGTAAAATAATCAAAGAAGAAATGAAACACATAAGAGCACGCAACCCCATTGTCAGTATTGGTATCTGGATGCTGGGGCCGGCACTGCTTGAGTACGGCACTGAAGCGCAAAAGCAAAAACACGTGCGTGCGATTATCAACGGCGAAATCCGCTGGTGTCAGGGCTATTCGGAGCCAGGCTCTGGCTCCGATCTGGCAAGCGTACAAACCCGGGCCGAAGATATGGGCGACCACTATCGGGTCAACGGCAGCAAAATCTGGACTACTGCGGCCGACAAAGCAGATTGGATTTTTGTCCTTGTACGCACTGACCCCAGCGCTAAAAAGCAGCAAGGCATCAGTTTTATGTTGATTGATATGGCAACACCAGGCATTAGTGTCACTCCACTAAGCCTGATCAGTGGTGAGTCAGAATTCTGCCAGACGTTTTTCGATAACGTGAAGGTACCAAAAGAAAACCTGGTGGGTGAACTTAACACAGGCTGGTCAATAGCCAAGGCCTTGCTGGTACATGAGCGCAAATTAATGGCGGAGATGGGCAGCGATACGCCGCGCGCCGTGGTGGCTCCCAATGCGGCCGCGCGTGAATATCTCGAATTCCACAACGGGCGCATTGCAGACTCACAGTTACGCGGAGAGTTGGCTGACTATGATATGAACATGCACGCTATTGGCCTTACTCATTTCCGCACTTTTGAGGAACAGCAGGCCGGTATTCGCAGTGCAGCGCCACTGGTAATGAAATACGTGGGCACCGAAGCAGAAAAAGTAAAAAGTGAGTTGCTGCTTGCTATTATGGGCAGCCAGGGGCTGGGCTGGGAAGGCGAAGGCTTTTCCGAGGAAGAGATTGACACCTTGCGTTTATGGGCCATGTCAAAGGCGATGACAATAGCTGGCGGCACTTCAGAAATACAGCTTAATGTCATCGCCAAGAATGTACTGGGGCTTCCCCAGTCCTAAGCAAAAAAACAAAGCACCTGTTCAGGAGAACAAGATGGCTCTGGTATTAAATGAAGAGCAACGCCTGCTGCAAGACACCGCAAGGGATTTTTTAGTTGCCAACGCTCCCGTAAAAATGCTCCGGCAGTTGCGCGACAAGCACGACGCCACGGGTTATTCCCCATCCTTGTGGCAAAACATGACAGCGCTGGGTTGGGCCGGAGTCATTCTACCCGAGGAGTATGGCGGCCTGAACTTTGGCTTCACTGGCATGGGCGTTGTACTGGAGGAAACAGGCAGAACCCTGACGGCATCTCCCCTGTTTGCCTCAGCTGTGATTGGCGCATCTACCCTACTTCTGGGCGGCAGCAGTGCGCAAAAAGAAAAATTGCTACCGCAAATCGCGACAGGAACACTGACGTTTGCAGTAGCTCTGGAGGAGTCTCACCGTCACAGCCCCACGCACATAGCAACACGCGCCGTGGCTGAAGGCGAAAACTATCTCCTCAATGGCAAAAAAACTTTCGTCATTGATGGTCACAGTGCGGACAAACTGATTGTTGCCGCCAGAACCGGTGGTGAGCACGAGGCATCCAGCGAGGGTATCACGCTGTTTCTGGTAGAGCCTGAAGCACGCGGCGTTTCACGACAACGCACAACCATGGTGGACAGCCGTAACAGTGCCAATATCAGCTTCGACAATGTCAGCATCCCCTCCACTGACATAATAGGGAAAGTTGACATGGCCTGGCCAATATTAGAAATGGTACTGGATCGAGCGCGAGTCGCCATCGCTGCCGAAATGATGGGTAGCGCAGAGGAAGCTTTTGCCCGTACGGTTGCATACCTTAAGGAACGGGTTCAGTTTGATGTTCACATTGGCAGTTTTCAGGCGCTGCAGCATCGCGCTGCCCACATGCAGTCAGAAATAGAATTATGTCGATCGGTTATCTTACAGGCACTGTCCACAGTGGATGAAAATCCCGCGCAATTACCGTTACTTGCCAGTCTCGCCAAGGCTAAGCTAAACGAACTGGTCAAACTGGTTACTAACGAGGCCGTACAAATGCACGGAGGAATGGGGGTCACCGATGAACTGGAGATCGGTTTTTTCCTGAAACGTGCCAGAGTTACAATGCAAATATTCGGAGACACTGGTTTCCATAAAGACCGTTACGCCTCATTGTGTGGCTATTAGAGCCAACAGAATCACAACATTCGGAGATTTAAAATGGAAGTTAGAGACAAGCTTGAGACAGTAGACAAATATGTAAAAGCTTTTGATAAAGCAGACATTGACATTATCAAAGATATTTTTGCGGCTGACGCTACCGTAGAAGACCCCGTAGGCACTGACATTCACAAGGGTATTGAAGCCATCTGTGTGTTTTATGACGGGGCTTTGGCATCAGGTGCCAAACTTGTAACAACCGGCCCCCCGCGCTGCGCTGGAAATTCCGTGGCCTTTCCGTTTCAGGTAACAATGCCGGGTATGACCATCGATATTATCGATGTATTCGACTTCAATGAAGCCGGCAAAGTAGTATCCATGAAGGCCTATTGGGGCCCTGAAAACATAACAGCGTAGTGCCAGCATACCCAAGGATAAGGTTGTGAATAAAAAACGTATTTTCAAATGGATTCTGCCAATTATGTTGGTCGTTCTCGGCGTAATTCAGTTTATCCCGACACCTCCCGTTATTATTCCTGCCGACCTGCCGATAGAGCAACGCGAGGCACATCGGCTACTGAAATTTGAGGGCGTGGTCAATTTTCGGGATTTGGGTGGCTATAGAACCACGGACAATCACAGTGTCAAGTGGGGCAAACTTTATCGCTCCGGAACATTTGCCAACACCAGTCGCGCCGATTTAGTGGTCATACAGAAGCTCAATTTATCCACCCTCATCGATTTTCGCTCCGCGGCAGAAAAGCAGGAGGAACCCAATGTGTTACCCGACCCAATGGGGTTTCGCGTTGTTGAGATTCCCACGTTGGACGACGACAACGTTATGGTGGGCGACGTTATGCAGCGTATCGAAAGCGGTAATTTTGGCGGCTTCGACCCCAACCATTTCATGCTCGAAGCCAATACCCAGTTAGCCAGTAAATTCACTCCTCAGTTCACAGAATTCATTCATACAATTCTGGATGCAAAGGGCTCACCCGTTGTTTGGCACTGCAGTGCAGGAAAGGATAGAACCGGTTTTGCCTCGGCCGTTGTTCTGAAAATTCTAGGCGTTCCCCAGAGCACCATCATCGATGATTATATGATGAGCAAAGAGTATGCCCTCGCGGGTAGAAAAAATGAGATACGCGTGCTGCGCTTGTTCAAAGGTGACGAGGCAGCTGACAAGTTGACCATTATGATGGGAGTGGAAGAATCATGGTTGCAAGCAGCCTTCAATGAGATTGACCGGCAGTGGGGCAATTTTGACAACTATGTTCGCAGTGGTCTGCAGTTATCGGCGGAAGATGTCGCGCAACTAAAGTTTACGCTGCTCGAATAGACCGCAAACCAAGCTTCTCTATAGCTTGCGGTTCCTGCTAGACTGCCAGTGTTATGAATATAATACTACTTACCGAAATTATTGCGGTCACTCTGGTACTGTTCCATCTACTTGGGATAGTTTCTGCTGTGGAAGCTATCATCAAGGTACGTACGGCTCAAGGCGCAATCGCATGGGCCATTTCCCTGCTCACATTTCCCTACCTGGCTGTGCCGTGCTACTGGGTTTTTGGTCGCAATCGTTTCGATGGCTATCTCGAGCAGCGCGAGCAAATCAGAGAGAAGTCTGTCGAGCTCATAGAGCAAACCACGAATACGGTCGAGCAACACATCATTCCCCGCTCCAGTAAGAACTCCTTCTACTCGACGTTATACGAGCTGGCGAGAATGCCAGCCACTAACGGAAACAATGTCGAGTTACTAATCAATGGCGAGAAAACCTTTAACAGTATCGCCGAAGGACTGGCATCCGCCGAAAAATATATCCTGTTTGAATTTTATATTATCAGGGACGATGAACTGGGCCAACGTCTGGGAAACATCATGATCGAGAGAGCCCAGGCCGGTGTTAAGGTTAAGGTCTTATACGATGAAATAGGGAGCCGCACGTTCGCAAAGACAGCCCTGCATCGCCACATGGAGGCTGCGGGTATTGAAATTGAGCCGTTTAATACCACACAGGGCAGACGCAACCGATTCCAACTCAACTTTCGCAACCATCGTAAAATTGTCGTTGTGGACGGGCTTGAGGCCTGGATAGGCGGCCACAATGTCGGCAGAGAATATCTCGGGCTGGATAAAAAAATAGGCCAATGGCGCGACACCCATACGCGCATCGAAGGACCGGCCGTGTTGAGTATAGAAATTGTATTTGCCACCGACTGGCGTTGGGCAACCCGTGAACCTCTGCGTATCGACTGGGACTCCGCCAGAACACATCAGGGCCAATGCAATGCATTAGTTTTCCCCTCAGACCCGGTCAGCCAGTTCGAGGAAACGGGCTTGATGTATCACCAGCTTATCGTAGACGCCAGGGAGCGTATCTGGATAGCCAGCCCGTATTTTGTCCCCGACCGAAGTATTATTGCCGCACTACAGCTTGCCGCCCTGCGCGGCGTGGATGTCAGAGTAATTATCCCCGACGAACCAGACAAACGTATCGTAGCCATGGCTAACTGGTCCTATACCAATGAACTTCTCCCTGCCGGGGTAAAAGTCTATCGCTACCAGGGGGGGTTTATGCATCAGAAAGTTTTACTCATGGATGACCGTATTTCTGGAGTGGGTACAGCAAACTTTGACAACCGTTCGTTCCGCCTGAATTTCGAAATCACTCTGCTGGTAGACAATCCGGACTTTGCGAACCAGATATCCGATATGCTCGAAGCCGATATGCAGCACTCACGCAAGGTGTACAAAGAAGATATGAAAACAAGTTTACCCTGGCTACTGGGTATGGGTATTGCCCGCTTGATGTCACCGATATTGTAAAACGACATCTCGATAGTCACGTCAAAGTGCTCAATCGATAAGAAACTTTTCTAATTGGCGCTGCAGGCACCTGTTCTCGGCTCTTAGTTTCTCCACTTCATCCAGCAGAGTAAGCGCCAGCCCGATGCCAGACCAGTCTATACCCAAATCGCGATGCAGGCGTTGGGCCTTTTTAGTGACGACTATCATTTGGGTACTGAAAAACCAACTGTCAGGACCCTCCCCTGTAGGCTCAATAATACCCTGCTCCACAATCTCGATGACGGTTGTGCTGGGCAACTCAGTTAGCTCACAAAGATCCGGGAAACTAATGTGAATACTATTCGTCATGATACTTTACCCCACTGGGCCCGGGGGTCGAAGGCCGCTGTTTTAGCCAACTCTTCCCACTGTGCTTTTACCCCGTCGTTCATTGAGTCGGGCATGACCACATTCAGTACAGCGTAAAGGTCGCCTGTACCCGTGCGGGAAATCAATCCCTTGCCCTTTATACGAAATTTTTGCCCGGACTGGCTGCCGGCCGGAATAGACATCTGCACCTTTCCATCCAGTGTGGGCACAGTTATCTTAGCGCCCAGAGCTGTCTCCCAAGGCGCGACGGGTACCGTCACGGTCAGGTTATGGCCCTCCACATCAAACAATGGGTGGGGAACCAGTTTTACCCTTAGGTATAAGTCGCCACTGGAACTATCACCAACCCCTGCAGCTCCCTGCCCCTTTAATCGAATACGCTCACCATCGGTTGCGCCCGCCGGAATTTTAACATTCAGAGTTTTCTTGACCTGGGTTACCCGGCCATTGTTATCGTAATGTGGGAGATGGTAGGAGATAGTTTTCGACCCTTCCGCCAGCGTATCTTCCAGAAATACTGGCATATCGGTTTCTATATCCTGCCCTCGACGGCCAAACCCCCCACCGGTGCTATACCCGCGGCTTTGCGCCTTGGCACTTTCTCCAAAAATGGATGAGAAAAAATCTGAGAAATCGCCTTGATCGTGTTCATCTCTGGCACCGGAAGAAGCACGAGAGTCCTGCCAATCCGGTGGTGGAGCGAAGTTCCCATTGCCACTGCGATACTGGCGTAGTTCATCGTACTCCGCCCGTTTGTCTGCGTCTTTGAGGACTTCGTAAGCCTCACTGGCTTCCTTGAATTTATTCTCGGCGTCGTGGTGATCACTTACATCAGGATGGTATTTTCTCGCCAGCTTACGATAGGCCGTTTTTACGGCCTTTTTGTCCGCAGACTCCTCGAGCCCTAGAATTTTGTAGTAGTCCTTAAATTCCATTGTTCCCCCGTTGGCTAGAAAAACTAATCGCGCCAGGCTGCCTCATCAATATCTAGATCGCTGTAATCTTCTATGCGCAATTTCGGCTGAATACCTGACTGTCGCTGTCTATCGTAATCCCGTAATAGGCGCAACCCAATCTTATACATCCAAACCAGACCTATCAGGTTTACAATCGCCAACAGGCCCATAGTAACATCGGCGAAAGCAAACACGGTGCCCAAATCTTGCATTGAGCTCCAAAAAATTAAAACCAATACCATGACACGAAAACCATTAAACAGAGTCTGATTCTCTTCGCTAAAAAAGTTAAGGCTGTTCTCGCCTAAATAGTAGTTGTACATGATGGAGCTAAATGCAAATAACAACAGCGCAACACTGACAAAACGTCCACCCCAGGGGCCTACATGGCTGGCCAGCGCGTTTTGCGTAAGGGTTACACCAGAAATACCTTCAACTCCTGGCTGATAAACATCTGACAAGAGAATGATGACCGCTGTGCAGGTACACATGACAATCGTATCGATGAAAACGCTAAACGCCTGCACAATGCCCTGATTTACCGGATGAGGTACAAACGCTACAGCAGCAACATTGGGCGCACTGCCAAGCCCCGCTTCATTGGAAAACAAACCGCGCTTGACACCGTGTAAAATGGCAACACCAATGCCGCCACCAACAGCAGGCTCCAAACCAAAAGCACTTTTCACAATATGCACAAGAACCCCGGGAACCTCGGTAATATTCAGCCCGATTACGAGCAAGGCACAGAGAAAGTAACTCACCGCCATGACCGGTACAATAAACTCGGCCACATTCGCAATGCGCTTAATACCTCCAAAAATAGTGGCTCCCAGCAGCACAACCATAACCAGACCCGTCGCCCAGGTAGGCACGCCAAAGGAGGCATTTACGGAGGTAGCCACAACGTAGGACTGCACCGCATTAAATCCAAAACCGAAGGTGACCAGGAGTAAAATGGAATAAATAACTGCCAACCATCTTTGCCCAATACCGTGAGTGAGGTAATAGGCTGGGCCACCACGAAAATTTCCGGACGGTTCCGCGCGTTTATATAACTGAGCCAAAGAGCATTCAAAAAAGCTCGTGGCCATGCCCATCAGACCGATAAGCCACATCCAGAAAATGGCCCCGGGCCCCCCCAGCGTTATCGCCACAGCAACACCGGCGATATTGCCACCGCCTACCCGGCCCGCGACACTGACAACCAGTGCCTGGAAAGAACTGATATGTCCCTTCTCGTGGTGCATGGCGCCGCGCAGAACCGAAAACATCCGGCCAAAGTAGCGAAATTGTACAAAACCTGAAATGACGGTGAAAAATACGCCAACTAAAATCAGTGCGACGATTAAGACCTGCCCCCAAAGAAAATCATTTAGCGCAGCGAGCATTTAGCTTGTGACTCCCATGACAAAAATGACAATCAATGCGGGCGGTACAATGAAGCGAATCAGGAAACGCCATATTTGATAGCCAAAATTGTTAAGCGAGCCAAGCTCGTTTTGGGTGGTTTCTTTGCTGACCACCCAACCCGCGAAAATCGCTATAAGCAATCCTCCCAGGGGCAATAGAATTCTAGTAGAAAAATAATCCATGGCGTCATTAAAGTTCTTCCCACCTAATGTAAAATCGCTCATTACATTATAGGACAAGATACTGAGCACACTAAAAAGCGCGATTGACCCCACCACCATCAGGGCGCTTTTGTGTCGTGGTAGACCGTAGCGGTCTTCCAACCAGGCATTAACACACTCCACCAGGCCCACCATTGATGTGATACCAGCAAAAGACAGCATGAGAAAAAATAGGATACTGAATGCGTAACCGCCAGGCATTTGGGCAAAGGCGACGGGAAGCGTCTGGAAAATAAGCCCCGGACCCGCTGCAGGATCCAGGCCGTTAGCGAATACAGCAGGGAAAATTACCAGACCGGCAAGCACTGCTACAAAGGTGTCTGCAATGACGATGATAAAGACGGACTGCGTAATAGAAATGGACTTGGGCAGGTAGGAGCCATAAATCATCATGCCCCCCATGGCGACACCAATGGAGAAAAAGGCCTGCCCGATGGCGACCAGCAGAGTGCTTGCATCAATTTTACTGAAGTCCGGTGTAAACAACCAGGCGACAGCCTCGCTGAAGCCACCGGCAAAATAGTTGTATCCTGCCAAGGCTATCAGCAGCAGAAACATCAAGGGCATCATCACAACCACCGCTCTCTCGATGCCATTTTGCACGCCTGCATAGATGATTAGACCCGTGATAGATAAACCAATTAGAGTCCAGAAGATCATACCCAGAGAACTATCAAGTACACTGGCGAAGTCAGCAGCCGCAGCAGCCCCGTCTATTCCAACAAAGCCGGTCGTTGCCGCTTTGAACAAGTACCAAAGAACCCAGCCCACTATGACCGCATAGATAATTTCAATTGTGTAGGCCGCCAACAGGCCCATGCCACCGACTATTCGCCACCGCGGACTTTTGCCATTTTCGGCAGCAACATTCGCCATTGCGTTCGGGGGACTGGCGTCGCCCCGTCGACCAATAAGCAGTTCGGCCATGAGGATGGGAATGCCTATGCCAAATGCACAGGCGAGATAAACGATGACAAAAGCCGCACCGCCATTCTCGCCGGTGATATAGGGAAACCGCCAGATGTTACCCAAACCAACCGCGAAGCCTACAGAAGCCATTATGAAGGCAAAACGAGAAGACCAGTGAGATTGAGCGGTTCCGGACATAGGGAATTCTCCAATTATTATTTGAGTGCTGTTATACGCCCTAGTTTACACAATCCCCCTACCCTGTGCAGGGGCTATACGGCGACAGGCCGCGTAGCTTGCTCCATCCACTGTTTCTCTTCACCGTCCAGCAGAGGGCTTAAAACTTCTCTGACACGGCCGTGATAGGTATTAATCCAGGATAACTCCGCCGGTGTGAGCAGGTTTTTATCCAACAAACGATTGTCGAAGGGCACAACCGTAAGGGCTTCGAAGCCGAGCATGGGCGTTTCGAAGCCAGAGTTTACCGGCTGCACAACGAGTAAATTCTCGCAGCGAATGCCGAAACAGCCATTGCGATAATAGCCCGGTTCATTACTGACAATCATGCCTGCACGCAAGTCAGCCCCTCCCGCTCGCTTACTGATACTCTGGGGGCCCTCGTGCACGCAGAGGAACGAACCCACGCCGTGCCCGGTGCCGTGGTCATAGTCATAGCCGTCGGACCACAAAAACTGTCTGGCCAGCACATCGAGTTGGTTACCTGTCGTGCCTTTAGGGAATCGCGCGACATCCAGTGCGATATGCCCCTTTAACACTCGCGTGTACATCGAACGCACGTCATCGCCCGGATCGCCAATTGCCACCGTGCGAGTAATGTCGGTTGTACCATCGGTATACTGTGCACCACTGTCCAGCAAGTACACAGTGTTCATTTCCAGTGTGGCGGGCTCGCCATTCTGGTGGTTGTAGTGACACATAGCGGCGTTGCTTCCCGCCGCAGAGATAGTGTCGAAGGACAAGCCGCGAAACCGATCTCCGGTCTCACGAAACGTATAGAGCTTGTCTGACAGGGTGGCCTCGTCGTGCAAGCGTCCCGCCTCGACTTCTGCATCCAGCCAGGCCAGAAAGCGTACCTCTGCAACGGCGTCGCGTATATGTGCATTGCGAGCACCCGCTACTTCCACACTGTTTTTGCAAGCCTTTGCCATCGCCACCGGATCGGGCAGAGAAAGTAAATTTGCACCGCCGCGCTCCAATGTCAATTGGGTCCATGCGTTGGCTGTAGCGGGGTCTGCCAACACCGTCTGACCTTGAAATTGTGATAATACAGCCTGAGCGTCGCTTTCAGAGCGAACATCGACACCCTCCCCAACATGTTGATGCAGACCTTGGGGAACTCGCCCGGCGTCGACAAACCAAACCAGCGAACCATCCGCGTTGAGCACCGCAAAACTCTGCACAAGGGGCAGCATGGGTATGTCTGTACCGCGGATATTCAACAGCCAGCTAACAGAATCGGGCGCAAAGATTAGCGCAGCATCTGCCCCACTTTTCGAAAGCTGTTTGGCGATGCGGTTACGCTTGCTCTCGCTAGACTCACCGCTAAAGGCTTCATCCAACAACAGGGCGCGATCGACCCGCGGCGTCGGCCTGTCATTCCATGAACGGTCGATGAGGTTATCTGTTTCCTCGCACAACTCCAGTGACTTCTCAGATAAGACCGTGCTGGTCTGGCGCTGCCATTGCAGACTGTGCATGCGAGAGTCGTAAGCGATCTTCGCACCCTTGGGTAATTGTTCGAGCAGCCACTGAGCGTGAGGTTCTTCTGCCAAATGGTGAAACTCAAATAGATCTTCACAAACCTGTTGCCGCACTTGTACGGTATAACGCCCGTCGACAAAAATTGCCGCTTTGTCTTTCAGCACAATAACCAGTCCGGCCGACCCGGTAAAACCTGACACCCACAACAAGCGTTCGTTGTGTGCAGGAAGATACTCACCCAGATACTCATCAGCTCTGGGTACAATTAGTGCATCATAGCCGGATTCGGCCATTAAAGAGCGAATTGTATTCAAGCGTTGTTCAATTGGATTCATAAGGCTTCTCTAGATAGTGGCGATCGAGAACGTTCAACTGTCAATCTTCGTAAGGTTCAAAATCAGATTTTGAGATACCACAATCGGGACACTCCCAGTCTTGGGGAATATCTTTCCAGCGGGTGCCAGCAGGAATACCGTCGTCCGGAATTCCCTCGGCCTCATCGTAAATAAAACCACAGATCATACACTCATACTTTTTGAAATCTTCTGTACTCATTTTAGCTAAACTACCTCATTACGGATTGGATAATGGGCCACCGAACTTAACACGATAACCGCCTGGAACCACTTGCGCAATTAGCGACAAGGCTTCCTTTAATTGTTCATTCAGGTCCGCGTCGGCTTTAATCGAGATATCTGCCGAATAGTTCTCGCCTGCCAAACCCAATCTACCACTGGCGACTACTGCACCAGTGACCGTTATCACTTTGCCGCTCAGGGCAGCACCAGGGGCTTGTTCGAGTTCAAGCGCATAGGTGCCCAGAGGGACGATACCTCGCGCCGACTCCCACTGTGCACCCTGCCACACCAGCTTTCCGGCCACTTGTGTGGGTCTACCCTTTTCCAGTGTCAAGCTCTCAAGCTGCACAGTAATGTCACCGCCGACGGACAGCGGCAGAAACGCCCGTAGTAGTTGTGTTGAGAACAAGGCGTTGAGGTGCTCAAACTCCAGACTCTGCGGCCCGGTCATTCGTATGTGGGCGCTCACTTCCTGTTTTCCCCACTCACTGCCTACTCTGCCCGAAGGAGACAAGGTGAGTAAAGAGAGCGGATTTAATGACCAATGCACTCGACCCAGCTGGATATACCTGGAACCCGTCGCGACAAGAGCGCGATTCGCCTGGCCGCGCCACAGCGTGCCACTGAAACCCTGCATGATGATCTCATTCGTTGGCAGAACATATAACAGTAATCGTGCGGGCGCCGCGGCAATTAGAGATACGAGTAATAAGATGGCCAGGGCAAGCCCCTGAGCTGCGCGCGACACGGTTAGGATGCTCGCGCTAAACGAATCGACGCGTTTACTCTTCCAGAACTACCCGAGCCAGTGAGCGAAACTTCTCGCACCAGCAAACCCTGGGCATATTCCATCTCGTACAGCCAGGCTAAAACGTCATCAAAAGACGCATCTTCCAAACGAACCTGCAGTTCACCTCGACTGTTAGGCTGCAAACGACTTACTTTAAGATTCATGCGGCTGGTTGACTGGTTAATGACAGAGGTCAGGTTGGGCTGATTCGTATTACCCTCACCGCTTTCACGCAAAACCATCAGCTGGGAGACCATCACATCTACCCGTTGCAGGGACGACGCCAAATGCTGGTTTCGCACGACCATATCGTCTCGCCCATCGGCAATAGGCAACCACACGGCCATATACAAAAAATAGGCTAACAGCGCGGTACTCAGGGCCAGCAAGCTGAGTTGCTCGCGCTGATTCAGATTTAAAAGCCATTGTTTCATAAGTCTGCCCCTATGCGCATCCTGGCACTAACCTTGTCGCCCTGAGCGCTACTGCTTTCCATTTTCGCGCTTAGGCCAGCCCGACTCATAGCAGTGCGAATAGTTTCCACAGACTCAAAATTATTGGCTGAAATGTTCATGCGAACTTCATCGGCTCTGTCGCTGTAGTTGATACTAGCAATACTTGTACCGGGATTGGCATGGATAACTTCCCCCAGGCGACTCATAAGGCTGACAAAACCGCCTGCCTGCGCTGACCCTTGAAGCGCACTTAATTGCCGATTCAATTGTTTCTCGGCATCGACCATGGCGCCACGGGGATTGGCCTTCCTATAGATTTGCTCTACGGCTGCATGCAGTTGCGTATTCTCTCGCTGCAAGCTAACAAACTGTGAATACGTCGCCACTAGCTGCAAGCAAAAGGCTAAACTGATAACCGCCGCTGCGGATTGCCACTGCTTCCACCAACGAGTAAAAGGCAGGCGCACTGCAAACATACCCTGTAACAAATTCAGCGGATTGCGCGTCTCATCGCGAAGCAGTAGAGCAGCGCCTAATGCACCTTTTCGCCATTGCACCGCGCTCCTGAGTGCTTCCGGCACCCGGGCAACATCCTGCAACTGGTGTTGCCCATAGACAACAATCGTTTTTGGCTGATCGCTGTGCTCACCCATGGCCGATTCCAACATCACCGGCAGCAAATCGAGCTCAACCGTAAAACCTTCAAATTCACCGAGGCGCACGATGGCGGTGTCTGACTCCATAACCAGCACCCATTCACCCGACTGCCAAGGCAGCAACAGGGGCTCTGGAAGCCATTGGTTGATATGCTGAATATGTTCCAACAAGCCCTGCCAGTCGTTCATTTTACTGCGCAAACAGGCCGCGACCCGCAACGTGGATTGACCCCACATTGATGATGCGAAGTGCATGTCATCGACATCGTTAATCAGCTCCTCTTCCAGCATGTAGGGGAGCGATTTTTCAATGTGTCTTTTTTCGTCGGGATTAATTTCGATGGTTTGCAGGCGCACATCATCGCCCGGGGCTGCAAATACAAGCTGTGTCCCGGGCATAGCCACCGCAGCAGACAACTGTTCCTTGGCACCGTCTTCATCGAGATATCGCAACGTATCTCCCCCGCCTGGCGCGTACCAGACCAAGCGACCTTCTATTAGCCGAATCACGGCGCAGTCTTGCAAAATTTACCCTCTTTTTTCTCGCTGGGACATAAACCTTCATTGGTTCGGGTAATCGCTATGATCGTGCGACCTTTCCGTTCAAGCACACTGTACAAGCGCAGCTTGCGCTCGGCAACTTTCGCTTCGCTACTGAGTAAAAAATAGGAGGAACTCACACCCAGGCGCGACTGGATTTCTCTCTGATCCTTACCCTCAAACACGGGGTTGTCCAGAAAACCCTTAACGTCAGCAAAACTTTCGTCTGCCCTTACCTCTTCAAGTAACAGCCCGTCGGCCTCACTCAAAGGTTGCAATGAGGCATCGTCGTTTATTGTGCGCAATAACATGGGCGGCGCTGTCAATATATTCAACACGGAAGCTTGCTCCGGCAAAGCCGCCACCCAGGGGCGCAACGCATCGTATAGTTGTGGCGTGACACCCGCTATCGCCCTCAACTCACTGACACTTGTTATTAGCTGATTGGCGGCGCGATATGCCGGCGTCAAACCCACATAATAGCTATCCTCTGCACCATTGGGGCGCGGCCTGCTATCGGCATCAAGCCAATCACCAATAGACTCCGTAACCGCAATAGCCTCCTGCTCCCCCAGCTCCAGACCCTCCAAGGCCTGCAGCAGGCGAATAAATTGCTTTTGCGCTGAGGTGTAGCGGATTTTGGTTTCGCCCTCTGCTGACGTTGCGGTATCCACCAGCGCATTTAAATTGAAGCGCCCCTGCAAATCCTCAAGCCCACCGCGCAGCCAACCGCCCTCATCCAGGTCATAGGGAACTGCTCTATCTGGATCGAGAGCCCAGTCTTCCGTGAGCTCATCCCGAGGCTGCTCACGCAGCTGATCCGCATCATAATCCTGCAAAAGCGCCAGCTTGGCCAACTCTTCTGCACCGCGCAGATAGGCATATACCTGCTCCGAAATAAACACATTCGCGCCGCGCTGATAGTACAGCATAAACTCACTTTTCATCGCCACAATCAATGCGGTGCAAAGCGCAAATACAAGCAGCGCCACCACCAGCGCAGCACCGCGTTCACCACGACGGCTAATGCGAGGGTAGTTCATACAATCGACTGATTTCACCCCAGTCCTCCAGCTGTAATCGAACTTCTACGGCCGCTGGGGGCGGCACCTCAACATCCACGCTACCTCTGTCCACGGGCCAATTCTGCACCCAGTTGCGCGTGTCCAGTGTCTTACCATCACTCTGGGTATCCATAGCGTCCACCGAGGCAACAAATGCGACAGTCAACTCTTCCACGCCATCGAGCAATTTGACCCGCTGGGGCTCTGAGTCACCCAACCGGTCAAGCACGAAGTAGCTTTCACGCCACAGCGCGCCCTCTTCCATGAGGTAGTTAACGCGCTGCAGATTACTGCGGTTAATCTGTTTTGAGTTATGCCAGCCATTGCGCGTAAAACTCAGTGTATATCGCGCCAGCGACCCTCCGGTCATAGCCGGTTCGCGCTGACCGAACTCGTCCATAACGGGACGTGCTACAAACTGCCGCAAGTCTCTGGAGATAAACATCAGGGCTCGGTTCAGTTCATAGGTCTGCTCAGACGCCGCCCGTGTGCTCTCTACACCGCTAATAACGGAGGACAAGCTGGCGTAGGCGATGGCTGCAACGAACGCGGTGATTGCCAGAGCGATCAACACCTCTATCAGAGTAAATCCATTCTGCAACCTGTCTTTACAGAACACTGGAGTTGTCCGCTGCTTGCATATCTGCCGAGATAAAGCCCACCAGAGAATGGAGGGGTGAACCATCGGTCGCCTCTGCCGGGAATATATTGATTTCTAGCCGGTAGAATTTTGGCAACTCTGATTCGGTGCTATTGAGTTTCCAGGCCCATTGCCTGCCGGCCATCTCTGTGCTGCCCTCGTCCTTACCCTTAAGAAGCTGCCCTCTCGCCCGGGTTAGCAAGCGTATTTCGGTTAATTTGTTAGCTGCAACTATATGCGCGATAGACTTGTCTCGAAGGTAGACGGTGCCATCTATTTGCTGGTGTAGGGAAAATAGCAAGGCCGGCAGGGCCACTGCAACTACCGCGAGGGCCACCATCACTTCAACCAGAGTAAAACCCTGCGGGACTGTTAACTTTTGACTACGATTCATTCGGTTCACCGCGACGCAGTAATGTGAACCGACCCACCAAGTCCCACTCTATCGTCCATAACAGCTCACCTGTTTGCGCCAGGCGCAAAGAAATAATTCCCACTGTAGCCTCGCCACTAGAGTAAAAAATAACCTGAGGCTCCGGTTGCGCAATGTTGCCTTCTGAGGCAGCTGACCGGGCGAGTCTCGACGCTCCCGTAAGGTCAACCAGAGTGTTCTCTACTTCCAGCGAGACTTCTACCGTTGAGGGAAACGCCCTGGGAGAAAAAATATCGGCCTCCACCTCAGGGTCACGCCATCCCTGCGGCGTTTTTTCCATAAAGCGATAGCGAAAAATACGCTCACCACTTTTATCGACACGCTCCAACAACAGGCCCATATCTACACCGCGCATTTGCGCTTCATCGATAGCGTAGCTGGAGACATCAGCGAGACTCTTTACTGTGGCGTCCAGCTCGATGTCCTCACCACCGGAATTCACCGACAGTGTCACCAGAGAAGTAATTATCACCACGACAAACAGGGTAACCAATAGTTCCAGCAAACTGAAACCAACTTGCTGCGTCACTTTCACGGCTTATTCTTCGGTTGATTTCCAATTACCGATATCTGCACTTTGCCCCTCTCCACCAGACACACCATCGGCTCCGAGGCTATAGATATCAATCTCGCCGTTCTCCCCGGGACTGAGGTACAAATAGGGTTTGCCCCAGGGGTCGATGGGAATTTCGCTAAGATACCCGCCGGTTTTAAAATTTCGGGGCTCCGGATCCAATGTGCTGGGTGTGACCAGGGCTTCCAGGCTCTGTTCCGTCGAGGGATACACATAATTATCCAGACGATAGATCTTAAGGGCAGTTTCTATCGACTTAAAATCAGCGTAAACCTTTTGAATGCGTGCATCGTCGGCGCGATTGAGCACCGTGGGTGCAACCACGCTAATCAACAACCCCATAATCACCAACACCACCAGTATTTCGACCAGAGAGAAGCCACTATTGCTGCTCATCGTATTGTTAAGCGTTTTCATGTTTCATCTCACCATTGTATTTAAATCAAAAATTGGCAGTAAAATTGCCAGCACAATCGTCAGCACCATGCCGCCCATAATAACCACCATCAGCGGTTCAAAAATGCTCATCATAGTGCCCAAAGTCATCTCCAGTTCGCGTTCCTGATTGGTAGCAGAGCGCTCCAGCATAGTTTCCAATTCGCCGCTGGCCTCACCGCTGGCCACCATGTGAACCATCATAGGGGGAAAGCGGCCGCTTTGCTCCAGCGCCCTGTGCAGACTGCTGCCCTCCTGCACCCGCTCGGCTACTTCCCGGCTGTCCTCGCGCAAAACCAGATTACTGAGCACCTGCCCGGCAATACGTAACGATTCCAGCAGAGGCACGCCGCTGGCCATGAGAATACTCAGGGTCGAGGCAAATCTGGCCGTGTCCATGGCAGTGAGCAGACGCGATACCCCGGGTAATTTCAGCAAAAATCCATGCCAACTTTTTTTCCTCGCCCCGTCACGCAACAGATATCGCCATACGTAGACAACCACAACAAGCACAACGAGCAACCACACGCCGTCTTCACGGAAAAAATTACTGGTGGTAATCAAGCCGCGTGTCAGCACCGGCAACTTTGTTTGCGTCTGCGAAAAGATACCCACCAACTCCGGCACAACAAACACCATTAACGCCGTGACGACAGCAACAGCCACGCCGAGAAGAATAAACGGGTAAATCATAGCCATTTTCAGCTTCTGCTGCGTGTACTGGCGGTGCTCGCTGTAATCGGCGAGCTGTTCGAGCACAGGCCCCAGAAAACCCGCATGCTCTCCCGCATTCACCATAGCGCGGTACATCTCATTAAATACCTGGGGAAAATCTCCCATGGCATAGGCCAGTGTGTGACCCTCGGCTACGCGGGAACGAACCTGCAACAGCAGGCCTTTTATCTTTGGTTTGCGACATTGCTGGGCGACAGCCGTCAAGCATTCATCCAGCGGTAAACTGGACTGAACTAAAGTAGCAAGCTGTCTGGTGAGTAAGGCAAAATCTGACGTACTGATTCTCGGTTGTAAAAAGCCCGCCTTAAGCCCACCACTGCCGGTAAGCTGCTTATTGGCAAGGCTCACGGCTACAGGCCGCATTGACTGGGTGCGCAGCTGACTGCGCACCTGGCGTTCGGAGTCTCCCTCCATTACACCTTTGACCAGCTTGCCCTCGCCGTTGAGTGCCTGGTATCGATAAGCTGTCATTTGTGCTTGCCCGGCCCCTAGTTAGTACTAGTGACGCGTAGCACTTCTTCCATACTGGTTTCGCCGGCCAGGACTCGTCGTCGGCCATCCTCCAGTATGCCCGGGTAGCGGCTGCGCGCGGTATCCAGCATATCCTGCTCGCTCGCTCCACTGTGAATCAAACGACGCATTTCAGTATCAATTTCGATCAGTTCATAAATACCGGTGCGACCCCGATAACCACTATAATTACAGCGTTCACAGCCCTTTGGGCTGAAGATAATGTACTCGCCGCCGACCTCCACCCCCAACAGGGCCACTTCGGCGTCAGTGGCAGTGGAGGACTCACGGCAGTCGGCACACAGCAGACGCACCAGACGCTGTGCCATCACTGCAATCAGGCTAGAGGACAGCAGAAAACGCTCCACCCCCATGTCCTGTAAACGGGTTACCGCACCCACCGCAGTATTGGTGTGTAAGGTGGAGAGCACCAAATGACCGGTGAGCGAAGCTTGTACGGCAATTTCAGCAGTCTCAAGGTCGCGGATTTCACCCACCATGACGATGTCGGGATCCTGACGCAGGATGGCGCGCAATCCTCGTGCAAAAGTCATATCTACTTTGGTGTTGACCTGGGTCTGGCCCACGCCAGGCAGCATATATTCGATGGGGTCTTCAATGGTAAGAATGTTGCGCGAAGACTCATTAATATGGGTCAGTCCGGCGTACAAGGTTGTGGTTTTACCCGAACCGGTGGGCCCGGTTACCAGCACAATGCCATGGGGCGTTTTCAAACACCGCTTATAAGTGCTCAATACCTGCTCATTCATAGCCAGCTGGGACAGTTGCAGCTGCCCAGCCTGTTTGTCCAACAAACGTAAAACCACTCGCTCACCGTGCGCCGACGGCATGGTTGACATGCGGATATCAACCCCATGGCCGGCAATTTTAACGGAAATACGCCCATCCTGAGGCACCCGCTTCTCGGCAATATCGAGCTTCGCCATCACCTTCAATCGAGAAACCAACAAAGGCGCCAACATACGTTTGGGAGACAATACTTCCGATAACATGCCATCGATGCGGTAGCGAATACTAAGCCGGTCTTCAAAAGTCTCCACGTGGATATCGGAGGCTTTTTCTCGCACAGCCTGTGACAACACAGCATTGATCAAGCGGATGATGGGTGCATCATCTTCGGCGTCCATCAGATCGCCTACAGCGGGAATCTCGTCCGCCAGACGACTTAAATCGACGTCTGAGCTTATGTCCTCCGCCATTTGCACCGCTTCGTTATTTCCGCGCTGGTAACTCTGGGACAGGCGTTTTTGAAATTCACTTTCGGATACCATTGCCAAATGGAAGCGCTTGCCGAGATAACGGCGAACTTCAGTGAGCACCGACAGTGGCAATTGGGCCTGATGAACAAGCAAAGGTGGTTCACCTTCGGTATCCAGTAACACGCCGTACTGTTTAGCGAAGGTGAAGGGCAAGCGGAACTCACCCCGCTTCGCTTCGTGCGGAATGTCAACCTGAGCGAGCGCTGTAGAAGCGTTGTCGGAAACTGTCATGAACTCTCTGTCCCCGTCGACTCACTCTCCTGTTTTATTTCTTCCAGCTGTTTGATTTGCTCTTGCCACTCAGGCAGAAGGGGGATGTCTTCTTCGGAGAGGAATTCCACGCCTCTGTCCACGCGCATTTTTTGCTGGTCGCGTATGTAGCGATATTTGTCGGCAGTCGCACCTTCCATCTGTTGGAAGTCGCGAATAATAGTAGGGCGAATAAAGATCAATAAATTGGTTTTTGTTTTCGTCACGCCGTCACTGCGAAACAAACGCCCCAGGAAAGGAATATCTCCAAGCAACGGAACCTTTTGCGTAGAATCTTGCACATCTTCGGTGATCAACCCGCCTAGCACCACCATGCGTCCATCTGCAGCCAAAACCTTGGTTTGTAACTTGCGCTCGTTAGTGATCAAGTCAGATGCGCCAATAGAAGGAACCCCTTGCAAACTCGACACTTCCTGCTCTATGTCTAGCACCACCGTATCGCCCTCGTTTATGTGCGGCGTGACCTTTAGGGTAATACCAACATTCTCCCGCTGAATCGTCTGGAACGGATTTGTTGCACCATCGCCACCGGACCCGGTATTGGTGAAAGACCCCGTCACAAACGGCACATTCTTCCCGACGGTAATATAGGCTTCTTCGTTATCCAGGGTGAGTAAGCTGGGCGTAGATAGAATATTAGAATTTTTCTGCGTCTCCAGAGCATTGAGAATCACTGCCATTGAAAGGTCATCACCGATTGTCCCCCAACCCAGAGAAAAACCTGAGGTGGATGCCAAGGCACCCGCAAGGTCGCCTAAATCGGGATTGTCATTTGATGCGCCATCTGTCGCCGAGGAGGGCAATAGGGCACCGGCGATTGTTCTGGCACGAGCATCGGCAGAATTTATGTTGCTTCCGAATGATCCGCTGTTATCAGCAAACAACCATTGCAGCCCCAGATCCTGCCCGTCGATAACTTCCATCTCTACAATAATGGCCTCAACCAGAACCTGCGCGCGACGAATGTCCAAGCGCCGTATTACGGCTTCAAGCGAGGCCATCTCATCTGTATCGGCGGTAATAATTAGTGAGTTGGTGCCTTCATCCGCTTCAATGGTAGAAGTATTGTTTCCATTGGCTACTTTTCTGCCATCCCCCGTGTCGAGGCGAGAAATATTTTGCATCACCCGGGTGAGCACTTCTGCAAGGTCGGAAGCCTGGGCATATTCCAGATAGACAACTTTTACATTGCCATTTTGCTCCAGAGGTGTGTCCAGGTAAGCCACTAACTTGTGGATACGGGAGCGCTCGAGCTCATCACCATTAATCAGTACGCTGTTGGTGCGGCTATCGGCCACCAATAAAACATCTGGCTCCAGCACGCCAGCCTGTTTGGCTTCAGACTTATTCAACTTGTCCAACATACTGACGATGTCTTCAGCCACAGCATATTTCAGCTTTACGACGTCGGTTTTTTGTATCGCCGACTTGTCCATACGTTCGATAATCGCGTGGATACGATTTATGTTGGACGCAATGTCGGAGATGATAATGGCATTGCTGGGTGCGTAGGCTGCCATATGCGCCTGTTGTGGAACCAGCGGGCGCAGCACCGGAATGAGCTTGGCAGCAGAAATATTTTCCAGCTTAAAAACCTGTGTGACATATTCATCGTTGTCACCTGCATCTTCTGCTCCACGCACCGAAACGGGAGCGGAGCGGGCATCTTTGCTGGGAATAACGCGCACAATGCCACCGGAGCGTACCGCCGTATAACCATGTACATCCAAAATAGAGAGAAACAGGTCATAGAGCTCGCTGCTAGACACCGGCTTGGAAGACACCACCTTAACTTTGCCCTTCACCGCCGGGTCAACCACAATAGTTGTGCCGGTTACTTCAGAGACAAACTTGATGAGTTCCTGAATGTCAGTGTCTTTGAGATTGACTGTATAATCCTGGGCGAAAACCCCGGGTGCGCTGACAACCATGCTCACCAACAGGCCAACAAGCGCTACTCTTTTTATTCGACCCAATCCTATCACCGCGTTATTTCCTATTCCCATGAGTTCGATGCGCCCGCAGTAGACACTGTGACTGTATCATTGTTCAATATTCGTATCATCAAGACTGACTGCAACGGTCAACAGTTCTTCGCCACGTTCCAGATCAAATACAGCCTCGCGGGCGCCGCGCATTAGTTGGTAGAGGCGGACGGTATTCCCCGGGTCATTCAGGGCAATACCATTAACGGCGGTCACCAAATCGCCCTGTTTAAAACCCAGTTTGGAAAATTGAGCAGCATCCGAGCCGGGTGCAATCCGATAGCCACGTAACACACCCCCGTCTCGCACAGCGCTAATGCGCACCAGTTCGGCGAGCGACTCGGGGTTTTTATACAGCTGCTGGCGATAACCTCTAGCAAGCGCGGTCACACGGACATCATCTCGCATATCGACATCCTCATCTTCGCCTTTTAGCTTTGGCAGAAGCTTTGCCACAGGGGCAGCGAGCTGGGATACCAGTACGCTTTCTTCATACAACATGAGCAGTTCATAGGTGCCTCGATTGTCAATTACGACGCGATCCGGCATCACCTTGGCCAGAATAATGCGACCAGATATGGGGAGTTTGTCTTCTACCGCATACACTTGCTGCTTTGATTTGTATTCAATAATAGCGTGGCCGAGACCATCAGCTGTAGATGAAATAATCCCCCTGAGTTTGAGGTCGAGCCGCGTCTCCCGCGCATTATCTTCTATTCCCTCACGAGCCTCCACATTGATTACTTCAATAACAGGTAACGTTGAAGGTTCACCCGCTTTTCCAAGCAAGTGCCACGAGAGCATTTTATCAAGATCGACACTTTGCACTTGAACGGCCGATGGTGGGCTTTCAGCCGGATTTAGCACGACAAGATCGACAGGCACAGTTACGGGTGGCACCGGTAGGAGCGCCCATAAAACTTGGGTAACAGAAAAGACTATCCACACCAGGGCAAACACGATGACACCACGGCGGATGAAGCGAGCGCGACTGGGTTGCGCCAGCGCGGCACCTGCATCACCTAGAACATCAGAACACTGCCCTAATAAGCTGGTAAACCTTCTTGATAATTGGCCCGACAAGGCAAACTCCCACAAATTGAGAGGTTCATTATAGGCGGCAAAGTCGAAACTTAGAACCGCAAATACACGCTTATCACGAGATATTCATAAACTCAGATAGCGGGAATGACGTGCACGCTTTCGCTCGCCACACCCGATGTTTGAAAACCCTGCCCCCTATGCTTTTTGGGAATCGAGAGCCTGGTAGTGGTCCATTAAAATCTTGGCCACTTCGGGTCGCGAAAACTCCGGCGGTGGTGCGATGCCGTTACCCAGCATTTCACGCACTTTGGTGCCGGACAAAAGCACAAAGTCTTCCATCGAGTGATCGGGCACGTCACGCATCATAACGACTTTATCCAGCTTTTTGCTATAGGCAGTATGATCCGCGCTATATATCTCCAATTCGAGTGCACCATCGGGAACCTCCTCGTCAAAGATAGTTTGCGCATCAAATCCACCGTAGTAGTCTCCGACGCCGGCATGATCCCTTCCCACAATCAAATGCGTGCAACCGGAATTCTGGCGAAACACAGCATGCAGCACGGCTTCACGGGGGCCCGCATACAGCATATCGAAGCCGTATCCTGTCACCATAACAGTG
Organism: Halioglobus sp.; assembly: GCA_047650635.1. GTDB lineage: Bacteria > Pseudomonadota > Gammaproteobacteria > Pseudomonadales > Halieaceae > JBALVT01. The sequence goes on from JBLHNQ010000004.1 coordinate 28,791, forward strand.
TTAGCCGGAAAATATACATCCACCATTTTACGAATGGAGGCATCGCGTACATCGGCGGGAATATCGCCCGGCTTCAACTTGCCCAGCAACATATGGATCAAGATTCCATCGGCTTTCAAGTCGTGCATAGCCATGCGGCATAGCTCTTCATGGGCTCGGTGCATGGGGTTGCGTGTTTGGAAGGCCACCACTTTTTGCCAGCCGTTTGCGGCGATTTCGCTGCGAATTTGTACCGCCGTGCGGAAAGTCTCGGGAAAATCGGACTGAAAATAAGAATAGCTCAACACCTGTATAGGACCCGAAAGCATTGTGCGCCCCAGACTCTTGAATGTAGACACGCCCGGATGATTCTCATCATCACTACGGAATACTTTCTCTGCCATTAGATTAATCTGTTCGTCGCTAACCGCCTCGACCGCTTCGACGTCCATGATAGCCAACACAGGGTTACCATCCACGTTGGGATCGCGCAGGGCAATGCGCGAACCCGCCTCAATACCTGCATCATCAGTCAGGTTTACGATGGGTACCGGCCAAAAGAGGCCGTCAATGGTGTGCATATTGTCGGACACACTGAGAGAGTCAGCCAGGTTCATATAACCGGTTAATGGGTTAAAGTAACCAGCAGCTAACATAACCGCATTGGCAGCGGCCGCCGAATTGAGCACTAGCGAGGGCAGGCTTTCCGCCTCTTTTAATAGCGCGCTGCGCTGCGCTTCATCTTCTACATATAGAGCATTCAGTTCATCAGAACCGTGGGGCTTAATCATTACATTCTCCTGTGAATTACTGTGGGTCAGGCCTTGATAATTCCGCGTTCACGCAATACCGCCACTATGATTGCAACCTCTTCTGCCAAGGTTTGCTGATCGGAATGGAGGTGGATTTCGGCCTGAGTGGGCGCCTCGTAGGGATCATCAATACCCGTAAAGTTCTTAATTTCTCCAGCGCGAGCTTTTTTGTACAAGCCCTTGGGGTCTCGACTTTCAGCGGCCTCCAAAGAGCAATCTACAAAAATTTCGATAAAGTCCATGCCGGCCGCTTCATGCAGGGCTCGCACTTGATCTCGGTCGGCCCTGTAGGGGCTGATAAAGCTACTGAGGGCGACAACACCTGTATCGACGAACAACTTGGCGATTTCACCGATTCGTCGAATATTTTCTGTGCGGTCTTCGGCACTAAAGCCCAGATTTCTGTTAATGCCCAGGCGAACATTGTCACCATCAAGGCGATAACTTAATACGCCCATTTCGCTGAGCATTCCTTCCAGCTCTACCGCAATAGTACTTTTACCGCTGCCAGACAAGCCGGTAAACCACAGTGTGGCGCCTTTGTGACCTAAAATATCAGCCCGATGCGCTCGAGTAATATCCCCTTCGTGCCAATGGACATTCGTTGCTTTTTGATCAGCCATTTTTGTATAGCCTCCGTTGCAGTAAGTGAATTATTGCGAGACTACACAATGACTGATTGTCGAGCTGAGCGCATCACCCGTACGGGTGGTATGTGCGTGTTATTGCCAGTAATGGCTGACCAGAGAGAGCACCAGACTCAACCCCACCAGAGGGAGTATCCAGCGGCTCAGTTGTTGTGCGTGGCCAGACTCCATAGGTTTACCAAAACGCTCTCCCAGCACGACCATCAGTGCTACCCCGCCGAAAATGAGCAGAAGAATCAATAAAAGGTTGTTCATTGTATAGCCGCTCCGGAGCAAATGGTCAGTTCCTCACTTGTGTTTAACGATCCTGTTTGCGCAAACTTTGAGCTCTGCCTATGTAGCCAACAAGACAACGTTACGCCGCTCTACCCGCTTCATTGCCCGAGCGAATTGCGCCCTCGATATAGGCAACGCCAGCACAATCCCCGACGGAGCGTACATCATATCCCAGCGCCTGACACATGTCCGAGAGGGTCAAATCTCCACACGCACCGCTGGCCAGAATGACCGTATCTGCCGTGATATCCACCTCGGCGCCTTCAATACGCAACACCAGTGATTTATGCTTAATACACACCACCTGTGCCTTATTTATCATGACGACACCCAGCTGCTTCAGCTCCTCGAGCACCCGCCAGCGCCGCACCAGAGACAGTTCAACACCAAACAGTCCGCCCTCTTCAACAACGCTGACCTGACGACCGCGCTCGGCGAGGAACTGGGCTAGCTCAACCCCTACCAAGCCACCGCCAACGATACAAACCTGTCGACCCAGAGGCATCCACACCTTACTCAAAGGTCTCAGCAACGCCGGTCTCACCGTAATTCCCAGCACATCGGCCAACAACATTAATGCTCGACTGAAAAGACCCAACTTGGAACGCACAGCCCTATAGCCACCGCCCATCATCAGGGCGCGCAATTCATCGCCGCTAAAAACGTGATTTCGTTCGGCCCCGGGTATCGGGGGAGTCTCCCGCACAGCGCCGCTCGCCACAATAATTTTATCGGGCCTCAATTTCTCGAGGTAAGACTGATCGACCCGCGTGTTTAGCTGTATGGCGACATTCAAACATTCCATCTGCCCAACCAGATACCGTACCAAATCTCCATTGGGCGCATAGGCAACCGCAGCAAAAAGCGCTGTGCCACCGAGTACACTGCCCTGCTCAGCCAGGGTGACACGATGCCCACGTAAGGCCGCAACTCTCGCAGCTTCCATCCCCCCAGGCCCTCCGCCAACAACCAGCAGGTGTAGGGGCGCTGCAGCGGGCGAGATTAGCGCAGTGGCCTCAAATCCGGTTTGCGCATTAACTGCGCAGCGCACATGGTCATTAACAAATATTCTGCTGACGCAGCTGTAACAGTAAATACACGGTCTAATTTTCTCTGGCTCGCCCCGGGCCAGTTTGTTGGGCAGCTCGGGGTCGGCCAGAAGTTTTCTGCCCATGGCGATAAAGTCTGCCTCACCGGCGGCTATGACACGGTCGGCCACTTCGAGCTCTATACGCCCAACGGCTATGACAGGAATTGATAGCTTCGCCTTCATGCCTGCGGCAAATTTAAGATAACCACCGGGCTCGTGAACCAAGGGGGCCTCGGTAAAAGCGACGCCTGAGGATGGGTTCGCATAGGCGCTCACATGCACCGCATCGGCCCCTGCCTGTTCGGCAAGCACTGCGGTTTTAACCGCGTCCTCGAAGCAAATTCCACCCTCAAGACGAAATTCCAGCGAGTCCAACCGACACCAAACTGGAAAACCCAGACCCACTGCGGCCTTGGTGGCTCTCAACACTTCTAGCAACAATCGAGCGCGATTCTCCAAAACTCCGCCATACTCATCGTCGCGCTTATTCACATGAGGAGACAAAAATTCGGAGATGATGTAGCCGTGGCCAGCATGTATTTCTACGCCCTCAAATCCAGCTCGCTTTGCTCGCTCAGCCGCGGAGGCAAATTGCTCGATCAAGGCCTCAAGATCAGTCTTGCTGGCGACTTTGTACTCTATTCTCGCTCCCTCTTGCGTATAAGACCTGACAAAAGAGGCCAGTTCTTGCGGTGTCAGCGCAGCAGTCAATTCGTCTCGCGAGCCGGGGGGAACAGAGGGGACCAGCATAGGCCGCCCCGCCGCTATGTCGCAAACAGCGACCTTACCCGCGTGCTGTAACTGAATTGCAGCCCGACAGCCATGGCGTTTCACTCGCCGGGCCAGCTCACTCAATCCGGGTAAAAACCTGTCATCAGAGATCGCAACCTGGTTGGGATTACAGGCGCCTTCAGGCCATGCAATGGCGCCAACACCCATAATGAGCATCCCTGCGCCACCCCGCGCACGGGCCTCATAATAGGCTTGTATACGATCACCACAGTGCCCATCTTCTTCAGCAAGATTGGTACCCATGGGGGTCATGATAATTCGGTTTCGTAGTTCCAGATCCGCCAGCTGCGCGCCGGACATTAGATGCTTATACATGTCAGCCTCCTAAGGAGCCCAGGAGTAACTGTGAATTCTGCTCAATTCTACTTGGAGAGGATACGATAGACTTCAGGAATTTGATCGGCGCTGCTCACGGTGCATCCAAGATCTTGTAGGAGACCATCCTTAAGGCTGTAAATCCAACCATGGACCTCCAGTTTCTGACCTCGGGCCCAGGCGTTTTGGGCGATACTGGTATGACAGACATTGGCAACTTGGGTCATTACATTGAGCTCACACAACAGGTCGACTCTGGCTTCTTCGTCCTCGAGCGCATTGATACGCTCCCGGTGAGTGTGTTGTACATCCTTGATATTACGTAGCCAGTTGTCAATCATGCCATTGTCAGCGTTTTCGTAAGCTGCCAGCACGCCGCCACAATTGTAGTGCCCCACGACCATAACATGCTTTACTTTCAACATCTCAATGGCGTAATGCAACACTGTGAGGCAGTTAAAATCGGTGTGCACAACCATATTGGCGACATTGCGGTGAACGAACACTTCACCGGGCAGAAGGCCTACAATCTGATTCGCCGGGACCCGGCTATCAGAACACCCTATCCACAAATACTCTGGACTCTGTTGAGAAGACAGCTTCTCAAAAAAATCGGGGTCGTCCCTACTGACGCCATCAGCCCACTCGCGGTTATTTTGAAATAAATCATTCAGACTTTTCACGCTGTGTACTGCCTCATACCATCAGGGTGCTGAGTCGGGAAATAGAAATCTGATTGCCATTTTTCGATAGAGCGCTCTGCAGACCTTTGTCGGCGACACTGTGAATTTGTTTCGCCAATTGCAGCATATCAATGGCGGGATAGTGCTTGGGCTCCCATGTAACCAGGCCAATACTTACCGTGACCTGTAATACCGCTCCCCGGCCATCGTCGATTGCGAAGTCCTGCAGATCTGTGCGCATGCGTTCGGCAATTTCCTGACCCATAACCTCTCCGCAAGCTGGCAGTAACACGGCTAGTGTTGCTTTGGAGAGTCTCGCTAGATGATCGGTCGCCCGCAGATCGGATAACACTCTCTGAGCCACTTTTTTAATGACAAACTGACAACTAACCTCGCCGTGCTGCTCGCACAGGTCTTCAAATTCATCAATCTCCATTTTCAGTAATGTCACGGGTTGGTCGTTTCGTTGAGATCGGGCAATTTCTGTTGCAACATCGCGCTCAAATCCACGGGGGTTACCGATCTGCGTAAGCGGATCGAGAATACTCAGTTGCGACATTTCCTCTCTAGCAATGGCATTTTGCAGGCAAAATGAAATCAGCGCTGCCAAATGCGCTACAACATCTTCTTCGGACGTCCCGTCATACAGCGAAGTATCAGAGATGCCGCAGTGAAAGCTTCCGACCAATCTGCCCGAGTCTGTCAGGGGCATTAGCAGGGCCTGGTCTATGCCGTGATCTGTCTTGAGTATTTCAAACATCCGTGAGTCTGTGGCATCGATTAACAGGATGTCTGGCTCAATCTCGTACAACTCCTGCATCGTAAACACTTCGTTTCGCAACTGCAGGTGTTGTCCATATCGCGCCCGGCCAGCGATAAGCTTCTCCAGGGTTTGTTCCGGGTCATAGAGCCACAACTCGGAAACCTGAAAAGACAGGTGCCGGGGCATGCTCACGAGTAACACTTCCAGCAGCTCATGTAAGCTGGTGGCTCCAAGTAGCATGATTTCCAGTTGCCTTGATTGCAGCAGCAAATAACGGTTTACCGTAATTCTTTCAGAAATACGCTTTTCGCGCTGCTCAGCCCGAGAAGAAACCGCAGGAGCCCCCTGAATATCTTCATTACCGAACTGTCCAGGATCGTAATCGTCGTCTGCCATCATATGTGCGTCACTAGTGTCATATTATAGGTCCGTTTTTAACACAAAGATCCCTAAAGCTCGAAGCAAATAATTATAGTTATTGGATTAACAGTTTAAGCACCCTATACTCTCGATGCAAACCTGAGGGGTGGCTTTAGGCCTGAGATACCAATTTGGTAAACCCTTTGAACCTGATCCGGTTAGTACCGGCGTAGGAATAGGTAAAATCACCTTAATCCAATGCGCAAAAACTACCGGTTCTCTTATCTGTACCTGTTAACGGAGAACCCTCATGAAATCACGACTTTCGCTCGCTGCCCTGGCGCTCGTTCTAGGCTCAAGCAGTTTCTACATCCAAAGTGAAGAACTCACTGAAATTCTGGTTACTGCAGAATTCCGGCCCGTCAACTTACAAAATCAGGCTGCCAGTGTCAGCGTACTAACCGGCGACACTATAGCGCAATTAGCTGCGCAGCACCTTGAAGAAGTCTTGAATATAGCGCCCAACGTAAACTATTCCAGTGGCTCTTCCCGCTCACGCTTTTACCAAATTCGTGGGATCGGTGAACGCAGCCAGTTTCAGGAGCCATTGAACCCCTCCATTGGCTTCGTTGTAGATGGTATCGATTTCAGCGGACTGGGAACAATGGGCACTCTGTTCGATGTAGATCAAGTTGAGGTGCTTCGAGGCCCCCAAGGCACTTTGCATGGGGCTAACGCGCTCGCCGGTCTCATAAATATTCGAACTGAACAACCCCAGGATGAAGCGGCCATGAGAGTTGAGGCCAGCGCCGCTGAATATAACAGCTGGAGTATAGGTATTGTTGGTACCGGCCCACTTATAGACAAAACCTTGCTCTTTCGACTTGCGGTTAACAGCTATCGCAGCGTCGGCTTTATAGAAAATGACTACCTCGATAAAGACGATACGAATAATCGCGATGAATCTACAGTGCGGGGAAAGTTGCGTTGGCTGGCCTCCGAGTCCAGCACCCTTGATGTCACAGCCTTGTATGTGGATGTCAAAAACGGCTACGACGCCTTTTCTCTGGACAATACCCGCCAGACCCTGTCTGACCAACCCGGACGCGATGAGCAGAGCTCCAGCGCGCTTGGACTGAATTGGCACAGCGAGGCGAGCCAGTTCGATATCGAGGCGGCGGCAAGCTATGCCGACACCACTACAGACTACGGCTTTGATGAAGATTGGAGCTTTGTTGGCATAGCGCCCGGCTGGGAGTATTCGTCTTATGACCAATACCTGCGCGATCGCAGCAGTTTTAGCGCTGAAGTTCGCCTGCTGTCAAACCAGACATCGCTACTTTTCAACAACAGCACAAACTGGGTGCTTGGCGCCTACTTCCTTAGTGACAAAGAAGATTTTACGCGCCGATACACTTATCTGCAGCAGGACTTTAAAAGCACCTACGACACCGAGACTCTCGCTGTGTTCGGCCAGAGCGACACTCGCTTAAGCGATAACTGGAGTGCAACTGCAGGATTGCGTCTGGAGCAACGAAAGACCGATTACAGCGACAATAATAACGTCAGTAACGCGCCAGACAAAAGCCTCTGGGGCGGTAAATTGGTCTTTGAATATACTATATCTGATGAGGCGATGATGTACGCGGGCCTGTCCAGGGGATATCGCGCCAATGGCGTAAATGCCAATATTCTATCCAGCATGGACAGCACGGATAATCCTGGTACACAGAACGAATTAGAGGGTCTACAGCAGTACGACGAAGAGTTTCTGATCAACTACGAAGCTGGCATTAAAGCCAGCTTTGCCCAAAACACTCTGCAAGCCCGCTTAGCGCTCTTCTATATGGATCGGGAAGATCAGCAAGTAAAGGGATCACTGGTAGTACCCCGGGAAGACGGTAGCACCGCTTTTATCGATTACACAAGCAATGCAGCGCAGGGGAACAACTATGGTAGCGAGCTCGAAGTAGAATGGCTTATGTCTGAGGGCATAACTCTTTACGCCAGTCTCGGCCTGCTGCAAACCGAGTTTGAAAAGTACGTTAATGCCGACGGAGCCGATCTGTCAGGGCGAGACCAGGCACAGGCGCCGGCTTACCAATTCGCGCTGGGTGGGCGTTTTGATTTTGGCAAGGGATTTTACGGACGGCTGGATGTGGAAGGTAAGGACGACTACTACCTGTCCGACCGCCACGATATAAAAGCCCCCTCCTACCAACTCGTTCACGCTAGAGTCGGCTATCAGGCAAAAAACTGGTCCACAGCCCTGTGGGTTAAAAACCTCAGCGATGAAGATGTAGTAGTACGAGGTTTTGGTAGTTTCGGCAACGATCCGCGCAAGGAGTATGCCTTGGAGCCGTATTACCAATACGGAAACCCTCGTGTTATCGGCCTCAGCGCCGACTATAACTTTTAGCGCCCCGATGTCATGATAGAGCCTCTTACAGCCGCGTTTTACGCTATGTCTTATTGGGAATTGGCAGCGGTTGTTTTGGGTATCGCATATTTACTGCTTGCTGTGCGAGAAAGCTTGTGGTGCTGGTATGCTGCTTTTGTTAGCACGTCGATATTCCTGTATCTGTTCTGGGAAGTTAACCTGCTAATGGAATCAGCTTTGCAAGTTTACTACCTGGTGATGGCCGTGTATGGCTGGTGGTACTGGAGAAGTGGCGAATCAAGCGACACCGGCGCGAACAATGAGCTTGCCATAAGCACTTGGCCTCTGCGTGCGCATCTATTGGCCATTGCCGGCGTGTTACTCGCCTCGCTGTTAAGCGCAGCGCTATTGAAACACTATACACAAGCGGCACTGCCGTTATTGGACTCCTTCACTACCTGGGGCAGCATTCTCACAACCTGGATGGTAACGCGGAAAATTCTTGAAAACTGGCTCTACTGGTTGGTTATTGATAGCGTATCGATCTATCTCTATCTCGATCGAGGGCTATATCTCACAGCGCTGCTCTTTATGGCGTATATTGTGATTGTTATTATTGGATACCGAAAATGGTTGCTGAACTACCGCCAAACGTCCAGCTGAAACTGGAGCAAACTCTGTCCCAGTGGCAGCATTGGCGCTGTGAAACAGCACTACCGTATCGTCCAAGACTCATTAGCCGTTTCGATTCGGGCCTCAGTAACTACAACATACTGGTCGAAGCACAGCAACAGTTCGTGGTTCGAATCGATGGCACTCAATCCGCTATAAATGGTTTGTCACGGACAGCGGAATGGAGCGTATTGCTCACTGCACATAGAGCGGGGCTTGCCCCCTGTCCACGTTATTTTAATCCCGACCTGGGCAGCCTGGTTTGTGATTTCCTGCCACAGGACACCTCGCCACATGACAACATCAGCACGACAGCCGCGCTATTGCGCAGCGTCCATCAACTACCCACCGTTCATCATCGTCTCGACTTACACGCCAGACTCAATCACTACGAACGGCAGGCAAGACAGCGCAGCAGCGACCAAGACCTAATCATCAGCGCTGCTCATGAAGGCATTCTTCGTCTGGCAGACACCTTGGCACAGAAAAATGAAGCCACTGTCCTGTGCCACAATGACTTACTTGCAGCAAATCGTATCTATAACGGTGGTACGGTAAAAGCCATTGATTGGGAATACTGCGCAATGGGGAGCGCCTGGTTCGACCTGGCGGTCGTTGCCATTGGGGATGGGCTGGACGGTGCGCAAAAAAGTGAACTACTGAACGCGTATTTGTGCCAACCCGCCGACCAAGGCCAGATAGCAAGTTTTGAGCTAAACTGTATTGCTTATCGATATCTGGAACTACTGTGGTATCTGGCTAACAGGCCCGATGCCGATTGTGTCAGTAAAAAATTGTCCAGCCTGCGAACAGTGTTATCGGCCAGTAACTACCTCTAGTCGCGGAAATTACTGAACTGCAGCGGAGCACCGAAATCGCCTTCACGCAGAACCGCCATTACCTGTTGCAGGTCATCGCGCTTCTTTCCTGTTACACGCACCTGATCTCCCTGCGCTTGCGTTTGCACCTTCATCTTCTTCTCTTTAATGCACTTGATGATGGAGCGGCACTGATCAGCATCCAGCCCGTTGCGCAGAACCACCGTTTGCGACACTTTTTTCCCGGTAGTCACAGGGTCTGAACTGTCCATGGCTGCGGGGTCGATACTGCACTTCATCAGAGCCGCACTCAGCATATCTTCCATCTGCTCGATCTGAAATTCTGCCTCGGCAGTAAGCACAACCGTGTGTTCATCGCGTTTGAAGGAGGCATCTACACCCTTAAAATCAAAGCGATTGGCGACAATTCTGCCAGCCTGATCCACGGCATTGGTCAACTCATGCAGATCGACTTCCGATACAACATCAAAAGATGGCATAGTACGTACTCTCTTTCATCACACTTCAAGGGACTCACAGTCTAATGCGCAGAGGAGAATTTTCAATGGCAATACGGAATTATCTTTGAATGTCGCATAGCTCATGGCATGTTTTAGGCGCCGGAGCGATGGGCTCTCTATTCGCATCATCGCTGCATAAATCAGGTGCCCCGGTAACACTACTGCGCCGTCCTGAAAGTGGGCAAAGTCGCACGCAAGTCGTCCGTATCGACGAGGGGGATCGCACTAGAGAAATGCATCTCCCCGTGTCCTACAACAACGATTGCGAGCCAATTGACCACCTGTTGATTTGTACCAAGGCCTATGATGTGCGCAATGCACTAGGACAGGTCGCACATCGTCTTAACGAAAATAGCTGTGCGCTCATAGTGGTCAACGGCATGGGTTTTATGGATGAAGTGAACACTGATTTCCCCAATCTGCAGTTTGCTCTGGGTACAACCACTGAAGGGGTTTACCGTCGCGGGAATGGGCACTTCTGCCATGCAGGGCTCGGTATCACACGGCTGGGGAAGGTAGGCCTTATAAAACCACCGCCATGGTTTGACGATTGGGCGCGGATTGATCAGGCTTGTGCATGGGAGCCCAACATCGAAGAAATCCTTTGGCAAAAACTGGCCATAAATTGCGCCATCAACCCATTGTCGGCATTGTCCCGCTGCGAAAATGGAATGCTTTTGGAGAAAGCCGAGTTGGCAAGCCAGGTTGATCTGGTATGTCAGGAGATTTCACTGGTAAGCCGGGCGGCGGGATATATCCACACTGCCACCAACATTCACAGCGAGGTAGCGAGCGTAATCGCCAACACCGCCAACAACCGCTCTTCTATGCTGGCGGACGTGCTGGCGGGCAGGCGCAGCGAAAACGACTATATATCAGGATATTTACTCAAAATTGCCGCACATAACGGAATACTGACGCCTCACAACAAGACTCTGTTTGAACGAATCAGGCTTTTGGATGACCACGCATACGTTTAATCCAAGGCGCTCTGTTTCAGTAAAGCGAAAGTTGCACTGCGGGCGTGCTCGGCCCATGATGAAATTGGCGTGTTGGAAAAAATCAGTTTTTGCTGGGAGTAGCGGATTCCGTTTTGTATCAGCTCCAGCTCCAATAGACAAAAGCTGTCGGCGCAGCGCAGGCTAGGCTTCACATACACCTGCACTGTTGAGTTCTTCTCCACGCCATTGGAGAAATAGATTTTCTGTCTGCTCATAGTAGAATCATCTAGCACTTCGGCTGAAGAAAGGCGCTCACGCACTCCCTGCCCCAATACTTTTGTCAACCACTGGGGAGAAAGCTCCGGGGGTAACTGTGCATCGGTACTAATAGTAAAGGTGGGTTGCTGTATCAGCAGCCGAAAAGGTTTCGGAAAGAATGCCTGCACCAGAACACTGCCAAAAAAGCTGCAAAGTACTAGCACGGCAAAAAGCCCTCCATAAGCATATTTCCTTCCCATAAAATCTGGCATGAACCTCGATCGCCGCAAGCCGGAGCGCACATTGTGCGTGAAGTCAGCAGGAACAATAGGGGGGACATCCTGCGAGGACTCCTCCCGAAAACAGGGTTGGGCCTCGGACAACAGGGTGTTTCCAACACACAAGGGAGTTTGCCGGGAGATTGCGCGCAGACGATTCCTGAACTCGTGCGTATTGCTTGGGCGGTCAGCTGGCAGCTTTTGCATCAACGATGTTAGTAGATCTACCAAGTCACTGGGCAGCGACACAGACTCCGACACGAGATCGTCGATAGGACGAGGTTCTCCCTCAAGCAGGGCAGGCACATCCAACTCGTCGGCGTGAATAAAAGGGTGCTTTGCACTGAGCATACGGTACATAAGAGCGCCCAAGGCGAAGAGATCGGAGCGAATATCGAGCTTCTCACCCCGATACTGCTCAGGGGAAACGCTGGAAATACTCGCGCCGCCACAACCAGAAAAACCGCCCTCACCGGCCCCTCGAGAAACACCAAAATCGGTGAGCTTGGCCCTGCCCTCCCGGGTTATCAATACGTTACTGGCTTTTAGATCTCCATGCACGATTTGTTGCTGCCTCGACGCCGCCAAAGCACCCGCGATGTCTATGCTAACGGCCAGGATGCTGGTTAAAGAAGGCGAACAGTAGGCGAGAAACTCCTCCAAATCGCAGCCGGGCTCGTACTCCATAATGAAGGCCACATGGTCGGTTGCCACAATCAAATCGTAGATTTGAACGACCTTGGGGCTATGTATACTGGCAACCAGTCTGGCCTCGTGAAGCAAACTATTTCGCGCGGCTTTATCGTTTGGGAGTTGAACAATTTTGATGGCAACACGTCGATGCAAACGATCATCAAAGCCCAGATAAACCGACCCCTGACCACCTTGATTGATCAAGCGTAAAATACGGTAAGGGCCTATGTAGTGGCTACGTGCCATATCTAAGCGTGCCCGTTATCCCACACTGGTTTTTTGCTCATTGCGCAGGCGTGCCTGCAATGCTGAAGGCGACACTTTCAGAGACATAGCAGCTGCATCGATATCGCCACCAAACTGATCAAGCACCTCTTGAACCCTCCAGCGCTGCAGCTCATCTGCCAGGCACAAATCGGGTACGTCCGCAATGCGTCGGTAGACCGCCTGCCGACTAAGGCCCATCTGCCGCGCCGCTAGCGACACTTCAAAACGTGCTTTTTCAAGGCCTGCGATAAACTCTTTGTTGGAATATTTTTTGGGCACAGATACACTGACTTGAAATGGGGGTACCTCTTCGTGCACCGCAGTTTTTTCTCTGCATGAAACCCGCTGAATAATTGAAGTGGGGATGCTTAGTGTTGCATCGCTTGCCACGGCGATCTGCTGCGAATAATTTCTCAATTCACGGATATTACCGGGCCACGCATACATTACAAACCTTGAAAACAAGTCTGCCCACCTGGCAACAATATACGCATTTGATTGCTCAGTGGGCAGCAATTCATTTCGCCCAAACGACTCGAAAAACGTTGTTAAAAAAGTCCACAATAACGTACCTACATCCTCACAGTGTTCGCGAAGAGGCAGCAACGAGATCTCAGATTGAGAGAGCCGATGATGAAGAGCAGCTTTGAAAGTACAATACTGATTATCCAACAGCGCATCAGTAGCCGAAATGACGCGAACATTTACAGTGCGAATTGGTCCGCCCACAACCTGAATCTCACGTTGTTGCAGTGCGCGCAGCAGCTGAGGCTGAATTTCTTCCGGTGTGTCTCCCACTTCATCGAGAAATAACGTGCCGCCCTCGGCCTGCTCAAAGTAGCCTCGAGATGCCTTGACTGCCCCCGAGTGTGCCCCACTGGCGCTGCCAAATAAAATACTGGGAGCCAGCGAAGCAGGAATGGCAGCCATATTTACAGCGACGAGATCGGCCGATACTCGGTCACTGGCCCTGTGCAGCGCCTTGGCAACGAGTTCCTTTCCGGTTCCCGTTTCCCCGCGAATTAAGACATCTACATCGGTCATTGCCAGCTGCGAAATCTGCTCACGCAAACTAGCCATATAAGCGCTGTTTCCTAATAGCGAAGGTTCTATATCGTGTCTGGATGGCACAGCCACAGGGTGAAATAACTTGCGTAACAGCAGCACAATTCTACCAGCCAACACAATACACACGCCCTCTTCAAGCTGAGTATCATCAAGAGAACACTCGCAGGTCATTTCCTCGCCATCCACACTGACACGGCTGGAGGTTGTGGTACGCTTCAGGATAATAGCGCCATTGCCACGGCACAATCGCAGTGCTTCGCGACTGATATAGGGGTCATCGAGAGGGTGCCCCGAAGATTCCCCAAGACTGAAAGACGGTGATTGCCGACCCACTATTCGAGACCTTTCGCCCCTGATACTCCCAAGATTTGCGCTATAACCAATACGCTTAGTATCCGGATGAAAGACAATGGTGAGAAGGATATCTTGCTTGGAGCTCTCCACCTCGATAGAAGCTAAAACGGAAGGCAAGGTATGGTGGGCGTCTGCGTGTGGTGCCATAGCGGGTGGGACCTGCATTGTGTGCCGAGTACCTTAAGCTTAGCAGCTGTGCAGAAATGTGACGCTTTAGTTTCGCGCGTTAAATCAGCACCACTAGCAAAGATATTGACGCCAGCCAAAAAACCGCACAGCGGGACAGTAGCGCCTCAATCTGGTTAAGCTGCGCAGCGGCGACCTCGCCCGCGTCACTCTCAGCATTGCCTGGCTTTAGCCCCAATGCAGCGCTCGCCGTTGAAACCAAGACCTCACTACCCGACAGGGAAGGGTCTGAAAAACTGGCCAATAATTTGTCTCTGCTCGCAAGAAAATCACCGGTGAGGGAAAAGGTGGCTGCGACCAGCCTAACCGGCAACCAATCAAGATAAAAGAGCAGGCGCTGGGCCAGCTCTGCTTCAGGAAAACGGCTATACAGCTGCAGCAAGCGGTAGGCCAATGCGCCTACAGGCCCGAAAACGAGAAAGAAAAATAGAATCGCGAACCAGCCCTGATACCCTTCATAGATCAAGAACTGTTGAACATGAATTTGCACGTCTTCCGGGGAGGGTTCTTCAATCGCATCCATCTCAGTGACCGACTCGCTATTGGCATCCAACCAGGCACTTTCGAAATTTCTCGAGTTGAAATATGCACGATAGCGCTCCAGCACAGCCGAAAAATTAACCCGGCCAAAAGAATACAGTAATATGACAACCGTAAACACAATCCACAAAAGGCCAAACAGACGCGGCTCAAGGTAACTAAGAACTACACCGACCCCAATGGCAGGAAGCGCGACAGAGCACAGCAAGCTGGCGCCGGGAGACATGCCCATCCCCCTCAATCGGGCATCCATATCCATCAACCAACGATCATGAAAAAAGCTTGAATCCCGGCCGCGCAGCTGAGCAATAAGCAGCGCGATAATCATTGCCAGAAAGCTCATGTCCTTTCTCCCAAGTTAGTTAGCGAACATAGAAACCTGTCCCAATCAAACATCGGCCCCGGGTCTGTTTTTCGTCCGGGAGCAATATCACTGTGCCCAACAATCGTGTCGCGATTAATTTCAGGATATTCGCGCAAAAGCGTTTCGGTGACGCTCTGCAAAGTTCTGTATTGCCTGTTTGAATAGGGCTCATCATCTGTGCCTTCCAACTCTATGCCAATACTAAAATCATTGCAGTTTTCCCGCCCTTTGAAACAGGACTCTCCGGCATGCCAAGCCCTATCATCCAGGCTGACAAACTGCATCAGTTGCCCGTTCCTGCGAATTAATAGGTGGGCGGACACTTCCATGCCCCGTAATTGGGAAAAATATTCGTGTTCACGCCAGTCCAGGCAATTGGTAAAAAAGCGCTCTATGCAATCACCTTCGTACTGGCCGGGTGGCAGGGATATATTATGAATAACCAAAAGATCAAGTTTGCCATCGTCTGGGCGAGGGCCGCAATTGGGCGAAGGAACAGATTTCGCCTCGGCTAGCCAACCGTTTTTTAGCGTATACGACATGGTCCGTCCTGTATGCATTGGGTACCATGATAAACGAAGCGTGCTTGAACACGCTATAGCGCTGAATGCATTTAGCCGCAACATACCTTCAACTCGACGCCTTAGCTGTTACAATTGCATACTACTAAATCCTTTAAAAACAACCACCATGCCAAAAAAAATGTCCATAAGTTTTGAAACTGTGAAAAACAATGTGCGAGCCGCTCTAGCCGAGGATATCGGCAGCGGCGATATCACTGCCTCACTGATTCCCAATGAGACTCAAGCCAGTGCGCAGGTGATCACGCGCGAAGCGGGAATCGTCTGTGGTCGGGCATGGGTAGATGAGGTGTTTGCACAGGTAGACTCAACTATTGTCCTGAGCTGGAAGGTTTGTGATGGCCAACAAGTAGCCGCAAACGACACTCTTTTTACAGCCAAAGGCAGTGCACGTAGCCTGCTAACAGCTGAACGCTGCGCACTGAATTTTTTGCAATTACTTTCCGGCACCGCTACCGCCTGCCAACGTCTCGCTGAAACGGTCTCAAACTCGCCCGTTAAGCTCCTGGACACCAGAAAAACAATTCCCGGCTTGAGAATGGCGCAAAAATACGCTGTGAGTTGCGGCTCGTGCTACAACCACAGAGTGGGCCTCTACGATGCATTCCTGGTCAAGGAAAATCACATAAACGCCTGTGGCGGAATAGATAAAGCAGTCGCTAAGGCACGCGCCATTGCACCGGACAAATTGCTGGAGGTGGAAGTAGAAAACCTTGGCGAACTGAGCGAGGCTCTCGCCGCAGGATGCGATCGCATCATGTTAGACAATTTTAGCCTGGAACAAATGGCGCAGGCCGTAGAACTGAATCAGGGGCAGGTTGAACTCGAAGCTTCAGGCGGAGTCACCCAGACCATGCTCAAGGCCATTGCCGAGACGGGTGTAGACTATATATCCATCGGCGCGTTGACCAAAGACTGCAAAGCAATGGACCTCTCCATGCGGCTGTTATAGCCGCATGGTCGGTTGCCTACAGTCTATAATAAAGGCACATCGCTAACAATAACGCCGTTATTGTCTGCGTAGATAGACTGCCCCGGCAAAATCACCACACCGCCAATATGCAACGGTATATCTCTGCGCCCTACACCCAGCTTCTCCGTTTTCATCGGGCAACATCCCAGAGCCTTCACACCTAAATCAATCGCGGCAATTTCATCAACATCGCGCACGGCACCATTAATAACCAGCCCAGCCCAACCGCTCTGCGCTGCTTTTTCTGCCAGCATATCTCCCAAAAGCGCTCTGCGCAGCGATCCACCGCCGTCCACGACGATAACCCGACCCTGCCCCGCTTCTGCAACACAAGCTTTTACCAGAGAGTTATCCTCATGACATTTTATGGTCACCACTGAGCCATAAAATTGCACCCTGCGACCAAAATTCCTGAACTGGAGTTCAATCGCTCGGGCTTGATCGTGGTCATCACACAGGTCGGGAGTTGAGAAAGCGCGCATTTCTGTATCCTTAAAAATTAAGAAGGGAAAGTATAATTCCCGCCGGCTATAACTGCTATGATTATCATTCACACAGTGAATACGACAGGATCTTCACCTTGAATATCAATCGAATAGATCTCAACCTGCTGGTCTACCTGGATGCTCTATTACGAGAACGTAACGTGACTCAGGCTGCCCACCATTTGAACCTGTCTCAACCCGCGATGAGCAACGGCCTGCGCCGACTACGCGAGCTTTTTGATGACCCTCTCCTGGTGCGTACCAGCGACGGCATGACACCAACGGAACGGGCATTAGAGCTGGAACCGGTAGTGCGAGAGGTGCTCACTATCATTGACCGCGCGGTACAGCCCCGCTCGGCATTTGAACCCAAGGAAGCCCAGCGAGTTTTCCGCATCATGGCAAGTGACTACGCCGAATCGACTTTACTGCCCGCCGTGTTGGGACAGCTGCGTACTCTCGCCCCTGGGCTAACTCTGGATATTATGACCCCCAGCGATGTCAGCTTTGCAGATGTGGAGCGCGGCAAGGTCGACATGGTGATCAACCGCTTCGACTCCATGCCACAGTCCTTCCACCAGATTCACCTGTGGGATGATTCTTTTTCCTGCCTGCTAAGCCCCGAAAATCCGGTGCTGAAAGATTTCACCCTTGAAAACTATCTCAAAGCCAATCATGTGTGGGTGAGTAAAACCGGCATGGGCGTGGGCGTAGGTATGGACCCGGATGATGTTCAACGACTTGGATGGGTTGATGCTGCCCTGAACAAATTGGGTAAAAAGCGACAAATAAGAGTGTTCACGCGCCACTATCAGGCCGCTATGACCATGGCAGAGCAAAATGACCTCATAGTGACCCTACCGACCCGTGCAGCACAGCTGAAAGCCAACAACCCCAAAGTCGTTCTGCGCGAACCGCCTATGGACATCCCTCCGCTGGAATTGAAAATGGCCTGGAGCCCCCTGTTACAGCACAACCCAGCCAACCGTTGGCTGCGAAAACTAATCGTTGATAGCGCGAGAATACTTGACGGAAAAGAACCGACCCTCTAATTAAAAACGCCCATTGGCATTCACCAAAGGAATGACGGCGATAGAAACGATAAATTAGCTAAATTTGGCTCCCGAACTTAGAATTTCTATCCTGATAAAAATCACACGCTCATCTACCTCTTCAGCGCAAAAGGATCAGCATAATGACAGATCGAATTCATATCGCGGGATTGCAAATAGCTCCGGCAATATACCAATTACTGGAACAAGACATTGCCCCGAAAACAGGCGTCAGCGCAGAAGATTTTTGGAACGGGTTGGCCACTCTAGTCAATGAATTCGGGACACGAAACAGAGAGCTTTTGGCTATTCGTGATGACATACAGATAAAAATCGATGCCTGGCACCAAGCCAACCCAGGGGCAAATTACGACAGAGCCGCCTATAAAGCCTTTCTGCAGGAGATAAACTACCTGCTGCCCGAAGGTGAGAACTTCAGCATTGAAACCAGCGGCGCCGATGAAGAAATATCCACCGTGGCCGGGCCACAACTGGTCGTGCCAGTAATGAATGCGCGCTATGCCCTCAACGCTGCCAACGCTCGCTGGGGCAGTCTGTATGACGCGTTATATGGCAGCGACGTCATATCGCAGGATGACGGCGCAGAGCGCGCTGGCGCCTACAACCCGGTGCGTGGCAACAAGGTAATCGCCTACGCCAGAGACTTCCTTAATAGTCACTGCCCTCTCTCCAGCGGCGACCATAGCCAGACTAGCGCTTACACCGTGGTGAATAATACGCTACAAGTGACACTCGCCGAGGGCCAGATTAGCTCACTGCTTGATCCCGGCCAATTTCGTGGCTACACCGGCGAGTCCAACGCGCCCAGCAGTATACTGTTGCGCCACAACGGTCTGCATATCGATGTGCAAATAGACCCACTCAGCACTATTGGATCCACTGACGCCGCCGGCGTCTCAGATTTGATACTGGAATCGGCAATCACGACCATACAAGATTGTGAAGACTCTATCGCCGCCGTGGACGCCGACGACAAAGCCAAAGTCTACGCAAATTGGCTGGGATTAATGCGCGGAGACCTTAGCGAGTCTGTGCAAAAAGGAGGCAAAACCATCTGCCGAACCTTAAATCCAGACAGAGAATACATTGGCAGTGATGGCAACAAGTTGGTATTACCCGGAAGAAGCCTGATGTTTGTACGCAACGTCGGTCACCTGATGACTAACGAAGCGATTCTGGACAGCGAGGGGCGTGAAATCCCTGAAGGCATTATGGACGGTTTTTTCACCACCATGATTGCACTGCATGATCTCAGAGGGCGCGGCGAGCGGAAGAACTCCCGTCAGGGCAACGTTTATATTGTAAAACCGAAAATGCATGGTCCCGACGAAGTCAGCTTTACCTGTGAGCTGTTTGATAAAATTGAGGACATTCTGGGTCTTGCGCGCAACACCATAAAAATGGGCATCATGGACGAAGAACGCCGCACCACCATCAACCTGAAAGAATGCATACGCCGCGCAAAGGCGCGCGTCGTGTTTATAAACACCGGCTTCCTCGACCGCACAGGCGATGAAATTCACACCAGCATGGAAGCGGGAGCCATGACGCCCAAAGGCGCCATGAAGCAGGAACCCTGGATCAATGCTTATGAAGACTGGAATGTCGACATCGGCCTCGCATGCGGCCTGCAGGGCAAGGCACAAATAGGCAAAGGTATGTGGGCCATGCCCGCACTGATGGCCGAAATGATGGCAACCAAAATAGGGCACCCGATGGCCGGGGCAAATTGTGCTTGGGTGCCCTCGCCCACTGCAGCTACCTTGCATGTAATGCACTACCATCAGGTCAATGTAACGCAGCGTCAGAACGAACTAAAATCAAGGCCGCGAGCTCAACTTGATGACATCATTACCATTCCGTTAGAAGGTGCCAACGGTCTCAGCGCAGAAGATATTCAGCAGGAGCTGGACAATAATGTCCAGGGCATTCTTGGTTATGTCGTGCGCTGGATTGACCAAGGCGTTGGTTGTTCTACCGTTCCCGATGTACACAATGTAGGTTTGATGGAAGACCGAGCGACCCTGCGAATTTCCAGCCAGCATCTTGCGAACTGGTTACGCCATGAAATTTGTTCAGAAAAACAAGTCCGTGCAACACTTGAACGCATGGCAGCCATTGTTGACCAACAAAATGCCGATGACTCGCTCTATAAGCCAATGGCACCCCATTTTGATAATAGTGTTGCCTTTCAAGCGGCCTGCGATCTGGTGTTTTTGGGACGGGAGCAGCCTAATGGGTATACCGAGCCGGTGTTGCATGCTCGGCGTCGGGAGGCAAAAGTCAAATACGCAAAAGAAATGGATTAACCGTGGCAGGATCTGTGTCCCGTCTTAAAACAATCATTCCGACGGGACAGAATGTACACCTAAATCCAATGTTTTCTGGCGTGGAGGAGTACTATTGATTGCCAGCGCCCGCAACAAAAACATATGGCTTACCGGACTTCTCCTTTTCGTATGCTCTCTGTGGATCCGTCTCTACTATATTCAAGGCACACAAGTTAACAATCCGGTCAAAAGTGACGCAGCAAATTATGTAATCTATACCGGCAATTTGCTCAACAATCATACTTTTTCCAAAGAGCAAAGTAAGGAACCACGCCCAGATTCATACTGGGCGCCGGGATACCCGGTGTTTCTAGCGCTAAATACTTTAGTTTCTCGGAAATTTAATCTCTACGACTATAAAATTATTCTGTTCAGTCAAGCGTTACTCAGTTCACTTATTGTCGTTCTGACCTTTCTTTTGGGGCGAATGCTGTTCCGCGATGGCTGGGCTTTAGCCGCCGCTTTACTCTGTATGCTAAGCCCTCACTTGATAAGTTATAGCGCAGTATTACTAACAGAAACGCTTTTCTCCTTTTTGCTATTATCTGCACTATATATATTTTGCCTGTTCTTGGATAAACAGAACATCAGCCTTGGAATCCTAAGTGGTACTTTTTTTGGGATGGCCTATCTAACGAACCCCGTCTCTATGTTTCTGCCTGTTCTTATTGTGGCAACAGCGCTCACCTTGCCAAACAGATTGACCGTAAGAAAGTCAGTTCCGATAATAGCGATATTTTTGATTATTGCTTTTTCATGGAACATTCGAAACTCTATAAATGTTGATAATGATTCTTTAAGTAGTTCTGACAGACTATTTACCAATCTTGTCGTTGGAGCACACCCCGACTATCAACAAATTTGGAAGAGCGATCCGCGGGATCCTACTAACCCGGCTGTTGTCGATATGAGTAACTTTTCCGGCTCCTATAGTGCATTTGTGATCACTATGCTAAACCGTATCAAACTTGACCCTGCCCGCTATCTGGAATGGTATTTTATCGATAAGCCAATTCAGCTCTGGCAATGGAATGTAGGAATAGGGTTCGGTGACATATTTATATATCCCGTGGTGACCACTCCTTACCACACTGAGAGATTGGCAATCGCGTCGCATGTAATCATGAAATCAATGCACCTATGGCTATTTTTATTCGCCGTCCTGGGCACAGCAATAAGCGTCTTCTACTGGACCTCCACTCCGATGGCAGCATGTGTAATCATCATAACGACACTCTACATCAGCGCTGTTTACGTGGTCACCCAGGCAGATGCCAGATATTCGGTACCACTGCGGCCTGAAATGTACTTGATGGCAATTTTCTTCATCGAGCGAGTAAGCGCAAAAGTAGCTCAGATTCGAAATAGAACCCCTAGCCGCTGACTTCAATTATTATTGATAAAAGCCGCGCTCGATTTGTTCCCTGCCTTCCAACTACGCCGTCGGCTTTAGGGCACTATCTCGAAGTGCGACTTGCGCATCTACATAATCGTAGCCGAGCGTTTCCGCAACTGCCTTATAGGTAACCATACCTGCATGCACATTCAAGCCATTCCGCAAATGGACATCATCCTGCAGCGCTTGAACAGCACCTTTATCCGCCAGCTTTAAAGCATAAGGTAATGTCGCATTGGTTAGGGCCATGGTTGATGTTCTCGCCACGCCACCCGGCATATTCGCCACGCAGTAGTGAACCACGCCATCAACAACATAGGTTGGGTCTTCATGCGTCGTAGCCCTACTGGTTTCAAAGCAGCCTCCTTGATCAATGGCAACATCCACCATAACGGAACCGGTTTTCATACGCCCAACCAACTCGCGGGAAATAAGTTTTGGCGCAGCAGCACCTGGTATTAGCACAGCACCGACAACAAGATCTGCTTCTACTGCATGTCGTTCAACAGACTCAGCGGTTGAATAAACTGTTTTCAACCGGCCGCCAAACCACATATCCAGCTCTTTCAAACGGTCCAACGATCTGTCCAGCAAGGTGACATCCGCCCCCATTCCCATTGCCATGCGTGCCGCATTAATGCCAACGACACCGCCACCAATTATCAGCACCTTAGCCGGCTCGACACCAGGAACACCACCAAGCAACATGCCATTACCACCCTGTGCTTTTTCCAGATGGTGAGCTCCTGCCTGCACAGCCATACGGCCGGCAACCTCGCTCATAGGAGCCAGCAGAGGCAACCCATGTCCCTCTTCCGTTACCGTCTCATAGGCGATGCAGGTAGCACCGGATTCGAGGAGTAATTTTGTTTGCTGCGGATCTGGGGCCAAGTGTAAATAGGTGAACAGGATCTGCCCCGGACTCAGCATTTTGCATTCGTTGGGTTGCGGCTCCTTAACTTTGATGATCATCTCCGCTCTGGAAAATATCTCCTCAGCGCTGTCGACGATCTCCCCGCCAACTGCAGTATATTGTGTATCGTCAAAGCCTATAGAGAGGCCGCCATCATGTTGAACCAACACCTGATGACCATGGTGAACCATTTCCTTAACCCCGGCAGGAGTCAGTCCAATCCTGAATTCATTGTTTTTTATTTCCTTGGGAACACCGATTAACATAGACCTTCTCCTTATAGTTAACTAATCTACATACGCTATTCTAGGGTGCCTTAAAATACTTTTTCGGTCTATTTTGTAGACAGTAACAGTTCTTTCAGCTATTTTTTAACTCTAAATTGACGTTTTTACTAAGAACACAGCATTGGTCGTGGGCGCCACACAAGATCGGTAACACATGGAGCGAATTATCATCGACAGGAAACTTCATCATCTAAACAAGATCGATCGCAATATTCTTAGGGTTTTACAAAAAGAAGGGCGTACCAGCTTTGCTGAGTTGGCACGCCAAGTGGGCCTCAGTACCACCCCGTGTAAGGAGCGGGTAAAGCGCCTGGAGCGGGAGGGTGTGATTCGCGGATATCAGGCCATTTTGAACCCGAGCTATCTGGACGCAGGTCTTGTGGTCATCGTGCAGATTCGTCTCAGCAGGACATCACAGGACATTTTTGAGGAATTTAAGCGCTACGCCTACGATCTACCTGAAGTACAGGAATGCTATTTAGTGTCGGGGAATTTCGACTATTTAATCAAAGCACGTGTCGCCGACATGGCGGCGTATAGAGAATTTTTAGGGGAGACACTACTAACCCTTCCAGGCGTACAGGAATCAACCAGCTATGTGGTTATGGAGCAGGTTAAGGAGACTCTGGCGTTGGAAATACCCTACTGATAACTACCCTTCATCCTCACTATCCTTGTACTGTAGATTTGTGAGTTGTTCAGATAAAAGCCCTATAAGAAAGACCAGCACACTGCCCAACAACAGCATAGTACTCATATTCGTGAAGCGTGCACCCGAGAGAAAGGTTAAGAAGTAATTAAGCATGCCAAGAGATAACATGGCGAAGGAAATAGGAAAATAAATCTTCAGTGGAGAGTACAGAGTACCCACTTTGAAAATAATCAGAAAGAATCTCACGCCATCACGAAGATGATTAATGTGGCTGCTACCCACTCTCTGCGCCACCTTAATGGGTATATACTCCACCGAATACCCTGCCCGAAAAAACGCCATAGTGGATGTCGTGGGGTAGCTGAATCCATTGGGTAACAAGTAGAGGAAACTGAGAAATTTTTTCCGGTTTACCACGCGAAACCCGGAAGTCAGGTCTTTGATCTGGTGATTTACCATCCAACTGGCGAATCGATTATAAAATGTATTGGCGCTCCAGCGCGCCACGCTTGCCTGTGAGGCCCGTCCGGTTCGGGCACCCACAACCATGTCGTAACCTTCTTCAACTTTGTCCAGAAGCTTTCTAATGTCTTCTGGATCGTGCTGTCCATCCCCATCCAGAAACACCAAATAGTCACCGCTGGCCGCGCGAGCTCCAGTTTTGATAGCCGCCCCATTACCTTTGGAATACGGGTGAGATACAACTTGCACTCCAGCTTCCTCACAAATTCCCTTGGTGCCATCCGTAGAACCATCATTGATGACAATGATTTCTGCATCGGAGTACATCGACTTGAGTGCAGGCAAAAATTTTGCTAGCCCCGCCTCCTCATTCTTAGCGGGTATCACAATGGAGAAATTAGTCATTTTTTTCCTTATAAAGGGACAGAGTTTGCTTGTCTGCCAATGATAGCACTCCGGATGTCTCAAGCGACTGTAACTGGATCAGTAATGAGGAAACTTCCTCACCTTTGTGCAATGCAGTAGCGAAGTGCAGTTTCATCAGCAATCCTCGAATATTCCCAGGCGACCCGGCGAGAAACCGTTCAGTGTATTCGTAGGCATTATCATATCTTTCGAGCGCATTTTCCAATACTGCTAATCCAGCGTAGATATTGGGGGACGCTTTTTCCCGAAACTTATTACCATCTAGTTCATCGCTGCAACATTCATCGCTCAAAAAAATCTCTTCCATTCGATTAGAAAAACTCATTCGATCAAAATTTGGGCAGTCATTATTTTGAATCTGTCGGACTAATACATTCAACGTACTCACGGAGCTCAATGGTCGACTGGGATCTACCCGGCCTAAGTTAGAAATTCGCTCAGGGGGTAGTGCTTGATCTGAGATACAACTCAAAGACAAATCACGTAAATCATAATCGCCCTGCCGTTCCATGTGGCTAGATAGATGTGCTTTGGAGGAGTAGTTCAAAGCACCTTCCAGCGCACCAACTGCTGCCAATTGACTTGCCATGTTAGCATTTGCACGAAATGACTGTGGGTGCGCATTCACATCGTTCATGTAAAGCAGTGGAGCACTGGACCAGATCTGTACTTGGGAACTGGTTTTCATAGCCAACACCAAAACAAAAACCCAACCCCAGGCTAGAACGGGTGTTATGACTTCAGGAAACCGTTCAAACAAGAAAATCAGTAAAACAGAGATACCGAGAAACACGCCAATGCCGGGCAAATAATTGCGATGCTCGTAATACAATTCCAGAGGCAAGATGGTTGATTCAGTGCTGTGACCTATGAGGAAGACAGCAGCGGCGAAGACCAGGTACCTTCCGTTGCGCCATTTTAGTAGCACCATGGACACTATAAGTACGCACACCCAAGCGTAGACTGCATACGATGTGGTTGCGGGTTGAGACATCGATGTAGATACCAATATGTCATCATGATACAGCCCCATTCTCAGCACATCAGGCAATAACAATTGCCCAAGATAATCCCACAATATCCGGCTTTGGGTTAATACCCGCTCAGTAAGCGTAAACTCCCGAAGTGCGTATGTGCCAATTATCCAATTCTTTCCCAGAGTAAAAAAAGAGACCAAAAAAATAATGCCTCCCAATATTGAAAGCAACACCACACACCGCAACCAACGAATAACCTGCCCTGCTGGGTCCCGAAACTGAAACCAGAGCGCCTCGATTAGCAATACAATTGGTAGACCCACAATACCCGTCTCTTTTGCAAATACAGCCAGCACTAGCAATATAAACGTGAGGAGCAGCAACAGGGACGAAAGCCCTTTTTTACTCCTGACAAACGCACCTCGACAATAAATGTAACTGATGCAAGCAGCCACAATAAATAATGCTGCCAACATCGCCATACGCTGTACCACATAAAGCACGGTACTCACGTAAAGAGGCGACAGCAACCAAACAGCACCCGCCAAAACCGCCAACCACCCAGGCTCAAAAAAGAAAGTTTGAGCTTGCCTAAACAGCAGGAAAAACAACCAGACGACCAAGCACCCAATAAACAAATGGAGAATAATATTTAACTTCTTGCCCCCCCGGATCCCCTGATTCAGGTACAGTTTTTCCACCACAAAAGTCGCCATAGAAACAGGCCGCCCAAGAGGTCCAGCTGCATCGCCAAAAATATAATCCATAGCCAGCTGCGGATTTTCATTCAGTTCATCCAGAACACTCACACTGGCGTGATCATCCAGCATAGCCGGGCCGTGGGTACCCGGCCAATACAGCCAGCCAGTAAGAAGCAGTACCAGTCCCCACAATAGCAATGGTGAGTAGCGGTGCAGTTGTGCCGCGCTATTCATGAGACGGAGGTTCATTTAAAGTTTCTTGCCCTTGAGCTCGCGGCTGAGCAGAAAACAGGAGTAACATATTCGGCAAAGCCCGCCGGTTCGGATCGTGACTAAGCCAATTTCTCACCACTTCATACATTCCAGCCACATCACCGACTGCCCCTTTTTCTCGAACCAGATACTCCTGTGCAGAAGGGTTGTCGGGCGCCACAGCCACAGCCATCTGCAGGGCAGAGATACGCAATTCGGAAGGAGCAGAAGAAAAAGACATTAATTTATACCGCATCAAATGCAACCAGATCTCCCCAGGGTTTCGAGAAATCATCGAATCCAAGACCTCCTCAACTTCGCCAACACTTGCATTACACCCCTCAAAGCTAGCGCAATCGACCAGCAACGACAGCGCAGAGAGATCCGATGCTAGCAAAGTGCTTTTTTCCAGAGCACCCCGCAATAGACCAAACCAATTCATACGCTCAGCTAAACCGGGAAAATAAAAACTGTCAACATACAGTAATTTAACAATAGCGATCGCAGAAGCAGGCCTTTCTTCATGCATGCGCAGAAAATGGCTCCGTGACAAGACGGCCATTCTCATTTTTTCCTCTTGATCATTTCTCCCCTGATCCCACCTATTCGGATCCCTAACTGTTGCGAAAAGCGTATCGGCATAAAAGAAATGAGCTCGAGGTGACAAAGGGTGATTCCTAACATTCGTTTGGGCGAGAGATATCGGCTCAGACCATGTCTGGGCTCGCGATAGAAGCAGGAGAAAAAGCAAAACCATGACAACAAAAAGCGTCAGCCCGCGCTTTATCCTTGAAGCCGCGGTCGCATTTAAACCAAACAAAGCACCAATACCCAAACACACTCCAACGCTAGGAAAATAGTTTCGATGCTCAAAAACTAACTCCAGGGCGAGAACGCTGGACTCCATAACATGCCCAACAAGAAAAAACAGCACTGCAAAAAGCAGGAGTGGAAGCCGTCGACGCAACCAAAACGCCACGAGTGTTACTGAGAGCCATGCTAGCAGCGACACCAGCGTAGTCCAAGGGTGGATAATACCCCGTGAGAGGGCTATATCATCATGGTGAAAGCCCATTTCCCCTAAATCAGGAAGAACGAGCCAGTAGACGTACTGCCACAATATACGCGACTGGGTAAGCAGGCGTTCCACCATCGTATAGTCGCGCCACTTGTAACCCGCCAAAAATATCTCGGGAGAAACAAAGAGGATAATTACTATCAGCAATAGCGGTAATAATAGTGCCACCCATCCAAGGTTCACCACCAGGCGCGACCGTACCCCATGCCACTTCCCGCGAAACAAACAGACTTCACATACAGCCAACAGCCAGGGAAGCAGAGCGCCATTTTCCTTAGACAAAGTTGCCAGCCCGGTTAGCAGTAATACCCAAAGACCCGCCGCCAGAACCGCCCCAACGGTAGCTCCATTTTGTGCCCACTCCAGCCTATAGCGCATGTAGACACACAGCCCCAGTAGACTAAAAAGAGTCGACAGTTGTGCCATTCGCTGAACAGCGTACAACACGGTGGTAACGTGCAATGGATGTAGCGCCCATATGCTCGCTGCCGCAAATGCAGCCAGTGTTATGCCATGTGAATCCCAGCGGGAAACCACGGGGGAGCGAAAGACTGCTTGGGCAAAATAATAGACAAGAACACAAATCAGTAAATGAATAACCAAATTTACCAACTTGAACGGAAAAGGAGACAAGTCGGCAGAGGCGGCATAATTAGCAGCAAAACTGAGCATGGCAACCGGACGGTGCAAAGGCCCCGCATCTGAACTAAAGGCGGCTGTTCGCCAGTGATCAAATACTGCCCCATCAATGTGCACCATCGGATTTTGCACCAGGCTTGGCAGATCATCGAAAAATAGAGGGCCACTCAACCCAGAGGCGTAGCCCAATGTAACGGCGACAAAAACCAAACCAAGTAGCAAGTTGAATTGCCACGGCAAATACGAGTCCACACTCATGCCACGGCTAGACACTTCTATATTGGATACAAACATCTAAAACTTTTCTTTAATAGGGGAAAACGTCCAGTCTAAACTATTACAGGCAAAAAAAAGCCCGGCATCGCCGGGCTTCTTAGTGTTTTTACGATCTACCCACGGCAAGTCGAAGGCAGATATTTAGCGTCCATATTTGCTCCAGGCTTACAAGTCCAAACAATTGTCCCGTCGCTTTGCGTGTCTCCGGAAAGAAGAATGAGTGGAACGCCCGATGCTCCGGGAATAATGCCGGGTCTAATTGTTGCAGTAATCAACGCTGCGGCAGAGTTAAGAACTTCAATCTTCTGTAAATATTTTCCCGTACGGTTGGTTTGGATTCCCGCCTCGCCGTTATCGGCAGGAACTTCGTTGTTCGATGAATAGTACTCGGTATACGAAAGTTTCGCCTCAGACAATCCGGCAATCGGCTCACTCATCTTAGCTCGCACTGTATAGTCCTGGTAAGCAGGTAAGGCAATGGCTGCCAGAATACCGATGATCGCAATAACGATCATCAGTTCGATAAGGGTAAAACCCTGCTGTGCGCTCTTTTGAATGTTCATGTCGTTCTCCACTTGGTTAAACAGTACGTTGCTTTTTCGGATCCCTGCACATTGAAAAGTGTGCACTTGCCGATTGGGATAGCCGAGTATCTGCACGCAACGTGCCAAGAATTCAACACATTAGTTAAAATATTATATTTACTATATATATCAGTAGGTTATAGGCAGAAAAATATTTCGACCCTCAGTGCCATAAAGATCGCAGTGCCCACCAGCCATCAAGGATTGGGCGCTATGTGACATTTTTTGTCACCCACTTCAAGCCAAGCACCGACAAAGAGCCCACCTGAGAGAGTATCAGCCATAAAACACATAAACACGAAAGGCGGTTTTCCCAAAAAATAACCAAAAATCATGACATTAACTCCAGTTAAAGGGTTCTTGCATCTCACTGGCATGGTTATACTAGACGCCATAAGAACTCAGTTGCAATAGATGAAGCCGAGTAGCATCAGGGGCCATTAAATCAGTGATACCAGAAAAATGAACGACATCGCAGTAGGGCAGCTCAGCGGACTCGCTGGCCGATTAGTGGCCGAAGGCCTAATAGAAACTCAGGCTGCCGCGGATGCCCAAAAGGAAGCCGCTGCCCAGCGGGTGCCCTTCGTGCAGTATCTGGTCGAGAATAAAAACGTAGATGCTAAACAGCTTGCCGAAGTAGCGTCGCATGAATTTGGTGTCCCTCTATTCGACATTACCGCATTTAATCGCTCAAACTTTCCAGAAGGCCTGGTTGACGCCGCCCTTGTAAGTAAGCACCACGTACTGCCCTTATTCAGACGTGGATCGCGGTTGTTTATCGCCGTTTCGGATCCCACGAATCTGGCTGCTTTGGACGAGATCAAGTTTCATACCGGCATCAATACAGACGCCATTCTGGTGGAGGAAACAGCCCTCAAAAAAATCATCACCGAGTGGACTGATGCACAGGACAACCTCGATGACGGCTTGGGCGCATTGGACGATGTCGATCTGGATGGAGTGAATATTGAAGCCGTGCAGGAAAGCACCGATGCTGATGACACGAGCGAAAGCCTGGACGAGACTCCCATCGTCCGTTTTGTAAATAAGGTCCTAATAGACGCCATAAAACAAGGCGCCTCAGACATTCACTTTGAGCCCTACGAAAACAATTATCGCGTGCGTTTTCGCACAGACGGTATCCTGAGTGAAGTGGTTCGCCCGCCCAAAAGCCTTGCGCCGCGCCTCGCAGCAAGGCTTAAAGTGATGTCGCAGATGGACATTTCAGAACGGCGCATACCGCAGGATGGCAGAATACAGATGAAGCTATCCCGTAGCCGGGCCATCGATTTTCGTGTCAACACGCTTCCCACGTTGTTCGGGGAAAAAATCGTGCTGCGTATTCTCGATCCATCCAGCGCACAGATGGGTATTGACGCCCTGGGCTACGAACCAGAACAGAAAGAAATGTATATGCGGGCACTCAACCAGCCCCAAGGGATGATACTGGTTACAGGGCCAACCGGTTCAGGTAAAACGGTGTCTTTGTATACAGGCCTGAATATTCTCAACAGCCCGGAACGAAACATCTCAACTGCAGAAGATCCGGTAGAAATAAATCTGGAAGGTATCAACCAGGTACACGTGAATGCAAAAGTAGGCCTCGACTTTGCTTTGGCCCTGCGTTCATTCTTGCGTCAGGATCCCGATGTGATAATGGTCGGCGAGATTCGTGACCTGGAGACAGCTGAAATCGCCATTAAGGCGGCACAGACCGGTCACCTGGTTTTATCCACACTACACACCAACAGCGCGGCTGAGACAGTAACGCGCATGCTCAACATGGGCGTACCTGCATTCAACCTCGCCACCTCAGTTAGCTTGATTATCGCTCAACGCCTAGCGAGACGTTTATGCAAGGTGTGTTGTACGCCGGCAGATATCCCGGACGAAACCCTCCGCAAAGAAGGGTTCACGGAAGAGACATTAAAAGGAGCAACAGTCATGCATGCTGTGGGTTGCGACCTGTGCAATGACGGGTACAAGGGCAGAGTTGGCGTCTATGAAGTAATCCGCGTGACGCCAAAAATTTCCAATATTATTATGACCGAAGGCAACTCAATAGAAATTGGAGCCGCTTGCCGAGAGGAAGGGTTTGGTGATTTGAGAGCCTCAGCATTGGTAAAAGTAGCTCAGGGAGTCACTACCCTAGAGGAAATTAACCGTATTACATTGGACTAGAAAACACAAAAACTATCTAGGTAGTAGTGAAGGCTTGTGAAACACTAGGACTGAAAGGGGCGAATAAAATTATGGCAACCAGTGCAGCACGTGGATCCACGTTTACCTGGAGTGGAACAGACAAGGCAGGGCGCTCTGCCAAAGGTGAAATAAACGCCTCTACTACATCGATGGCAAAGGCCCAGTTACGTCGCCAGGGAATCAAGCCTAAAACAGTTCGCAAGAAGTCCAAACCTCTCTTTGGCGGTGGTGGCAAACCCATCAAGCCAGCTGATATTTCAATTTTCACGCGACAACTGGCCACCATGATGAAAGCCGGTGTTCCTCTGGTGCAAAGCTTTGACATCGTTGGCGAAGGCCTGGATAAACCCAGAATGCGAGAGCTGGTTGAGAGCATCAAAAATGATGTTTCGTCAGGCAATGGCTTGGCTATTTCAATGGCCAAGCACCCCAGGCAGTTCGATGAACTGTACTGCAGTCTCGTGGCATCTGGCGAAACATCAGGAACACTCGAAGTGATGCTTGATCGAGTTGCTACCTACAAAGAAAAAACAGAACAACTCAAAGCCAAAATAAAGAAGGCCATGACTTATCCAATCGCGGTGGTCGTGGTCGCTCTCGTGGTTACGGGTATCCTGCTGATCAAAGTAGTGCCTCAGTTTGCGGACACCTTCAAGAGTTTCGGTTCCGACTTGCCGGCCTTTACGCTGTTTGTTTTAAGCATCTCTGAATTTGTGCAGCAATGGTGGTGGATCATCATACTGGTGATTATTGCGAGTATTTTTGTGTTCCGCGAGGCCAAACTACGCTCTGTGTCCTTCGCAGAGCGTCTGGACAAAGTATCACTTAAAATCCCCGTCATAGGAGACATTGTCTTTAATTCAGTTATCGCTAGATTTTCTCGCACACTGGCAACAACCTTTGCTGCCGGTGTGCCGCTGGTAGAGGCTTTAGAGTCTACCGCCGGAGCCGCAGGCAACGCCGTCTACGCCAAAGCAATTCGCCAAATCCGCGACGATGTCACCACGGGTACTACCCTGTATAACTCCATAAAATCCACTGGCCTGTTCCCCAACATGCTACTACAAATGGTGTCGATTGGTGAGGAGTCTGGCGCACTGGATGACATGCTTGATAAGGTTGCAAATCACTATGAGGACGCCGTAGACAATGCCGTGGACAGCCTTAGCTCATTGATGGAACCCATCATTATGTCTGTACTGGGTGTTCTGGTGGGCGGTCTTATGATAGCAATGTATCTGCCGATATTTATGCTCGGGTCGGTTGTATAGACCGCAATGTCTTACGATCTGGACATGTCTACTGTGAACACCGACAAGGAATAACCAAGCACCCATGCTAGACGCGTTCAACCAGAACCCCTGGTTACTTTTCACCTGCCTGCTTTCGTTAGGGCTTGTTGTAGGCAGCTTTCTCAACGTTGTCATCTATCGCCTGCCTGTGATGATGGAATCACGTTGGCGCAAGGACTGCTGCGAGTTACTGGAAGTAAATCGGGAAGCTTCCGAGGAATCGGCATTCACTCTCTCACACCCCAATTCACACTGCCCTAATTGCAAAGCACCGATCAAGCCCTGGCAAAATATTCCGATAGTAAGCTATCTGTTTCTGCGAGGAAAGTGCAGCAACTGTAGCGTTGGTATTTCTATACGCTACCCTTTTATTGAACTTGTAACAGCACTGATGACTGTGGCTCTGGCGTCTCAATACCCTGTGTCATGGGCACTTCTTGGCGCCATGCTTTTTACCTGGTCTCTCATCACACTGACCATGATTGACATCGATCACCAGTTGCTACCCGACGATATCACCCTGCCATTCATGTGGCTGGGACTGGCATTTAGTTTGCTCGGAGTAACTGTAAGCCTGCAAGATGCCGTGTTGGGTGCGATGCTGGGCTACCTGTCGCTATGGAGTGTTTACTGGCTTTTCAAGCTACTGACCGGTAAGGAAGGTATGGGCTATGGCGATTTCAAACTTCTTGCAGCGCTGGGTGCGTGGCTGGGCTGGCAGTGTATACCTCTGTTAATTCTACTGTCCTCCCTGGTAGGTGCTGTTTGCGGGATTGGAATTATGCTCGCCACTCACAGAGGAAAAGACGTACCCATTCCCTTCGGACCCTACCTCGCACTGGCTGGCTGGATCGCTCTAATGTGGGGAGACAAACTCATGTCTTATTACATGGGTGTCACTGGAATGCAGTCTTGACCATGATTGTCGGTGTAACCGGAGGTATCGGGAGCGGAAAATCTGCCGTCACCGCCATGCTTGAAGAATTGGGCATAACCGTTGTCGATGCAGATCTCGCGAGCCGAATTATCGTTGAACCCGGTAAGCCAGCACTGGCAGCTATCGCAGAGCATTTTGGGGCGGATTTTCTGCTCTCAAATGGGTCTCTGGACCGGGCGCTTCTGCGATCCCGGGTATTTTCAGATGAGAGCGCACGCCTGTGGCTGGAGCAGCTGACGCACCCCCTCATTGGAGAAGAAATTCAGTACCAACTGCATAACTCAACATCGGCTTACACTGTACTCAGTTCGCCACTGCTTCTGGAAACACATCAAAAAGAATTAACAGACTGTATTGTTGTAGTGGATGTTCCTGAGTCTCTGCAAATCGCACGAACAGTAAAACGGGATAATAACCAGGCGGCGCAGATTGAAAGAATAATGGCTGCACAAATGAGCAGAAGTGAGCGACTCAAGCACGCAGATTTTATTATTGATAATTCAAAATCGTTGGCCCGTTTGCGAGTAGAAGTGGCTCAGCTGCACCAAAGCCTACTCCTCAAGAACTCAGGGGACCGTCCTCAGGCAAAGCTGTAAGCAATTCAACAATAGGTTTATTGGCCGCCGGAAATTCAAACTCCCTCAGCTGGTCCAAGCCAATCCATTGCAAGACCTGCCCCTCCATACCAACCGCGTCACCAGTGAATTCACGCACCAAACAGACATCCAACAGAACCAATTTATCGCCGTAGTCGTGCTCAATTGTTACAAGCGCAGAGCACTCGGACACTTCAATTGCTAACTCTTCCTTCAGCTCACGGAACAAAGCTTGCTCCAAAGATTCACCCGTCTCAACCTTGCCTCCGGGAAACTCCCAAAGACCACCCTGATGAGAACCCATAGGGCGCCGCGCAATCAATACCTGCTGATTTTTATTTAGGATGACCCCTACGGCAACATGCACTGCAGCCATTCAGCTTCTGTATTCCGCATTGATTCGCACATAGTCATAAGAGAAATCGCTGGTCCATACTATGGCGGTACTCGGACCCCGGTTCAGTTCTATACGGATTTCAATTTCCTCGGGAGCCATGGCAATGACGCCCAAGTCTTCTGTATAGGACTCGGCGCGGCAACCATTTTCTGCTATGAGCGTGTCATTTAGGTAGACGCCAATTTTTTCCACATTGAGGTCTGGCACGCCAGCCCGGCCAATGGCGGCTAACAAACGCCCCCAATTTGGGTCGCTGGCAAACAGGGCTGTCTTCACCAAGGGAGAATGGGAAATGGTAAATGCGACATCCAGACACTCCTGCTCGCAAGCGCCGCCATTGACTCTGACTGACACAAACTTAGTGGCTCCCTCGCCGTCTTTCACCAGACCTTGAGCCAAGGCCAGACACACCTCTTCAACCGCGTTCGACAGGGAGCACCCCAGTTCAGAAGTGATGTCTGATAACGGAGAATTTCCAGCTTGTCCTGTGGCCAGTAAAACGCAGGCATCATTTGTCGACGTATCACCATCGATGGTAATTCGATTGAAAGTAGTTTCCACTGCGTTGGCAAGAACATATTGCAGTGCAGCGCCCTCCACTGCGACATCGGTTGCCAGGTATGCCAGCATCGTGGCCATGTTCGGACGAATCATTCCGGCACCCTTGGCTATACCTGTCACCACAAACTCTTGTCCCTCATGGGAAAATTTAACCGAGGCGGCCTTTGGCCTTGTATCTGTAGTGAGTATTCCGGAAGCCGCATCTGCCCAGCCATCTTGCCGCAAGCCTGCAAAGGCCGAAGGAACGGCTGAGACAATTTTGTCCACGGGCAAGGGCTCACCAATCACACCTGTAGAAAAGGGCAATACCTTACAAGGAGTGACGTTCGCAAAATCAGCTACCGCAGCCGTACACGCCAGAGCCGCCTCCAGCCCCTGCTTACCAGTGCCAGCGTTTGCGTTACCAGTATTGACCAACAGATAGCGCACCCGAGCACCGCACTGCTGCAAATGGGCCTTGGCCACAACTACAGGTGCCGCACAAAAAGCATTCTGGGTGAAAACCGCAGCGCAGGTAGCATCCTCGACGACCTCTATTAGCACCATGTCGGCTCTGCCCGGTGTTTTTATGCCTGCAGAAACAGTAGCCAGACGAATGCCGGCAACCGAGTGAAGTTTTGGAAGCACAGCTTTTCCTACAGCCATATCAAATTCCTACCAACGCTGAAAACATCAATTAGAGAATGCCATGACATTGCTTGAATTTTTTACCACTGCCACAGGGGCAGGGCTCATTACGGCCAACTTTACGCTCTTCGCGGGTAAATGTCTGAGGAGTGGCTTCGCGGCCTTCACTCGCGCCGGGGGCCGCAGTTTCCGCAACCAATCCAGAAGCAGCACGATGCTGAAACGCCATTTTTTCGCGTTCTGCGGCCTCGCGGCGGCTTTGCTCAATGAGCTCTGATTCGTCCTGATGCTGAACTTGAACGTGACTGAGAAACTTCACAACCTCATACTTCAAATTTGAAAGCAATTCCTCAAATAGCTCGAACGATTCCCGCTTATATTCCTGCTTTGGGTTTTTCTGGGCGTAAGCACGTAAATGAATACCTTGCCGCAGTTGATCCATAGATGCCAGATGCTCCTTCCACAGAGTATCCAACACCTGAAGCATAATTTGCTTCTCAATTTTACGCATATCGGGGCCGACCGATTCCGATTTCTGCTCGTAGGAACTCTGAACCTCAGCGACAATTTTTTCACGCAACGCTTCTTCATGCAGGTTATCGTCTTTATCGAGCCACTCCTGCAACGGCAAACTTACTGCGAACTCAGCCTCTAGCTGCCGCTCCAGGCCCGAAATATCCCACTGCTCCTCCACGCTCATAGGAGGAATAAAGCTACTTATAGATTCACTGACAACATCACTTCGAATAGCGGTGATAGATTCAGAAATATCAGCTTCTGTAAGCAGGCTATTGCGCTGTGTGTAGACGATCTGGCGCTGATCATTGGCAACATCATCATATTCAAGCAACTGCTTACGAATATCGAAGTTGCGTCCCTCAACCTTGCGCTGCGCTTTTTCGATAGCATTGGTCACCATGCGATGTTCGATGGCCTCACCCTTCTCCATACCAAGCGCCTGCATAAAGTTCTTCACTTTATCCGATGCAAAAATTCGCATGAGACTATCTTCCAGCGAAAGATAAAAACGGGAAACTCCAGGGTCTCCCTGCCGCCCTGCCCGACCGCGGAGCTGATTATCAATTCGTCGAGACTCGTGACGTTCTGTTCCCAAAATATGCAGGCCCCCTGATTCGAGTACTCGGTCATGGCGTTTCTGCCACTCTACGCGTGCCGCTTCGCGCACGGATTCGCTGACAGTCCCTAGTACTTCAAGCTCTACCTGAAGATTCCCCCCCAGCACGATGTCGGTTCCTCGACCGGCCATATTCGTCGCTATGGTTACTACGCCGGGACGGCCCGCTTGCGCGATAATTTCGGCCTCCTGCTCATGATATTTTGCATTGAGTACCTTGTGCTCAATTTTACTCTCGCGAAACCGGTTGGATAACTCCTCTGATGTCTCCACCGATGCCGTGCCTACCAACACGGGTGCGCCATTAGCCATGCAGTCTTTCACATCAGCCACAATAGCATCGAATTTTTCTTCACGACTCAGATAGACGAGATCGTTCATGTCTGTGCGCATCTGTTTTTGGTTAGTGGGGATTACCAGTACTTCCAGGCCATAAATCTGGCGAAATTCAAAAGCCTCAGTATCTGCAGTTCCTGTCATACCGGAGAGAGTGTCGTAAAGCCGGAAAAAATTCTGGAAGGTTGTCGAGGCCAGCGTCTGGCTTTCACTTTGAATGTGTACACCTTCCTTCGCTTCGATAGCCTGGTGCAAGCCCTCGGAAAGGCGCCGCCCCGGCATAGAACGACCTGTGTGTTCATCGATAAGAACCACTTGCTCGTCTTTCACAATATATTCAACATCACGGTTAAACAACAGTCGTGCCCGCAGGCCCGAATGAACATGATGTAACAAATTCAAATTCGTAGCGGCATAAAGGCTTTCACCCTCCTCGAGAAGTTTCTCGCGAATTAGCAATTCTTCAATAAACTCGTGACCCAGTTCAGTCAGTTCCACCTGCCGTTGTTTTTCGTCGACTGTAAAGTGGCCCGGAACTTCTTCCGAATCTGGCTGTAGCCCAGGAATAAGCTTATTAATTCGACGGTATAATTCAGAACTGTCTTCTGATGAGCCCGAAATAATCAGAGGAGTTCGCGACTCATCAATGAGAATAGAATCCACTTCATCGACAATCGCAAAATTAAGACCACTCTGCTGTCGATCTTCAAGACTGAAAGCCATATTATCGCGCAGATAATCAAACCCAAACTCGTTGTTAGTGCCGTAGATAATATCTGACATATAGGCAGCTTTTTTCAGCTCCGGGGTTTGCCCAGAAGCAATAATACCTACACTTAAACCAAGAAACTGATACAGAGGCTCCATCCACCTGGCGTCACGTTCAGCGAGGTAATCGTTCACTGTAATGAGGTGAACGCTGTTACCAGCCAATGCGTTAAGGTAGGCGGGAAGTGTCGCAACCAGAGTTTTACCCTCTCCCGTGCGCATCTCAGCAATTTTGCCCTCGTGCAAGGCCATACCGCCAATCAACTGCACGTCGAAATGGCGCATATTCAACACTCTATCGCTAGCCTCTCTGGCTACCGCAAAAGCTTCCGGTAATATTTCAGTAAGCGCAGACCCATCGGTAATACGCTGCTTGAATTCGACGGTTTTAGATGCCAACTGCTCATCGGTCAACTCCCGCATCTCATCAGCAAGCATATTAATTTTCTTAACAACACCTCCAATACGCTTGAGTTCGCGATCATTGCGGGTGCCAAAAACTTTCTTCAATACATTCGTTATCATGACAATTCTTTATCTTCTAAATATCTAATAAGATAATGCCGACGATAAACAATCTATCGGCACAACAATTAATCCAGCGAGGATAGGTTCTAGCGGGGCGTGCGGTGAATGTAACTGGCGGGATCGACCGGGCGACCGTGTTTATAGACTTCGTAGTGCACATGCGCACCGGTGGATCTGCCCGTGGACCCCATCAAGGCAACAGCCTGACCCTTTTTAACAAAGTCGCCCGGCGTGACCAGGTTTTCCTTATTGTGGGCGTAGCGAGTTACGTAACCATCGCCATGTGAGATCTCAATCATCTCACCATATCCTGAACGCGAGCCCGCCCAAGTCACAATCCCCCCGGCCACTGCGATAATGTTAGAACCTTCCCGTCCCGCAAAATCGATGCCTTCGTGCATCGCTAACTTACCCGTGAACGGGTCTGCGCGCTGACCGAAATGAGAGGAAACCCAACCTTTTTCCGCCGGACGACCAGACAGCCAGGTCTGCTCATCCAACTTACGGTGCGCGAGCAGGGACTCGAGAACGTTGAGCTGCTGCTCCCGATCAATTAATTGTTCCTGGAAGGTGCTCAGCTGGCTGTCTATATCGACAGAGCTGAAGCTAACACTGAATTCGGAGGCCATTGGGCCACCGAGAGCAGGCGCCTGTGAGAAATCGAATTCGCCTTCTTCCAGGTCGGCCATCACCGTTAAATGCTCACCCAACGCGTCAAGACGAGTCATTCGGGCTTGTAGGCCAGCGAGATTGAGCGTTAACACCTGTAGTTTTTTTTCAGCCTGTTCACGCAGGGTATTCAGTTCAGCGCTTTGACGATCAAACTCACGTTGCATGTCATCCAGAGCTGCACCCCGAATAGATCGCGGCTCACTGTCTTCCCCGGCAATATAGCCAATAGCCGCCATGCCCATGGGCAATCCCAGACAGCATAAGGAGACTAGCGCACGGGACCAGCGGCCCAATTCAATTGAGCGGGAACCCCCGTGCCTGGGATTAATGAGAATGACTTTCATTCGGCTCTACAAATTACAGACAGACCAAGAATTATGCCACAGAAGAGCCTGGCTTTCCATCAAAGCAGCCGAACACTCAGCCTGGACCCAAGCTAGAAAAAGGCGGGCACGCCCCTGATGCCCGCGGCCCGACCTAATGCGACTTAATCAGCCTGACGGCGTAAAAATGCTGGAATATCAAAATAATCCTCATTGGCATCAGCCGGTGGGGTCATCGATGGACGGCCGGCGCCGGCGCTGTCACGCTTGCGGCGGATGGCCGGCTTTTCCAGAGCTTTATAATCAGGCTCGGCATCGAATTCAACAGACTGAGGAGTTTCGACCATTTTTAATGGAGTCCTGGAAACTTCGCTGCCCAATCCAGTTGCGACCACTGTCACTTTTAACTCATCTGTCATGTTGGGGTCGATAACGGTACCCACCACAACCGTGGCATCTTCCGACGCAAATTCCTCGATAACATCACCCACCTCAGAAAATTCGCCGAGTGTTAAATCCAGTCCCGCAGTAATGTTCACCAAAATTCCACGGGCACCTGCCAAATCGACATCATCCAGCAACGGGCTATTAATCGCTCTTTCCGCGGCTTCCCTGGCACGGTTCTCGCCAGTGGCGCTGCCGGTTCCCATCATTGCCATGCCCATTTCAGACATAACCGTTCTAACATCGGCAAAGTCTACGTTGATCATTCCAGGACGGATAATAAGATCAGCTATGCCCTGCACTGCTCCCAGAAGCACATCATTGGCCTCTTTAAAGGCATCCAGTAAGCTCGTATTCTTGCCCAGTACTTCCAGCAACTTCTCGTTGGGAATGGTGATCAGGGAGTCAACCTGCTGTTCCAACTCAGCGAGGCCTTGCTGGGCAATTTTTAAGCGCTTCTTGCCTTCGAACGGAAATGGACGGGTCACTACCGCTACGGTCAATATACCGAGTTCTCTGGCAACTTCGGCAAACACAGGTGCTCCACCAGT
The DNA here is from genome assembly GCA_047650635.1 of Halioglobus sp. Taxonomy (GTDB): domain Bacteria; phylum Pseudomonadota; class Gammaproteobacteria; order Pseudomonadales; family Halieaceae; genus JBALVT01. The sequence goes on from JBLHNQ010000004.1 coordinate 69,302, forward strand.
ACCGGTACCGCCACCCATTCCGGCCGTAATAAAGATCATATCGGCGCCGCGCAGAGAATCTGCGATTCGCTCACGGTCTTCCATAGCAGCAGCGCGTCCAATATCCGGATTGGCGCCAGCACCCAGCCCTTTGGTAATTTCACTGCCTAGCTGGAGTACCGTTTTCGATGCGATATCAGACAAAGCCTGTGCATCAGTATTGGCGCAAATAAAATCAACGCCATCTACATTATTGTCAATCATGTGCTTGACAGCGTTACCGCCGCCACCGCCTACGCCAACAACCTTTATTACCGCGCTTTGTGGTACATTCTCGATAAGTTCAAACATGGTCATTCCCCTTTTATCATCGTTTTCGCGCTCTCACGCGAGGTTCTACAGTTAAAAATAATTACTAAAAATTACTACTAATCCAATTTTTAAATCGGGCAAATACACCTTCACTCGATGTACCCGCCCCTCCAGAGCGCGTGCCTCCATCCTCTTGATGCTGCAAGCCGTACAGCAACAAGCCGACCCCTGTTGCATAAATAGGATTGCGCACAATATCCGTAAGACCCTGGACGCCTTGTGGAACTCCCACGCGTACGGGCATGTGAAATATCTCTTCGGCCAGCTCCACAACACCTTCCATTTTGGAAGTGCCGCCGGTCAGCACGATGCCCGCTGGAATCATGTCTTCGAAGCCACTGCGACGCACCTCAGCCTGTATCAGAGTGAACAGTTCGTCATAGCGAGGCTCAACAACTTCTGCAAGAGACTGCCGGGACAGGTCACGCGGTGGACGGTCGCCAACACTTGGCACTTTTATAGTTTCATTGGCTCCAGCCAGCTGGGTAAGCGCACAGGCATATTTTATTTTGATTTCTTCGGCATACTGTGTCGGTGTGCGCAGTGCCATTGCGATGTCGTTGGTTACCTGGTCACCTGCGATAGGGATCACGCCTGTATGTCGTATGGAGCCCTCTGTAAAAATGGCGATGTCTGTTGTGCCTCCACCGATATCCACCAGACAAACACCCAGTTCCTTCTCGTCTTCAGTTAACACCGAGCAGCTGGAAGCCAACTGCTCCAGAATCATATCCTCAACTTCCAGGCCACAGCGTCGGATACACTTCTCGATGTTCTGCGCGGCATTTCCTGCACAAGTCACCAGGTGTACTTTCGCTTCCAAACGCACACCCGACATTCCCAGCGGCTCTTTAATGCCTTCCTGGTTATCAATGATGTATTCCTGCGGGAGGATATGCAGTATTTTTTGGTCCGCTGGGATGGCCACAGCTTGAGCTGCATCAATAACACGCTCTAGATCAAGGTTAAAGACTTCACGATCTCGAATAGCCACTATGCCATGTGAGTTCAGGCTCCGAATATGACTTCCCGCAATCCCGACATAGACCGAGTGAATCTGGCATCCGGCCATCAACTCAGCTTCTTCGACCGCACGCTGTATTGATTGCACCGTTGACTCGATGTTCACAACAACGCCTTTCTTCATTCCACGCGAAGGGCTCGACCCAATCCCCACAACCTCAATCTGGCCATCGCCGCTCAGCTCGCCGACAATCGCCACAACTTTTGAAGTACCAATATCCAGGCCGACTATCATTTTTTGTTCCTGTGCGCTGCCCATGGCAGTGTCTCCCTTGATATACGCTTTATCTGTTAAATGCCCGCAACACGACCATCTTCTTTGTACTGAACGGCCAGACCGTTCTTGTAGCGCAAATCCACACGTACTATTTGATCTCGTTTATCGACAAGCTCTGCGCTATATACGGCTACAAAACGGCGCAGACGATTAACAACATCTGCTCGGCCCATTACCAGGTAAATCCCGTCTTGCAAACTTGCCTCCAGCTCACCCCTGTCATCTATTTCAAGTTCCTTTACCAACAATTTATGTGGAGTAAGAATTTCATTCACTTGTTGGTATATAGCGGTCAGCTCAACTGCCGAACCTTGCGGTCCTCGTAGCAAAGGCAATTCCTGCCATTCTTTTTGCTCGTCAGTCGATTGAAATACCACGCCTTCGTGATTTAAAAAGCCACTCTTTCCCCATCGGGCGATAGGCAGTTGTTCAACTACGTGCAGCTCCAGAGCATTGGGCCAGCGTCTGCGAACAGACGCTTCATACACCCACGGTAGGCTCTGCAACTGAGTCTGAATTCGCTCAAGATCTGCGTTGAGGAATCCACCAACAAGCGCGGGCTGTACCATATCTTCCAGAGCCGCAGATTGAGTGTGCTCCAACTTTCCCGACACGATAATATGCTCCACAGGAATCTGATAAAGGTACAGATAGCCTTTGATAGAAACACCGAGAACGGCCGAGACACCCAACAAAATAAGCAAGCGGTTTAGCCACACGAAAGTGACTGTTTTCCCGCCCGCTACAGTGCTCTTACGAGTTGCACCGGCAGTGGAGCGACGATGCTTGTCTTTTGATCGAGATATGGCCATCTCAGCTTCGCTCCTGCGCACTTAATACAAGAATTTTCTGCACCAGCGCTACGATATCCATACCCGCAGCTTCTGCAGCCATCGGTACAAGACTGTGCGAGGTCATGCCTGGAATGGTATTCACTTCCAACAGATAAAAGGTTCCATCCATGTCGCGCATAATGTCTACCCGTCCCCACACCGAACAATCCAAAGATTCAAAAGCTTTCAGCGCGAGCTTTGATATTTCCAATTCATCCTCGGGGCCGAGGTCACTCGGACAGTGATAACGGGTGTCATCGGACAGGTATTTTGCTTCGTAATCGTAAAAGTCGTTATCAGTTTCCATTCGGATGGATGGCAGCGTAGCCCCACCCAACACCGCAACGGTATACTCAGGGCCGTCTATGAATTGTTCGGCCATGACTTCTCCCTGATAGGCTCTAGCAAGAGAAAAAGCGCGCTGTAAATCAGCTGCGTTATCGGCCGACATCATGCCTATACTCGAACCCTCACAGGCGGGCTTCACAAACACTTTGGTAAACTCATCAATCACTGCTTGCCAATTTGTATCCGCTTGCAACCTTATGAAACCGGCAGTTGGCAAACCAATACCCTGCCATAACTGTTTGGTACGGATTTTGTCCATAGATAGCGCCGAACCTAAAATACCCGAGCCGCTGTAATGAATCCCCAGAGCGACGAGAACTCCCTGAATCACACCATCCTCTCCCCCGGGGCCGTGTAGGGCATTAAAAGCGAAAGAGACTCCTTCAAGTTGCAGCAGCCAATTATCATCGGCTGGATCAACCTTACGAACATTAAACCCTGCGGACTCAAAGGCAGAGGCTACTGTAGCGCCGCTCAGTAGCGACACTTCGCGCTCTGCAGAATTGCCTCCCAACAACACCGCTATTACACCTTCTCTCAGCTGTCTTAAATTCACTGCGGCGAACCCTCCAGGAAATCCATTGCTGCCAGGTCCTGAGCAATACGTCCCACATTTCCGGCGCCCTGCGTGATAACAATGTCTCCATCGTGAAATACATCGCGAAGTACTTGGGCAATATTGCTGCTGTCCTCGACAAAAATAGGTTCTACAATTCCGCGCTGGCGAATACTGCGAATCAGGGACCTGCTGTCAGCTCCAGGAATAGGATCTTCGCCCGCGGCGTACACATTAAGTAAAATCAACAGATCACACTGAGAAAGAATTTCTACGAAGTCTTCGTATAAATCTCGTGTTCGGGTAAAACGATGTGGCTGGTAAATCATAACCAGGCGATTGTCAGGCCAGGCTTGTCTGGCTGAATCGAGCGTTGCAGCTATCTCTGTGGGATGGTGGCCATAGTCATCGACCAGTTGACCTTTACCATTTTTGAAACGCAGCGGGCCAAGCAGTTCGAACCGCCGCCCTACACCCTCAAAGCTGGCCAGCCCACGCTGTATGGCCTGATCTTCAAGTCCTTCATCACAGGCTACAGCAACAGCAGCGGCAGCGTTTAATACGTTATGAATGCCAGGCATATTCACTGTCACGGGAAGAGGTACACTACCTCCAGGGCGATGAACAACAAAATCAGTTGAGAAGTCGGACTTTACAATGTTGCTGATGCGGTAATCCGCTTGTTCTGCAAGCCCGTAGGTCAACATTGGCCGGGATACGTCGGGTAGCAACCCGGCAATTACGGGATCATCGATACACAAAACCGCCAGCCCGTAGAATGGTAGATTGTGCAAAAACTCGATAAAAGTGCGTTTTAGCACTGCAAAATCGCCACCATATGTATCCATGTGATCTGCTTCAATATTGGTAACAACAGTAACCATAGGCAACAGATGCAAAAATGACGCATCACTTTCGTCTGCCTCGGCAATAAGAAATCTGCTGGCGCCCAACTTCGCATTGCTGCCGGTACTATTGAGCAGACCTCCAATCACAAAAGTGGGGTCCAGGCCCGCCTCGCCAAATACAGACGCGATGAGACTTGTCGTTGTGGTCTTTCCATGGGTTCCGGCGATGGCAATGCCGTGGCGATAGCGCATCAGTTCGGCGAGCATTTCTGCTCTGGCAACAACTGGGATACGCGCTTCTCTGGCGGCAACCAGTTCCGGGTTTTCACGGTCAACCGCGGTAGAAATCACAACGACATCTGCATTGCCCAGATGTGCTGCATCGTGCCCAATGAAAACTCGAACACTTTTCTCTTGCAGCCTCTGGGTAACAACGCTTTCCCTAATGTCGGAGCCAGACACATCATACCCAAGGTTAACCAACACCTCAGCAATCCCACTCATCCCGGTTCCACCGACACCAATCATGTGAATACATCGAATACGACGCATTTCTGGTGCGTTGAAGCTGTTTGTTTCAACGCCCATATATCAGCTCCTCACAGGAATCGCACACAAGGTCAGTAGCTTCCGGTATGGCCGCTGCAGATGCAGCCGCCGCCATAATGGCCAATTGCCCAGGGGACGCGAGATAGCCAAGAAGTACATCGACCAGAACCGTGCGGGTCATTTTCGCCTGATGCAACAATATTGCCGCTCCACTATCGCTCAGGAAGCGAGCATTGAAGGTCTGGTGATCGTCTATCGCATGCGGTAACGGAATTAAAATAGACGGGCGACCCATGATAGCTAGCTCCGAAACCGTCAAGGCACCCGCCCTGCATAACACAAGATCAGACCACGCATACGCTTCAGCCATATCCTCGATGAACGCTGAAACCTGAACCTGTTCCTTATCAACAGCGGCATAGGCTTGCTTCACCGCCACCTCATGTGCATCACCACATTGATGACGAACTTCTATAGCGGCCCCCCTGTCATCTTCGAACAGTTGTTGCATGACTTCAGGAAGAATGTCGTTAATAGGTTTAGCACCGAGGCTGCCTCCCAGAACAAGCAAGTGCAGAGGACGCTGCCCTGCGTACGTGAATGATGTCTGAGCCCCCTTTTGCACTAATTCATGGCGTACCGGGTTACCCACTCTCTCACTGTTGGTGTTATCTGAAAATGCGCTGGAAAAACCGGCCAAGACCTTACTGGCAAATGGTGCCAGCATTTTATTGGTAGTACCCGCCACTGCATTTTGCTCATGAATAAGCAATGGCTTACGCAGTAACCACGCCGCGATGCCCGCAGGACCTGCCGCATAGCCACCCAGGCCCACTACACATCGTGGAGACAAGCGGAATACCAACCAAAGGGCCTGCAGCGCCGCAAAAAACAACGACACCAACGCAAACAATTTCCACAGCGAATTCTTGCCCCTCACACCGCGCACCGACAGGGTGTGCAATTTAATTCCCGCGGCTGGAACTACTCGTGCTTCAAGCCCTCTAGCCGTGCCGACCCACTCGACCCGACAGCCGCGACTGCGAAGCTCAGAGGCAACAGCTAGCGCGGGATACACATGCCCCCCGGTGCCACCGGCCATCATGAGAACAAGAGGAGCCGCACTGCTCATTGACTCCCCCTCGCTTTATAAACCAGCCGTTTGCTAACGATTCTTGTTTCCACTTCTACCCGCATCACAAGCGCTAGCATGCAGCAACAAACGACAAGACTCGTCCCACCGTAACTGACAAATGGCAGCGTAAGACCTTTGGTAGGCAGGAGGCCCGAGCTGACCCCCATATTGATAAAAGCCTGCCCGGTAAATATCAAAGTTACGCCGTAGCAAATATAAGCGCCAAATAACTGACGAGCTGCCGCTGCCTTTTTACCCACCCACAGTATTCTTGAAATCAAAATTGTATAAAGAGCGATAACAAACATGGCGCCGACAAAGCCAGTCTCTTCCGCCCAGATTGAGAAAACAAAGTCTGTATGGGCTTCGGGAAGATAAAATAACTTTTGGATACTGTTACCCAATCCCACGCCAAACCATTCGCCGCGACCAAAGGCGATCAGTGACTGAGTAAGCTGGAACCCTGTATCGAATGGGTCGGCCCATGGATCTGTGTAGGCTGTCAGCCGCTTGACCCTGTATGGGGCGCTCAAAACCAGCACCAGCAATGCACCGATACTGCCCAATAAAACCAGCATGAAATGCCGCAATTTTACGCCCGCCAAAAAAATCATTCCGAATGCCGTGCCAGCGACAATCACGGTGGCGCCAAAATCTGGCTCTACCATTAGCAGCAGGGTGAGGGTAAAAAGCACTGCCATAGGCTTAAGAAAGCCCATCCATTCATGCCTCACTTCGTGCTCTTTACGCACAAGATAGCCCGCCAGATAAACTACCAGCGCCAGTTTTGCGCACTCTGAAGGCTGCAACGTAAATGAACCGATAGCCAGCCAACGCTGACTTCCATTCACTTCACGACCGATTCCGGGTATCAGTACTATTAATAGAAGTGCCAGGGCGAGGAACAACCAGACCCAGCCCGTGTTCAGCCAAAAATCAAGGGGTACCCGGTAGACCGCATAAGCAGTCACTACACCCACCGTGATGTAAACGATTTGTCGAATGCTGTGATACCAGGGAGTGCGATAGTGAAAATCTGCATACTCTATGGATGCTGAAGTAATCGCCACTAACCCAACCAACAACAAAGCCAAGCCCATTAGCATCAGAACCGGATCAACGGCCAAGCGAGCAGGTGTTGTGATGGCACGAGAACTCGTCACTGCGTTCCCCTTGCCAACTCTGAGACAGCTCTGACAAAAACGTCACCGCGTTCCTTATAGCTGTCAAACATGTCAAAACTGGCACAGGCAGGAGACAATAGAACACAGTCGCCGTTGATACTATTTTGTGCTGCAAGGGAAACAGCATCCTCTAGTGAATCCGCAAGCATGGTTTCGGCGCACTGTTCAAGGCTGGCCCGCATCTCCTCCGCGGCCTCACCAATTAAGATGACCCGTTTGCAGTGTGCAGCAACCGACCCACGCAGCTGACTAAAATCCGCACCTTTACTTACACCACCCGCAATTAGCACAATATTTCTGTCTACGGCCAGGCCTCTAAGTGCGGCTTCAGTGGCGCCAGGGTTGGTGCCCTTGGAGTCATTGACGTAGGAGACGCCGCCTATTTCTGCCACCGGTTGGCATCGATGCTCCAGTCCACTAAATTTTCGCAACACGTCCAACATAGCCGGCATTGGCAGCTTTGCCGCCTTACCCAGTGCAAGCGCAGCCAGCGCATTGGCAATATTGTGACGTCCCAATAGACCAAGGTCGGAAACCGGTAGTAGTTTTTCAAACTGATAGCACAGGTATTCAACATCACAATCGCGGCGTATTCCGAAACAACCCAGATCTGGCTCTCCCATGCCCCACGCAACGACATTTACACTCTGCGCCACAAGAGGCGTTGTCAGTGAGTCATTCTTGTTCACCACCACCGCTTTGCAGCCAGGAAATATTCTGTGCTTGGCGCGATGATAGTTTATCAAAGTGCCGTGTCGATCCAGATGATCTTCACTAATGTTCAACACGGTGGCCACAGCCAAGTTCAGTTGACCAGCCCGTTCCAATTGAAAGCTGGACAACTCCAGCACATACAACTCGCAGTCATCGTCCAGCAAATCTAGCGCAGGCGTTCCAAGATTACCTCCTACCGCCACATTCAGTCCGCTTTCGCGCGCCATTTGTCCCAGTAACTCTGTCACGGTGGATTTCGCGTTAGACCCGGTTATGCCAATAACAGGCGCGCTTGCTTCGCGCATAAATAAATCGATGTCACCGACAATATCTACTCCAGCTGCGATCGCTTTGCGCACCAGCGGTTCATCCAATGAAAGGCCCGGGCTAACAACAAGTTCACCGGCACTTTCGAGTACAGCGTCTGGAATCTCGCCCAGAAAAATCGGCACGTCAGGAAGCTCTCTGCGTAACGCACCCAGCCCCGGCGGTTCACAACGGGTATCAATCACCGTGAACGCCCGCCCACAGCGCGCCAGATAACGTGCGCATGAGAGCCCTGTAATTCCCAGGCCCAGCACTACGATATTAGCGTTGCTTGCAATAACATTCTGGCTCACTGCCGAACTCACTCCGTCTCTATCTACCGCAACTTCAATGTAGCCAGCCCAAAAAGGACCAACATGACTGTAATGATCCAAAAACGCACGATTACGCGCGGCTCAGGCCATCCCTTAAGCTCAAAATGATGATGAATAGGTGCCATACGAAACAGGCGCTTGCCGGTCAACTTAAAAGAGGCGACTTGAAGCATGACGGACACCGTCTCAAGTACGAAAATTCCACCCATAATGAAAAATACTATTTCGTGCCGGGTTATTACTGCCACCGTGCCCAGCGCCGCACCCAGCGCCAACGCACCCACATCACCCATAAAAACTTGCGCTGGGTAAGTGTTAAACCATAAAAAACCGAGCCCTGCGCCGGCCATCGCACCACAAAAGACAGCGAGCTCACCGCTACCAGCCACATAGGGAATATTCAGGTATTCAGCGAAATATACATGCCCTGTCAAATAGGCGATCACTCCCAGTGCAGTGCCAACCAGTACCGTTGGCAAGATGGCAAGACCATCCAGACCGTCTGTCAGGTTTACTGCATTGCTGGAGCCCACAATGACAAAATAGGTAAGAACGACAAACAGGGGCCCCATTTGCCAGGCGAAGTCTTTGAAAAAAGGAAGATACAGCTCGGTGGTTACCGGTGTGTCAAATGCCAAATACAAATACAGCGCTGCCGCCAAGCCCGCCAACGACTGCCAAAAATACTTCCAACGTGCAGGTAGGCCTCGAGAATCTTTTTCAATCACTTTTCGATAATCGTCAACCCAACCCACGGCACCGAATACGCCGGTGACAAGTAACACTATCCAAACATATGGGTTGCGCAGGTCCGCCCATAAAATTGTGCTCACCGCGATAGCGACAAGAATAAGAGCACCGCCCATTGTCGGAGTACCCGCTTTACTTAAATGACTCTGTGGTCCGTCGGCGCGTACAGCCTGTCCAACCTGGTGATAATTCAAGCGGCGAATCATAGTTGGGCCCACCAACATGGAAATAGCAAGCGCGGTGCCAGCGGCGAGAATGCCGCGAAAGGTCAGGTACTGAAACACACGAAAACTGTTTTCGAACTGGGTGAGGTACTCCGCTAAAAATAACAACATGCGTCAGTGGCCCCCCACCGGATTCGCCGAGGAAATCGCCGCCAAAACCAACTCCATGCGCGCACTGCGAGAGCCTTTCACCAAAACTGTGTCTTCCTTATTAAAAGCTCCGGATACATTTTTAGCTGCCGTCTCGCGACTTGAAAAGTATCTCCCACCATGCCCAAAGGCCTGTATTGCCGAAAGCAACTCTGTACCGACGCCCCACATTTGTTCTATGCCAGCGTCTCTGGCGTACTCTGCCACTTCAATATGCAGAGGTTCGCTGCCGGGTCCGAGTTCTTTCATCGCTCCCAATACCAATGTGCGTCGGCCTTTAGACTGCGCCAGTAGATCTATCGCGGCCTTCACTGAACCTGGTTGCGCGTTATAGCAATCGTCAATCAAAGTTGCCCCGCTGTGGGTCTCGACAACCGCCAGACGCCCGGAAACCGCAGGCACACTCGACAGTCCCGCCTCTATGTCATTGAGTGATACTTCACACGCCAGACCCACGGCGATGGCCGCGAGCGCATTTGATACATTGTGAATTCCGGGCAATTGCAGGTTTACTACAAGCTCACCCTTGGGAGTCACAGCAGTAAAACTAACGCCGGAAAAACCGCGAGTCTGAATATTCACTGCTCGAACCGCAGCTGTCGATTGCAAAATACCAAAGTCCAGAATTGATGCCTCTCCGGCACGCTCTCGCCACTGCGGGGCAAACACCTGATCTGCATTAAAAATAGCAGTATCGCCAGGCTGCAATTGATCAAAAATTTCCGCCTTGGCCAGCGCCACATCTTCGACGCTACCAAAACTTTCCAAATGTGCCGGCATGGCGTTGAGCAAGACGGCTACCGATGGCCGACCCAAAGTAACAAGCCATTTGATGTCGCCTGCACGCGCTGCTCCCATTTCCACCACTGCAAATTGATGCTCGGGGGCCAGCTTCAAAAGCGTGAGAGGAACACCTATTTCATTGTTGAGATTACCTTCAGTGGCCAGCGTACAACCTTTCTTTGCCAGCAGCGCAGCAACTAAATTCTTGGCAGTCGTTTTTCCCCCGCTGCCGGTAATGGCCACTAATTTGCCACTAAAACTGTTGCGATTATAAGCACCGAGTAAGCCGAGAGCTCGCTGCGTATCCTCGACTTTCAACTGCGGTAAAGTGGATGCGAAATTAGCACTCACCAGGGCGCCGGCAGCCTCTGCCTGCCTCACATGTTCGAGATATTTATGGCCGTCAAAGTTTTCCCCGTGAAGTGCAACAAACAATTCGCCGGCTACAATAGAACGACTATCAGTCGATACGCCAACGACAGTCGCATCGACACCCAAAAGCTGTGCATCCAGTGGAGCCTCCAGTTCGGACAATGTCCATGCACGCATCATGAGGCATTCCTGCGAGCGAGAGCCGCAAGAGCCTGCTCTTCATCACTGAAGTGAAGACGTTCAGCACCAATTAGCTGATAGTCTTCATGGCCCTTGCCCGCTATTAAAACGCAATCACCGGGCTTAGCTTCTGCCACGGCACTGCCGATAGCTTCTGCACGGTCCACCTGCAATCGATAGCTACCCTGGCAACCAGACTGGATGTCGTGCAAAATGGCCATAGGATCTTCGCTGCGTGGATTGTCACTGGTAACAATACAGCTGTCCGACAACTCGCAGGCTACTCTGCCCATGATGGCGCGCTTTGTTTTATCACGATCGCCACCACATCCGAAAACAGTTACTAGTCGTCCCGAAACATGGGTTTTGAGTGCTCGCAGAACCTGTTCTAACGCATCCGGAGTGTGGGCATAATCTACAACTACCTGCACATCCAATGTGTTTGGAATTAATTGCATTCGCCCAGGAACCGACTTCATGCCAGCTACGGCACTTAATAACGCTTTAAAATCACTATCCATGATTGCTACTGCGCAAAGGGCAGCAGCCAAATTAGCGAGGTTAAAGTCACCTATCAGCGGACTTTGAATTTCACCGCGTCCCCACGGGCTATCAATGTATGCTGACACGCCTGCCGAGTGATATAAAGCATTCGAAACCACGACGTCTGCTGCGCGATTCCCCGTAGCAGAATAAGTAATAATAGTGACGTCATTTTCCACAGCCCTGAGCAACTGCGCACTGTAGTCGTCATCGATATTTACAATCGCGTGCGCCAGTCCCTCGGTCAAAAACAACTGTAACTTGGCGCGCCCATACGCGGCCATGGTGCCGTGATAATCCAGATGGTCGTGAGAGAGATTGGTAAACACGGCAGTTTCAAAACACACACCGTTGACGCGTCCTTGCACCAGGGCATGAGAGGACACCTCCATACAGACCGCGGTTATACCCTGGTCTTTCCAGCTAGCCAACTGGCTCTGCAGTGAAATGGCATCGGGCGTTGTATTAATAGCTTCGGCTATTTCATCGTCTATCGTAGCGCCCAACGTACCAATGACGCCGCAGCGGACACCCACTGCTCTGGCGAGCTGAGCGGCAAGCCAACTGGTTGTGGTTTTTCCGTTGGTGCCGGTAATGCCTACCATATGTAAAGAACGACTGGGGTCACCATAAAATCTTGCGGCTAAAACACCCACATCCTGAGACAACTTTACCTGCTCCAAAACCGGAATAGAGACATCATTGACATAGGCAGCCACCGGTGGCTCGGCGACAACTGCAACGGCCCCGTTCGCGATTGCCTGCTCAATAAATTGCCGACCGTCGTGCTGCTCACCGGGAACAGCAACAAATAAATCCCCTGGACGAACCAGCCGGCTATCAAGCGCAATACCGCTCACCAAAACCTCGTCCGCCCCTAATGCCTCAGCTGCTCGCGCACCACTGGGGCACAGTAGGTCCGCGAGAGACATATTCGGTCTGGCCTGCGTATTAACGATCACTAGGCTGGCCCTCCTTTCGCCGCGAATGCACCAGAGGCCAGTACAGTCCCGGTTTCGGTAGGAGGCACGTTAAGTAACCGCAGGGCGCCTTCCACGACACTTGCAAATACGGGCGCTGCAACTGAGCCGCCGCCATGAGACTCACCTTTTGGCTCATTGATGACGACGACAGTAACAATTCGCGGATTTTCGATAGGAGCAATGCCGGCAAACAGGGCAACATATTTGTGAGCGGCGTAACCGCCCACAGCGGCCTTATGGACGGTGCCCGTTTTCCCGCCGACAGCGTAACCCGGAACACGAGCTTTTCTAGCCGTGCCATTATCCCCCGTCACGGAGTGCAGTACTTCCAGCACTTGATGCGCCATCTCAGGTGTAATTACCGGGTTCCCTGGAGGCTGTTCACCGTCCAACGCGAGCAGCGAAACAGGTTGCTGCACACCGTTATTGGCAAATACGCTAAAGGCATGCGCCAACTGCAGGGGCGTTGCCGTTAATCCGTAGCCAAAAGCCAGAGTAACTTGTTCTATCGCATGCCACTTGTGGCGAGTCGGCAGCAGCCCTGAGCTCTCCCCAGGAAACCCCGTACTGGTAGACTGGCCAATACCAAAGCGACTGAACACATTCCAGATTGGCTCATAGCCGATATCCTGTGCAATTTTTGTGATACCGACCTGGCTGGATTTCTCTACAATTCGGGAGACACTAATTTCGCCGTAGTTGCGCGGATCACGCAACAGCTTCCTGCCAACCCGAATCGTACCAGGCGTCGTATCAACCATGGTTTGGGTTGTATATTTGCCGCTTTCCAGAGCGGCCACCAGGGTGAACGCCTTCATCGTTGAACCCGGCTCATAGACATCGGTCATTGCGCGATTACGCATGTCCGCGGGATTCATGTTTGCGCGGTTGTTGGGGTTGTAGACCGGGTAGTTCACCATGGCTAGAACTTCACCAGTCTTTACGTCCAGGGTAACAATAGAACCAGAAGCTGCATTATTGAGTGCTACCGCTTTTTTCAGTTCGCGCTGTTGCAGATATTGCAGGCGCAAATCGATACTCAGGGTGAGGCCATTGCCAGGTCTCGCCTCCTGCAGAACGCCGATATCCCGCACCACGTCACCGTGCAGATCTTTGATAATTTTCTTTTTCCCCGACTTGCCCGTCAGCCAGTCATTATAAGAAAGCTCCAGACCGCCAATACCCTTATCATCCAGATTGGTAAATCCCACCAGCTGCGCGGCAACCTCTCCTGCAGGGTAAAATCGTCGGTATTCTCTCTCGCCGTAAACCCCTTTAATACGCTTTTTCAGCACTACGCGGGCATCCGCCGGTACTTGATGGCGCGACAGGTACATGAACTGCTTACTCTTGTAATGAGCCAACTTTTCGGTGAGTGTTTTCAAGGGTATTCCCAGCGCTTGCGCTAACTCAGGAAGCCTGTCAGAAAGCTGCAGCAACTTCGGGTTCGCCCAAATAGAGACAACCGGCGTACTGACCGCCAGTGGCTCACCACGACGGTCAGTAATCATGCCTCTATAGGCTGGAATTTCGACTGTGCGCACAGAGCGCATCTCACCTTGGCCCTGCAAAAACTCATAGCCACGGTCAATATCCAGCACCTGCAGTGAAAGTATTCTGCCTACCAATAAAGTGAGCATCGAGCACAGTACAAACATAACGACATAGAAGCGCCAGGGCGCGACAGGCTTGTTTACCTTCTTTTTCACTCGACCAAAACCTTCATGTCAGTGATTGCCGGTGGCTGCATACCGAGGTCGTGTTCGGCGACCTGCTCAATACGGCGGTAAGATGCCCAGGTACTTTGCTCCAGTAAGAGGCGGCCATAATCTTCTTCCATATACCAACGGGAAGCTTCGAGAATCTGCAACTGCGCATACAGCTGACGGCAGGCATGGGATGTCTGAATAACGCCAAATGCACAAACCACAATCAGGCACATGGTTGCGGCATTCAACCACACCAGTCGCGTGTTGCTGTGCAGCTCTATAGCTGCCGGAGTAGGATTCACTTTCGCTTTACCCACCTTGCATCACCCGAACATTGATCAACATATCTTTTCTGCTACACGCAGCACGGCACTTCTGGACCGGACGTTTCCTGAAACCTCTTCGTCGCTCGCTTTAACGGCCTTACCAACGATTCTCATACGCCGATTAAGCTCCGAGTCCCTTATTGGAACGCCCATGGGAACCTTCTCACCACGGGACATATCACGCATAAAACGCTTTACCAGCCTGTCCTCAAGAGAGTGAAAGCTGATGACAACCAAGCGACCACCAACACAAAGTAAGTCTATGGCCGCGGCTAACAGGTCTTTCAAATCCTCCAGCTCACGGTTGATATAGATGCGAATGGCCTGAAAGGAACGAGTGGCGGGATGCTTATGTTTTTCCCATTTCGGGTTTGCCTCAGTGACGATTTTCGACAACATTGCGGTAGTGGTAATGGCCTGTTCCTGCCTTGCGCTGACGATTGCAGCCGCGATACGACGCGAGAAGCGCTCCTCGCCATAATCTCTGAGCACCCGGGCAAGATCTGCCTCGGCCACACTGGCCAACCACTGGGCCGCAGTTTGACCCGTAGTTGTATCCATTCGCATGTCCAGCGGCCCGTCATTCATAAAACTGAAGCCCCGCTCGCTATCATCCAATTGCGGGCTTGAAACGCCAAGATCCAATAAAATGCCATCAACTGGCCCGACCCCCATCGCACGCAATTGATGGGGAAGCGCAGTAAAGGATCCGTGATAGAACTCGAAGCGGGACTCGCTTAATGTCAATTGTTGCGCTGCGGCGCACGCGGCAGGATCTTTATCTACGGCCAACAAGTGGCCATCACTATCAAGGAGACTGAGAACCGCCCGACTGTGGCCGCCTCGACCAAACGTTCCATCGACATAAAAGCCGCTCGCTGTGGTCACCAGAGCCTCTACCGCCTCTTGTAACAAAACCGCCTGGTGCATTGTGACCACCTACAGGGTTAGTGACGTCAATTCTTCTGGCAAATCGGCCTCGGGGCCCGATTCCAGAAGAGCTCGCTCTCGCTCGGCCAGCCACAGGGCCTCCGACCACAGTTCCAACTTGTTGCCCTGCCCAACCAACACCAGCTTCTTGCCCAGCTGCGCATGCTCTCGCAGTGGCGCGGGAAGCAGCATCCGACCGCTACCATCAAGTTCCAGGTCTGTGGCATAGCCCAAAAGAAGCCGTTGAAAGCGCTTTACTGCAGGCTTGAGAGACGGCAGCGACTGCACTTCTTTTTCAATACGCTCCCATTCAGGCAAGGGGTAGATGACCAGACATGCCGACTGGGTGTCGATAGTCACAACGATTTGGCCACTGCACTGGACCAATAATGGCTCGCGCTGACGTGATGGCATAGCCAACCGTCCCTTCGCATCCATATTGATGTGCTGTACGCCCCGAAACATCCCAAAATACCCCACTCAGCGACCATAAAAGCCTAAAATAACCTAAAATATCCACTTGTCTCCACTTCTTGCCACTATAGGTGCGAGACAGAGAACCTGTCAAGACAGCGTTTGGAAAAAACGTTTTAATTTCAGTTAATTAGGATGGGAGTTGAGTCTAGCGCGTAGCTTCATTGTAGCGGAGAACTGTAAATAATGACCCAAAACAAGCCAGTAAACACATAACTTAAAGCAATACATTAAGTGTCAGTCTTTTTTCACATTTGAAGCAGTCATTTTTAGTAGGAAAAGGAATAAAAAAAGGAGTTGGTCGATAAGCCGGGTTCTGTCGTGGACGATCATTCATCTGCGACCGGCGTCGCCGCCAGCCTGTAGCGACCTACCCGAACCCACTGCGGGCCGCAGCTCAGGATTCCTATTTGGTCTTGCTCCGAGTGGGGTTTACCATCGCCACGCCTGTTACCAGCCGCGCGGTGCGCTCTTACCGCACCTTTTCACCCTTACCAACTCGCCGAAGCGTTTTGGCGGTTCACTTTCTGTTGCACTTTCCGTAGGCTCTCGCCTCCCAGGCGTTACCTGGCACTCTGCCCTATGGAGCCCGGACTTTCCTCCGCGTGATTTGCACCACACAGCGATCGCCTGACCAACTCCGCGCACAGCCTAACCTCAGTCTTCCTTTATATCCAGTAAATACTGGTACAAAAGTTTTTTCCTGAGCCCGGTCAAGTCGGCAACCACTGCCGCGGCCCGTTTGGCGGGGAGCTCTGCAGACAAACGCTGCAAAAGGGCGCGGGTAGCATCATCCAGCTCGTTTTCCTGCCCCCGATTCCCCTCAACCAGCAGTACAATCTCTCCTCTTTGCTGATTGCTATCGGACGCTACAAAATTCAGAAGCTGCGCGATACTACCTCTGCGAATGGTTTCAAACGTTTTAGTGATTTCTCTGGCGAGTACTGCCTCACGCTCCGCACCGAACACCGTGCGCATGGTTTCAAGGCAGGCTTCAATTCGATGCGGTGCTTCGTAGAAAATTATAGTGGCGGGCTCACCAACGAGCGCCTTCAGCCGATTCTCCCGTGTACCCGCTTTAGCAGGTAGAAACCCTTCGAACAAAAATCTGTCTGTGGCTAAACCTGACACACTCAACGCGGCGATGGCAGCGCAGGCTCCGGGAACAGGACGCACAACACAACCCTGCTCCTGCACCGCTCGGACGAGGCGGTACCCAGGGTCGGAAATAAGAGGAGTACCCGCGTCCGAGATCAGTGCCACGGCTCCCCCGTCTTGCAGGCATTGGGTGATTTTGGCCACAACACGGCCATCGCTGTGATCATGGTAAGCCACAGTGGGTGTGTTTATTGAAAAATGCTGCAGAAGTCGCTGGCTGTGTCTGGTATCCTCGGCTGCAATCAGGCTAACACCATTGAGAACCTCCAGCGCACGGTGGGATATATCACTAAAGTTTCCAATTGGTGTAGCAACAACATAGAGTCCGGGTTCCACAGAATCCCCTTGTGATTAACAGTTATGAGCCAATACAAAGAATAGCATGAGACACTTTCCAGTGAATCACCCCACAGCGTCAAATCAGCCCAATACTATAAAACTAGTCGCGATGCTCGCCGCTATCGCGTTTCTGAATGCCTGCAGCACTCCGGGCGATAACAAACAGGGACCCGAGACACCAACCAACGAAGCCCAGCAGCTGGAGACACAGCACGAGTATCCGCTAAACCTGCCCCCCAGCAAATTTCACAGTGAATTTAATCGTGCTGAGCAGTCACTGTTCGAGTTTAACTGGATGCCAGCCGAGGCTATCATCGCGACCATTCCTGCTGAGGAAATTTCGCTGATGGACCAGGTGTACATTCACTACATTCAGGCTCGTATTCTCTACGTGCAAGGCAAGCAGACTGATGCACAGAACATCTTGCAAGCCTTGGACCTGAGCACAAACCAGCCAGCAATGCGTTATAAAATCCTAAGTTTCCAACGCTATATTTACAACCTTGCGGGGGACTCCCTCAACAGTGCCCGGGTGGGCGATCAATTGCTGCAAATAACGCCCGAGGGGCCCATGGCGAAGTCTCTAACGAGATACATCTGGAGAGACTTACAGCAGTTTCAAGCCTCATCGGTGCAACGGGTCATCAACGAAAATAGTACGCCCCGGTGGCAGAGCTGGCTAGCACTGTCCGAGCTGGGCACCCACCAGGACAGCGGCGCAGATCAACTTCATGCACTCACGCTGTGGCGCAGCAACAACCCCGATCACCCTGCCGCTGAAGAACTTCCCGGAGGGATGGGTTTTCTGCTGGGTGCAGAACCCAACCCAAAGAAGGTGGCACTTTTACTTCCGCTAAGCGGCCGTCTTGCACCTGCAGCGCAAGCTGTACGAGATGGTTACCTGGCCAATTATTACGCCGCGCGCGCTCGAGACGGCTTCGGCACAGACGTAGAAGTAATCAATCTACTGGATTTTGATTCCGTCACCCAGGCCTATAACAGTGCGGTTGAAAATGGCGCGGAACTTGTAATCGGGCCGCTGAGCAAGAATGCTGTGGAAGAACTCGGAAAGTTGCCCGGCAGAACCGTTCCCGTGCTGGCGCTAAACCGTGTCGACGGCTCTTTACCCGCTGCAGAAACCGCGCTTGTGCAACTGGCATTGGCCCCGGAAGACGAAGTGGAGCAAATCGCTAAACTGGCTTTTGGACGCGGTGCACGCAGAGCGCTTGTTATTCACCCAGCAGGTGAATGGGGCGACAAAATGAATGCCGCACTGGGCAGGCAATGGCAGAAGCTTGGCGGTGTTGTGTCGTCAACAGCAACTTATAGTAATCGGGGTAGCTATTCTAGCAGCATAAGTTCTGCGCTCAATTTGCGCACCAGCGAGCAACGGGCCAATGACATCCGCAGAATGCTAGCGACAAAAGTAGAATCTACGGCGAGACGACGACAAGATGTTGATGTTGTCTTTTTATTAAGTAAGAACGCCGTCGAAGCCAGATCTCTCAAGCCCTTGCTGGCATATCATTACGCCTCTGACCTGCCGGTATACGCCACGTCCAATATATACAGGGGTATAACAGACCCTCGCGACAAGGACCTCGAGGGTATCCATCTAGTGGAAACCCCCTGGCTACTGAATAAAAATCTACCGATACGACAGGCCATGACGGCAGGTGGCTCGGGAAATTTTGCCTATTCACGCCTCAACGCATTGGGGGCGGATGCATTTTTACTACAGACAAGGTTTGCTCAGTTGCGCGCCGGGCAAGACATGCTTATTCGAGGCAATACAGGCCTGCTCACTCTGACCCCCGAGCTGCATATAAAGCGACAATTACAATCCGCTACATTTGATGGAGGCAATGTCACTGCACAATAGTCTACAATTGGGATGTTCAATCGCACACGGAAGTGCTCTTATGAAAATGGTGGGGGATCAGTACGAGAACGAGGCAGCGAAAATGATAAGCGCAAAGGGCATGCGTATTCTGTCACGAAATTTTTTAGCTAAAACGGGTGAAATCGATATCATCGCACTGGATGGGGAATACCTGGTATTTATCGAAGTTCGGGCAAGAAGTAACCCCCACTTTCTTTCCGCAGCCGCTTCCGTAGATAGGCGAAAACAGCTTAAAATTCTCAGGACCGCTCAAGTTTTTCGCCAGAGAAACAAGCAGCTGGCGCATCTACCCTGCAGATTTGATGTAATTGCTTTTGAGGCGCGACAATCAAACCATAATGATACACACCGCTGGATTCGGTCAGCATTTACGGCATGAGCCACTCTGGTGATTAACGAACTGGTATAACAAAATGAATTTCTACCAAATTATCGCGCAAAACTTTCAGACAAGTATTGAGAGGATAACGCTATGTGTCGACGAGGTAGCTGAGCCGGTCGAACGCAGCACAAAAATGATTACTGCAGCACTCCTGAATGACTGCAAGATCATCAGCTGCGGAAATGGTCCGGACGCAGCTCTGTCACAATTGTTTACCAGCACTTTAATTAGCCGACTCGAACACGAGCGCCCCGCCCTCCCCGCGCTGTCCCTAAGTAGCGACGCTGCAAACCTGACGGCCATCGGCACGAGTAATGGCTTAAACGAGTTGTATTCACGCCAGGTGCGCGCTATTGGACAGCAGGGCGACATTCTACTGTGTATATCCAGCGGAGCTGGACATAACAGTCTCATCCGGGCCGTGCAGGCCGCCCATGAGAGGAACATGACGGTTATCGCGCTGTCGAATAGCAGTGACACAGAGCTAACTACACTCATCACATCCGAGGACGTTGAAGTGCGGGTAACGGCTCCCAGGCGCCCAACCGTTGTCGAAATACAAACCATGCTACTCAACAGCCTATGCGAACTGATCGATCGCTCGCTGTTCGACAGCTACACAGGAGATAATTAACCCATGGAAAAATTACTACCCTCCCTATTAATAGCAGCGCTCAGCGTCATACTCAGTGGCTGTGGCAGCTTCATGGCTGCTATGCAGTCAGAGACTATCGAAGAAGACCCCGGTAAACGTACTTTTGGGCAGCAGCTAGACGACGAAAACATTGAGACCAAGGCTGTAGTCAATATACATGCCGTAGATGAAGCCTTCGATGAAGCCCACATTATCGTGATTTCCTACAACGGCTATGTACTGATCGCCGGGCAGGTACAAACTGAAGCCCTGAAGACTAAGGCCACTGAGGTCGTTCGCAAAATCAGGGACGTACGCAGAATCTACAATGAGTTGGATGTTTCAGCGCCGAGTTCGGCGATTAGCCGCACAAGTGACACTTGGATAACTACAAAAGTAAAATCCTGGCTACTTGGATCTTCTGAAATACAGGGTGGACGAGTAAAGGTGGTCACAGAAAATGGCACCGTCTTTTTAATGGGGCTGGCGAGCCAAGCTGAGGAAAAAAGAATTGTAAAAATGGCTTCGGAAATTTCCGGCGTACAGCGCGTGGTCAGCCTGATAGAGGTCATCGACTAAGTCCGTAAAAGGACTTTACGCGTGGCCTACCTCACAATCTTCAGCGCGGGCCGTTTCTCGGGCTTCGATGGCGATGGTGGGGGGGCTTCCGGCGGTGTTTCGCCTGATACTTCTTCGGCGTCAAACACCATTCCCTGACCGTTTTCTCTGGCATAAATGCCCATGACAGCACCTACCGGAACAAAAATATCAAAGGCAACGCCACCAAAGCGGCCGCTGAAGGTCACCGCATCGTTGGAAACATTCAGGTTCATTACGGCTCCGGGGGAGATATTCAGAACGATCTGCCCATCCTTCACATACTGCTGTGGCACCATAACATCACTTATACCCGCATCAACCAGAAGGTACGGGGTGCAGTCGTTCTCTATGATCCATTCATAGAGAGCGCGCATAATGTAGGGACGGCTCGGTGTCACAGTCAATTGCTCCTTGTTACAGGCGCATCTCGCGTTCTTCTTCGGACAAGCTTTCCTGAAAGGATTCACGCTCAAACAAACTGTCCATGTAATCCAGCAATGGCTTTGACTGCTTGTTCGGCCGAATATCGATACCCAGCGATGGCAGGCGCCACAAAATGGGTGCAATACAACAATCGACCAAAGTAAATTCATCACTCATAAAGAAGGGATGTTCGGCAAAAATTGGTGAAATACCCACTATGCTTTCCTGCAGTTCCTTGACGCTCTTTTTCACAACGTTTTCACTGCGTGAATTCAATATAGAGTCCACCAGACCACACCAGTCTTTTTCAATGCGGTGAATGATTAGACGATTTTCGGCGCGTGCAACCGGGTATACGGGTAACAGTGGTGGATGGGGAAAGCGCTCATCCAAGTATTCCATCATCACTTTTGACTCATACAACACCAGATCGCGATCGACCAGAGTCGGAAGTGAGTTATAAGGGTTCACTTCGGACAATTCGGCAGAGGGGTGGGCTGGATCAGCTTCCACCAGCTCTACTGTCACGCCTTTTTCCGCGAGAACGATACGCACTCGGTGACTATAGTGACTGTTATTGTCAGAATAAAAGGTCATTGAAGACCGCTTTGCCACAACACCCATGAGAATTCCTCGGTTAGTGCTAAAGTTGGCTGATCTGCCCGGTTTTGAAAAATCGCCACTCGGGATACAAATCAGCCACTTCAAAGTATCAAATACAATGCGCTGAGCGCGCACTGTCATTAGTTTTAGCTATAAATCAGTGGTCTACGTCTTTCCAGTACTCGCGGTTCAACAACCACGCAAAGATAGTGAACAGCACTATAAACAGCAGGACGTATACGCCGATACGTTGCCGTTTTGCTGCGATAGGTTCAGCCGTATAGGCGAGAAAGTTAACCAAGTCATACATCGACGCATCAAATTCATCTGGCGTCATCAAGCCCGGTTCAGCGATGGTGAATTTACCACAGGGATCCAACAGTAAATCTTCACCCGTGAGAGGGTCTCGCTTCACTCCACCGTTGGGAGCCTTAACCGGCCCCCTAGCGCACTCTTGCATGCCCTGTAACTCAAGCAGCACGTGAGGCATCCCTACATCCTTAAAAACCCGATTATTGACGCCGTACGGGCGATTTTCATCTTTGTAGAAATTTCGCAGGTAAGTATATACCCACTCCGGCTGACGGGCTCGACTGACCAGGGTTAAGTCGGGTGGCGCGGCACCAAACCACACTTTAGCCAAAGTATCGTCCATTGCATTATCCATCAGAGCCCCAGTCTTTTCAGACGGATCGAACATCAGGTTGGCCTGCAGCAGGTCTTCGGGAATCCCAAGATCGGCAGCTATCCGGTTATAGCGGGAGTATTTCAGGGAGTGACAGCCATAACAGTAATTCATATACAGCTTGGCACCCGATTGCAGTGAAGCCGTGTCATTTGGGCTTACTGCGAAGTCATCGCACTCAATACTGCCACAGTGAAATTCCGACTCGGCACCCACCGCCTCAAGAGGCAAGAAAACGAGAATACCGATTAAAACCAGGCCCCCCATACTTCCCCAAAAGCCAATACCGCCATCGGTGGTAACACGCTCAGGCACCGGCTTGGTTTTATCCAAACTAGTCCATATCGGCATAAACAGGAAGAAACTAAAGTAAAGAATAGAGCAAATCTGCGCCAGAAAAGTTCTGGACGGAGTTGGTGACTTGACGCCCAGAACACCAAGAATCAGGAACGAGGACACAAACAGAACCAGAGCGACCTTAGTCATCCAGCCCCTATAACGCCAGGATCTAACCGGGCTGCGATCCAACCAAGGCAGCATGAATGGAATAGCCACAGATGCTGCGAAGGCGACAAAACCCCAAAACTTGTCCGGCACCGCCCGCAGCACAGAATAAAAGGGCGTGAAGTACCAGGTCGGTGCGATATGCGCCGGTGTTTTCAGTGAATTTGCATGCTCGAAGTTTGCAAACTCGAGAAAATAGCCTCCCATCTCTGGCATGAAAAAGACCACAAAACAGAAAACGAATAAGAATACGCCAATGGCCTGTAGGTCATGCACAGTGTAGTAAGGGTGAAACGCGATCCCATCAAGCGGAATACCATTCTCATCTTTGTGCTTTTTGATGTCTACCCCGTCCGGATTGTTGGAACCTACTTCGTGCAAGGCCAACAGGTGCAACACAACCAGAGCAAGCAGCACGATAGGCAGCGCCACTACGTGAAGGGCGAAGAACCGATTCAGCGTAATCCCCGAGATAAGGTAGTCGCCTCGAATCCACGTAACCAGGTCGTCTCCCACCACAGGAATGGCTCCAAAGAGAGAAATAATTACTTGCGCGCCCCAATAAGACATCTGCCCCCAGGGCAGAACATAGCCCACGAAGGCCTCAGCCATGAGGACGACGAAAATGAGCATGCCGAATATCCAGACCAGCTCTCGGGGTTTCTTGTATGAACCATATAACAGGGAACGAAACATATGCAGATACACCACGATAAAGAACGCAGAGGCACCGGTGGAATGCATATAGCGAATAATCCAACCGTAGTCGACGTCCCGCATGATGTACTCAACGGAGGCAAATGCGCCTTCCGCGCTGGGGTTGAAGCTCATAGTGAGCCACACACCAGTCAACAACTGGTTGACCAATATCAGCAGCGACAACACGCCAAAGAAGTACCAGAAGTTGAAGTTCTTGGGGGCATAATACTTGCCCATGTGGGTATCCCAAGCGCGAACAATGGGCAGACGCGCGTCAACCCAATCACGTAATCCAACAAGCATATTGCTCATCATGCAGTCTCCGTGTCTACGCCAATTACCAGCACATTCTCTCCCTCAAAGGAGTAGGGAGGCACTACCAAGTTTGTTGAGGCTGGAACACCGTTGAACACTCGCCCAGCCAGGTCAAATTTTGACCCGTGGCAGGGACAAAAGAAGCCTCCCAGCCAATCATCACCGCCAAGATCAGCGGCACCTACTTCCGGACGGAATTTTGGCGCACAGCCCAAGTGAGTGCACAGGCCAACGATTACCAGCAATGCGGGGCGAATTGAACGGCCAATGCCTTCAATATAATCAGGTTGAATAGAAACTATAGAGTCCGGATCTTTCAACTCATCCGTGAGCTTGGGCAAATTATCGAGCATTTCTTCGGTGCGATTGACCACGTACACCGGCTTACCACGCCAGGCCACTACAACCATTTGCCCAGGTTCAAGTTTACCAATATCGGCTTTCACGGGAGCACCGGCTGCTTTTGCTCTGGCGGAAGGGTTCCAGGAACCTACAAATGGTACTGCAATTCCAACCGCACCCGCTGCGCTGACTGCAGTGGTGGCCGCAACCAGGAAACGTCTCCTGCCGGTGTTTACGCCATCGCTACTCATGTTCTTTCCCCAATAACGAAACTTTGCATTGCTCGAGCAGCTTTTTTAATTTCAGCTGCTACAAAACCGTGTGAATGGTAATGAGTTTACCGTGCTGACACAAGGTAAACGCCATGTGGCCACAGGCAACACGACTATTCTTAGTGCTGTATCAATTCAAAGGAAAAAAAAACGTTCGGTCTGCAAGCAAATCCGAACGTTTTAATTAATGAGCCGAGGCGTACTGAAGAGTCAGTTCTGCTAACCGTCTCACCACCCGTCTCTCGAACCGAATTAGCGCTTGGAAAATTGTGGCTTCTTGCGCGCCTTGCGCAGGCCAACCTTTTTCCGCTCGACTTCACGCGCGTCACGAGTTACATATCCCGCCTTGCGTAATGTTCCACGTAGTGACTCATCATACTCCATCAGGGCTCTGGTAATACCGTGACGTATTGCACCAGCCTGACCAAAACTTCCGCCACCGGCAACGGTAACGTTAATGTCGAACTTATCGTTCAATTCAACAAGTTCAAGAGGCTGACGTACGATCATACGAGCGACTTCGCGACCAAAATATTGGTCTACCGGGCGCTGATTGACTGTGATATTGCCGCCGCCGTTCTTGATAAAGACACGAGCGGTGGACGTCTTGCGACGACCTGTTCCGTAATATTGGGTAGCTGACATAAATAATATCCGTTAAACGTTCAGTACTTGGGGCTGCTGGGCAGTATGCGGATGTTCACCACCAGCGTACACTTTCAATTTCCTAAACATTGCGCGACCCAGAGGGTTGTGAGGCAGCATACCTCGCACAGCGCTTTGCAGCACGCGCTCGGGCGCCTTGTCGATCAATTTCTCGAAGGAAATTGTCTTAAGCCCACCCGGATAGCCCGTGTGGTGGCGATATAGTTTATCAGTTGTCTTGGCGCCAGTCACACGCACCTTCTCAGCATTGATAACAACGATATAATCGCCTGTATCAACGTGAGGGGTGTATTCGGCTTTATGCTTACCGCGCAAACGGAGTGCAATTTCGCTGGCCAAACGCCCTAATGTCTTATCACTTGCGTCAACCACGAACCAATCGTGGTTCACATTTTCTGCTCTAGCACTGAAAGTTTTCATCAATATCCGCCTCTTGAAAGGCTCCAATTTCGAGAGCGCGAATACTAATCAATAGAGCGAAGTATTTCAAGTAATAATTTAAGGAGGCCCATAACTTAACCCTATTGCGCGAAACGGTAATTTCACCAAAGTCAGGGTTTATGCTCTCGAGCCAGATATTCCAAGGATTGCATCTCCTGTAATCGGGACAGTGTACGCTGAAATTCAAACTCAAGACGCCCTCCAGAATAGAGTTCAAGTAGCGGACTTTCGGCCGCCAGCACCAATTTGACACTACGGTCGTAGAACTCATCCACCAGATTGATGAATCGCCGTGCCTGATCATCCGTATCGACACCCAGTGTGGGCACACCGGAGATTAATACTGTGTGGTAAATACGCGCAATCTCAATGTAATCATTCTGTGAGCGCGGTCCGTCGCAGAGCTCGGCAAAATCAAACCAGATGACACCCTCAGCAACACAGCGGGAAGACAAATATCGGCCATTGATCTGTATTCTCTCCCAGTTTTTACCTTGTTCGGGTGCCAGTTGATCAAAATACACGCGCAAGTTTATGTCTGCCTCCGCATCGAGGGGAAAGTGGTACAGCTCGGCCTGTTGCAGAGTGCGCAATCTGTAGTCGACGTCAGTATTTAGATTCACAACCTGAGTGTGCTTCTCAACCAGGGCAATCACGGGCAGGAATCGCTGACGCTGTAGCCCATTTTCGTATAGTTTTGCAGGGATAATATTGCTGGTTGCGACCAGAGTTACTCCGCGTTTGAACAGAGCCTCCATCAAACCACCCAAAATCATTGCATCGGCAATATCCGTGACAAAAAACTCGTCAAAACAGATTATCCGGGCCTCACTGGACAGACGATCTGCAACCGCCTCCAAAGGGTTCTTCTCCCCATCCAACGCGACCAGCTCGGCGTGCACCCGCTGCATAAATCGATGAAAATGTACACGCATTTTGCGGTTATCAGGCAGGGACTCGTAGAAAGTATCGACCAGATAGGTTTTGCCACGGCCAACGCCGCCCCATAAATAGAGACCTTTTTCTGGCTCTGGGCCCACCCCCTTTAGCCGGTCCCAAAAACCCCGCAGACCGCCAGACGACCCTGAACCTCTGGCCAACAGGCGATCATATAGATCTTGCAGCAATTCAACAATCGCCTCTTGCGCCGGATCGTAGCTAAAGCCTTCCTTGAGCAAGTCCGCGCGGTAACGCTGCATTGGCATACAATTTTTCGTTCCCAAGGTTAAAATAATCCGCAATCGCTAAACGGGCACACTTTAACCAGTGGTTTAGCGCTTGGCAACGATGAAATCCATCGACGAACTTGATCGCTGCGACTGCCACAGCATAGCCAATACGGGTATACTGTTTTCCCAACAGCACACAGTGAACGAGGAAACATCAGTGGAATCAATGGACAACGCGACTGTACAGATTTTTGCAGGGGTTGCTCTGCTCGTTATCGGCTTGGGTCTGGGCATGTTGTTGGGTAGACGAAGTTCCCCCCAAAGCCAAAAAAATCGCGAAGTTGAGCGCAAACTTGATCAGGTCCTGCAAGACAAAAAAGCCTACGAAAACGAAGTGGTTGAACATTTCACTGACACGGCAGCGCTCCTGAACACCCTCACCCAGAGCTACCGGGAAGTTCACAATCAATTGGCTAAAGGTGCAACCGAGCTTTGCCAGGGACAAGGCCCTGTGATCGTCGCTCGACTGGAAGGAGGTCATGAGGAGGCAAACAACCCCTCGCAACCCGGAGACATCCAGCCTCCGCTGGACTACGCACCCAAAACCTCACCTGACGAAACAGGCATGCTAAACGAATCCTTTGGGTTGGACCACGAAAAAGCCCCCGCACCAGAGGTCGATGAGCCAGCCCGCGCGCAATAGAGCTGACTAGACCGGGTTGTCGATATCGATAAATCGGTGCTCAATTGAAAACTGTTTGGCCAGATGTGCGCCGAGGGCCTGCACTCCATACCGTTCAGTGGCGTGATGTCCAGCGGCGATGAAGTGGATACCCTGCTCGCGGGCGCTGTGTACGGTCTGCTCCGATATTTCCCCAGTGATATAAAGATCGGCACCGGCACGCGCCGCGGCGTCTATATAGCCTTGTGCAGCGCCAGTGCACCAGGCAATCCGCCTGACAGAACCACTGGTCTTTGCGTCAATATGAAGAGGGGCTCTTCCCGTTTCTGCCTCCAGCTTGCGCATGATGCTATCTATGCTGTCGGCTTTTGGCAGCGAGCCCACACATGCCCATGAATCGGCAATCCCGGGCTCCAAAGGAGCCGCCGATTCGACTCCAAGAATGCGACCAAAGCAAGCGTTGTTGCCCAATTGTGAATGCGCATCCAGCGGGAGATGATACGCAAGCAAACTAACGTCATTTGCAAGTAGCGCCGCCAGCCTTCTGCGCTTCATACCGACAATTTCCGCAGCTTCGCCTTTCCAGAAATATCCATGGTGCACCAGCACAGCATCAGCACCCCATTCTATGGCGCTGTCAATGAGCCCCTGGCAGGCGGTGACCCCGGTAACGAGCCGGGACACTTGTGCGCGCCCTTCAACTTGCAGGCCATTGGGGCAATAATCCTGAAACTTGGAAATTTCGAGACTCTCATTGAGGTGGCGTACTAACTCTGTTAGTGCAATAGTCATATTCGATGTCCACATTTTTTGAAAAAACTGACCCGCATCATATACAATGCGCGGCTAAACGATAAATGTGCAAAGCATGAAAAACCTACTTAAATTTATCACCTGGCCAACCATTGCTGGCCTGCTCGCTGCCGTGTTGATACTCGACCGCCTGATATTCCCTAAGGGCGGTCTCCCCGGGGACGCGACGACTGCTGTTTCCAGCTATGCACCGGCAGTGCGAATTGCGTCCCCCTCGGTGGTTAACATCTACACCGCCAAGCTGGTCACTGCTAATTACAATGCACTGCTCAACGACCGCATGATCCGAAGTTTCCCTCCCGCCCAAAATCGACATCAGAGGGTCGAGCGCTCTTTGGGTTCCGGCGTCATAATGTCAAAAAATGGTTATTTACTGACCAACAATCACCTCATCGCCGATGCAGACGCCATACAAGTGCTGCTACAGGATGGGCGCTCGTCCCGGGCGACGGTCATTGGAGCAGACATTGCCACCGACCTCGCTGTACTGAAAATACAACTAGACGATCTCCACCCCATGACGCCGGGCAACCCCAATACGGCACGTGTCGGTGACATTGTTTTGGCCATAGGCAACCCTTTGGGGTTTGGTCACACGGTAACCCAGGGCATCATCTCTGCACTGGGCCGATACGGTTTACAATCCAACACTTATGAAAACTATATCCAAACCGATGCCACCATTCATCAGGGGAATTCGGGAGGCGCTCTGATCGACACTCAGGGCCACCTCCTGGGCATTAACACGCTCACCTTCAGCCCTGGAACAAAGGCCACCAATGCACAATCAGCAAGTGGAATTAGCCTGGCAATTCCAGTGGATATTGCCCTGTTTGTCATGCAGGATTTAATAGATTATGGCGAGGTTATTCGGGGCTGGCTGGGAGTCAGAGTCAAGCCAGTGAGAAAATCAGCCACTGACAATAATCAGGATCAGGCCTTACTTGTCGACTTGGTAACGCCAGAAAGTCCCGCGCAAAAAGCCGGTATAGAAGTGGGGGACATCATCACCCATATCAACGATGAGGAAGTGCGGGACGGACGGCTGACCATGCACCAGATAGCACTGCTGCGCCCAGGAGACAGCATTGGAGTCACCGTGCTGCGAAATCAACAGAGCATCGATCTACACGCAGTGGTCGGAACCCAGGCGCAATCCGGGGTCAATTAAATGGCGCTAAGCTTTTGACTCGCTATTTTTGCTTGCAAGTCGCATTTCGGCGCTGCGCGCATGCGCTGTCAACGACTCACCTCTTGCCAACACTGAAGCCACTTTTCCCAGTTGGGCCACACCCTGCTCGCTGCACATAATAACGGAGCTACGCGTCTGGAAGTCATACACCCCCAGGGGCGATGAAAAACGGGCTGTGCCAGCGGTTGGCAAAACATGGTTTGGCCCCGCGCAATAATCTCCCAAAGCCTCAGCTGTATAGGGGCCCATAAATATCGCACCGGCGTGGCGAACATCGGGCAGCAAAGCCTCCGGGTCAACCACGGACAATTCCAGGTGCTCTGGCGCCAGCTGGTTGCAAATCACCAGCGCGTCATCGAGGTCGCGGGTCTTGATTAAGGCACCACGGTTTTTCAAAGAGACGCGAATAATTTCCTCGCGCTCCATTTCGGGAAGCAAACGATCAATGCTAGCCTGCACCGAGTCGAGATATGATGAATCGGGGCACAGCAGTATAGCCTGGGCATTTTCATCGTGTTCACATTGGGCGAAAAGATCCATGGCGATCCAATCCGGATCTGTGCCGCCATCGCAAATGATCAATATTTCTGAAGGGCCGGCAATCATGTCGATGCCAACTTTTCCGAAGACCTGCCTCTTGGCAGTAGCGACAAAGATATTTCCGGGGCCGACGATTTTATCAACTGCCGGAATAGTCTCTGTACCATATGCCAACGCTGCGACAGCCTGGGCACCCCCTACCGTAAATACTTGGTCAACCCCGGCAATTTCGGCGGCCGCCAAAACCAGGTCGCTCAGCTCTCCATCCGGTGAAGGAACCACCATTATAATCTCGGTAACACCAGCTACTTTTGCTGGCAAGGCGTTCATTAACACTGAAGAAGGGTAGCTGGCTTTGCCTCCGGGTACATAAATGCCGACTCGCTGCATGGCCGTAATTTTTTGGCCCAGCAAATTTCCATCTCCATCATGGTATTGCCAGCTATCCTGCTTTTGCCGCTGATGATAATTGCGCACCCGTTCAGCCGCTGCCTCCAACGCGTCGCGTTGCAGCGGATCAATCGCCTCATAAGCTTCTTTTAGCCGTGCCTTGGAAACCTTTAGTTGAGCCACGGAACTCACGGCCAGACGATCGAATTGCGCAGTGTAGTCAATAACAGCCACATCTCCGCGGGCCCTGACATCAGCGATAATATCTGCAACAATTTTATCGACGTGGGGGTTCAATTCTTCCTGCGATGCACGCAGTTGCTCCAACTGGGCAGCAAAATTTTCATCCGAAGTATCAAGTCTGCGCATCTCCATACGCCGCCCTAATTAGTCCGGACCACTTCGGTGAGACCGTCTATCACATTTTCAATGGCACTGAATTGCGAGCGCATGGCCGCTTTATTTACAATCAGCCGGGAGCTAATGCTCGCGATCTCCTCTAGAGGCTCCATTCCGTTAGCCCTGAGCGTGTTTCCTGTATCAACAATATCAACGATTAAATCCGCCAAATCCATCAGAGGAGCCAGTTCCATCGCACCGTAGAGTTTTATCACATCGGCGTGCACGCCACGCTCTGCAAAATACTGTCGGGTAATGTTTTCATACTTTGACGCAACACGGATCCGGGCCCCACAACCTTGCCAGCCCACAGGGCCGGCCGTCATTAGGCGACAGCGCGCGATACCCAAATCCAACGGCTCATACAGGCCCTCAGCTCCGTGCTCTAACAAGATATCCTTGCCAACGACACCGATATCGGCCGCGCCGTGACGCACGTACGTGGGCACGTCAGTGCCACGGATGATAATCATTCGGATAGCGGGGTTGTTAGTCTCAAATATGAGTTTTCGACTCAAGTGCACATCCTCAAGGGGCTCTATACCCGCCTGTGCAAGCAGCGGAAGCGTCTCTTTGAGAATACGCCCTTTTGTGAGGGCGAGAGTCAGTGGCTGTTTCATTTCTGGTGGCCTACTTTTGGGCTTGCCATTGCTGTGGCGTAAAAGTGGCGATATTTACAGCGTGGATACTACCATCGGCTATTTGGTCACCGAGAGCGCCGTACACCAACTGCTGCTTTTTCACCGGCCGCAGACCCTCGAAGACTTCACCGATCACAGCAATATCGTACTTATTACCTTCTCCATCAACGATCGCTTCACACCCTTGCAGATGCCCCTCTACCAAAGCTTTAACTTTAACTGCATCCACTATCCAAACTCCTGTGATTAGCCCCAATCCCAACCCGAATCTGAGGAAAAGAAAAGTGCGGCATTTTAGGAGAAATTACGATGGATAGCGACTTTTGTCGGCAAAATATAAAGCTTTAACTCCCTACATCATCGGTAGTCCAGTTACCGATAACCGCATCGAGGTCACCCCCTTCTTTGCGTGCCGCCGCCTGAAACTGGCTTTTATAGATTTCGCCGAGGTTAACGCCATCAATAATTAAATTACGCAATTCCCACTGCTGGCTCTTTTTGTTGAAACCCATTTGGTAAAGTAACACGTATGGCTGTGTGTTCTTACTGTAGATCAGTTGTTGCACTGAAACGTAGGTGCTTTCGGTATCTTTTGGGTCCGGCGGAGTTAACTCTATTCTGGAGCCGCTAAAGGCCATGAGGCCCTTACTGTAACTGGACACAAGTCCGTTTCGTATCACCGTCGTAAACCGTTCCAATTGAGCTCGCAGCTGAGCTTTGCCTGGCTCGTCCAGGGAACGATAGCGGTCCCCGCTGGCATAGAGGCCCATTACACTGCGCGCAAATCCACGATAGTCAATAACCGGCGCCAGAGCCTCATCAATTTCGCTGTAGTAACGGTCTGGGTCCTCGTCGACATAGGCCTTGGCGTCATCCACAATAGCCATAATGCGCTCTGTTACAGAAGCCACCAGCTCATAAGCCGATGGAGCCGGTATCGCCGCTGCGTAAGAGAGCGGTGAAAAAACAGTAAAACAAGCCAGACAAAAGCCAGACAACAAGACGAATCTTCGCCGTAAACGTACAACTCCAAGCATCTCTCTCTCCCCAATCCTACACTTAAACCTTAAATTCTGGTATCCACCCTCGCATTGCACTGTATAATTCCGCCTTTGGTGAGGGTTGCTTGCACTTATTTAAAGCAGCTTCCTCATGCCTATGACTACAACAATGGTCGCTCGGTTCCACCACTATTGGGCGATGCACACTGTAACAGGAAACTTGCGTACATGCTGATTGCAGCGGCTGCCATCTTGCTCGGCTTTATCATACTCATCTGGAGCGCGGATTTGTTCGTCTCCGGTGCAGCGTCTATCGCTGAAAACATGGGCATGTCACCCATTGTTATCGGTTTGACCATAGTCTCCCTCGGCACCTCTGCCCCAGAGGTGCTGGTCTCCATTATCGCCGCTATGTCCAATGCCGGAGATTTAGCAGTAGGTAATGCCATTGGCTCAAATATTGCCAATATGGGCCTGGTTCTCGGGATTACGATTCTTATCGTACCCATGTCTATCCACCACGCCTGCATGCGGCAGGAAGTCCCGGCACTTATTGTGGTCACTCTTGGTGTTGGGTTGCTTCTTCTCGACGGAGAAATTTCAAAAATTGACGGCTCGCTAATGATGGGAGCACTGTTCCTGATTCTCTTCCACATGGTGCGTAGCCAATCAGGGGATAGTTCACTGGTCGTGGAAGCCGAGAAAGAACCGCTGCAGCACCTGCGCCCGATAAGAGCCTGGATCACCTTCGCGTTCGGATTGATTCTGCTGGTTGCCAGCTCTCGCCTACTGGTCTGGGGTGCAATAACTATTGCAGAGCAGCTAGGTGTGTCCGAACTGGTGATTGGTCTTACTATCGTCGCAATTGGCACCAGTTTACCCGAGCTAGCCGCTACCATGGCGAGCGCCCTGCGAGGGCACACTGAAATTGCGCTGGGCAACATTATTGGTTCCAACCTATTCAATCTGCTTGGCGTGATGTCCATTCCAGGAATTATCAACGGCGAGCTTCTCGACCCCTCAGTACTTTCTCGCGACTACGCAGCCATGACGGGCATTACCTTGATACTGGCCGCGGGAATTCAAGTCGGCCGGAAACGGAAAAGAGCACCCGTAGACCATGCCTATCTGGGCCGCTCAATGGGAGCCTTGTTACTCGCGTTGTATGGCGGTTATTATTACTGGTTATATTCAACCCTCTAAAGGGCAGGCAAACATGAGCACAGACAACACCGCGGGCTACATTGCCTCGGCACAGCGCACGATTCGAATGGAGGCCGAAGCGGTGGCCGACCTGGAGTCTCGTATCGGCAGTGAATTTGCCCACGCATGCGCCATACTTCTGCAAATTCAAGGGCGAGTCATCGTTACTGGCATGGGGAAGTCTGGACATATAGCGCGTAAAATTGCCGCTACCCTCGCCAGCACCGGCACACCCGCCTTCTTTGTTCATCCCGGAGAAGCAAGCCACGGTGACATGGGCATGATTACCGACAAAGATGCTGTTATCGCGTTGTCCAACAGCGGTGGCGCGGCAGAACTTGTCACACTTCTACCCTTGATGAAACGCATGGGAGTCGCCCTGATAAGTATGACGGGAAACGAAAAATCGCCTCTGGCCAGCGCCTCGGACGCTCATCTCAACACAGGCGTGGAGACCGAGGCCTGCCCACTGGACCTCGCGCCGACCTCAAGCACGACAACAGCACTTGTGATGGGCGATGCATTGGCCATTGCTCTACTGGAAGCCAGAGGGTTCACCGCCGAGGATTTCGCTTTCTCTCATCCCGGTGGCACACTTGGGAAGCAGCTACTTCTCAAAGTTGAAGATGTGATGTACAAGGGAGAGGATATTCCCCGGGTGGACCTATCGACCTTGCTCTCCAAAGCTCTAATGGAAATAAGCAGCAAAGGCCTGGGCATGACCGCAGTCGTAGACGATAAGGGAGCACTGGCCGGTGTATTCACAGATGGAGATTTGCGCCGCGTGCTGGACTCCGATGTTGACATCAAATCTGCCGCGATCTCAAAAGTGATGGGCAAGAGCTGCAAAACAGTGTATCCCGGTATGCTCGCTGCAGAGTCACTGCGTATTATGGAACAGAATAAAATAAGCTCACTCGTGGTCACTGATCATCAGAAAAACATTGTGGGCATTGTCCATCTCAGCATGCTATTGAAAGCTGGCCTCATTTGAACACGGAGAGCACCTATGCAACTGCTTCGCGCTAACATTGTCGCCCTGGGTCTATTGTGCTCATTGGCCTCACCGGTGTCTCTGGGCCTTCCCTCAGACAGAGAGCAGGCCATTCATATCTCTGCCGACCAGGCCACACGAGATGAAAAGGCAGGTCTGACTACTTACACCGGTAGCGTTGAGTTCGTTCAGGGAACATTACGTATTACCGCCGACAAAATAACGATACATCAAGAGCGAGAAGGTGCAGGAAAAATCGTCGCCACAGGCAAACCCGCCCGTCTGCAGCAAAAACCCGAGATCGATAAAGAGCTGATGTACGCGCATGCTGACACCATAGAATATTATGAAGAAGAAGACAGGGTTCACCTGCAAACCAACGCTCAGATCGAGCAGGGAGGTTCCAAGGTTACCGGAAAAACCATCGACTACTTCATTTCGAAAGAGTTAGTCAGAGCCGATTCAGATGCCAGCCAGGAAAGCAGTCGGGTTAATGTTGTCATTCCGCCTAGCCTGATAGACAAAAAAGAGGATGAGCATGGCGCGGCT
This sequence comes from Halioglobus sp., assembly GCA_047650635.1. Taxonomy (GTDB): domain Bacteria; phylum Pseudomonadota; class Gammaproteobacteria; order Pseudomonadales; family Halieaceae; genus JBALVT01. The sequence continues at coordinate 104,724 of JBLHNQ010000004.1, forward strand.
GACAGCAAATAATCTGGCAAAGGCCTACAAGGGCCGGGAAGTCGTGCAGGACGTATCTCTGGAAGTAAGCAGTGGCCAGATTGTCGGTTTGCTTGGACCTAACGGTGCGGGCAAGACGACCTGCTTTTACATGATCGTAGGGATTGTCAAAGCTGACAGAGGCTCCATCGACATTAATGGCGATGACCTGACGGCGCTGGAAATGCACCAACGCGCGAGACGCGGTATCGGCTATCTACCGCAGGAAGCGTCTATTTTTCGCAAGCTCTCTGTCAGAGATAATATATTGGCTATTCTGGAAACAAGGCCAGACCTAAATAAAAAACAGCGCCTGGAACGCTGCGACCAGTTACTGGAGGAGTTTCGCGTAGCACACCTGCGCGATAGTCTTGGGCAGGCATTATCAGGCGGTGAACGCCGCAGGATAGAAATCGCCAGAGCGCTGGCAAGTGAGCCAGCATTCATTCTACTCGACGAACCCTTCGCCGGTGTCGATCCCATTTCTGTAAAAGACATTAAGGAAATTATCACTCACCTGCGCGACCGGGGTATTGGCGTGCTGATTACTGACCACAATGTCAGAGACACTCTCGATATCTGTGAGAAGGCCTATATCGTGGGTGAAGGGCATATCATCGCCTCCGGTTCGGCAGAGGTCATACTGAACAACGAACAAGTGCGTCGCACCTATCTCGGTGATGAGTTCACTATGTAAGCCGTCGCTATCAATTTGCCGACCATCCCTTCATAGTTCTTCCCTCTGCTCTGGTGACGTTAAACCAAAAATCATAGCAATAATCGAGCCAACTGGTTGCTTACGCACTTTGCCGGGGCTACAATTCACGCAGATAAACGAATTGCGGCGACGCCGCAAGGTTAAGGGTGTAGCAAGCGAGCATATGAAACAATCGCTCCAACTCAAGCTCGGCCAGCAGCTGACGATGACACCGCAGCTTCAGCAGGCCATCAAATTACTACAGCTCTCCACCCTGGATCTGCAACAGGAAATTCAGCAGGCGCTCGAGAGTAATCCTCTGCTGGAAATCTCCGAAGACGACACAGAACAAAGTGCTGACTCTGCGGCACCTGAACCTGCGGCGACCTATGACGAAAAACCTACACCCCTGGATCGCGAAGGCCCTCTGGAAAATCTCGAAGGCGAGGCAACGGGTCAAGAAACTCTGGACAGTGATTGGCCAACTAACATGCCGGAAGAATTACCCGTAGATAGTCAATGGGACGACATTCTCCCCTCTGCCTCGGCTTCCTCCTCAGCGACAAACACTGCCCCCGACACAGATTTTGAAAGTCGAAACTCAATCGATGAATCCCTGCAGGAATCATTGTTGTGGCAACTCAATCTAACTCGCCTGTCAGATTTGGACAAAGCTATCGCCATGGTGATCATAGACGCTACTGACAGTAATGGTCGTTTGACCATGACGGTAGAGGAAATCCATGAATATCTGATTTCCGAGCCCGAGGCAAGCGTCGAGATCGATATAGAAGAAGTTGTCGCCGTTCTTCATTGCCTTCAGCACTTTGAACCAACTGGAGTATGCACCAGGGACCTACAGGAATGTCTGCTAGTGCAACTGCAACAGTTACCAGCACAAACACCATGGCTAGAACAGGCGCGGCTATTACTGACCCGGCACGCAGGCCAACTCAGCAATGGCGATTACAGTCAAATTCTCAGGCGCACAAAGCTAACAGAAGACGATTTTAGGCAGGTGCTGGGGCTTATTCAATCGCTTGACCCCTTCCCCGGCCAGTCAGTCCAGCAACAGAGCACTGAGTACATCGCCCCGGATGTATATGTCAGCAAAAAGAATGGGCGTTGGGTTTTGGAATTGAACCCGGATATCTCTCCGAAACTGCGTATTAACAATGACTACGCCAAACTAATCAAGCGAGCAGATACCAGCGCGGACAACACTTACTTACGCGAAAATCTGCAAGAAGCGCGCTGGTTTCTAAAAAGCCTGAACAGCCGAAATGAAACTCTTATGAAGGTCGCTACAAAAATTGTGGAACACCAACGAGGCTTTCTGGAATACGGCGCAGAAGCAATGAAGCCGCTGGTGTTACACGAAATAGCAGAAGCAGTGGAAATGCATGAATCAACTATTTCGCGTGTTACTACGCAAAAATACATGCACACCCCGCGGGGAATCTTTGAGCTGAAATATTTTTTCTCCAGCCACGTTGCCACAAGCACGGGAGGGGAGTGTTCGTCTACGGCGATAAGGGCGCTCATAAAGAAACTAGTAGCGGCAGAAAACCCACGCAAGCCACTCAGCGACAACAAAATCACCAAATTGCTGGAAGAACAAGGCATTGAGGTGGCGAGAAGAACAATCGCCAAATATCGCGACAGTTTATTTATTCCCCCCTCGAACGAACGCAAGAGATTAGTCTAAACTTAAAGTATGTACTACAGAAAATCCGGCATCACCGGTATCGGGAACCCCCCCGATTTCACACCAAGAAGGAGTTATTTATGCAATTGAATGTCAGTGGTCATCATGTAGAGGTTACCGCCCCCATGCGGGAATATGTAGATAGTAAATTTGAACGTTTACAACGACATTTCGATCAAATCACAAATATCGAAGTTACCCTTATTGTAGAGAAGCTAACACAAAAGGCCGAAGCGACCCTGCACATCTCCGGGGCAGATATTTTCGCAGCTGCTGACTCAGAGGACATGTACGCTGCGATTGACGCCCTGGCAGACAAACTCGATCGCCAATTGATAAAACACAAAGAAAAGTCTCGAGGACATTAAAGCTAAACAACTATGCAAACCTTAAATGATATCCTGACTCTCGGGCGCACAGTGTGTAAAGCCCCTGGAGTCAGCCAAAAAAAATTATTTGAAACTGCCGCACACGTTATTAGCGACGATAAGAAATCGCTGTCTTACGAGCTCATTTTTTCCAGCCTTCTGGCCAGAGAAAAACTGGGAAGCACCGGCCTCGGTAAGGGAATAGCCATTCCCCATTGCAGGGTCAATAAGTGCGACCAGGCGATAGGCACACTCGTCACCCTTCAGGAGCCTATCAATTTCGACGCCCCGGACGATCAGGCAGTCGACATTCTGTTCATTTTGCTCGTACCCGAGGAGGCACAACAGCAACACCTGGACATTCTGGCTGGTATAGCTCGCCTGTTTAGTCAGGACGATTTTTGCAGTCAGTTGCGCTCTGCCAGCAATGCACAGGAACTCTACACTACTGCAACGCACTGGACCTCCTGAGGAGCACCACTATGGAGTTGCTAATCATCAGCGGCCGATCCGGGTCGGGAAAAAGTACAGCCCTGCATCAGCTGGAAGATGAAGGTTATTACTGTATCGATAACCTGCCGATCTCGCTGCTACCCGCGCTGGTTGCCGAGGCCAGCCGCGATGCCTTTAGACACTTCCGCGGCACCGCCGTCTGTATTGACGCGCGCAATGCCTGGATGGACCTGGAAAGTTTCCCCGATATAATTGCATCTCTGCCCTCCTCTGTCACAACCAAAGTGCTATTCCTGGACGCCGAAGACAGCTCACTCACAAAACGTTTTAGCGAAACTCGCAGGCGGCACCCGCTGAGTAATGAGAGCACAACACTGGCAGATGCCATAGAAAAAGAAAGAGCACTGCTCGAGCCAATTTCAAAAAATGCGACGTTGATACTCGATACCAGCCAAATGACAATTTACGACCTGCGCGACACCGTTAAACAGCGTCTGGTCGGCCTGGATGCCGCAACGATGTCGGTCTTATTTCAGTCATTTGGGTTTAAGCATGGTGTGCCACGCGATGCCGACCTGGTATTCGACGTGCGCATGCTGGCCAACCCACACTGGATCAGCTCTCTACGCCTGCTCACTGGTCGTGATCAGGCAGTGCAGAAATTCCTGCGGGAGCAACCCTTAACTGACGAATTATACCGAGATATTTGCGCTTATCTGGACAAGTGGCTGCCGCATTACCGCAATGGCAATCGAAGCTATATTACCATTGCGCTGGGTTGTACCGGCGGCCAACATCGGTCAGTATACTTGGCAGAGAGCTTGTTTTCCCATTATCAAAACCAGCTTCCCCAGCTACATCTGCGACATAGGGAGCTACAGTTAATACCGTGATTGAAACGCAAATAACGATCATTAACAAACTCGGGCTTCACGCACGTGCCGCGGCCAAATTTGTGAGTTGTGCCTCCTCATTTTCTAGCACAATCCAGACGGGCAAAAACGGTAACCTGGTGGACGGTAAGAGCATTATGTCTATTATGATGCTGGCAGCGGGTAAAGGCACCGTACTGGATCTGCGCATCGGTGGAAAAGACGAGGAGGCCGCGCTCAAGGCTTTGCAGGGCTTGATAGACAACCGGTTTGACGAGGCCGAATAGCCCTTCAAATGACTCTTCCCCAGGTAAAATCACAAGCGAAACTTGAAGAGCTATCTGACGCCCTCGACAGTGGCACCTTTACTGACGTACGCCGAATGCTTAATGAGATGCCCACTGCAGATGTTGCTCACTTACTGGAATCTTCTCCCCCAAAATTTCGACACATTTTATGGCGGCTGGTAGAAGCAGAACGTGAGGGCGAAGTTCTCGGCGAGCTCAGTGATGACCTGCAGGCGCTGTTTCTCAGGGACATGGACGCGGCAAAGGTGGCAGTCATCACCGAAGGCCTCGAGGACGATGATGTTGCCGATATTTTGCAGCAACTACCCGACCATATAACCCGCGAAGTTCTCAACTCGATGGATCATCAGGATAGAGCCAGGCTGGAGCATGTCCTGAACTATGCGGACGATACTGCCGGCGGGCTGATGAACACCGACACTATTACCATCAGAGCGCCTTTTACCCTCGAAGTGGTGCTTCGATACCTGCGCCGTCACGAAGAAATACCCGAAATGACCGACAATCTTATTGTGGTCAATCGTAGTGATCAGTTTATCGGTTTACTGCCCCTACGGACTCTGCTCGTCTCCGACCCAAACTGTTCCGTGCGGGAAATGATGGTAACCGACGTCGAAGCAATACCAGCCTATATGCAAGACGATCAGGTGGCCCGACTTTTCGAGAGAAACGACTGGGTATCGGCCCCTGTTGTAGATGACAATGGAAAACTGCTTGGTCGCATCACCATTGACGACGTAGTAGACGTTATACGCGAAGATGCAGACCACTCTTTCATGTCTATGGCCGGCTTGGACGAAGACGAAGACACCTTCGCACCTATCCTCAAAACCGCCCCGCGTCGAGCTGTCTGGTTGGGCATCAACCTCGCCACCGCTTTCATCGCCGCCTCCATGATTAATTTGTTTCAGGACACCATTGAGAAAGTGGTCGCTCTGGCCGTGTTAATGCCCATTGTCGCATCCATGGGGGGGATTGCCGGAACTCAGACATTGACGATATTGGTTCGGGGCATAGCCATGGGCCAGGTTGGAAAGAGCAACCAGGCCTGGTTAATTAACCGCGAGCTGGTCGTAGGCTTACTTAATGGTATTCTGTGGGCTGGCGTAGTGGCAGTGGCGGCATCACTGTGGTTTGACGACTGGAGTCTCGGCATCATTATTGCGGCTGCCATTGTAATAAACATGGTAACCGCTGCCGTGACTGGAGCTGTACTCCCCCTGCTGTTGAGCAGGGCAAACATCGACCCCGCACTAGCCGGCGGCGTGGTTCTTACCACAGTCACCGACGTTGTGGGTTTTGTTTCGTTCTTAGGTTTGGCGACACTTTTTTATGCATGATACTCACGACATGGACGACCTCGATGAAGAATTCTCGGGGCCCAGTAAAAGCGCGGTAAAACGGCAGATGACAGCGCTGCAGGAGCTGGGTGAATCGCTTACTCGACTCACCACAAAACAATTGGCTAATGTGCCAATTGATGACGAACGTCTTATTGAAGCGGTGCTGGAAGTGCAGCGAATAAGCTCCAATAATGCACGCAAACGGCATATGCAGTTTATTGGCAAGTTAATGCGAGATGCAGATTCCGAAGCTATATCGGCAGCTCTGGACGCCATGTACCGGCAAAAGCAGGCGTCCAACGATAAGTTTCAAGAACTGGAAGCGCTGCGGGACGACATTCTGGAGCAGGGCCTGGCGGGCATAGAGCAGGTTATGGCACGCTGGCCCCACGCCGACAGGCAACAGCTGCGCCAGCTGGTGTTAAAGCATCAGCGAGAAATAAAGAACAATAAGCCGCCCGCTGCAAGTCGCAAGTTATTCAAGTATCTGCGACAACTTCAAGAGGGCGAGTCAGAACCCTCCTGAGCAGCTGGCTCATTCGGATCGAGCTCGACAGGAACAGTTTTATGCGGTGTGGTATCGGTGTTCGGGTGCGGAGTTGGCATTAACGCCCCTCCGACCGGCACGGCCTCCAGCTCTTCGCTTGTTGTGTGCGTGTCGTCAAATATTTTTATAAAGTCTAATTTTGGATCATCCCAGGGACCGCTCACCTGATACACACCACTGCTAAAGCGATTGACCTGCTTTTCGAATACTTTACTCACGACAAACACGCCGGCAGCTACGGCAGGTCCTGCCGTCAGCGCCACAATCCAGGGGAGATTGTTCGCCACCGGCAGTGTTACTGCGAGTTGCCCCTCAAGGGTTTCTGATGCTGCATCGGCAACACCACTAAACTGAAAACTGCTGGTTCTGCCATCGACCTCCAGACTCGCAACCTCAATATTTCCATCATCGAGGAAAACCTCACCATCAACCGAGTGAAATGGAATTCCGGATTCGAACATATGAGTGAGACTAAGCCGGCCGATAATTTCAGCTAAGTTGAGGATATTCAAAACCCGCAGTGCGCCCGAAGCCCCAGTGGCTGCACTGAGAAACCTCCCCTCCTCCAGAGCAATCGCCATTGTCCCCTGGGTTTGCAGAAGGCTGAACTGGAGGGGTCCTCCCGGCCATGACAGGTCGAGCTCAAACTTCCCGCTATCAGTTTCGAGAATTTTCTCATAGCCTAATTTTTCCAGCGTGGTCGCCAGATCAGCAACCCGGAATCCGGTTTGCAAAGACGTCTCACTACTCTCGTCACTTTGCTTCCAGCGTATCGCAGCGGGCTTCTCTGGATCAATCTGTAGACCTGCTATGCTTCCAGTAATATCTCTGACAGTTAATGTATCTCCCTCATTCTGCAACAGGAAATCCAGCTCCCCGATATCCCGGCCACCGAGTTTTAAGCCCTCCAGCGACACAGTCATGTCGGGTAGTTCCAACGGCTCATCATCAACTGTGCCAGTAAAATCTAGCTGACCCAGCTTATCCAGATCCAGCGATTGAACAGCAACCGCTAAGTCACCGTTTTCTGCCACGTTCACTGTGCCAGAAACCCAATCGGTCTCCGCCATGACATTCCAGGTCGCCGGCCCCCTGTGCAGAGAAAAAACCACGTCCGGTATGTCCTGCCCCAACAGCAACAACGTATCGGTGCCAAGCCTGTCGATATTCAAGGACAAACCGCCATTTGCCTCAATACTCTGCAGAAGTTCGCCCTGGATGTATTTATCTACGAAGGCCTGCCATTGGTCCGTATCGACAATGGGGCTGTGGCCAGTGACACGCATAACGCCTAGCTCGACGTCACCCGGGGCCTGATATAAGCCCAGCGCACCTGCGATGAAACGCCCCTCCGCCAATTGCAAATCAAACTGTAGACTAGTGCCCAGTCGTAACGCCAACAGGGGGCTAGCACCACCCAAAGGAAAATTAACATTAAAGGGCACTTTCTGCTCCGGCAACTTCGCCCACGGATCTGGCAGATCCAGTTTCACACCCTTTAGCTGGCTGACCACCGATAAGGTAGCCCCCTGCTGCGGCACGATCTCTACGTTGATTGCAGCGTCTGTTTCACCTTGGCCAAGTGCGAGAACACCCAGATCCAACCACTGCTGAATATCGGCCATATCGATGCGAGTAGCGATGGCGACCTCGATCGCGCTCGCCTCACCCTGGCTGATCTTTGCCGTCAGTTCTCTACCCCACAGCCTTCCGGACAAATCATTGGAACTAAAACCTGCGTCACTGTTATAAGAAAACTGACCGCTAATTTCTGACAACTGCAGATTACCCGGGGTTATCTGTAAATCTACACCATCCCAGCTGGTATCAACCTTAATATCGGGCGCCTGCGCCGCTTCACCCAGATTCATTTGTAACTGTAAATCAGTGTGTAGCAGACCACTTGCCTGCCATGACTCAAATACCGGCCCCACTAAATCAGTAATGGGAGAATTGTTTACAACCTTAAGGCCATCTTCGGCAGGCCCCTGCAAAGAGCCGCTTATGGCCAGAATCATATGCGAAGACGGGTCCATCCAAGCCTCGGCGGACAGCTGCTCAATTTTTGAATCATACAGGTTTGCCGATTCACTCCAGACACTCACATTGGTGTCGTCGATGAGAACAATTCCATCTACGCCCGAAACCACAGGCCAATCCGGGTGATAATTTAATGTAATGTCGGAGATGTTAAAAAACAGCTGGATGGTTTTCAGTTTAGGTGTGCTGGGCTTCAGGTTACCGCGCCACAAAAAGGCCCCCTGATCGATGCTGCCTTCACCAATACTAGACTGCAACCACCCGAGTAGCGAGTCGCTGAGAATATAAGGCAAATATTTGCTGCGATACCCCGGGTCAAAATCTTGCAGGCCAACCAGTAAATCCATCTCCAGGCCTATTTCACTATTTCCCAGCGGTACGTTAAGGCCAAATAAAACATGCGCCAACCCCTCCTCACCGCGCAGCGTCAGCACGCCGCTGGACAGGCTGAAGTCATCGGCATCCCAGTCAATATTTATCGTACCGAACACATCATCATAGCTAAGCGGCTCGGCATAGACCGTTGGAAACGTCATGGAAAACGACTGGCTATCCAAAATAAGCTCACCACCTCGCTGTGCTAATTCCACATAGCCAGCACCAGAGCGAATGCCAGGAGCGCCACGCCACGATTCAATCTCGAGTTCATGGAAATTGGCGGTAAACTCCCAGTCATCGAATGGGTTCTGGACATCGGCCACGCTCAACTGCAATAGAGATAACTCACCCCGCGTGTCCAGAACTTCGAAAACGTCAGCTATCGCTTCAGGAGTCAACGACAAGTTAACCAATAGCGCGTTAAACGGAGCCAAGGGCACATTCCTTGTTCGTAATCGAACGGAATCACCCCAGGTATCAAGCTGTAATGCCGGCAGAGAAACCCGCACATCATCTTTTTGAAATTCAAACTCGGAAACAAACATCGTCCAGAGCTCTTTTCTCTCTACCAAGCTTGCCACCATGGAAAGTTCGTCAACGGGCAAATGCCATGACTGATCAAGGCCGGTAAACTCCAGACCTTGCCCTGCAAGACTCAGTGCGATCGACGGCTCGCCTTTCTCCCAACCCAGCCAAATTTCGGCATCCAGGCCGCCGCGAACATCGACCAACCCCGGACTGTCGATTAACTGCGCAAAAGCGCCAATATCGGCCATAGCAACATTCAGGTATAGCTCACCATCAAAGGTATTCTTGGCCATAGGATTGCCCACACCTTCAGCAATCACACTAACCACGGTTCCGGTAGTGCTCGACACCATCTTTGCCTCGAGTACGCGTCTGCTGCCATCTCGGCGCAAGCCCATATCCAGCTGCAGTTGACGTCGCTGTTCATTGGGCAGGTCCAGAGCCAATACGTTATCAGTCAGATCAACGCTCTCAATGTTTAGTAGAAACGATTCAATCCACTCACTGAGGTCGCCACCACCGCCCGCAATGCCAGCGATAGTGAACTTTCCCTCGCTCGACAGCCGACCTCGCAAACTCAGCCCATCGAGGACCAACTTGGAAACTTGCAGACTGCGAGTTCGAAGTGAGGCCAACACATCCAGCGTGATTCGCCCCTGAGTGAGCCTGTAGGGGGGCTCTGTGCTACCGGGAATGCTTAATTCAAGCTCGGTAAATACAAGTTCCGGGCTAAAGAAATGCCATTGTCCACTTACTTTTTCAGCGTCCAGGGCAAAGGGTAGACGGGTATTCATCTCGCCAAGAATATCCCCTTCGAACGGCTCTACATTCGACATCAGCATGCGACCAAAGCTTACATAGATCGCCAGAGCAACCACCAGGGTCACTATTGCAGTCCAGAGCACTGTACTTAGCCTATGAAAATATGAATGTTCCAATCGCCTTCCTAAAACATGTAATACTGTGTGACTCGGGGGTAGCAGCGCCAGTCATTGCGCTCTTCCAAATGGCTTAGAGCACGGCATAGCCCGAGCGTTCAGTTAAACCTCCTCACAAACCTAAGCCTACCATTTTCATCCGCTATAGCGTTGCAGATAAATTCACGAAAGACATTGTGAAACAGGAGTTCAACTGATTTGTTGAGCGCAGTATTTTTCTAGCCCCGAGGACCGTCAAACCTGCTTGAAACACCGTGCTCTGCCAACAACTGCAGCGTCTGTGCCAAGGGCAGACCCACGACGTTGCTATAGCTGCCCTCTATCGTCTCAACAAAAGCACCACCTAGCCCTTGTATTGCATACGCCCCAGCCTTGTCCCATGGTTCGTCAGTCGCCAGATAAGCATCCAGCTGCCGCGGTTCCAGCTGCACGAACTGTACAACGGTTTCCACACTGCGCATTGACACTCCCGCTTCGGTTTGCAGGCACAGCGCCGTGATCACACGATGTCGGCGGCCGCTCAGGCGCAACAGGAACGCCATGGCTTCGCTGTAATCTGCAGGCTTTCCTAGAATTTCCCCGTCAATGATGACCGAAGTATCTGCAGCGAGAACGCAGTAGTTTGCAGCCATCTGTCTGGCTGCAACCACAGCTGCTTTGTCGCGCGCCATACGCTGTACATAGTCATCCGGGGGCTCAGCCGCATGCACTGATTCGTCTATATCCGCTGGCTGGCAACTAAATTCAACTCCCACTGTGACTAACAGTTCCTTCCGGCGGGGAGAAGAGGATGCGAGTATTAAGCGAGGTACCGACACGTCAGCTTACTTCGAAGTATCGGCGCAGTGCTCTTAACACGTGCAATACCACTGGCCACACCAGGGCGCTGGTGAAAGCGGGTAACAAAAAAAGAAGCGAGGAGGCAGCCACACCTTGCAGATTTTGGGTCCACTGGCACACCAATTGGTTTATGCCCACCAACAGAAACACCATTGCCGCCTGTTGCCACACGCTGGTAACCCGCATGCGTTGATATAAAACCTGTGAGAGCAGAGCAACCACTCCCAGAGACAGCGCATTTTGCCCCATAACTGAGCCTTCCAGAACATCCAGCAACACGCCCAAAAAAACCGCGGTTAATATACCCACTCGGTGTGGCAGAGCAATGGTCCAGTACACCACAGCAAGTGCCAGCCACTCAGGTCGCGCCCACACCAGCCAGACAGGAAGGGGTATCATCGCTAAGACAAAAGCTACAAAAAAAGTAGCCCAGATAACCCAGTAGCCATGTTCCTGCCGCCCTAACACGCGCTATGGTGTCGGTTTGTTTGGAGCAAAAACGAGTAAAACGTGTCGAATTCTATCCAGGGCGGCAACCGGGCTTGCCTCTATGGTAGAGAAAGCATGCCCGGGATCTCGCGTCACCTTGCTTACGCGGGCAACCGGGTAGCCCACAGGAAAGCGACCGCCAAGCCCGGAACTCACCAGCAAATCCCCCTCTTCAATATCGGTGGTTGCAGCCACATGACGTATCTCCAGCAAATCCAACACACCGACACCCTCTGCGATTACACGCACACCGTTGCGGTTAACTTGCACAGGTGTAGCGTGAGTAACGTCGGTGATAAGCAACACCCGCGAGTTGTATTGGCTGACCTCAACAACTTGACCAAGCAACCCTTCGGCGTCGATGAGTGGCTGCCCTACATACACGCCATCCCCCGAACCCTTATTGAGCACCATCTCATAACGGGCAGGGTCGGGTGAAACGCCGATAAGTTCGGCAACCATGACATCGTTACGCAATAAGGCCGTGGAATTGAGCAGCGCGCGAAGGCGGGTATTTTCTGCTCTGAGAGCAGCGATCTGCTGGGAACCCCCCCTTAGCAGAAGGCTCTCCCTCTTCAACCTGTCGTTTTCTTCGACCAGTTGACCTCGGGAGAGAACATTGCTTTCGCTCCAGTCTGCAATCTCTGCGGGGATATCGGCCAACCAATAAATCGGTGTGGCCAGCCCGTCCAGAATAGAACGCGTACGCTCCAGAGCGTTGTAGCGCAAGTCTGCTATGATCAGGCCGGCTACAATTAAAACCATTAACAGGCCACGCAGGCCCAGTGAGGACTCTTTTACGAATAGCGGCTTAATTATTCCTACTCAGAGGATAGCAGTTCAATGGTACGACGATCCATGGTTTCCATCGCTCTACCACCGCCGCGAGCCACACAGGTCAGTGGATCTTCCGCCACAATAACCGGCAACCCGGTCTCCTCCGAAATAAGCCGGTCCAGGTCTCTTAATAACGCCCCACCCCCTGTCAACACAATGCCACTCTCGGCAATGTCAGCGGCCAGTTCCGGCGGCGATTGTTCCAGCGCCGACTTAACCGCCTGCACAATAGCAAACAGTGGCTCCTGTAATGATTCGAGAATTTCGTCGCTATTGAGAGTGAAACTGCGCGGTACGCCCTCTGCCAGATTACGGCCTCGAACGTCGATTTCACGCAATTCGCTGCCGGCAAACGCGCAGCCAATTTCCTCTTTGATGCGCTCAGCCGTGGCATCGCCAATTAGACTGCCATAGCGGCGGCGCACATGGGCAACAATAGACTCATCAAAACGGTCGCCGCCCACCCGCACTGAGTCGCTGT
>JBLHNQ010000005.1:0-110360 GCA_047650635.1 Halioglobus sp.
GGCTCAATACCTTTGAAAATGCTGACGAGGCCAGCGCATGGGGAGTGGAGCTGGAAATAATGGCCTTGTTGGGTGAGCATATTACGGCCAGTGGCTCCTATTCGTATAACCATACTGAATATGACGATTTCTTCTCCAAGGATGCCAATGCCTGCGCACTGGGCCCGCGGGGATGCGCGGCTTGCGGCCGCGTATTGTGGGTTTGCGTTTGAACTACAGTTTTTAGCATTTGACTGCTAGTGCTGCGGCCCTGACGCCTCTGTTTTCTGGCCTGTGCGAGAGTCGGTGCAGCAAGAAATATACTTGAAAGTAATAAATACATACTGTATGTTCAAATCCCTTTTTTGTCAGCTGTCCTATACTCAGGTGACGTAGTTTTTCCATTAAGCGCAGAGGATTATCATGGCCCTTAAAGTTGTTTCTAAAGAAGAGATGTTGAATCAGGTTGGCCTCAAGTTTGAGCCTGGCCCCTGGAGCGAAATGCCACAAACGCGCATTAATGAGTTCGCTGATTGCACCGAAGACCACCAGTTCATTCACGTGGATGCGGAGCGCGCGGCGCAAACCCCTTTCGGCAGCACCATAGCGCACGGGTTACTCACTCTGTCGATGCTGGTTAAGCTGTGTGAAAGCAGTGCCGTTATGCCAGAGAACATTGTTATGGGTCTCAACTACGGTTTTGACAAAATCCGTTTTCTTGCTCCGGTTAAAGAGGGCAAGCGCATTCGAGCGCATGTGGAAATTCTCAGCGTAGACCAGAAGGATGACAATCGTTTTTTGATCAAACAGGGCGTCTCTGTTGAAATCGAAGGCGAAGAAACACCTGCCCTGGTTGCCGAGTGGCTTAATATGGTAATTGTGGGTTAGAGCAAAATATCAGTCACCCGCAGTGCCTGTTACCTATTTTTGTAAATCATTTGAGAGGAAGTTTAAGTAATGACTATTCGTTATGACGGTAAAGTTGCCATTGTTACAGGTGCAGGCCAAGGTTTGGGCCGCAGTCACGCCATCGAATTGGCCAAGCGCGGAGCAAAGGTTGTAATCAATGATCTGGGTGGGTCCAAAGACGGTACAGGCGGTTCCAGTGAAGCGGCGCAGTCCGTCGTTGCAGAAATTGAAGCGCTGGGCGGTGAAGCCATTGCCAATGGTGCCAACGTGGCCAAATACGACGAAGTGGAAGCCATGGTTAAGCAGACGATGGACCAGTGGGGCAGGATAGACATCTTGGTTAACAACGCTGGTATTTTACGTGACAAGAGCTTTTCCAAGGGCACATTGGAAGACTTTAAACTGGTTCTTGACGTGCACTTGATGGGCACGGTTAATTGCACCAAAGCGTGTTGGGATATCATGCGTGACCAGGCCTACGGCCGCATTGTTGTAACCACCTCATCCAGTGGCCTTTATGGCAACTTCGGCCAAACCAACTATGGCTCCGCTAAAATGGGTGTTATCGGCATGATGAATACACTGGCCCAGGAGGGCGCCAAGTACAATATTAAGATCAACGCCTTGGCACCTACCGCCGGCACGCGTATGACTGAAGGCCTGATTCCTGAAAAGGCTTTTGAGCTGCTGACTCCCGAAACCGTCACGCCTGCCGTGTTGTTTCTGGTGAGTGAAGACGCGCCCACTCGCACCATTTTGGGTGCCGGAGCGGGCTCTTTTGCCGTGGCAAAAATCGTTGAAACTGACGGCATGTGGCTGAAGCCTGAAGACCAGACCCCCGAGGGTATTGCTGCGAACTGGGATTCCATCAGTTCGTCTGAGGGCGAGAAAGCGTTAAATGCCGGGTTTGAGCAAACCTTCAAAATGCTTGGTAAGGCCGCTGAAGGCCTGGGTATCAAACTGGATTAGTTGAGGGGGCTCAAATGAAAGAAGCCGTCATTGTATCGACAGCTCGCACGCCCATCGCCAAGGCATATCGCGGTGGGTTTAACAATCTTGGCGGTGCCTCTCTGGGTGCTGCCTCCGTGGCCGAAGCCGTTAAGCGGGCCGGTATCGACCCCGCTCGCGTTGACGATGTTGTCATGGGCTGTGCACTGCAACAGGGCGCCACCGGTAGTAACGTGGCCCGGCAAATTGCGCTGTGCGCTGGTTTGCCTGTAACTGTCTCCGGTATGACTATAGATCGCCAGTGTTCTTCGGGCTTGATGGCGGTGGCAACGGCCGCCAAGCAAATTATGGTCGACGGTATGGAGTGTGTCGTAGGCGGGGGGTTGGATTCTATCTCTCTGGTGCAAAATGAGCATATGAACCTGCACCGTTTCGTCGACGACAAACTGATGGCCGCGCATCCCAATTTCCATATGCCGATGCTACAAACTGCAGAGATAGTGGGGCAGCGCTATGGCATTAGCCGTGAGGCGATGGATGAGTACGGCGCTCAATCGCAGGCGCGCACAGCAGCAGCCTATGCGGCTGGCAAGTTTGACGACGAGCTGGTGTCTGTAACCTGCAAGCGCACGGTATGGAGTAAAGAAACTGGCGAGGCCTCCGAAGTGGAAGGCACGGTAAGCAAGGATGAAGGCCTGCGTGCCACCACCGTCGAATCACTGGCGGGCTTGAAAACGGTAATAGAAGGTGGAACCATCACTGCGGGCAATGCCTCTCAGCTCTCTGATGCGTCATCTGCACAGCTGATTATGGATTCCAAAATTGCCGAGCGCGAAGGGCTGGAACCTCTGGGTATTTACCGTGGCATGGCAGTGGCCGGCTGTGAGCCTGACGAAATGGGCATTGGCCCGGTATTCGCTGTGCCAAAGCTGCTTAAGGCGAATGGCTTGAGCGTAGACGATATTGGATTGTGGGAGCTGAATGAGGCATTTGCCGTTCAGGTACTGTACTGCCGCGATCGTTTGGGCATCGACAATGACAAACTGAATGTTAATGGTGGCGCCATTTCTATAGGCCATCCCTATGGCATGAGTGGCTCGCGCATGATTGGTCACGCCCTGATAGAAGGCAAGCGTCGCGGTGTGAAGTATGTGGTAATTACCATGTGCGTGGGTGGTGGCATGGGTGCCGCCGGCCTGTTTGAGGTCGCGTGAAACGGTCGCGTGAAACGGTCGAATGTACTATCGCGCAGATCCCTTGCGTGATAATTAGGCTTTAACGATACGGCGCCCACGGGCGCCGTATTTATTTACATAGAAGGATGAAAATATGAAAGCGTTGTTGTGTAGGGAACATGGTCTGGCCGATAAACTGGAGCTGGCTAACGACTGGCCTGACCCCCACTTAGGTGAACACGATGTGATGATTGATGTAAAAGCAGCCGGGCTCAATTTCCCCGACGTGTTAATTATTCAGGGCAAATATCAGTTGCAGCCTGATATGCCTTTTATCCCCGGTGGTGAATGCTCCGGCGTGGTGAGTGCAGTTGGCGCCGAGGTCAGCCGCTATAAAGTCGGTGATAAAGTGATTTCAATGGGGGTTTCCGGTGCCTTCTGCGAGAAAATTTCCGCGCACGAGTTGGCTGTTTTCCCTATGCCCGAGAAGCTCAGCTTCGAGCAGGCCGCTGGAATTAGTATCACCTACTTCACCTCATATTATGCACTTAAGCAGCGCGGGGCGCTTAAGGCCGGTGAAACACTGCTGGTCCTCGGTGCAGCCGGTGGTGTGGGCACAACGGCGATAGAGTTGGGTAAATTGATGGGCGCGCGTGTTATCGCCGCGGCCAGCACGCCAGAAAAACTGGCACTGTGTAAGTCACTGGGTGCCGACGAGGTGATTAATTACTCCGAAGTGTCATTAAAGGACGCCATTAAAGAGCTGACAGGTGGCAAGGGTGTGGATGTTGTTTACGACCCGGTTGGCGGTGACTATGCCGAACCCGCGATTCGCGGCATGGCGTGGAACGGGCGCTATCTGGTCATTGGTTTTGCCAGTGGCCCCATCCCTAAAATTCCGCTGAATCTGGCACTGTTAAAAGGTTGCTCCCTGGTCGGCGTGTTCTGGGGGCGATTCTCGGCTGAAGAGCCTGAAGAAAACCTGAAAAACATTGAAGAGTTATGGGAGCTATTTGCTGCGGGGAAGATCTGCCCGGTAGTCACTGATAGTTTTTCGATAGAGCATTACGAGGATGCCTTCAACTGCCTGATCGAGCGACGGGCACGGGGCAAAGTCATCATGAATTTTGGCGAGTAGGGTAATGCAGTCCTTCGTATTTAATACGGTAGCCAGAATCGTCAGTGCCTGTGGCAGTGCATTGCAATTGGCCGATCAGTGCGCCCAGTTGGGTGTTAAACGCCCCCTGCTGGTTACTGATCCCCAACTGGTCAGCATCGGTTTGATTGACCCTGTTTTAACGGCACTGCGTGCATCCGGGTTCGACGTCGTTATGTTTGACCAGGTGAGGGAAGACCCACCCGAGAGCATTGTGTTGCAGGCTGCGCAGATGGGCCGGGCGGAGCAGATAGATGGCGTCATTGCCGTCGGTGGTGGCAGCTCAATGGATGTGGCAAAAGTTGTGGCAGTGCTGCTCGGTGGTGACCAGACCCTGCCTGAATTATATGGTGTGGATCAGGTGTCGGGTCAGCGTTTGCCGCTGATTCTGGTTCCTACTACCGCAGGTACAGGCTCGGAAGTAACCCCGGTGGCCGTTATCACCACGGGTGAAACAACCAAAGCAGGTGTGTCGTCGGCCATGCTATTGCCAGACATCGCAGTACTGGACGCAGACTTAACTCTGGGCTTGCCACCTGCAATTACTGCTATGACCGGTGTTGATGCCATGGTGCACGCCATAGAGGCCTACACATCTCGCCATAAGAAAAACCCCCTGTCTGATAATTTGGCGCGTCAGGCACTGCAATTACTGTCGAGAAATATTCGTAACGCAGTGCACGACGGCGGCAATCGGGAGGCCCGAGCCAATATGTTGTTGGGGGCGATGCTGGCGGGGCAGGCTTTTGCCAATGCTCCGGTGGCAGCTGTGCATGCACTGGCTTACCCTCTGGGTGGGCATTACCATATCCCGCACGGGCTCAGTAACTCTCTGGTTCTGCCGTCAGTGTTGGCGTTTAATGCCCCCAAGGCCAGTGAGTTGTATGCGCAGCTAGCGGACATTGTTGTGGGCGAACCTGTTTTGGGCAGCGGCGAAGCGAAGACCGCGGCGTTAATAGCGAGCCTGCGCCAACTAATAGATGATGTAAACCTTCCCGCCACGTTGAGCGAGGCCAAGGTGAAAAGAAGTGATTTGGAGATGCTGGCGCAGGACGCTATGTTGCAGCAGCGCTTGCTGATTAATAACCCCAGGGATGTTGCTTATGAGGATGCCTTGTCGATCTATACGGCCGCTTATTAGCGTTCAGCTGGGATTACGTCGCTCGACTATGACCAATGTCAGCAGCACAATAAAGAACACACTGCCACTGAACAGAGCTGCCAGTGGGCCATGAATCTGGTACAAAAAGCTGGCGGTAATAGGCCCGATAATAAAACCAATGGCGGGGCAGGAACTGACTAAGCCGGCCGCGGCACCTTGCTCCTCGGGAGTCACTGCCAGTGATGTCCCTGCAGAAATTGCTGGCATACACAGCCCCATTCCCATACCTAAAAACCCCATGCCCACCGCCAGCACCGGAAAAGTCTCGAAGTTGGCAATAAACAATGCACCAAGCAGGGCAGACAGTAAGCCAAGACGGACAAACTGCCCGGCCTTCAACTGCAACCGTTGCATCACAGTGACCTGCATGAGAAAGGTAAAAATAGCCGAGACCATGAGCGCCGCGCCGGTCATTTGTGCGGTTTGAATGCCCGTCAGCGAGAGCTTGTCCTGCAGTTGAAACCCTAATGTTTGCTGTATGCCCGAAAACCCGATAAACAGGCCTATGGCAGATGCCAGGTAGCGCACAATGCGCGGGTCGGTATAACGCAGCTTGGTTGTCGTGTGTCTGGCAGTTATCTGCGGTTTAGGGGTGGCGGGCAATTGCCGCCAGGCCAGAAGCGCCGCTACGGCTGAAAGGGCGCCGGCAAAATACAGGGGTGCCAGCAGCCCCAGAGTAGCGAGCAGGCCGCTTACTGCCGGTCCAAGAATGGTGCCCATGCTATTGGCTGTCCCCAGTTTGGCCATGGTGCTAGTGCGTTTATCCTGTGACGAATTGTCGGCTGCATAAGCGGCGACCGCGGGTGCCGTGGCCGACATCACCAGCGACTGGCTGGAACGGGCGAGCAGCAAAACACCATATAGAGTGAGCCCGCTGAGCACGCCCGTCAGGCCAGCATAGAAAACACTGGTAAAGATGACAGTGCCAACGGTGTAACCGACCAGTCCAGTAATGATGATGGGTTTACGGCCCACCTTGTCGCTGAACCGTCCCCAGCGTCGTGAGGCGAAAGTGAACACCAGCGAAGACAGGGTGATGATGGAGGTGATTTGCAGTTCGCCCAGATTCACCTCGCGCCCCAATGGTGGCAATATTGCAAACACCAGCGACTGCCCGATACTAGTCGCCATTAGGCTCAGTATCAGGATTGTCATTTGATGCCGGGTTAATTGCCGGGACAAAGGAGCTGCCTCGCTGGTGCTTGGGTTTCGCAGATGTGTTTACTTTAGCTCACTGGATGATTTTTCCAGCACGCGCCTGGCAACGATAAGCTGCTGGATTTGCTGAGTGCCTTCAAAGATGTCGAGAATTTTGGAGTCCCGTGCAAATTTTTCCAGCAGGATGTTTTCGCTATAACCCAGACTCTGGCACAGCTCGACACAGCGCAGCGTAACATAGTTGCCCATGCGCCCTGCTTTGGCCTTACACATGGACGCTTCCATGGAATTGGGTTGTTTGTTATCGGCCATCCAGGCAGCTTTCTGCACCAGCAAGCGTGCTGCATTCCATTCAGCTTCCATTTTATACAACTCGGCTTCTAGTGCCGACACGTTGCCCGGTTTTTTGTTGTAATCCAGCTCGACTCCCTCCTCACGGAGAATCTGGTGGGTGAGATCCAGCGCCGCACGACTGACACCAATGGCCATAGAGGCCACGGGGGGGCGGGTATTGTCGAAGGTTTGCATCACACCGCCAAAGGCTTTTTTTCTCTCCTCCGCATTGGTAGCGACTGCTGCGGTTCCGAGTATATTGTCCTTGGGAATACGACAGTCGGTAAAGCTGATGGCAGCGGTGTCGGAGGCGCGTATACCCATTTTGTGTTCCAGGCGGGTTACTTCGCAGCCGGGCGTGCCTTTCTCTACAATAAACGATTTAATAGCGGCTTTGCCCAGTGACTTGTCCAGGGATGCCCATACCACCAGCGTGTCGCAACGCTGGCCGTCGGTGACGTAAATCTTTTCACCGTTGATAACCCACTCGTCGCCATCGGCCACTGCCATCGTGCTGATATTGGCCGAATCTGAGCCTGTTCCCGGTTCGGTGATGCACATGGCAGCGTAGGACTTGCCGTATTTTTCTACCTGTTCGGGGGTGCCTACAGCACTTATGGCGGCGTTCCCCAGACCGCGCCCGGGCATGGCTAACATTAGCCCAACGTCCCCCCAACACAGGGCTTCATAAGCGGTAACCGCCATCAGGTTGGCGCCATTTTTTATTTGGCTCGCATCCCCACTCGTATCCTTGGCAGAACTCGAGGGACGATTGCCGGCGAGAAGCTTGGCGACATCTTCCATTTCTTTGGGGTAAGTGTGCTCTTGTGTATCGTACTTGCGCGAGTAAGGCCGCATCATATGTTCGGCCACTTGCATTAGGTTATTGCGGGTTTCCTGGTGTTTTGCGCTCAGCTCAAGATTAATCATGTTGTGTCCTATTGATTGTCTGCGTGTATTTGGGTGACCGTTATTTAGACGCTGGCTGTTCCGTCCAGCGTGGCGATGGCCCTGAGGTTGCGGTACCACAGCTCAACCGGGTGTTCGCAGCAGAATCCATGCCCACCCAGTAACTGCACCCCATCGGTACCGATCTTCATTGCATGTTCGGCGCAGAATACCTTTGCCAGGTAGGCTTGCTGATGAAAATCCAGCCCCTGTTCCGCTCGGGAGGCTGCGCGCCAGGTCATCAGTCGCATGGCTTCAAGCTCAATGGCAATGTCGGCAATCATAAACGCGACCGACTGCCGGTTGGTGATAGGTTCACCAAATGCGATGCGTTCGTTGCAGTACACCTTGACATAGTCGAGCACAGCCTGGCAGGTGCCTACCGCCAGAGCGCAAATACCAATGCGCGACAGGTCGATGAACCGTTGCAGGTTAAAGTTTTTTTCACCCAGCAGCGCTTCGGCGCCCAGCTGCACGCCGTCAAAGGCGATGGTAGCAAGTTGTGCGGTACGCAGGCCCATGTTCGATTCTGCGGTGCGGGTCATGCCCTCGGGCGTACCCTCGACAATAAAGGCAGCAGGGCCGGTATCATCCAGCTGGGCAATAACAAGGAGCAATTTGGCATCCATTCCCAGCGGCACCATGCTCTTGCAGCCGTTGAGTTCAAAACCATGTTTATTGCGGCTGGCTTTGGTAGATAGTTCGGTCGGATCAAAGGTCGCGCGTGGCTCTATCAACGCAGTGCTGGCAGCTAGAAATTCGTCCGTGCAAAAACGGGGCAGGAAGGTTTCTTTTTGCGCCTCGCTGCCCTGATCGAGCACTGTATTTACAAAGGCCAATGGGCTTATGGCACCCAGCGCCATGGATAAATCACCGTGGGCCAGGTCTTCTGCATTGAGCGCGTTAGAGACGGGTGAGCGCTCTACGCCTGCGCCGCCCAGCGCCTCGGGGATAGGCATGAGCGTGAGGCCCAGGTCTACGGTTTTCTGGTAGAACCCGGCAGGGGTAATACTTGACTTGTCGGCCTGCGCAGCTTGGCCCCTGATTTCGGTTGCGGCAAAGCGCAGTATGGTTTCGCGGTTCATGCGCTGGTCGTCCGTCAGTGTCAGGTCGAATAGCAAATCTTCAGTGGTATTATTCATTGGTTTGTCCTGTCGTTATTTGTAAAATATGTTTGCGCGAATGTTCTAGTGTTTTGATTTATTTCCTACATCACCCAGCCCCGGCAGAAAACGAGCGTAGCTCACGGGAAATAAGCGCGAAACCAGCGACATATATTTGGCATCCCAGCCGATCAAAAGCCGCTTCTTGCGATTTTCAATGGCTCTTATGATTTGCGCAGCTGCAGACTCGGCTGTTGTATGGGCCAGTTTGTCGAAGTCGGCCACGGCCTCATTACGGGCTGTGTCTGCATTTGTCAGGCGCGCGTTGCGTACAATATTAGTTTTGATGCCTCCCGGGTGTACGCAACAGACATGGATATTGCTGCCCGCCATTTCGTGGCGCAAAGCCTCGGTATAGCCGCGCACGGCGAATTTGGACGCGTTATAGGCTGACTGTGTGGGAATGCCTACTACACCAAAGATAGAGGAGATGTTGACCAGATGTCCCTGCGGGGATTTGCGCAATAGAGGTAGCAATTCCATAGTTCCATACACCACGCCCCAGAAGTTAATTCCCATCAGCCATTCGATATCTTCATATTTAGTTTCTTCGACAGGTGCGTCGGTGGCAACGCCAGCGTTATTGATGACAATATCCACGTTGCCGTGCTTCTCGGTGATACTACTGGCCCAGGCTTGGAAGGCGCCTTTGTCGGCTACATCCATAATGTGGCTTTCTACCAGAACGTCTTTTCGGCTCAGAGATCGCACGGTTTCCTGCAATCCCTGTTCACTGATGTCGCTGATCAGGAGTTTGCACCCCTGGTCGTTTAACTGCGTTGCCAGTGCCCGCCCGATACCCGAGCCCGCTCCCGTGATGACGGCTATTTTACCGGTGCTATAGGCCATATTGTTGTCCCTCAATGTAATCAGAGAATACATAATAGGGAACTAGACCTTTAAAGCAATAAGGAAGGCTTCTGGTCTGGACAGATTGCGGCCTTTCGCCTAAAATCATCGGCCAGAAATCACAGGCTTGAAAAACATTCGGGTACTGTGCTAGCCGTGTAATAGTCAGAGCTGAAATTATGATGAAAGCGAGATGAGAATTTCCATCTCGCTTTTTTCGAGCGCGCGCAGCTGTGCTTATTCTCTTGATCGATGGAGGTTTACTTGTCCAGTCCAGCCCTATTAGCCCTTGAAGATGGCAGTATTTTTAGAGGGCTGGCAGTTGGTGCTATAGGTAGCTCCGTGGGCGAGGTGGTTTTTAACACCGCCATGACAGGCTATCAGGAAATTCTGACCGACCCTTCCTACGCCAGGCAAATTGTCACGTTAACCTATCCGCATATAGGTAATACCGGAACTAACTTGGAAGACGAGGAGTCGAGCCAAAATTGGGGCGCCGGACTCATTATTCGCGATTTACCCCTGACGGCGAGTAATTACCGCAACGAGCAAAGCCTGCAGGATTACCTCGAGAGCCGCAACATTGTTGCAATCGCCGACATCGACACACGTCGCCTGACCCGTATTTTGCGTGATAAAGGTTCCCAGCACGGTTGCCTTATGGCGGGTCCAGACATCGACGAAGCGACAGCGCTGGCTAAAGCACGCGCCTTCACTGGCTTGAAGGGGCTGGATTTAGCCAAAGAAGTCAGCGTGAAAGAGCGCTACAGCTGGACACAGGGCAGTTGGGTGTTCGGCAAAGGCTGTAGCGAGCGCCCCGCTGAACAGATGCCGTGGCATGTGGTGGCCTATGATTACGGGGTGAAGCGCAATATTCTGAGAATGCTGGTCGACAGAGGCTGCCGCCTGACGGTGGTGCCCGCTCAGACACCAGCGGCCGAGGTGCTGGCGATGAACCCCGATGGCGTGTTTCTATCTAACGGCCCCGGAGATCCAGAGCCCTGTACCTATGCCATTGAGGCGATTCAGGAGATTCTGCAGACCGATGTACCTGTTTTCGGGATCTGTCTGGGACACCAGCTGCTGGGCCTCGCTAGTGGAGCCAGCACGATGAAAATGAAGTTTGGCCACCATGGCGCCAACCACCCGGTGCAAGACCTGAGCGATGGCAGTGTGATGATTACCAGCCAGAATCATGGTTTTGCTGTGGACGAATCCAGTCTGCCTGAAAACTTGCGAGTCACCCACACGTCATTGTTTGACGGTTCACTGCAGGGCATTCATCGCACCGACAAGGCGGCCTTCAGTTTTCAGGGTCACCCCGAGGCGAGCCCCGGGCCGCATGAGGCATCCACTCTTTTTGACCATTTTATTGAATTGATAGCAGCACGCACAGGGAAGAGTTGATCTCGTATGCCAAAAAGAACTGACATTGAAAGCGTCCTGATTCTGGGCGCCGGGCCTATTGTTATTGGCCAGGCGTGTGAGTTTGACTACTCTGGCGCGCAGGCTTGCAAGGCTCTGCGTGAGGAAGGCTACCGGGTTATTTTGGTCAACTCTAATCCGGCGACCATCATGACAGATCCTGACATGGCCGATGCTACTTATATCGAGCCCATTGAGTGGCAAACGGTCGCCAAAATTATCGAAGTGGAAAAACCCGACGTATTGCTGCCCACAATGGGCGGACAAACGGCGCTGAACTGCGCGCTGGATCTTGCCCGGGAAGGTGTGCTGGAAAAGTATAACGTCGAAATGATAGGCGCCAACAAGCAAGCTATCGACATGGCAGAAGATCGCCAGTTATTCGATGCGGCAATGAAAAGAATTGGCTTGGAAACACCCAGGTCCGCTATTGCCCACAGTCTGGAAGAGGCCTACCAGGCGGTTGATCATCTCGGTTTCCCCTGCATTATCCGCCCCTCTTTTACCATGGGCGGATCCGGCGGCGGCATTGCCTATAACCGGGAAGAATTTGAAGAAATTTGTGTACGCGGCCTGGATCTGTCTCCCACCACCGAACTGTTGATTGACGAGTCACTGATCGGTTGGAAAGAGTTTGAAATGGAAGTTGTGCGCGATAAAAAAGACAATTGTATTATTGTGTGCGCTATCGAGAATTTTGATGCTATGGGCGTACACACAGGGGACTCGATTACTGTTGCTCCAGCCCAGACGCTCACAGACAAAGAGTACCAGATTATGCGCAACGCCTCGCTGGCGGTACTGCGCGAAATCGGCGTCGAAACAGGCGGTTCAAATGTTCAGTTTGGGCAAGACCCCAAAACTGGGCGCATGGTGGTTATCGAAATGAACCCCCGCGTGTCTCGCTCCTCTGCACTGGCTTCCAAAGCGACTGGCTTCCCCATAGCAAAAATCGCAGCAAAATTGGCTATTGGCTACACGCTCGATGAACTGAGCAATGATATTACCGGCGGTGCCACACCGGCATCCTTCGAGCCATCAATCGACTACGTTGTAACCAAAATACCGCGCTTTGCTTTCGAGAAGTTTCCCGCTGCAGACTCTCATTTGACCACCCAGATGAAGTCGGTGGGTGAGGTGATGGCAATCGGTCGAACATTCCAGGAATCATTGCAAAAAGCTATGCGTGGATTGGAAGTGGGCTCTTCCGGTTTTGAGCCCATGATGGATGTGGAAAACCCTGAATTGCATGCCGATTTAGTCTCTGAACTGACCAATCCCGGCCCCGATAGAATCTGGTATATCGGCGATGCCTTTCGCACGGGTATGTCGATTGATGAGGTGTACAAATTCTCCGGCGTTGACCCCTGGTTTTTAGTGCAAATCAAGGATCTTATCGATACAGAAGAGCGCGTGAAGGCGCTAACCCTCGAGAGCCTTGACTATGAGCAGATGTATCGGCTGAAGAGGAAAGGCTTTTCGGATATACGTCTGAGTGCGCTGCTGAATCGTCCTGAGCAGTTGGTGCGCGAGCACCGTCACAGTCTGAATATTCGCCCGGTTTACAAAAGAGTGGATACCTGCGCCGCCGAGTTTGCTTCAGCAACCGCCTACATGTATTCCACCTATGAGGAGGAGTGTGAATCTGCCCCCACCAGTAGGGAAAAAATCCTGGTGCTGGGTGGAGGCCCCAACCGAATCGGTCAGGGCATCGAGTTTGATTACTGTTGTGTGCACGCTTCCCTGGCCATGCGTGAAGACGGTTACGAAACCATCATGGTTAACTGTAACCCGGAAACGGTCTCAACCGATTACGATACTTCCGACCGCTTGTATTTCGAACCCGTTACGCTTGAAGATGTACTGGAAATCATCAACATTGAAAAGCCCAAAGGTGTGATCGTGCAGTTTGGTGGCCAAACGCCCCTCAAGCTGGCGCGCGCGCTGGAAGCCCAAGGTGTGCCCATTATCGGCACGAGCCCCGACGCCATCGACCGCGCTGAAGACCGTGAGCGTTTCCAGAAAATGATTCAAAAGCTGGAACTCAAGCAGCCCGAAAACACCACCGTGCGCAGTACCGAAGAAGCGGTAGCTGCGGCGGCAAAAATTGGCTATCCGCTGGTTGTGCGCCCCTCTTATGTGTTGGGCGGGCGCGCCATGGAAATTGTCTATCGCGAGGAAGATCTGCTGCGTTATATGCGCAACGCAGTGCAGGCTTCCAACGACGCACCTGTGCTTTTGGATAGTTTTTTGAGCGCGGCCATAGAAGTGGATGTAGACGCAGTTTGCGATGGCGAGGAAGTCGTTATCGGTGCCATCATGCAGCATATTGAGCAGGCGGGTATTCACTCAGGTGACTCTGCCTGTTCACTGCCTCCCTATAGTCTGGATGGCGAGGTTCAGGATGCCATGCGTGTGCAGATTAGGCAGATGGCTTTGGAACTGGGCGTGAAGGGCCTGATGAATGTGCAATTGGCCTGGCAGGATGGCGAGATTTATGTGATTGAAGTGAACCCTCGTGCATCGCGCACCGTGCCGTTTGTGTCCAAGTGTATAGGCAGGTCTCTGGCAAAAGTTGCGGCGCGCGCGATGGTCGGTCAAAGCCTGAAAAGCCAGGGCTTCACCAAGGAAATAGTGCCCCCCTACTACAGTGTAAAAGAGGCAGTGCTGCCGTTTAATAAGTTCCCCGGTGTGGACCCGATTTTGGGGCCAGAAATGAAATCTACCGGTGAAGTAATGGGAACCGGCGACACTTTTGCCTCAGCCTTCGCCAAGGCGCAACTGGCAGGTGGCGCTGCAGCGCCCAAAAGCGGTACGGTGTTGATAAGCGTGCGAGATGTCGATAAGCCCGGCGCAGTCGTAGTGGCCGGTGACTTGATTGCTATGGGGTTCAGTCTTGCTGCCACTGGAGGCACCGCCGATGCCATCGAGGCAGCGGGGCTGGAAGTGCGCAGAGTGAACAAAGTACAAGAGGGGCGCCCGCATATCGTTGATATGATTAAAAACGATGAAGCTGACATGATTATCAATACAACCGAAGGGCGTAGGGCGATTGAAGACTCTGCCCCCATCCGGGCCAGCGCTGAATCGCACCGGGTGTTTTATACAACAACCTTAACCGGGGCGGAGGCTATTTGTATGGCCATGAAGCTGGAGGGTAATACCACCGTGCGCCGCTTACAGGATTTACACAGGAGTATCGGGAATGAATAAGGTTCCTATGACAGTGGCGGGTGAAGCATCCCTGCGAGCAGAATTGACCCGTTTGAAAACCGTTGATCGCCCCAGAATCAGCCAGGCCATTGGCGTGGCAAGAGAACACGGTGATTTGAAGGAAAATGCGGAGTATCACGCAGCGCGCGAACAGCAGAGCTTTGCCGAGGGGCGTATCATCGAAATTGAATTCAAGCTGGCAAGTGCTCAGGTTATCGATGTCACCAAAATTACCAAGACGGGCAAAGTTATATTTGGTACTACGGTTGACCTGATTAATAGCGATACCGACGGCGAGGTACGCTACCGTATCGTGGGTGAAGATGAAGCTGATATAAAGAAGAACCTTATCTCAGTTGGTTCGCCGCTAGCGAGGGCCTTGATAGGCAAGGAAGAGGGCGATGTTGCCTTAGTGCGTGCGCCAGCCGGGGATATCGAGTACGAAATTGATCAGGTGCACCATATCTAGTCTCTTTCGCGTTGAAACAGTTGAAGCTTTGTCAGTACGAGTTGTGCAACCAGCCTTACCATTAATGCGTGGCTTTCTGCCCGTATGCCCTCCACCCCGGTATTAATTTGCCGATTAAGCTCGGCGCTGTCGCTCTCGCTGATGCCCATCGGCAGCGCAATGCTAAAGCTGTACTGCTCTGACTCGCTGAGCTCGGCGTAGGTTTGAGTGAGTACCTTGGCAGCAAAATCAATCAGTATTTGATCGGCGCCTTTGCTGGTCAGCAATTTTCTTAGTTGAGTGTCGAGGTAAGCTCGCCCCTGAGCCTGCTGAGACGGGAACTCAAGGACTTTCCCCATACTAGACCCGGCGAATGAGGTTGGACAGACGAGGGTCTGGCTGGGGGCTGCGCCTGAGTATCAATATGACGCCACCTATACTGTGGATCAGTTCGGCTTTGGTTTTGCTGCACAGTTCCTCGGCCACAGTGGCTCTAGCGGCCTTGTCTCCGACAGCCAGCTTAATCTTGATCAGCTCGTGGTCACCTAGAGCGCGGTCGACCTCAGCGATCACGTTTTCACTGAGGCCATTGCCGGCGACGGTGACCACGGGGTTTAGCTTGTGTCCTATCGCGCGTAATTGTTTGATGTCGTGTTTGGCGTTCTTGCTCATGGAGATTCCGGTTTAAACAGTGAGTGGCGCAGCTTGTGGGTTACAATGTACTGCTGAGCGCGGCCGAGCATTCTACACTAACTTCGAAACAGAGTCAGAGGCACCAGTTTATATGGCCAAGAAAAAATCATCCAGCGCTGCCTGGCTTAAAGAGCACCGGGATGACCCCTATGTACAGCGAGCCCAGAGGGACGGTTATCGTTCTCGCGCCTGTTATAAATTGCTGGAGCTGCAAGGCAAAGACAAATTGTTTCTCCCCGGCATGACTGTGGTAGACCTTGGCAGCGCCCCGGGCGGTTGGTCGCAGGTTGCCGCAGAGCTGGTGGGGGATAGGGGCAAGGTTATCGCTTCCGACATTCTTTATATGGACGGCCTTGCGGGGGTGGAGTTCGTAGAGGGTGATTTCACCGAAGACGAGGTGTTTGAGCAAATTATTGTTGCCATTGGCGGGCTGCCAGTAGACCTTGTAATCTCTGACATGGCGCCCAACATGAGTGGTATGAGTGGCGTCGACCAGCCTCGCTCAATGTATCTGGTAGAGCTGGCGCTGGATATGGCGCGCCGGGTATTGGCTCCGGGAGGCTCATTTGTCACCAAAATATTTCAGGGAGAGGGCTTCGATACGCTTCTGGGTGATGCCCGCAGCTCCTTTTCCCGTGTTCTGACCCGCAAACCGCAGGCCTCCCGCCCCCGATCCAGAGAGGTTTACCTGGTCGCAAAAGACTTTTGCAGCTAGTGCTTTTTGGGGCTTGAAACATGGAGCGGTCGCCCCAATTGTAGTACTCTGGACATATTGTATTGATCTGTTCAGTTGAGTTGTGAGAGGGTGGTTGACCTTTTTTTGGGCCCACTGTTTGTCCCTGAGGAAATAGCGTTGAGTGATATGGCCAAAAATTTATTGTTATGGTTAGTGATAGCCGCCGTTTTGTTGTCGGTTTTTAACAACTTTAGTATGCAGAGCGAAACTGAAGAGGTCGGTTACTCGGCGTTTATTCAGGAAATCCAGAACGAACAGGTCCAGAGCGTCATGATAGACGGCTTGACCATTTCCGGTGAACGCTACGACGGTTCTACCTTTGAAACCATCCGTCCGATGCTAGAAGACCCCAAGCTCATTGACGACCTCTTACAGCACAATGTTAAAGTCGATGGCAAGAAGCCCGAACAGCAGAGCGTTTGGACACAGTTGTTGGTTGCAAGCTTCCCTATTCTGATAATCATTGCTGTGTTCATGTTTTTCATGCGTCAGATGCAAGGCGGTGGCGGCGGTAAGGGTGGCCCCATGAGCTTTGGGAAGAGCAAGGCCAAGCTGCTGGGAGAAGACCAGATTACCACTACTTTCGCCGATGTGGCGGGCGTGGACGAGGCCAAAGAAGACGTGCAGGAGCTGGTAGAGTTTTTGCGTGACCCCGGCCGCTTTCAAAAGCTCGGTGGACGCATTCCGCGTGGGGTTTTGATGGTGGGGCAACCCGGTACCGGTAAAACCCTTTTGGCCAAAGCTATTGCAGGCGAAGCCAAGGTGCCTTTTTTCTCCATCTCCGGCTCAGATTTTGTAGAGATGTTTGTGGGCGTGGGTGCCTCCCGGGTTCGAGATATGTTCGAGCAGGCCAAGAAACAGGCGCCTTGTATTATTTTTATCGACGAAATTGATGCGGTAGGCCGTCATCGTGGTGCAGGGGTTGGCGGTGGGCACGATGAGCGTGAACAAACCCTTAACCAGTTGCTGGTCGAAATGGACGGCTTTGAGGTAAATGACGGCGTCATTGTTATCGCTGCAACCAACCGCCCAGACGTGTTAGACCCCGCTTTATTGCGCCCCGGTCGTTTCGATCGTCAGGTTGTAGTGGGCTTGCCAGATATTCGTGGGCGCGAGCAAATTCTCAAAGTACATATGCGTAAAGTACCTTTGGCTGAAGACGTTGAGGCCTCCAAAATCGCCCGTGGCACACCGGGATTTTCTGGCGCCGATTTGGCCAACCTGGTCAACGAGGCGGCACTTTGCGCTGCGAGAGCCAGAATTCGCACCGTGGGCATGGCTCAGTTTGAGCAGGCCAAGGACAAAATCATGATGGGCGCTGAACGCAAGTCGATGGTGATGTCGGAAGATGAGAAGCGCAACACGGCCTATCACGAGTCGGGGCACGCTATTGTCGGGCGCCTTATGCCAGAGCACGACCCCGTATACAAAGTGAGTATTATTCCCCGGGGCCGCGCTTTGGGTGTAACCATGTTCTTGCCGGTTGAAGATCGCTATAGCCACAGTCGCCGCTTTATTATCAGCCAGATATGCAGTTTGTATGGTGGGCGTATTGCCGAGGAGATGACTCTGGGCAAAGACGGTGTTACCACCGGTGCATCCAATGATATTCAGCGTGCTACAGAAATTGCCCGCAATATGGTGACTAAATGGGGCTTGTCTGAGAGTTTGGGTCCATTGATGTATGACCATGCGGACGAAGAAGTATTTCTGGGGCGCTCTGCGTCGCAACACACTCAGTCGATGTCGGGTGAGACATCAAAGCTTATCGATGAGGAGGTGCGCAAAATTATCGATTCCAGCTATGCCACTGCCGAAAAGCTGCTCACCGAAAATGTCGAAAAGCTGCACGTCATGGCCGATGCCCTGATGGAGTACGAAACCATCGATTCAAGTCAAATTGATGAAATCATGGCAGGTAAAAAACCTTCCGAACCCCGTGACTGGGCCAGCAATGACTCAGGGGCATCCTCAGATGACGGGAACCATAGTGAAGCTGCCACTGATGAAAAGCCTGCTGGCCCCATCGGCAATCCCGCCGGCGAACATTAATCCGTAGGTCCGGCAGCACACCCGGTGCTCACTTCGGTTAAACACTGCCCGGATATAGACTGCGCCGGGCGTCTTCTTGATTTATCTACCCCGGCAATTATGGGGGTGATCAACACCACCCCCGATTCCTTCTCAGATGGCGGTTTGCTTTATAAAGGCGGTCGACTGGATGTGGATCGTGCGCTGTATAAAGCGTCCAGTATGGTTGCAGATGGCGCCCGTATACTCGACATTGGTGGCGAGTCTACTCGCCCCGGGGCAGCTCCGGTTTCGTATTTGCAGGAATGTGATCGTGTGTTGCCCCTGCTGGAAAAAATCTGTGCCGAGCTCGATGTAATCGTCTCAGTGGACACCAGCACCGCTTCAATTATGACGGCAGCAGCCGAGCTCGGTGCGGGTATGTTAAATGATGTACGGGCCCTTTCTCGTGAAGGCGCGCTGCAGGCCGCGGCCGAATCAAACCTCCCCATTTGTTTAATGCATATGCGTGGCAGTCCATTGGATATGCAGCAATCGCCCCATTATGCCAACGTGGTGCAAGCCGTCAGACTGTTTCTGCAACAACGCGTTGCCGCCTGTGTCGAGGCTGGTATTGAGAAAAACTGTATTATTCTGGATCCAGGGTTTGGTTTTGGTAAAACGGTGAAGCATAATCTGCAACTACTTCAGGGGCTGCCGCATTTGTCTGAACTCGGTTTTCCCCTGCTGGTTGGTTTTTCGCGCAAGTCGATGATTGAGAAGTTAATTGGACGCAGCGTTGATAAGCGTTTGCCGGCATCTCTCGCCCTAGCGGTACTTGCTGTAGAGCGAGGCGCGGGGATCATTAGAACACACGATGTTGCGGCCACAGTGGATGCAGTGGCTATGGCAGTCGCTTTAGCGAATGAGGAGCACTATGAGTAAGCGTTACTTTGGCACTGATGGTATTCGCGGCACCGTGGGAGAGGGGCCGATTACACCTGACTTCATGCTCAAGCTGGGTTGGGCCTGCGGTAGGGTGTTTGCCCGTAATGCAAAGACAGACGGGCATTGCACTGTCATTATAGGCAAGGATACACGGGTCTCTGGCTATATGTTTGAGTCTGCGCTTGAGGCGGGACTGGTCGCCGCGGGAGTGGATGTCAAATTGCTGGGCCCCATGCCCACGCCCGCAGTTGCTTTGATGACACGCAGCCATGCCGCCGAGGCCGGTATTGTGATTAGCGCCTCGCACAACCCCTTTCAAGACAATGGCATTAAGTTTTTCTCCGCCGAGGGTACCAAGCTTGACGACGATGTTGAGCACGCCATTGAAGCAGAAATAGATAAGCCGCTGATCACGGTAAGCTCTGCCGACATAGGCAAGGTTTTGCGCGTGAAGGACGCGGCTGGCCGCTATATTGAATACTGCAAATCAACGGTCCCCCGAAAATTCAGCCTGCGCGGGCTGCGCATCGCGGTCGATTGTGCCCATGGCGCTACCTACCATATCGCTCCGGCGGTGTTGGGGGAGCTGGGGGCTGAGGTCATTGCCATGGGTGTGGAGCCCGATGGATTTAATATTAACGAGGGAGTGGGCTCTACCGATATATCCGCACTGTCCCGTTTGGTTGTTGAGCGTAAAGCCGACGTAGGCATCGCTTATGACGGTGATGGAGACAGGGTCCTGTTCGTTGACCACAATGGTGAGATGGTCGATGGTGATGAATTGATTTACGTTATTGCTTGCGACAGATTGCGCCGGGGTCAAAGTGATGCCGGAGTGGTAGGCACGCAGATGTCCAACCTGGGGCTGGAGCGGGCCCTGATTGATGAAGGATTGCAGTTCGTGCGGGCCCAGGTGGGTGACCGCTACGTCAAAGAACTGATGGAGAAAAACGGCTGGAGTTTGGGCGGCGAAGCTTCGGGACATATTATCTGTTCGGATGTCACTACCACGGGCGATGGCATTGTTGCCTCATTGCAAGTGCTCGCTGCCATGCGCAGTGCCGGCATTGACTTAGCCAGTCTTCGCGGCGGAATGAAGAAATACCCGCAGACTATGCTAAACGTGCGGGTTTCAGGCAAAGTGATTTTGTCCCAGCACCCCGATCTTGAGCCGGCAGTGCAGGTGATTGAAAAGCAAATGGGCTCGCGGGGTCGAGTGTTGCTGCGCCCTTCGGGGACGGAGCCTCTGGTGCGAGTCATGATAGAGGGTGAAGACGCTAATGAGGTTGAATCGCTGTGCAAAAATCTGGCTGCACAGGTCGAGAAGATTTTGTCCTGAGCCAACGCAGTATTCACCTTGTAAGTCGAGCCTATCTTGGGTAAGATTGCGGCCGTTTTCGCTGGGAGGATTCCATGCGTCGATCCTTAGTTGTTGGTAACTGGAAGATGAATGGCTCTAAAGCCTTTGTCGAACAATTGATGAGCAGCATGATGGCTGGATTGTCCAATCAGCAGGTAGATATTGCCGTTTGCCCTACGTATGTGCACATACCACAGGCCTTAACTGCCTGTGCTGGCTCTCCCATAAGCGTAGGAGCGCAGGATTGTAGTCATATGTCGTCAGGCGCCTACACCGGTGAGGTTTCAGCGCTAATTTTGCGTGATCAGGGCTGTCGGTGGGTTATATTGGGCCACTCTGAGCGGCGTCAATATCACGGCGAGCAAAACGCGCTGGTTGGCGGGAAGTTAACCGCCGCGGTAGAGTCTGGCTTGTTGCCAATACTCTGCGTAGGGGAGACACTGGAACAGCGTGAAAGCGGCGATGCAAAAGCTGTCGTTGCAAGTCAGCTTGAAGGTTCTTTGCGCGGGCAGGCTAGCCTTGCCGGGTTGGTGGTAGCATACGAGCCCATTTGGGCGATAGGTACGGGTTTAACGGCATCTCCCGAGCAAGCGCAGGAGATGCATGCTTTTATCAGGACGAGTCTGGAAAATATTCCCGGGCTTGATGCTGCTGCGACTCGCTTGCTCTACGGTGGCAGCGTGAAAGGCGCAAATGCGGGAGAGTTGTTTTCCCAAATAGATATAGACGGAGCCCTGGTGGGCGGTGCAGCATTGGATGCCAGCGAATTTTTAGCCATTATTAATGCGGCTTGTGGGTTTTTGAATCAGAATTAAAGGTGCCCTGTAGTAGGGCGACAGATATATGGAACAAATTGTTTTAGTAGTTCACTTGTTGGTAGCCTTGTCTATCATCGGCCTCATTATGCTGCAACAGGGTAAGGGGGCAGATATGGGCGCCTCCTTCGGGGCAGGTGCATCACAAACCCTTCTTGGCAGTGATGGTAGTGGCAATGCCCTAACTCGCTCCACTTCATGGTTAGTGGTTATCTTTTTTGCCACCAGTTTTGGTCTGGCTATTATCGCCAACACCAAATCAGTTGATGCGAATGACCTGAATTTGGATATTCCAGCTGCAGCGTTAGAGTCAAAAGCTTCGGCAGGCGAGTCGGAGCTCCCCGTGGTTGAGTCAGAGGTTCCAGTGCTGGAATCGGTAGCGCCAGAATTCGAAAGAACTGAACAGGATGTCCCAGAGCTTTAAGAGTAAGAAAAAAACACGCCGAAGTGGTGGAATTGGTAGACACGCCATCTTGAGGGGGTGGTGAGCTATGCTCGTGCGGGTTCAAGTCCCGCCTTCGGCACCATTTATAACTTTGGCCCCTGTATTCGCTGGGGCTAAGGGTTGAATTAGATAGATATATAGACGGTTTTACGACAAAGCGGAAGCCACGGTAGCTTCATTAATATAGCCCGGGGCTACTGATTGCAGCCAAGGCTCATCGCGGCTCACCACAGTCAGTATTTCCATTTCCAATCCATCCCAGTCTGGACGGGTTCACCCCTACGCTGTCAACTATCAACACTGGCCGTTCCGGTTACTGAATCGATGAGCTTGAGAATACCCCGACTGCTGCGGCAACTTCTGTGCTCTTAGCCCCTCTTTGGTTGCTAGGTATCATGGCGGGTTTACTGTCGCTGCTGGGTATTAGCAGGTTGCGTAAGGCTGGAGCCGTATCGTGCATATCTAAGCCCGCCTTCGGCACCATACAAATGAGATCACTGCTTCGCGGTGATCTCATTTGGGCAAACTGGCTGTGTTATTTAGCCGGGACGTTGCGCAAAAAAGAAATACAGTGAAATTAAAGCGTTTTTAGACCCCTATTTAGGTTGACCGCAATAGGGTCGGTACCTATAATGCACAGCCTCGAATTTGGGTCGGAAAGACGAGAACGATCCAAGGTAAAGTGCCATAAGGGGCCTTTACAGCGAGAGTAAGTTTTTGATGCGGGGTGGAGCAGTCTGGTAGCTCGTCGGGCTCATAACCCGAAGGTCGTTGGTTCAAATCCAGCCCCCGCTACCAACTTTAGTGTGTTACGAAAGAGCCCCTTTTTAGGGGCTTTTTCGTACATGGAGATAAAGTGGCAGTAAAAGAACAGCAGCTGCAGGACATGTTGGAACCCTCAGTCAAAGCTATGGGCTTCGAGTTGTGGGGTATTGAATACCTGTCCCAGGGAAGGCATAGCGTGCTGTGTGTCTACATTGAGTCCGACAAGGGGATCACTGCTGACGATTGCGCTAGCGTGAGTCATCAGGTGAGCAGTGTGCTGGACGTTGAAGATACTATTAGCGGCGAGTATACGCTGGAAGTGTCCTCTCCGGGCATGGATAGATTGTTGTTTAATCTAGCGCAGTATCCCGCTTATGTAGGCGAAGAAATTGAATTACGTTTGCGTAGCCCTTTTGAAGGGCGGCGCAAATTTAAAGGTGTTTTAAAGGGTATCGAGGGCGAAGATATCGTGGTTCATGTAGACGATCACGAATATCTATTGCCCTACAGCGCAGTAGAAAAGGCGCGTATTCAATCCCGCGCTTAGCGCGGGTACGTATTAGACAGGCGAATTGGCGAGGCGTGAAATGACAAAGGAAATTCTGTTAGTCGCAGAGGCGGTATCGAACGAGAAAGGTGTGCCCCAGAGCATTATCTTCGAGGCGATTGAGCTGGCTTTGGCTACGGCCACTAAAAAACGGTATGACGAAGATGCCGATATAGAAGTGACCATCGACAGGGAAACCGGTGACTATATTACTGTCCGCCGTTGGCTGGTCGTGCCCGATGACGAGATGGCACTGCTAGGCACACAATTTACGACAGAAGAAGGACTGGAAGTGAGTCCGGACTTAAAGCCGGGTGATATCCATGAAGAGACCATAGAGAATGTTGGTTTTGGTCGTATTGCTGCACAAACCGCGAAGCAGGTTATTGTGCAGCGCGTGCGCGAAGCTGAGCGCGAGCAGGTTGTAGAACAATACGTCGATCGTCTTGGTGAGCTGATTGCTGGCACTGTGAAGAAAGTAACCCGTGACAATGTCATTGTCGATTTGGGTAATAACGCCGAGGGTCTTCTGTCTCGAGACCAGCTGGTAGGACGTGAAACATTTCGAATCAATGACAGAGTGCGGGCTATTCTGCAGGCTATCTCTGAAGAGCCTCGTGGGCCACAGCTTATACTGAGCCGCTCCTGTCCAGAAATGTTGATTGAATTGTTTAAAATTGAAGTGCCAGAAATAGCCGAGGAAGTTATACAAATTCGAGCGGCTGCTCGAGATCCCGGGTCTCGCGCAAAAATCGCCGTTAAAACAAACGACCAGCGAATCGACCCGGTAGGGGCCTGCGTTGGTATGAGGGGCTCGCGAGTTCAGGCCGTGTCCAATGAATTGGATAACGAGCGCGTGGATATTGTCCTGTGGGATGACAACCCCGCCCAATTAGTAATTAACGCCATGGCGCCGGCAGAGGTTGAGTCTATTGTTGTGGATGAAGACAACGAGACCATGGATGTTGCCGTCTCTGAAGACAATCTGGCCCAGGCCATTGGTCGTGGTGGTCAAAACGTACGCTTGGCTGGTGAGCTGACGGGTTGGACTATCAATGTCATGAGTACTAATGAGGCTGCAGAGAAGCACGAAGCGGAAGACGGTAAGGTTATTCAGGTGTTTATCGACGGTCTGGATATCAGCGACGAAATTGCAGAAATTCTTGTAGAGGAAGGTTTTACCACTATTGAAGAAGTCGCCTATGTGCCGCTTGAAGAGATGATGGCTATAGAAGGGTTTGACGAAGAGATTTCTGAAGAGCTGCGATCTCGGGCCAAAGATTCCCTGCTGACCCAAGCTATAGCCTCCGAGGAAGTATTGGGTGAGAACGAGCCTGCGGCCGACCTTCTGGAAATGGAAGGAATGGACAAGCATCTGGCCTTCATTCTGTCCAGTCGCGAGATTATTACGATGGAAGATCTTGCGGAACAGGCGGTTGAAGACCTGATGGATATTCCGGATATGACAGAAGAACGTGCGGGCGAGTTAATTATGACCGCTCGAGCACCCTGGTTTGCCGAGGAAGGTGCATAGCACCTTTATTAGTAGGAACACAGGCGATCAAACAGGGTACCAAGGAGAATATTGAATGGCGGAAGTGACAGTACAGCAACTCGCAGAAGTGGTGGGTGCAACTGCTGATCGTTTGTTAACGCAGATGAAAGAGGCGGGCTTGCCCCATACTGAGGCAGTCCAGGCTGTGTCCAATGAAGACAAGCAAACACTGCTCGCATTCCTCAAGCGTAGCCATGGTGAGGCCGAGGCCAGCAGTGCACCCAAGCGTATTACCTTGAAGCGCAAGACGCTCAGTACCCTTAAGACACCAAGTTCGCAGGGTAGAAAAACAGTTAACGTTGAGGTTCGCAAAAAGCGTACTTACGTCAAGCGTGATCCAGCCGAGTTATTGGCCGAAGCGAAGAGTGCAGAGGAGGCGGGCGACACAGTAGAGCTTATCGAATCGCCACTGGAAGAAGCGGCTCCATCTGAGGCTGTTGCACCGGAAACGATAGAGACTGAGGTTGTGGCTGAGGTTGAGGCAGTGCCCGAAGCTGCTCCTGTGGTGGAGGAACCCGAAGAAGTCTTTGTTGAAGAAGAAGAGCCTGATGAAGATCCAGCCAATATGGATCCTGAAGTGCTTCGCCAGCGCGCGATACGACGCAGACTGCGCAAAGAAGACGAAGAAGCAGTAGCGAGAAAAGAGGCCGCTGAGGCGCGAGCGGCAGAAGAGGCGGCTAAAAAAGCCCAGTTAGAAGCAAAAGAGAAAGAAGCGGTCGAAAACGCCAAGCCGACAGAGAAAGTATCCAGGCCTAAGCGTCTGCATGCGACACCGGACACAGCAGATGAGCAAAAGCGCAAAACGACACGAGGACGTCTCGATCGCAACGCAGCCCCGGGGCGTGGCAAGAAGCGTCGTGGACACAATCTGTCTCTATCCGATCTGGAAACCTCCGATGGAGGGGGTGGACGCAGACGCAGTCGCAAGAAAGCAAATCGCGTTCATGAGGAACATTCAAAACACGGGTTTGAAATGCCAACAGCAAGAATAGTGCATGAAGTAGAGCTGGCTGACATGATTTCAGTGGCTGGCTTGGCACAGCAAATGTCGGTGAAAACCGGCGAAGTTATCAAGCAGCTGATGAAGCTGGGTGTAATGGCCACTATCAATCAGATGATAGACCAGGATACCGCCATCTTGTTGGTTGAGGAGCTGGGGCATGGCTATAAGCTGGTGAGTGCCGATGCCATCGAAGATAAGCTGGAAGAGACTTTGGCGCTGCATGAAGGTGCTATGGAATCGCGTGCACCTGTAGTAACAGTGATGGGGCACGTTGATCACGGTAAAACATCTTTGCTGGATTATATCCGCAAGAGCAAGGTTGCCTCAGGCGAGGCAGGTGGTATCACCCAGCATATCGGTGCTTACCATGTAACAACCGATCACGGCATGATTACTTTTCTCGATACACCAGGGCACGCGGCATTTACATCCATGCGCGCGCGCGGAGCCAAGAGTACCGATATAGTGATTTTGGTGGTTGCGGCCGATGATGGGGTTATGCCGCAAACGGTAGAAGCTGTTCAGCACGCCAAAGCAGCGGGAGTACCGTTGATTATTGCTGTGAACAAAATGGACAAAGAGGGCGCTGACCCCGATCGGGTGAAGAACGAGCTCGCTGCCAAAGATGTAATTCCTGAAGATTGGGGCGGCGACACACAGTTTGTCAACGTATCTGCTATCACAGGAGATGGCGTTGATGCGTTGCTGGATGCTGTGTTGCTGCAGTCGGAGTTGCTGGAGCTGAGTGCACCCGCAGATGTGCCCGCTCAAGGTGTGGTGATTGAGTCGCGCTTGGATAAAGGTCGAGGGTCTATCGCCTCGGTTCTTATTCAGAGAGGAACATTGCGCAAAGGTGACACGGTTTTAGCCGGCCTGCACTACGGCAAGGTTCGCGCCATGCTGGATGAAAACGGTAAGCCTATTGATGAGGCGGGCCCGAGTATTCCTGTTGAAATTCTTGGCCTGGACG
Organism: Halioglobus sp.; assembly: GCA_047650635.1. Taxonomy (GTDB): domain Bacteria; phylum Pseudomonadota; class Gammaproteobacteria; order Pseudomonadales; family Halieaceae; genus JBALVT01. The sequence goes on from JBLHNQ010000005.1 coordinate 26,714, forward strand.
GCACTCCCGATGCAGGAGATCAATTTGCAGCCGTTGAAAACGAGAAGCGTGCGCGTGAAATCGTTGTCAACCGACAGGAAAGAAGCCGCGAAGCCAAAATGCAGAGTCAGCAAGCGGCCAAGCTAGACAATATGTTTGAAAGCATGACGGCAGGCGAGAAGAAAACGCTTAACGTGATAGTTAAAGCTGACGTACGTGGTTCTCTCGAGGCGATTCAGTCTTCCTTGGTAGAGCTTGGGAATGACGAAGTACAGGTTAATATCGTATCAGGTGGCGTAGGTGGAATTGCTGAATCTGATGTGACACTGGCTATGACTTCCGGCGCGGTTATGTTCGGCTTTAATGTGCGGGCCGATAGCTCGGCGCGACGCCTGGTTGAAAGCGAATCGGTAGATCTGCGTTATTACAACGTGATTTACAACCTGATAGATGATGTCAAAGCCGCCTTGTCGGGAATGCTGGCACCGGAATTACGCGAAGAAATTGTAGGAATCGCGGAAGTTCGAGACGTGTTCAGCTCGCCCAAATTTGGTCAGATTGCTGGCTGTATGGTTGTGGAAGGCACGGTTTATCGCTCTAAGCCGATCCGGGTATTGCGCGATAACGTGGTTATCTATGAGGGTGAGTTGGAATCTCTGCGTCGATTTAAAGACGATGCCAATGAAGTGCGCAATGGCACCGAGTGTGGAATTGGTGTGAAGAATTACACCGATGTGAAACCAGGTGATTCTATCGAAGTCTATGAAGTGAAGGAGATAGCCCGCACTCTGTAATCAGAGCGGGTTTTTGTTGCTATGGCCAGAGAGTTTACACGCAGCCAACGAGTGTCAGACTACTTGCAACGTGAGTTGGCGTCTCTTATTCAACGCGAGATTCGCGACCCCCGTGTTGGCATGGTCAGCGTCACTGGTGTTGACGTGAGCCGGGATATTGGCCACGCCAAAATTCACTATACGGTTTTGGGCGCAGACAACACCGAAGACGCGAAAGAGTCAACCGAGGTGCTGAATAAGGCCGCTGGTTTTTTGCGTAGTCAGCTGTCACGCGAGAGCAAAATGCGCAGCGTGCCTCAATTGCGCTTTTATTTTGACAGCAGCGTGGGGCAGGGGCGACATATGGAAGACCTTATCCACCGTGCCGCCAAGGCTGACCGAGGGTTGGTCGACGGTGAAGCGCCTGATGTAGGTTCCGAGTCCTCCGGCGAAAGCGAATAACTGCAGTGGCTCGACGTAAACGCGGTCGCTCGATAAACGGAATATTATTGTTGGACAAACCCCTGGGGGAGAGTTCCAATCGTTCGTTACAACGGGCTAAACGCCTATTCGACGCAGCGAAGGCCGGCCACACAGGCAGCCTTGACCCTTTAGCTACGGGTGTTTTGCCTCTATGTTTCGGCGAAGCCACCAAATTTTCCCAGTATTTGTTAGACGCAGATAAGGCCTATAAGAGCACTTTTGTCTTGGGTGTTAGCACGCAAACAGGTGACGCTGAGGGCGCAGTGATTCAATCCTGCGACGCCAGCGCTATCAGTCAGAACGATGTGGAAACGGCCCTGGAAAGTTTTAGAGGTGAGATTGACCAGGTGCCGTCTATGTATTCGGCCATAAAGCATCAAGGTCAACCACTCTACAAACTGGCGCGAAAAGGCCAGGAAGTTGAACGTAAGTCGCGTCAGGTTGTCATAAAACGATTGGACTTATACGAGTTCAGGACTGGAGAGCATCCCGAAGTCGATGTGTATATAGAGTGTACCAAGGGCACCTATGTGCGTTCACTGGCTGAAGATTTGGGTGCCCAGCTGGGCTGTGGCGGTCATGTTAGTGCCCTGCGGCGCACCAAAGCGGGGCCATTTGATATTGATAGTTGTATCACAATGACTGCACTGGAAGACTTACAAGCCAGCGATGACTTGCCGGCAATGGATGCATTGTTGCTCCCGGCTGACGCTGCTATAGACACTATGCCACTGGTGAAACTTACTGAATCGGCGGGCTTTTATCTACGTCAGGGACAGCCCGTATTAGTGTCAAATGCGCCTCATAGTGGTATGGTGCGCGTCGCGCTTGATGACGGTGAGTTCTTGGGTGTAGGAGAAATATTGGATGACGGGCGAATTGCGCCCCGTCGACTGATTGTCACCAACTGATTGTCACTTATTGTCAGTCAATAAAAGGTGACATGAACCTGTCTGTAAATCTGCACGGACAGGCTCTTTTTTTAACGAAGGGCGAAAATCGCCTGAGGCAGATTTAACTAAAGGAAAATTATCATGGCACTAAATGCACAAACCAAATCAGAAATCGTAAAAGATTATCAAACCGCTGAAGGCGACACCGGTTCCCCGGAAGTACAGGTAGCACTACTGAGTGCAAATATTCAGGAGCTACAGGGGCACTTTAAGGAGCATAAGCACGATCACCACTCCCGCCGCGGTCTTATCCGCATGGTAAACCAGCGACGTAAACTGCTGGACTACCTGAAGCGCAAAAATGTAGAGCGCTACACAAACCTGATTAAACGTCTGGGTCTGCGTCGATAAGCGACATCAATGATTTCGGGGCCTGGTCTATAAAGTGATCAGGTCTCGTTATATCTAAAAAGAATTGGAGAATAAATGTGAATCCAGTAACTAAAACATTCCAGTACGGTGGACAAACCGTAACGTTGGAGACCGGACGAATCGCCAGGCAGGCGACCGGTTCGGTTCTTATCACTGTGGAAAATACATCGGTACTGTGTACGGTTGTAGCAGAGAAATCGGCGCGTGCGGGCCGTGACTTTTTCCCACTTGCCGTGCACTACATTGAAAAAACCTATTCAGTCGGCAAGATACCCGGTGGTTTCTTCAAGCGAGAAGCGCGTCCCAGTGAAAAAGAGACACTAACTTCTCGTCTCATCGACCGTCCTATCCGCCCCCTGTTTCCCAACGGTTTCATGAATGAAGTACAGGTTATCTGTACCGTTATGTCTGCCGACAAGCATATTGATCCCGATATTATTGCAATGATTGGTACCTCCGCTGCTCTGGCTATTTCCGGTGCGCCGTTTAATGGTCCTATCGGTGGCGCTCGAGTCGGCTTTAATGAGAAAGACGGTTACATGCTGAACCCTACTTACGCGCAGTTGCAAGATAGCAAGCTGAACATGGTTGTAGCGGGTACTGAAGCGGCTGTGCTTATGGTTGAGTCTGAAGCTCAGGAGCTGAGCGAAGACCAGATGTTGGGTGCTGTTTTATTTGCCCATCAGGAAATGCAAGTCGTGATACAGGCAATTAACGAGCTGGTTAAAGAAGCTGGCAAGCCCTCTTGGAATTGGGAAGCTGACGCCGTTAATGAAGAGTTGGTTGCGGCCGTTGAAGCTCAGGCTAAGGCTGATCTGGGAGAAGCTTACCGTATTACCGAAAAAGCAGATCGCTATGAGCGGGTTGGCGAAATTCGCAATGCTTGCGTAGAAGCCCTGGCTGTTGAAGGCGGCCCTTCTGCCGACGAAGTGAAAGACGTTTTCAAAAGCGTTGAGAAAAATCTGGTTCGTAAACGTATTCTTGCGGGCGAGCCTCGCATAGACGGCCGTGATGGTCGGACTGTTCGTGCTGTTGCCTGTGAAGTTGACATTTTGGCCAAAGCTCACGGTTCCGCCCTGTTTACCCGCGGTGAAACTCAGGCTATCGGTGCCGTAACTCTGGGTTCTTCAAGAGATTCCCAGATTATCGATGCACTGGAAGGCGAGCGTCGCGATCCCTTTATGCTGCATTACAACTTCCCTCCTTACTCTGTGGGTGAGGCGGGCCGTGTTGGCTTTACCAGCCGTCGCGAAGTTGGTCACGGTCGCCTGGCCAAACGCGCACTGTTGGCTGTTATGCCTTCCCTGGAAGACTTCCCTTACACAGTGCGTATTGTCTCTGAAATCACAGAATCCAATGGCTCCAGTTCCATGGCATCGGTTTGCGCCGGCTCTCTGGGCATGATGGCTGCCGGCGTACCTTTGAAGGCTCCTGTTGCCGGTATCGCTATGGGTCTGGTGAAGGACGGCAACCAGTTTGCCATTCTCACAGATATCCTGGGTGATGAAGATCACCTCGGCGATATGGATTTTAAAGTTGCCGGTACTGCTGAGGGCGTTACTGCTTTGCAAATGGATATCAAGATTGAAGGTATCAACGAGCAGATTATGGAGACTGCTTTGAGCCAGGCTCTGCAAGCTCGTTTGCACATCCTGGGTCAGATGAATGAAGTGCTGTCCGAAGGTCGCAAGGTGACTTCAGATAATGCGCCCAGCATGCTTATCCTGAAAGTCGATGCTGACAAGATTCGTGACATCATTGGTAAGGGCGGTGCAATGATCCGTTCTATTACTGAAGAGTCTGGTGCCACAGTTGACATCGATGACGACGGCACAGTGCGTGTCTTCGGTCAGGACAAGGCATCTCGCGACGCTGCGGTGAATATGATTGAAACCATTACCGCTGATGCGGAAATTGGCGCGACGTATACCGGTACTGTTGCACGCATCGTAGACTTTGGCGCGTTCATCAATATTTTGCCCGGCAAAGATGGTCTGGTTCACATCTCTCAAATCGCCAATGAGCGTGTTGAGAATGTGACTGACTACCTGAGCGAAGGTCAGGAAGTGCAGGTGAAAGTAATGGACGTCGATCAACGTGGTCGTATCAAGCTCTCTATCAAGGAGTTGCTGGAAGATAAGGCGCCTGCGGAGCAAGCTGCTGAAGAGTCTACGACTGAATAAGCTTTTAGTACCCACGGGTTCTTAGAGCCCGAACAAGAGGGATACACCGCAGGGTGTATCCCTTTTTTTAGGCCAGAGAACTGTGAGAATTTAACTCAGACCGCTGTTTAGCAGGCATCGAGTAAAGGCGCTAATACGCTTCATGCTGCCCGGCGACCCAGCTGTCCAGCACAGTATAATTGTCATCGAAACACACCAGGTCAGCACGAAAGCCTTCTTTGATTCGCCCCAGGTTTGTGCTTTTTTGCAAAAACTCCGCCGGGTAGAGTGAAGCCATACACAAACTCTCTTCCAGCGAGATGCCCACTAACTCAGTGCTGATGCGGACTGCGTCTATCATGCCGATAGCGCTACCGGCGAGTACGCCCTTAGAATTAACCAGCCGGCCCTCTTCTTCTTCAATTTTTTCGCCATAGATTTCAAAAAATGACTCAGACCCACCTACGCTTGCCATAGCGTCGGACACCAGAAGGGTTTTCCCCCGGGGTTTTGCTTTATGCGCAATACGTATGTTGGCCGGGTGTACATGGTGACCATCGGCGATAATTCCAACCCAGGTGGTGTCACTGTCCAGTGCTGCACCGACGACCCCTGGTTCACGTCCGGTCTGGGGTCTCATCGCGTTGTATAAATGGGTAAAACCACGCAGGCCTTCGGCGATGGCGACTGACAGTTCCTTGTAGCGGGCGTTGGTGTGCCCGGCACAGACGAAAATACCGCAGTCTGTTAGCTGACGAATTTGACCCGCCTGCGTGTGTTCCGGGGCCAGCGTCACAATAATGGCGGGCATTTGCAGGGAACACAGCCAGTCCATGTCGGTGTCCTGAATTTGGCGAATGGTACCAGCCTTGTGAATGCCACGTTTATCGAGGTCGAGAAAGGGGCCTTCCAGATGCACGCCTAAAATACTTTGGTTGCCGCCGGAGAGCGCGGCTTGAACAGCCTCAATACAGGCCTTCTGCTTCAGGGCCGTGTCGCTGACGATAGTGGGCATCATGGCAGTTGTGCCATAGCGACGATGTGCTGAAACCATAGTGTCGACCGCTGCGCGTTCGGGAGTATTGTTCAGCAGAACACCACCACCACCATTAACCTGCAAGTCGATAAAACCAGGGGCGAGTATTCCTCCCTCCCTCTTTATTTGACTGATTCCTGTGGGTAAATTAACAGTCTCGACTACGCCTGCGATGCGTTCACCTTCCACGATAACGGCATGCTCATGCAGTATTTCCTCACCGTTGAAAATACGTGTTCCGCAGATGGCGTAGTTCATAGGGTTTTCCAAGCGCTAGCCCTGACGATTCGCAATCAAGTGCTCTACCACAGAGGGGTCTGCCAGAGTGCTCAAGTCACCGAGGTTATCCAGTTCATTCTCTGCAATCTTGCGCAGAATACGTCGCATTATTTTTCCTGAGCGTGTCTTGGGTAGGCCCGGGGCCCACTGAATAACATCGGGCTTGGCGATTGCGCCGATTTCCACGGTGCACAGTGCAAGTAATTCGGCACGCAGTTCGTCGCTGGGTTCCACGCCATTCATGAGGGTCACATAGGCATAAATACCCTGACCCTTGATATCGTGCGGGAAGCCAACTACCGCAGCTTCAGCAATGTGCTCGTGCAGGTCCAGCGCATTTTCGACTTCGGCTGTGCCCATGCGATGGCCGGAGACATTCAGTACATCATCGACACGGCCTGTAATCCAGTAATAGCCATCGGCGTCTCGTTTTGCGCCGTCACCGGTGAAGTAGTATCCGGGGTATTGACTGAAGTAAGTCTCTATCATGCGCTGGTGGTCGCCGTAGATCGTGCGTATCTGGCTGGGCCAGGAAGATTTAATAGCCAGGTAACCAGAACCCTCTCCCTCGACTTCAGTGCCATCTTCGTTGAGCAGTGCGAGGTTTACACCGAATAAAGGGAAGGAGGCGGAGCCCGGCTTCATGGCGTGTGCACCGGGGAGAGGGGTAATCATCTGGCTACCGGTCTCGGTTTGCCACCAGGTGTCGACGATAGGGCAACGCGAATCCCCCACTGTTTTGTAATACCATTCCCAGGCTTCGGAGTTAATGGGCTCGCCCACGCTACCCAGCAGTCTCAGGCTTGCTCTTGAGCTACGTGTTACCGGTTCGTCTCCCACAGCGTGTAGCGCCCGGATGGCTGTTGGCGCAGTATAGAAAATATTCACCTGGTGTTTGTCGACCACTTCCCAGCAGCGCCCTGCATCGGGATAGGTTGGCACGCCTTCAAACATAAGTGAGGTTGCACCATTAGCCAGAGGGCCGTAGACAATATAGCTGTGCCCGGTCACCCAGCCCACATCGGCCGTACACCAAAACACTTCCCCGTCGCGGTAATCGAAGGTGTATTTGAAGGTGCTGGCTGCCTGTAACAGATAGCCACCAGTGCTGTGTACTACGCCTTTTGGTTTGCCGGTGGAGCCTGAGGTGTAAAGGATGAAAAGTGGGTCTTCGGCGTCCATAGATTCTGGCACACATTCGCTGTCGGCTTGGTCCGTCGCTACGTGGTACCACAGGTCTCGCTCTTCAACCCAGGAAATATCTCCGGCGGTGCGTTTTACCACCAAACAAGTGTGCACATTGGGACAGAAGGCTAGGGCCTTGTCGGCATTGCTTTTTAGCGGAACGAATTTTCCACTGCGTACGCCTTCATCAGCGGTAATGAGAGTTTGGCAGTCAGAGTCCAGAATGCGGTCTTTCAATGCCTCGGGAGAGAATCCACCAAATACCACTGAGTGCACGGCACCAATGCGCGTACAGGCGAGCATTGCGAACACTGCTTCGGGAATCATAGGCATATAAATACAGACGCGATCGCCTTTTTTGACGCCTCTCGCCTTGAGAGCATTGGCAAGCTTACACACCTGCAACTTTAACTCAGCGTAAGTAATTTTTTTGCTCTCGCTGGGACTGTCGCCCTCCCAGATTAATGCGCTCTGCTCGGCTTTTTCGGGTAGGTGGCGGTCGATACAGTTATAGCTGACATTGAGCTTTCCGCCGGCAAACCATTCGGCTTTACCCGTTTTCAGGTCGCAGTTGCTAACCGTATGCCAGGGCTCGTCCCAGGACAAAAATTTTGTTGCCTGTTCACTCCAGTAGCCGTCTGGATCTTCGATAGAGCGTTGGTACATGGCCTTGTATTGCTCGGCGTTAATGATGGCGTCTTTAAAGCTGGGGGGCACGGGGTGCGCTGGAAAATCTGACATGGGGTTACTCGCTTTTATTTTAATGAAGTGAAGATAATACGCAGGCTGTAACAGTTCGCAAGTGGACTAAGGTCTAATGATCATAATATGCATTATGACCTTTCTAGACCATGGTCTAAGAGATCGTTACAAGCGACAGGTGATATAGTCTGACGCAATTAAACAATAACAACACCCATGGAGGTGTGAAATGTCTAAAATGACGGAACAACAAGCAAAAGAGTATTGGCGGCGCAACCTCTCGTTGATGTTCAAGTTACTGGTGATTTGGTTTGTGGTCAGTTTTGGCGCCGGCATCATATTTGTAGATACTCTTAACCAAATTCAAATAGGCGGTTACAAACTAGGCTTTTGGTTTGCCCAACAGGGGGCGATTTATTGTTTCGTTGCCCTTACTTTCTACTACGCCAGAAAGATGGCTCAGTTGGACCGCGAGTTCAACGTAGACGAGGATTAGGGGCATATCATGGAATTACAAACACTGACCTATTTATTTGTTGGCGCGACCTTCGCGGTCTATATAGGTATCGCGATATGGGCTAGGGCAGGCTCCACCAAAGACTTTTATGTTGCCGGCGGCGGGGTGCACCCCATTGCCAACGGTATGGCCACAGCGGCTGACTGGATGTCAGCAGCCTCTTTTATATCCATGGCGGGGCTCATTGCCTTTATGGGATATGGCGGCTCGGTATTCTTGATGGGTTGGACTGGTGGCTTTGTGCTGTTGGCAATGTTGCTAGCTCCCTACCTGAGAAAGTACGGAAAATTCACCGTGCCGGAGTTTATTGGTGATCGCTACTACTCCAAGACCGCGCGTACAGTCGCGGTCGTGTGCCTTATTATCTGTTCGGTGACCTATGTTATCGGCCAGATGAAGGGCATTGGTGTGGCATTCTCCCGCTTCCTGGAAGTAGATTACGACACAGGTCTGTTGATAGGCATGTGCATCGTGTTCTTTTACTCGGTGCTCGGTGGAATGAAGGGTATTACCTACACTCAGATCGCACAGTTTGTTGTACTCATTCTTGCCTATACCATTCCCGCTATTTTTATTAGTCTGCAATTGACCGGCAATCCACTCCCTCAGCTGGGCTTGGGTAGTACGATGACCGGCAGCGAAACCTATCTTCTGGACAGGCTGGACCAGGTGGTTACCGAACTTGGCTTTGACCAGTACAGTACCAGTGTGCGTCTTAGTGGACTGAATATGTTCGCCTATACCATGTCATTGATGATTGGTACGGCGGGCCTGCCTCATGTGATTATCCGCTTCTTCACGGTACCCACAGTGCGCGATGCGCGGCGGTCGGCAGGCTGGGCTCTTATCTTTATTTCTATTTTGTATACAACAGCCCCTGCTGTTGCCGCCATGGCCAGGCTAAATCTCATCACTACTATTGAACCGGTAGCGGGTGAAAATCTGGTCTACGAAGAGCGCCCCCAGTGGTTCAAAAACTGGGAGGCTACCGGCCTGCTGAAGTTTGAAGACAAAAATGGTGATGGTCGTATTCAGTACACCGCGGACAAATCAGTCAACGAAATGGTGAAAATTGATAATGACATTATGGTGCTGGCTAACCCGGAGATAGCCAAGTTACCGAACTGGGTTATCGCTCTGGTAGCAGCCGGTGGTCTCGCCGCGGCGCTGTCAACGGCGGCCGGTTTGTTGTTGGCTATTGCCTCGGCAATCTCACACGACTTGATCAAGGGAATGATTAAGCCGGATATCAGCGAAAAGCAGGAACTGCGTGCTAGCCGTATAGCGATGGCTGCAGCGATTGCAGGGGCTGGATATCTGGGCTTTAACCCGCCAGACTTCGCGGCGGGAACGGTGGCACTGGCCTTTGGTCTTGCGGCTTCCTCCATTTTTCCGGCACTGATGATGGGTATCTTCTCCAAGCGGGTGAACCGTGAAGGTGCAATCGCTGGAATGATCGCGGGTATCGGCATCACCCTGTTCTATGTGTTCCAGCACAAGGGTATTATGTTTATTGCCTCTACCGCCTTCCTGGGTGATATGTCGCCCAACTGGTTCTTGGGCATTGAACCCAATGCCTTTGGTGTAGTGGGTGCGATTGTGAACTTTGCTGTGGCCATGGCGGTATCGCGTGTCACCGCAGCGCCACCAGTGCACGTGCAGGAATTGGTCGAGTACATCCGGATTCCGGCCGGGGTTGCTGCGGCTCACGATCACTAGAAACAAGGGTCCCACCGCAGGAGCGGCGCCTAAGAGGTACAGAAAGTGTTCACAAATAAACATGTTGTCATCGCGCTTATAGTCGGCCCAATTCTTGCGATTCTGGCGTGGATTGGCGTTGGCCAAATAGCCGGAGAAGAGGCTGCGGCCGCAGTTTCCGGTAAATCGTATCCACTGGTGGAGAAAAGCGACTGTCGCTATGAGAGCGGCCATTGCAAGCTGGAAAACGAAGATTTCAAGCTGATTTTACGCTTGGAACAGCGGGATATAGGTGCGGTATTGGTGTTGAAGTCTGTGCATCCTCTGGAAGGTGTAATGATGTCTGTGGCCGAGTCGGGCGGTGAAACAAGTCCCTCCGCCATGCGTGCCAGGGATGCACAGAATATGGAATGGGTTATTCCGATAAAAGAGCTGCCGACGCCGGCGCAACGACTTTATCTGGTTGCCAGCAGCAGGGGTGTGCAGTATTTTGGAGACGTGGCAACACTGTTCATCAAGCGACAAAAGTAGGTAGTACTTATATGGAAATGGAATCTTCCGACCTGCAATCCGCTTCGCCGGAGCTGCTGATGATCGCAGAATTCATGCAACAATCACTACCGTTCAACGAACTGTCGAATCATTCTTTGCAGTGGGCCGTGGGAAAAACCCTTATACACTATCATTGTCGCGGAGACCGCTTCAGTAAAGACACGATTGATATGGGCCTGCGTATCGTGCGCAGCGGGGCGGTGGAGATTCGCGACGACAACAACAAGCTGCTTGATAGACTGGGCGAGGGGGAGAGTTTTCATATTGGCGGCCTCAGCGCCGAGAATGGAAATGTACAGGCTCTCGTCATTGAAGATGCCCTGCTGTACCTTCTGCCCGATGAGCATTACCGCAGATTGCGTCAGGAAAATCGCAACTTTGACCGCTACTTCAGCGGTCAGCGCAGTCGAAGGTTACGCCGCGCTGCACGTTATGAACCCGTGCCAAATTCCATGATGCGGAAAGTCAGTTCCCTTATGAGCACAGATCTGCTCACCGTCGATCCTGCCCTGGAGGTGAAGGCAGTCGCCGGCGCCATGGCCCGGCGGCGAGTGTCGTCCGCTTTTGTAGTAGAGGACGAGGAACTGGTGGGCATTGTTACCGATCGGGACTTACGGGTAAGGTTTGCCGCCGAGGGCCTGCCGCCCGATACGGCGGTACGAGACATTATGACTAAAAACCCCGAGTCTATCGAAGGCTTCCATACCGTGTTTGCCACGACCTTGTTAATGACCCAGCGTGGTTACCACCATATCCCGGTTATGTGTGAGGGTGAATTGCGCGGCGTTGTCACCACTTCAGATTTGATCTTGGCAAAACAGGACGATCCGGTTTACCTGGTTCAGCACATCTCCAGGGCGACCGATGTGCAGGGGCTGGTTGATGTCATTTCCGGGGTGCCCAGTCTACTGGTACAGTGGGTGTCATCCGACATACGGGCTCAACAGATAAGCCAGATACTCACCGCTATCAGTGACGCCATTACCATCCGCCTTATCCAATTGGCCGAGCAACAATTAGGACCCGCGCCGGTGGCTTATTGTTGGACAGGATTTGGTTCACAGGCCAGAGCGGAGCAGTTGTTAGGAGCAGACCAGGACAACGGTCTGATAATTTCTGACGACATGAAGAGCGAGCACCGACCCTGGTTTTCAGCGATGGCGAATTTTGTCTGTGATGGCCTCAATGCCTGTGGCTATGTCTACTGTCCCGGGGGCATCATGGCTACGACACGGCAGTGGTGTCAGCCATTGGCGCAATGGCAGACCACCGTGCGCCGCTGGACCCAGAGTCCTACTCCGGACGCGGTTATGCGGGTGAGTATATTTTTTGATCTCCGTGCCATACACGGCGATGCCAATTTGGCAAAGCAATTGCAGTATGAGATGCTGGAACAGGCGTCTGCCAACACGATTTTTCTTGCAGCTCTCGCTGCTAACGCTTTGGACTCGAAGCCTCCCCTGGGTATTTTTAGGCGTTTCGTTGTCGATCGCGATGGCGAGCATCGCGACAGTGTGGACTTGAAAAAACGCGGGGTATTGCCGATCACTGAGATAGTCCGCCTGCGCGCCGTGACGAATAAGATCGAAGCTGTTAACACCGATGAGCGCCTGCGTGCCCTGGCCACAGAGGGGTACATGACCATCACCGACAGCCGCAACCTTGCGGATGCCCTGCACTTTATTCAGCGCCAACGCATTGGACATCAGGCGGAGCAAATTTCCAGAGATGAAGCCGTTAGTAATTTCCTCAATCCCAAAAGTCTTTCGAAGATGGCAAAAGAGCAATTGCGCGACGCGTTCACCATCATCGACGAATCGCAGTCTTCTGTTAAGGCAACGTTTCGAGGGGGCATGGGTTAGTGTTGGGGCAACGGCTGCGGCGAATGTGGTATGCCAAAAAGGTTGCTGGAACGACTCTGCACAATACCTGGCGTTGCCACACCCCTGGGTTGGGTGACGATTGGCGGGACGTTTCCTTCCTGGTGTGTGACGGGGAGATGTCATCCCTGGACGCGAATCAAGGTGAGTTGCTTAGTTTGGGTTGGGTTGTTATCGAGCGAGGCGCGATAGTGCTTGAGTCGGCCAGGCACTATCTGGTGAAGGCCAAGCAGAGCGTGGGTCAAAGTGCGGCTATCCATCAACTGCGCGATTGTGAGCTGGAGGAGGGTAGGCCGGCAGCACAATTGCTGGAATTATTCTTAGCTGCTGCTGCTGGCCGAGTCCTGGTGTTTCACAATGCTACATTGGATACCGCATTTCTTGATCGCCTGACCTGTCGGGAGTATGGCGCACCACTGTTAATGCCCACCGTCGATACAATGCTGATGGAAGAGGTCGTTCTTCGACGCAGCGACAGGGTTATTAAAACGGGTGATTTACGCTTGCACGCGTGTAGGCAGCGTTACAATTTACCAAGATACTCGAGTCATAATGCCTTGGTTGATGCTCTGGCGACTGCTGAATTACTGCTTGCCCAGACGCAACGCTGCGGTGGTAGCAACAACGTTCCTCTTCGGTATTTCCTATAGGCTTTCGGGCAGTTTTGTTGGTGCAGATTTAGTGGGCTGCGAGCATGCCCCAGTCGCCGGCGGGGTTGAGTGTAATGTGCACATTGTCTATGAGACGCGTAGAGCCTAGACGGGCGGCAGCGAGGATAGCAATTTCCTCGGTGTCTTCGGTAACAGCGAGTAGCGTGCAGGCGTCGCGGATGGCGAAATAGTCGGGTTCAAACCCGGCCTGCAGCAACTTCATTCGCGCATGCGACTCTAGTTGTAAGAAGTTGTCAAAGTCACAGGCAATGGCCTCCCTGCACGTTAACAGGGTCTGGTGAAGAATAGGCGCGATATGGCGTTGCTCATTAGATAAAAAACCATTGCGGGAGCTTTTTGCCAGCCCGTCACCGTCTCTTGCGGTGGGGGTTCCTACTACCCTTATAGGCATGCACAGGTCTCGCACCATTTTTTGGATTATAGACAGCTGTTGAAAGTCTTTTTCGCCAAATACAGCTACGTCGGGTTGCACGATGTTAAACAGTTTGGACACCACCGTTGTGACCCCGTCGAAGTGCCCGGGCCTGCTGCTCCCACAAAGGGTTTCGGATAAGCCGGGCACCCTGACCAGAGTTTGGGCGGCCATGCCCTCGGGGTATATTTCCTCTACACCGGGGGTATACAGAATATCCACACTTTCTTTGAACAGTTTTTCTTTATCGGTGACCAGCGTTCGAGGATAGCTGTCCAGGTCTTCGCCGGCACCAAACTGCAGGGGGTTGACGAAAATGCTGACAACCACCAGGTCGCACAGGGTGTGGGCTTTGCGCACGAGGTCCAGATGCCCCTCGTGTAGGTTGCCCATAGTGGGCACGAAGGCTATGGTCTGTCCGCGCTGGCGGGCCTTTCTCAGCGTGTTTTGCAGTGGAGTATTGGTTGAGTATGTCTGCATAAATACCTGCCGCTAACGATAACTGTGCTCGTCGCTAGGATACTCGCCTGATTTCACTGCATCAACGAAGGCCTTGAGCCCACCCTGAATAGTATTTTGGCCTTCCATGAAGTTATGTACAAATCTGACGCCGTGACCGGTAAGTCCGAGTAGGTCGTGCATAACCAGCACCTGGGCGTCGGTACCTGCCCCTGCCCCTATACCAATGACAGGGATGTCCAGCTTGGCGCTGATATTGGCAGCGAGGGATGAGGGGATGCATTCCAGTACCAGCAGGCTGGCGCCGGCATCCTGAATCTCCACGGCACTGGAAAGTATAGATTTTGCTTCTTTTGGCGTACGACCCTGCACCTTGAAGCCACCGAAGGTGTTTACCGATTGCGGGGTCAGGCCCAGGTGGGCACAAACGGGTATACCGCGCTCTACCAGATTACTGATGGTTTCACTCAGCCAGGTACCACCCTCCATTTTTACCATTTGAGCGCCGGCTTGCATCAATGCGGTGGCATTGTCCATGGCCTGGTCAGCTGTGGCGTAAGTCATAAAGGGCATGTCGGCGATAACCAGTGACTTTGGGTTGCCTCGTAAAACACACTCAGTGTGATAGGCCATATCGTCGATGCTTACAGGAATGGTGCTGTCGTGGCCTTGTAAGACCATGCCCAGCGAGTCGCCTACGAGGATTGTTTCGGCCCCCGCCTCACTGACAAGGCGAGCAAAAGTGGCATCATAGGCGGTTATACAGACAAATTTATCACCTTCGGCCTTCATGTTTTTCAGGGTGCTGAGGGTAATCTTGCTCATGCGCGAAACTATCCGAAAAACGTTGGGTTAAAGTAATGGCGGCCGCTGCGGATATCAAGCATATAGTCCACCAAGTGTTTGTAATCTGCCTCGCTGTTGACCAGATCAATCTCACTGGCATTCACTATAAGCAGAGGAGCGCCATCGTAATATAGAAAGAACTCACTGTACACTTCGTTTAAGCGTTCAAGGTAGTCGCGCGCCATGCCCTGTTCATAGGAGATTCCGCGATTTTCGATGCGCGAAATGAGTACATCGGTGGAAGCCTGCAGATAAATGACCAGATCGGGGCGTGGTGCATCGATGGTCATCTGCTGGTAGACCTTGTCATAGAGCTGATATTCGTTGCTGTCCAGAGTGATTCTGGCAAATAAGGGGTCTTTTTCAATCAAAAAATCAGAGACTCGCACCGGCTCAAAAATATCTGCCTGACGCATATCCTGAATTTTTTGGCTGCGCTGGAAGAGGAAGAATAGCTGAGTGGCCAGCGCTGATTGTTTGCCATTTTTGTAGAAATTCTCCAAAAAGGGGTTGTCCCCGGCATCTTCCAGCAAGGTCTGGTAGTTGAAGCTGGTGGCCAGTTTTTTTGCCAGAGTGGTTTTGCCCACACCGATGGGACCTTCAATCGCGATAAAAGGTGGCGGGGTTCGCCCTCTCAAATCTACGTTAATGGCAGGATTGTCTGACATTGAGGCTGTGGCTCCCTACTTGGAATCTGCGACGTCACGCAATGACACGTTTGTTTTTACCAGGTCGCCCCGGGGACATTGTGCTAATAATGACCCAAGACCCCCTAGGCTGGGAAGCTCCATTTTCTTATCGGCGATTTCAGCCAGGGGATAGAGAACAAAATTACGCACAGCCATACGCGGGTGAGGTACCTGCAGCGTCGCGGCATCAATGACTTCGTCTCCGAATAAGAGAATGTCTATGTCCAGAGTGCGAGCTGCCCAACGTTCACCTCTGACACGGCCGCAATTCATTTCGATGGCCTGCGTTGCGTTGAGTAGTTCCAGAGCCCCCAATGAAGTGGTCAGCTTAAGTACGGCGTTGAGGTAGTCGGCTTGCTTGCCAGGACCAACCGCTGCGCTGCTATAGGCACTGGAGACGGCGTCTATACGGCAGTGGGGGAGGGCTGCAATTTCCATTAATGCTGCGCGAAGTTGGCTGGGCGGGTCGTTGAGATTGCTGCCCAGAGCGAGATAGGCTGGTGTCATGTCTGTTTTGGCTTACGCACCCGCCCGTTTGGCTGCGCCTGACTCAGACGCTCTTCGAAAGGCAGAGTTTGAAAATGAGTCCACCAATCACCAAGTCCATGAGTTTCCTCGCCGGCCTGTTCGCGAAGTAGCAGGAAGTCGTAGGCGGCACGAAAGCGACGATGGTCAACAAGTTCTGCGGCTTTGCGGCCCTGTTTGCGTTGCAGGCGTAGCTGGAATTCCCATATTTCGCGCATGGGCTGACTGAATCGCTTGGGGATCGAAATTCTTTGAACAGCTTGTGAGACAGCCTGCTGTCCGCTTTTGTGCATGGCGACCATAGGCGGATCTCCACGTTCCTGCATCTTACTGGACAGTGATGACACAACCGGCCAGAGTATGGCTGCCAGAATAAAAGCTGGCGTCACATGCTTGCCCTCGCTAATTCGCTTGTCGGTGTTTGCCATGGCGGCTTGTAGCAGCACGCGGTTCTCGGGTTTGTCGTCCAGGTGACGGCAGGTATCGGGAAACAGGCTCTGTAGCAGGCCGTATTTCAGTAGCATGTCCAGGGTACTCTCGGCGTAACCTGCGAGAAACAGTTTAAGAAATTCATCGAACAAGCGTGCGGCGGGAATATCGTGTAACAGGGTGGCGCACTGTGGAATCGCCGCCGCTGTAGTGGGTTCAATATCAAATTTTAATTTAGCAGCAAAACGCAAAACTCGCAGCATTCTGACCGGGTCTTCGCTGAAGCGCACTGCGGGATCGCCAATAATGCGAATGTTGCGTGCTTGCAGGTCCTGCAGGCCACCAACTTGGTCAAACACTTCAAAATTTCCCGAATCGTAATATAGAGCGTTGACAGTCAGGTCCCGGCGCACTGCGTCTTCTTCAAGGGTGCCGTAAACATTGTCTCTTAACAACAGGCCACTTTCGGCTTGATGTGAATGCGAGCCTGCTTTGCCTTTATCGCCGCTGTCGTGGTGTCCTCTAAATGTGGTGACTTCTATGATCTCTCGGCCAAAGCGCACATGCACGATGCGAAAACGTCTGCCTATGATTCGGGAGTTACGAAACAGCTCATGTACCGCCTCAGGTGTCGCATCGGTTGCAATATCGAAGTCTTTTGGGTGGTTGCCCAACATCAGGTCGCGAACGGCCCCGCCAACGAGGTAGCTCTGATAGCCACTGCTGCGTAACCGCGACATGACTTTCAATGCACCGTCGCTAATATTTTTGCGGGAAATACAGTGCTGATCGCGTGGGATTACCTTCAAGCCGAGCCTGCCTATGGGGTAGATTTAAGAGCGATGAAGCTTATCACAGAAGTTCTGCTAAAGCCTGAAAGGGTGAGGGCACAAGATAGGTAATGGGGAGAACAGTGCTCCCCCAATTCAGCCTTTACGGTCTATTAGTTTTATTGTTAGCGTTTGTTGTTTTTATACTTATACAAGAGCTGGAAATCGAGGGGGAAAGCTTCTTCCCCATCCAGGTCCGTTATCGGAGTTATTATTTTTATTACGGCGGAACTTATTATTATTTTTGCTGCCGCTGGATATAAAGCAGATAACGTGCCAGAAAATATAATTATAATATAAATCAGTAGGTTACATTATATTGACACCATGAGGAGGCAGTAATGTAGAGCCCTGTGTTACCGATATACTCTCTATTATGTAACAGCCTGATCAGGCGGTAACGCTACTGGCGTTGCCATCGCCGCTGGTAGTGGTGTTATTTTTACGTCTTGGTATGCCAAATCGTTGCCTGCGTTCCCATAGGCATTTGCGGCTCACGCCCAGTTTTTGGGCGAGTTTGGTCTCACTCATTGTGTCCTGGTGCTCAAGAACAAAACGCTGGAAATAATCTTCTAAAGAGAGGTCTTCATGGGGCTCGGTGGAGGGTGGCCTGTTGCCATTTGCCGGGCTTCGAATACGGCTCTCACTGCAAAGCTCGAGATCTATACCCAACGCATCGTTGTCAATTTCATCTCCATCGCTGAGGATCACCGCTCGCTCGATGGCATGCTGTAGTTCGCGCACGTTGCCCGGCCACTGATAGGTGGTTATGGCCTGTATGGCCAGTGGGGAGAGGTGTTTTGTGTTTTTATTTAGTGCTGCAGTGTGGTGGGCCAAGAGCCATTCGGCGAGGTGCAGTATATCTTTGCCTCGCGCGCGCAGGGGAGGCAGTGAAAGGCGTAAGACGTTGATGCGATAAAATAAATCTTGTCGAAATTGGCTTTCGGCCGCTAGTGTTTGCAGGTCGCGATGGGTCGCGCAGATAAGTCTGACATCTACCTTGCGCGAGTGAACCGAACCAATGCGGCGAATTTCCCCCTCCTGTATAAACCGCAGTAGCCGCGCCTGTGCCTCCATGGGTAACTCGCCAATTTCATCGAGAAATAAAGTGCCTCCGTCGGCCGCTTCAATAAGGCCCATGCGACTGGCATTAGCGCCAGTGAACGCACCCTTTTCATAACCGAACAGCTCCGACTCAATAAGCGTGTCTGGAATTGCCGCACAATTTATCGAAATCAGCGTGTTAGCAGAGCGCCGGCTGTGCTCGTGCACACTTTTTGCCA
Source organism: Halioglobus sp. (assembly GCA_047650635.1). Lineage (GTDB taxonomy): Bacteria > Pseudomonadota > Gammaproteobacteria > Pseudomonadales > Halieaceae > JBALVT01. The sequence continues at coordinate 45,429 of JBLHNQ010000005.1, forward strand.
CCAATTCTTTACCCGTACCTGTTTCGCCCAGAACCAGCACTGTAGCATCGGTGGGGGCGATTTTTTCGATGTGGCCAAAAAGGGACAACATGGCTGGGCAATTACCTATAATACCTACTGCCTTGCCCGATTTATTCTCTTTTCCTGATTTGCCCAGAGCTTGCTCGCGGGACGATTGTTCGGTGGGGTGGTCGGTAATAATGCGTTGCACGGCTCGAATCAAATCGCTGTGGTCAAAGGGTTTGGCAATATAGTCGACCGCCCCCATACGCATGGAATCGACTGCAGAGCGCAGGCTGGCATAGCTGGTCATGATTAAAACCGGGACGTCGCCCGCTTTGCGGATTAGGTCTGTGCCCGGGGCGCCGGGAAGGCGCAGGTCGCTAATGATGAGATGAAAGCGTGTCAGCACGTGTCTGGACTCTGCCTCTTGCACCGAGCCTGCTTCTTCTACCAGATAGTTGTTACGTTCGAGCAAGCGACGCAGTGCCGATCGGATAACCGATTCATCTTCGACAATGAGAATCTTCTGCATCAATTGTTACCTTTTGTGTATATTCGACACAACATACTCCTTCACGAGCCAAGATTCCAGTATGCGATAGTGTCAACGCTGTCACGGTTGTCGAGGGGTTGAGCCGATGGCCTAGACCAGAAATGCCGCAGTGTAAGTGCTGCTGGGCAATTGCAGGCTAACCCGGGTTCCAGGAAATTCACCTTCGCTAAGCGGGCTTTTTAAATGAACGCTGCCGTTCATGTCTTCCATTATGCTGTAGACCAAGGCCAGCCCAAGTCCGGTGCCTTCTCCGGGATCTTTTGTGGTGAAGAAGGGTTCGAATACCTGGGTCAGGAGGTGCGGTGGCACGCCACAGCCATTGTCTTCAATGTCGGTGGTAATCAGGTCTCCATCGCGACTTGCAACAATTGAAACATGTCCTTCATCCTGACAGGCATGCCGTGCATTGCCCAGTAAGTTGATAAACACTTGTAGTAATCGTTGGCTGTCTGCAAGTACCACGAGCTCTCTGTCACAATGGTTGTTAAACCTTACCGGCTTGGCCTGATGGTCCAGTTGCAGCAAGTTAATGGCTTCATCAACACAGTCCGCAAGATTTGAGGGGCTCAGCCTGGTTTCGCCTGATTTGGAGCCTGTGTGTGAGAAGTTGACGAGTGATTCCACGATACGACTGACACGGTCGGTTTGAGCGAGGATGTCGTGGGCCATGTGGCGAATTTCGGCGGGCTCAGTTTCATACTCCAGATTTTGAGCTAAACAGGCAATGCCGGTGACCGGGTTGCCGATTTCGTGGGCGACACCAGCCGCGAGACGGCCGATAGATGCCAGTCTTTCGCTGTGTATTAATTCTTCTTCCAGCAATTCCGAATGACTAATGTCTTCTACCAGAATAACGCGATCTTCGTTGTATTCGGTATCGGAACCAGAGTCCCTGTTGGCGCTCGCAGCGATGGCGGCACGGTGAAGACTGACCCACAACCCTCGCTTTTTGTCATCGGAGTTACTCAGGCCTACCTGATGCTTCATTACTGAGTCTGCTTCACCTGCTGCGAAATTGGTAAGAATGTCGCACCAGGGCTGAGGGAGTGAGTCGAGAAGTGAGCCAAGCACCGCCTGGGAGGAAATCCCCGTAATGTTTTCCATGGCGCGGTTCCACATTAGCAGCTCGCCATAGCTGCCCAGAGAGCACACCCCTATGGGCAGTTTATTCAAGGTCTGTCGATAGTGTCGGCGCAGGTTATCGAGATCGGCAGCCATTCCGGTAAATTGCATCTGCGCCCGGTCCAAATTTCGTTCAATCAAATTGATGTCTTCGGTGCCCTCATACAGTTCAGGGCGAAAGGGGATGCAGCGGGTGAGTATGCTGTGGGCCACCGCGGGGCCGAGCAGCCCGGACAAATTGGCTTCAATGCGATTGCGCAAGCGGCGCAGTGCATAAGGTCTGGATTCATCAGAATTAAACTGCAGATCAGCCAACGCCCGGCGGATTTCGTCGTTAGCAGCTTTTTCGCCCAGCGCGTTAGCCAGCTGCTCGGCAAATTCGCTGGGGCTGTGTAGTGACAGCAATTGTCGGGTAGGCCGATTGAGGTCATCCATTGAGCAAATGTCTGCCGCGATCACTTCCTCTGCATGCGCTGGTGTAAGAAGTGAAACCACTGCAAATAAAACCGTATTGATTGCCAGAGACACCATCGTTGCAGCGGTCCAGATACTCTCGATGTCACCCATCCATGTGGGATAGAAATAGTCGAGAAAATTTGGTTCAAAGTTGCTGAATACAGGCAGCAGCATACTGAGAAACCATACTGTCAGACCCGCGCCAAGGCCGGTTAACAGCCCTTTTCGGTTGGCTGCAGGCCAGTACAGCGTGGCTACAACGCCTGGGAGAAATTGCAATGTGCCTATAAAGGCCACCAGGGCGAGTTGACTTAGGCTCTCCTTGCCACTAATCACAAGATGGAATACATAGCCGCCTAGAATCAGTAAGGTAATAAATGAGCGGCGCATCCATTTCAGCTGCGTGTACAGGTTTTTGGTGGGGTCAATTTGTAAGTTATGCAGCGGCAGAACCAAATGGTTTACACACATGTTGGCCAGTGCCAGAGTCGTAACGATGATGGTGGCGCTCGCGGCGGACAACCCGGCCACAAATGCCGCCACACTCACGTGGGTTGACTCCAGGATGAGGCCGATGGCAAGCCCGGTGTATTCCAACGGCAGCGATTGTTCCAGTTTTATTCCCGCCCAGGTCACGGGCAAAATTGGCAGGCTCAGCAGCATCAGGTATAGGGGGAGCCCCCACGCCGAGGTGTGCAGGTCACGGCTGTCGGTATTTTCTGCGAAGGTCATGTGAAAGATGTGCGGCATGCAGACGGCGCCGGCAAAAAAGATCAGTAGCAGGCTGCGGGCTGTGTCGCCGCGCATGGGCCTGTCCAGGATATTATGGATGGCGGGTCTTTGTGCCAGCCAATCCTCCAACCCGCTAAAGCCACCGAAAACACCGTATATTGAGGCAAAAAATAAAATAAACAGCGCGGCCAGTTTTACCAATGATTCGAAAGCGATCGCCGTGACCAGGCCGGTATTGCGATATTGGGATGAGACATGGCGTGTGCCAAAAAGGATGGAGAACACAATGATGATGATACAAAAAAGTAGAGCCAGACCATCCTGACGTTGACCTGTAGATTCGCCAAAATTTGTGCCTCCAGCCAGAATATTGATGCTGTTGGCAACAACCTGAATTTGCAGGGCGAGTAGAGGCAGCAGAGTGAGGCACATGGCAATGGTGATTGCCGCCCCTACTCGTTGGCTGCGAAATCGAAAAGTGAGAACATCCGCCAGTGAGCTCAGCTGGTAGATTCGGCAAAGCCTTAGCAGTGGCATGAGCAGCACGGTTGCCATCACAAACATCATCACCGCACCCAGATAGTAAAGGAGAAAGCTATAACCATAGTTGTAGGCAAGCGCTATTGTGCCATTAGTGGCCATTGCACCAGCGAAGACACCAAGAGACAGTACGTACACAGCGGGGTGGTGGGTTATCTTTTTGGGGATGGTGCCGCGGTCTGCAAGATAGGCGACACCGAATAACACCGTGAGGTAGGCCACGATAAACAGTACGATTTGGGTCAGGCTATAACTCATCGGAAGGCCTGGAGCGCTGGTTCCAATAGGCGGCAATAATGATTAAAAGCCATACCTGATAGGGGCGATACCATTGTGATCCACTGTGGCTGATCCACTGTTCTATCATGGGGAATAAAATAAAAGTGATGCCCACAATCAGTAGCAGCGCGCGATTAATATACATGCAGAACTGGCCCCTTCGATAAGTGGCATCTGATACTACTGAAGGCAGTACCTATGGTAAAGCTCAAAGTCTCTCTGCGTCGGGAGCTGCTTGTATCGACATTACTCTGGGTATAAGGGCTGCGGACCAGTGATCAACGGAAAACTCGACGATCTCTTCAGCGTTTGTCAGTTTTGAGGGAGGCCGAGTTTGCCTCAGAAACTCAAGAGCGGCCCGAAGGTTGGCTGCTGCCAATTCGTTGTTCAGCGCCGGAGCTTGGTTTTGTTTACTGAATTTTTGTCCCTGTGCATTGCTGATAACCGGGATGTGGCAATAAGCCGGGGTAGTGTGTCCCAACCTTTGTTGTAAATACACTTGCTTTGGTGTTGTGTCGAGCAAGTCAGAGCCCCGAATAATATGGGTGATCCCCTGATAGGCATCGTCCACCACCACCGCTAGCTGGTAGGCGTAAAGGCCGTCTTTCCGGTGAATCAGGAAGTTGCCTGTATCGGGCGGCAGTGTTTGTCTACCCTGCAGTTGGTCGTGAAATTCGACACTCGCATTGAGGGAGACCTCAATGCGAGTGGCAGCCGGTCGTGTTACGCCGTGCCGATGTTCGGCGCAAGATCGCTGGCAACTGCCCATTGGTCCCAGCATAGCCCGGCTGCAGTTGCACAGGAATGTCTCACCTGCACGGTGCAATTGCGCCAGTACCTCTTTGTAGGCTGGACCTCGTTCGCTCTGCCATAGTATGTCCTCATCGGCATGTAAGCCATGGCGTTGAAGGCTTTCGAGAATGCTGGTGGCAGCGCCGGGCACTTCCCGTGGTGGGTCCAGGTCATCAATGCGCACCAGCCAGGTGCCCGAGTTTTTCCTCGCATCCAGATAGCTGGCAAGGGCGGCGATCAACGAACCTAAATGCAATCGCCCGGTGGGGGAAGGTGCAAAGCGCCCACGATATGGGCGTTTTGAGGAAAAACGGCTGCTCGAACCAGGCACTGGGGTTGCTGATTCGGGCGGCTGGGCTTAGCCCATTACCTGGCGTTCCTTGATTTCGGCCAGCGTCTTGCAATCGATACACAAGGTGGCTGTCGGGCGCGCTTCAAGACGCTTGATACCGATATCTACCCCGCAGGCGTCGCAAAAGCCGTAGTCGCCCTGTTTGATGCGCTCTACCATGCTGTCAATTTTCTTGATCAGCTTGCGTTCACGATCACGTGTACGAAGTTCCAAGCTGAACTCTTCTTCCTGAGTGGCGCGGTCAGCCGGGTCTGGGAAGTTGGATGCCTCGTCTTTCATGTGACTGACGGTACGATCCACTTCCTCCATCAGCTCACTCCTCCAGTTCTGAAGGATGCTCTTGAAGTGTTCAGATTGATTTCCATTCATATACTCTTCGCCACGCTTAGCTTTGTATGGCTCGAAGTTTTTGAACTCTGTTGTAGCTGCTTTTTTGGCTGCTCTTGGCATGGCTATATTTCCATACTAATTGACAATACTCACAGTGATTCTCAGGTCTTAAAATCCCCCTGAGAGCGAGGGCGGAGAAACTACCAGATTATAGTGGGGCGCGCCACTATTAAAGTGAATATTTATCGATGTCTGACAAGTGGTCAGTGCAGTTGCTAAGATGGTCACTTGCGGAATCAGGGTAGAGCAATGAAATTTGGTGAATTAACGCAAGCAGTGCTGGTGAGGCGATATAAACGGTTTTTGGCGGATGTGGAATTACCCGGTGGTGAAGTCATTACAGTTCACTGTCCTAATACCGGTGCAATGACGGGCTGTGCAGAGCCTGGTTCCAGGGTCTGGCTGTCGCGCAGTGCGGTTAAAACGCGGAAATACCCCCATACCTGGGAGTTGGTTGAAACCGCTGTGGGAATGGCCTGCATACATTCGGCCAAGGCCAATCAGGTGGTGCGTGAAGCCTTTGAGTCAGGATTGATACCCGGCTTTGAGGCTTACCCCAATGTTCGCTCAGAGGTAAAGTACGGAGAGAGCAGTCGCGCTGATTTACTGTTGGAGGGCGAGTCAGGCCGCGTATTTGTCGAAGTAAAGTCGGTTACTTTGTTGCGGGAGGCCGCCCAGGGGGCGTTTCCAGATGCTGTCAGTGAGCGCGGGCGTAAACATCTGGACGAATTGCTGGCCATCTGCGACAAAACCACACGCGCAGTTATGTTTTTCTGCGTTTTTCATGAGGGTATCCAGTCAGTCAGTGCCGCGGGCGATATCGATCCGCGTTATCGAGAGGCGCTGCTGCGAGCCATGACCGGCGGCGTAGAGGTAGTGGCCTGGCGAGCGCGCATTACCTCCTCTGAAATTCGGCTCACAAAGGAGCTGCCGTTCTCTGTGGACCGGGTCTGTGCACAAAGGGTAGATGGCAACGTGGGAGTGCAAGCCCCGTGACGCAATTATCGGCTTCCCGGTTGACCGCTGAACAGTTGACCGGTCGCAGCGAATCTCATCTGAGCCGCATGAATTGCGGGCATAGCATGCAGGCTGAGGCTGCCTGGGCTTTTGCGCAACTGCAAGGCGACGCGCGAGAGGCGGGTTTTGATTTAGCTATTGTGAGTGCGTTTCGCTCTTTCGAGCGTCAGCTTGCTATCTGGAATGGCAAGGCCAGCGGCCAGAGGCCTATTCACGATGACTCTGGGAGCCCGCTTAACATCAGCGAATGGTCAGCGGATGAATTAGTGCACGCCATTATGCGTTTTTCTGCATTGCCGGGTACATCGCGGCATCATTGGGGAAGCGATGTCGATGTGTACGATCAGGCGGCAGTAAGTGAAGATTATGCGGTGCAACTGGTGCCCATTGAAGTTGCAGCCGGGGGTGTTTTTGACGCAATGCACTGTTGGTTGGATGAGCGCATTGTTATGGATGAGTCGCACGGTTTCTTTCGTCCCTATGCCAGTGATAACGGCGGCGTTGCGGTTGAGCGCTGGCATCTCAGTTATGCGCCGTTGTCACTCGGGTGTGCACAGCAATTAACAGCGGCGCTTGTAAGTGAGTGCTGGAACAGTTGCGAGGAGACGCTTCTGCTGCGAAAGGAATTGGATGCGCAATTGCCGAGTATTATAGAGCGCTACCTTGCAGTTGAAGAGAGTTGGTGTCCCGCCAGATATAACGCAGATAAATGACCGAGGTGGAGTGCTTACGCGCAACCTGGATGTAAAAAGAAGCCGTCACCCGCGTTAGCGGATGACGGCTTCTTTAATACAAGAGAGCTGTTAACAGAGCTAAACTGTCAGCTTTTAGCGCGCTTCCTTGTTTTCAAACAGTTTAACTGAGTCGATAATGGCTTTACGCGCATCTGCCGCAGTGCCCCATCCATCCACTTTTACCCATTTTCCGTCTTCAAGGTCTTTGTAGTGCTCGAAGAAATGCGTGATCTGTTGAATTAACAGCGGTGGCAGGTCAGTTGCTTCTTTTACGTCTTTGTATAGCGGGCTGAGTTGGTTCACGGGTACTGCAATAAGTTTGGCATCTTCGCCAGCTTCATCACTCATTTGCAAAATGCCCACCGGGCGGCAGCGAATAACACAGCCGCTGACAACGGTGTGTGGTGTGTGGACCAGTACGTCCAGTGGGTCACCATCATCGGCCAAGGTGTTTGGGATATAGCCGTAGTTGCAAGGGTAGAACATTGCGGCAGACATAAACCGGTCGACCATGATGGCGCCGCTTTCGTGATCGACTTCATATTTGACTGGGTCGGAGTGAGCGGGTACTTCAATGATGACGTTAATGTCGTCCGGTAAATTTTTACCGGCGATGACAGAATTCAAACTCATAGTTTTGCCTGTTTACAGTGTTGGTGGATTTTTGGGGTGCGCAGTATACCAGCTACCGGCAGTAGATGTTATAGCCTCTTGGCGGTCAGTACTTATACAACGAAGCTGTTCTTCAGTTTTTTTGGTACGGCCACATTTTTCAGGCGAACATATTGGGGTAGTCCCTTACTGTAGGGCGGGTAGGCTTCTCCGGCAATGAGTGGCTGCAGGTACGCCCTGGCCTCTTCTGTGATGCCAAAACCGTCCCGTGAAATATAGCTACGCGGCATCATTTTTTCTTCATTCGCCACTTTTTCCAGAGGAGCCTCACCGATGGACCAACTGTAGCGCTTACCTTTGCCGCGTACGATGGCTGGCATTATGGCGTTTTTGCCCTCCAGGGCTAATTTGACTGCGGCTGCGCCCACGGCATAAGCCTGCTCGACATCGGTAGTGGAGGCGATATGTCTTGCCGAGCGCTGTAGGTAGTCTGCGACTGCCCAGTGGTATTTGAACCCCAACTCCGATTTGATCATATCGGCGAGGGTGGGAGCGAGCCCGCCCAATTGATGGTGGCCAAAGGCGTCTTTGTGGCTGGAGCCTGCCAGTAATGTACCGTCTTTATATTTTGCACCCTCTGAGGCGACAATGACGCAAAAACCGTGTTGCTTAACGCAGCGTTTTACCTTGGCCACAAATTTCTTCGGGTTAAAGGCGATTTCGGGAAAGAGAATGATGTGCGGTGCGTCGCCCTCATGTTCGGCTGCCAGGCCTCCGGCTGCAGCAATCCATCCTGCATGGCGCCCCATCACTTCGAGAATAAAAACCTTGGTGGAAGTTTCGCACATGGAGGCCACATCCATAGCGGCTTCGCGTGTTGAAATAGCGATATATTTGGCCACCGAACCAAAGCCGGGGCAGTTATCGGTGAGGGGCAGGTCGTTGTCTATGGTCTTGGGAATGTGGATAGCCTGCAGGGGGTAGCCCATGGTTTTGCTAAGCTGCGAGACCTTCAGGCAGGTGTCGGCAGAATCGCCGCCGCCATTGTAAAAAAAATAGCCAATGTTGTGCGCTTTGAAGACCTCGATAAGCCGTTCATATTCAGCGCGGTTTTCTTCCAGGCTTTTCAACTTGTGACGACAGGAGCCAAACGCCCCCGACGGTGTGTTGCGCAATTGGGCAATGGCCGATTTGCTCTCTTTGCTGGTGTCAATCAGGTCTTCGCGCAGTGCGCCGATAATACCGTTGCGCCCCGCGTAGACCTTGCCAATGGCTTGTTTGTTGTCGCGGGCAGTTTCTATAACGCCTGCAGCGGAGGCGTTAATGACGGCGGTTACGCCACCAGACTGGGCGTAAAATGCGTTTCTTTTTGGCATATGAATGTGATCCGTGGCGAGGCCTGATGGCCTGCTCCCATCGTTGAATGTTGTAGTGGGGTGACGTTGGTAGATGATACGGCAATAAGGTGGGTGTGTGGACATTACAGAACGGTAATTTGGCCAACGGCTCTACATTTGGGTACATGGATTTGATGCTGTGCGTGATATCATGTGGCGCATAATTTTTAGGGGTGAGATTTGAAAGGTCATATTCATATTCTGGGCATCTGTGGCACCTTTATGGGTGGCATTGCTCTGCTGGCACGTGAGCTGGGTTATACGGTGACCGGCTCAGATGCCAACGTGTATCCCCCCATGAGCACCCAGCTGGAAGCTGCGGGCATTGCATTGATGGAGGGCTATAGCCCCCACCACCTGCAACCCGCACCCGATTGTGTCATAGTAGGCAATGCTATGACCCGCGGTAATCCCGCAGTGGAGTATGTCCTCAATTCTGGCATGGCCTATACATCAGGGCCCCAATGGCTGGCTGAAAACCTGTTGCGTGAAAAATGGGTTTTGGCCGTGTCCGGCACTCACGGCAAAACGACTACCAGCAGTATGCTGGCCTGGATACTGGAATATGCAGGCATGTCTCCCGGCTTTTTGATTGGCGGCGTGCCGGCCAATTTTGGCCTCTCTGCAAGAGGTGGGGAGTCCGATTTCTTCGTGGTCGAGGCGGACGAGTACGATACGGCCTTTTTTGACAAGCGAAGCAAGTTTTTACACTATCGCCCCCGCACACTTACAATCAACAATCTCGAGTTTGATCACGCTGACATCTTCGACAACCTGGCCGCTATTCAACGGCAATTTCACCACCTGCTGCGCTGTGTTCCTGGAGAGGGGCTTGTGGTGTATCCCGAGGGCGTGACGGCGATTGAGCAAATGCTGGACATGGGATGCTGGAGTGCCAAGTCGTCTTTTACCGTTGGCAACGTCAACGAACAAGGTGTAGAGGCGCCGCAATGGCGCGCCGATCTTCTGGCTGACGATGGTTCCAAATTTCTTATTTATTGTGGCAATGACGCCCCCGTTGAAATTTCCTGGCTTTACTGTGGTCTACATAACGTGGAAAACGCATTGGCAGCTGTTGCTGCAGCGCGGCACGTCGGTGTGCCACTAAAAGTGGCAGCACAGGCATTGACGGAATTTAAAGGTGTTAAACGCCGCCTGGAATTACTGGGGTGCGTGAGGGATATTTCGGTTTACGATGATTTTGCCCACCACCCTACAGCGATCGAAATGACCCTGCAGGGTTTGCGAGCTCGCGGCGGGGGTGGCCGTTTAATTGCCATGATAGAGCCTCGCTCCAACACCATGCGCATGGGTGAGCATAGGAAAAAGCTGGCTGCTGCGACTGCCGCGGCAGATGAAGTTTTCTGGTTTCAACCTCCGGGCATGGATTGGCCTATGGAAAGTATTATTGAGTCCAGCAGCGTGCCCACAACCTTGTGTAATGAAGTGGATGAGCTTGTGCAGCAGGTAGCTGCCAGTGCCAGACCCGGCGATCAGGTGGTTATAATGAGTAATGGCAGCTTCAGCGGTGTTCACCAAAAACTACTCGCCCAATTGCGCTTGAGCTAAGCTGACTATGTCTATTCCCTTGCTTCCGACTTACGATCGAATTGTGCTGGGCAACCCCGTTATTTCACTGTTGATAATGTTGCTTATTGTGATGGGCTTTGCTACTCAGTTGGGGAAAATAACCCTCGATGCGTCAGCTGATTCGCTGCTGCTGCAGGGCGACCCATCACTGGAATATTTTCGCGAAATAAGCCGCGAGTACAATTCTGAAGATTTCGTGCTGATAACCTGGCAACCGAAGTCAGGTCTGCTCGAACCAGAATCTCTCGAGCCAATGGGGATGTTGGCTGAGGAGTTACGGCAGTTGCCAGGCGTGTCTTCTGTGGTGACTGTGTTGGATGTCCCTCTACTTGAAAGCCCGCGTGTGAGCCTGTCGGATATTACTTCCGGTGCGCCTCTTGCGACCTTGAGCGACCCCGACACAGACCGGGTTCTGGCGTTTAAAGAGCTGACTACCAGCCCTATCTATGCCGACCTGCTGGCCAGCAGGGATGGCACAGTGAGTGCCGTGCAGGTCAATTTGGAGCGTAATGAGTACCACAATGATTTGCTCTACCAGCGTCAGGATCTGCGTAAAAAGCGTGATGAGCAGGGTCTCTCCAGCTCTGAGGAGAAGGTTTTGGCTGAAGTGGAAACCGCCTATAAGCTCGAGACCGCAGTGGCGTTAGCGCGGGGCGAGGCATTCGTGGCCAGCGTGCGCAGTATTGCCGCGCAATATGGCCAGTATGCGGATCTCTTTGTCGGCGGTCTTCCAATGATAACTGCCGATATGGTCAGCTTTGTGCGCAGCGATCTTAAATTATTTGGCACATCCATCCTGGGTATCATGGCTGCGGTACTCGTGGTTATTTTTCGCCGTCTCCGCTGGGTAGTGATTCCTCTGGTCACTTGCTTGAGCAGTCTGGTCATTATGCTTGGTCTTTTAGGTGCTTTGGACTGGCGCATGACGGTAATCTCTTCAAACTTTGTTGCGGTGTTGTTGATTATTGCCATGTCGCTGGCGATTCATCTGGTGGTTCGCTACCGCGAATTTGACGGTCAGAACCCTGAGGGAGATTTGCACGAGCGCGTGTTGGCGACTGTGCAGACAATGATTGTGCCCTGTACTTTTACCGCTGCCACAACCATCGTAGCGTTTGCTTCGCTGGTTGTGTCGGGACTTCAGCCCGTCATCGATTTCGGTTGGATGATGACAGTGGGTATTGCGGTGGTGCTACCCGTGTCTTTTGTTCTGGTGCCCTGTTTGATTTTGGCTTGGCCAAAAGGTCGGCCTTTTAAGCGTTTGCATACCCGCGAGCCCCTCACCATACATTTTGCCCGAATAACCGATCATCATGGCGGTTTGGTGCTGGCCGTCAGTGGCTTGCTGGTATTGTTAACGGTTTACGGAATATCAAAGCTGGTTGTAGAGAACCGCTTTATCGATTACTTCCACGAGTCCACAGAAATTTACCAGGGAATGAAACTGCTGGATGAAAAGCTGGGCGGCACCATACCGCTGGATATTGTAATTACTGCGCCAAACTTTGATGACTTGCCCGTAGTTGCTGTACCCCCTGTGCCAACAAAGCTCGGTGCGCAATCGATGGCTGTGGCAGAAGACAATTCGTTTGCAGAGGATGACGGGTTTTCTGATGACGACTGGGGCGATAATGGTTTTGACGTTGGCTTCAACAGTGGCACAGAAGAATCCTTCACTCCCAGTTATTGGTTCAGCCTGGCAGGTATGCGCGAACTGGATGCAGTACACAACTATATCGACTCCCTACCAGAGACCGGGAAGGTGCTTTCACTTTTTACCATCTTTGAGGTGGTAAAGACCTTGATCGGTGACGATATAGGCGGTGTGGAGTTGGCTCTGGTGGAGAAAAGTCTGCCCGAGGACATCAAGGGCATGATGGTTGACCCTTATTTTTCAAAAGCGCGTGAGGAGGCACGCATAACCGTGCGCATCATGGAGACCAGCAAAAGTCTGCATCGCGATGAGTTCTTGACCAAGGTGCGTGCACATCTTGTCGATGAGATCGGTTTTGCACCGGAGCAGGTTCATTTGACGGGCATGTTGGTCATGTACAACAATGTACTGCAGAGCCTTTTTCGCTCGCAAATACTCACTCTGGGGGCTGTTTTTGTCGCTATCTTGTTGATGTTTATGCTTTTATTCCGGTCTTTCTGGTTGGCACTGATTACTCTGGCACCCAATTTATTAGCCGCGGGTATGGTGCTGGGTGTAATGGGGCTTGTGGGCATCCCTCTGGATATCATGACCATCACCATAGCGGCCATTGTTCTGGGTATTGGCGTGGATGACTGTATCCACTATGTACATCGCTTTGGAAAAGAGTTCGCAGCGGACAGAAACTATAGAGCCACCATGTATCGTTGCCATCATAGTATTGGGCGCGCACTTTATTACACTACAGTGACTGTGGTCGTTGGTTTTTCTGTGCTCACCTTGTCTAACTTTAAACCTAGTATTTACTTCGGTCTGCTCACGGTGTTGGCCATGGTCACCGCTGTGATCGGCGCGCTCATGTTGTTGCCGCAGCTGATTATAGCGTTTAAGCCGTTGGGCCCCGAGGCGGAGTTGCACGCAGATGAGTAGTGAGCCCGATAGAGAAATACCCTTGTTCCCACTGTCGTCGGTTCTGTTGCCATACGGCAAGTTGTCCTTAAAGATATTTGAGCAGCGTTATCTCGACCTGGTACGCAGTTGCATGAAATCTGACAGCGGTTTTGGCGTTGTCTGGATACGCCAGGGGAGTGAGGTTGTGGGTACAACCGGCTCCAAATTGGAGCTGGGTAAACATGGTACCTACGCCAAAATTATCGATTGGGACCAGCTTCCCAACGGTTTACTGGGGGTTACCATAGAAGGGCAGCATACTTTTTCTGTTATCCAAACGCGCACGTCGGCATCCAGTGCGATATTTGCCCAGGCAAGTTTTTGCGATGCCCCCGTGAAGGTGCCGCTGTTACCGCAATGGAATTCGCTGGCAGGTGTGTTGCGGGGTCTGCAAACGCATCCACACGTCCAGCGCATGAATCTGAACATTGATTATGATAATGCCTGGGAGGTTGGCTACAATTTGATACAACTGCTGCCTCTGGAAGAGCAGCTTAAGTATGAGTTACAGGGGGCTGGCTCGCTGGAGACTATGATGGGTGGTCTGGACGTAACCTTAAACGAAATCAGCGGCTAGTCAAAAGACGGTATCCACCCGCCACATTCCTTCCAACGGTTCACAATATCGCAAAATAACTCAGCCGTTCTCTCGGCATCGTAGGCAGCACTGTGCGCCTCCGCATTATCGAAATTGATGCCGGCTTCCGCGCAGGCCTTGGCGAGCACCGTCTGCCCAAAGGCGAGGCCACCCAGCGTGGCTGTATCAAAGAAGGAAAAAGGGTGAAACGGATTGCGTTTGATGCCGCATCGCTCGACTGCAGCATTAACAAAGCCGGCATCGAAGTGGGCATTATGGCCAACCAAGACGGCGCGGCTGCAATTCTGATCTTTCATTTCTTTGCGTATTACTTTGAACAATTCGGTGAGAGCTTCGTGCTCGTCTACCGCCTCGCGAAAGGGGTGGTAGGGGTCAATGCCGGTGAAGTCGAGAGAAGCCTGCTCGATGTTGGCACCCTCGAAGGGCTTTACCAGAAAGTTGTAGGTGCGATGAACTGAGAGTTGGCCGTCTTCGTCCATGCGTATGATGGTGCCGGCAATTTCGAGCATTGCATCGGTGCTGGCGTTGAACCCACCTGTTTCTATATCGACAATAACGGGCAAAAAGCCGCGAAAGCGGTTGCAAATTTGTTGGTCGGAAGAAAAGTTCAAGCCAACGTACTCCCCTGATCGACTACTCGCCAGGCGACTGTCTCGCCCGCTCGCAGTGGCGTGAGACTGTCGTTTCCAAGCGGCAGCTGTGCGGGCACAGTCCAGCTGTCTTTCTCCAGTATAATGTTGTCGCTGTTACGTGGCAGATTATAAAAATCGGGACCAAAATGGCTGGAAAATGCCTCCAGTCGATCTAGTGCGTTCAGTTGTTCAAAGACTTCCGCATATAACTCGATGGCCGCGTGCCCGGTGTAGATGCCGGCGCAGCCGCAGCTGCTTTCTTTGCTGGCAGTGGTATGGGGGGCGGAATCGGTTCCCAGGAAAAACTTTGGGTTGCCGGAGATGGCCGCCTCACGCAGAGCGTTTTGATGGGTGCTGCGCTTGAGGATTGGCAGGCAAAAATAATGAGGTTTAATGCCCCCCACCAGCATGTCGTTGCGGTTGAGAAGCAAATGGTGAGCGGTGATGGTTGCCGCAACGTTGCTGGGCATAGCGGCGACAAACTCTACAGCGTCACTGGTGGTAATGTGTTCAAGAACGACCTTCAATTTGGGAAATTTCTGCACTATGGGGGCCAGATGTCGGTCGATGAATACCTTTTCACGGTCAAAAATGTCGATGTCGGTATCGGTGACTTCGCCGTGAATTAACAGGGGAAGCCCCACGTCCTCCATGGCTGCCAGGGTGGGGTAAAGGCTTTGCAGGTCAGCTACGCCAGCGTCGGAGTTGGTGGTGGCGCCTGCGGGATACAGCTTTACCGCGTGGACAAAAGGCGACTCGGCGGCTCGTTTTATTTCGTCCGCATGGGTCTGATCGGTGAGGTAGAGCACCATCAGCGGCTCAAACTGTCGTGGAAAACCAGACATGGCGTTGAGAATACGTTGGCGATACGCACCAGCTTCTGCCACGGTGGTAGCGGGAGGTGTAAGGTTAGGCATCACAATAATGCGCTTGAAATAGCGTGCCATATCGGTACAGGTCCGTGCAAGGGCGTCGCCATCACGTAGATGAACGTGCCAGTCATCCGGGCGGGTAATGCGTAATTGGTTCACGATGAGCCTGTGGTTCGTTGGCGAAGAGTGCATGCTACCGTAAAGGCGTAGGTACGGGAATGGGCAGGGCAGTTTTGTAGGGTTTCAAGGCTGGGAATTATGCAGCCCGCAGAGTAGAATATGCGCCTTTAAAATGGTGTGTCGTTGGAGAGAATGATGTCAGATGTAAACAAAGTTGTATTGGCCTATTCCGGTGGTTTGGATACCTCGGTCATCGTGCGCTGGCTGCAAGATACTTACAACTGCGAAGTGGTTACCTTTACCGCCGATATTGGCCAGGGTGAGGAAGTGGAACCGGCCCGTGCCAAAGCCGAGGCCATGGGCATCAAGGAAATTTACATCGACGACCTGCGCGAGGAGTTTGTGCGCGATTTTGTTTTCCCCATGTTTCGCGCCAACACCGTCTACGAGGGTGAATACCTGCTTGGCACATCCATCGCCAGACCCCTAATTGTCAAGCGGCTGATCGAAATTGCCAACGAGACCAATGCGGACGCTATTTCCCATGGCGCCACCGGTAAAGGCAATGACCAGGTGCGGTTTGAACTGGGCGCCTATGCACTGAAACCTGGCATACAAGTAATTGCCCCCTGGCGTGAGTGGGACCTGAGCTCCCGCGAATCGCTTATGGCCTACTGCGCCGAGCGCGATATTCCGGTAGATTTTGCAGCCCAAAGCAAAAAGTCGCCGTATTCCATGGATGCTAACCTGCTGCACATCTCCTACGAGGGTGACATTTTGGAAGACCCATGGGCTGAACCTGAAGACGATATGTGGCGTTGGAGTGTGAGCCCTGAAGCGGCACCCGACCAGGCTACTTATATCGAGCTGGAATATACGTGTGGTGACATTGTGGCGATTGACGGTGAGCCTATGAGCCCGGCCACCGTGCTTGAGTATCTCAATAAGGTAGGTGGTGCGAATGGCATCGGCCGTGACGACATCGTCGAGAACCGCTATGTGGGCATGAAGTCTCGTGGTTGTTACGAAACCCCCGGTGGCACCATTATGCTGCGCGGACACCGGGCGATGGAGTCGCTCACCCTGGACCGGGAAGTGGCACATTTAAAGGATGAGCTGATGCCACGTTACGCCCAGATGATCTATAACGGCTACTGGTGGTCACCCGAGCGCAAAATGATGCAGGTGATGATTAATGAGTCGCAGAAAGTTGTCAACGGCGTGGTTCGTCTCAAGCTGTATAAAGGCAATGTGTCTGTCGCCGGGCGTAAGTCTGACGACAGTCTGTTTGATGAAAGCATCGCCACCTTCGAAGATGATGCCGGTGCTTACAACCAGGCCGATGCAGAAGGCTTTATCAAGCTCAACGCTCTGCGCTTGCGCATTGCTGCCGGCAAAGGCCGCTCTCCGCTGGACCAATAGGCCAGACCGGGAGGCGGTTTACCCAGGGTAAGCCGTCGCCCCACATCAGTGAAAATCTCGCGACTGCACCGGCAGGGCCTCCAGCGCACTGCTATAATCGATCAAAGCGCCGGCCACAATGTGAATAACATTGTCCTTGGTTTCCAGCGTGCCCTTTACCAGCAAAAGCTTTGCGCTCATCAGGGCCTGACGAAAGTGCTGCTGGGTCTGTTTCCACACCACTATATTACTGTTTCCGGTTTCATCTTCCAACGTTAAAAACAGCACCCCTGATGCGCTGCCAGGGCGCTGTCGGCAGGTGACCAAGCCCGCAATACGGACGAAGCGCTTGTTGCTCACGCCGGGTAGGTCAATGTGGCGTTTGCAACGGTTAAAAGGAGGCCGATTACGCAGCAGGGCCATGGGGTGGGCGCGCAGGGTGAGACCGGTGGATTGATAGTCGGCGAGTACCTCCTCGGCCACAGCGGGGGCAGGCAAAGTCACGTTATCGTTAAAATAATCTGACCGTTGCCGGCATTCATCTTGCAACAGTGGTTTGGGTGTTTCCAGCGCCATAATTTGCCATTGGGATTGGAAGCGGTGACCACTGAGTGACGCCAGGGCGTCGGCAGCGGCCAGTGCTTCCATATCGCGTTTGTCCAGATTGGCCCGGTGGCGCAGGTCACTAATTTGCCGGTAAGGCGTGTGCCGTTGTTCAATAATGCGCTGCGCGCCATTTCTGCTCAGACTTTTTATCAGCCGAAAACCCAGGCGGATGGAGGGCTGGGTTTGTGTGTTGGGCTTGCCCAGTAGCTGATGATCCCACAGACTGAGATTGACGTCGGCAGGCAGAACAGTAACCCGGTGGCGCCTGGCATCCTGTACAAGCTGCGAGGGTGAGTAAAACCCCATAGGCAGACTGTTGAGCAGGCCGACAAAAAAAGCTGCGGGGTGATGTCGTTTCAGCCAGGCAGAGAAATAAGCCAGCAGCGCAAAGCTGGCGGAGTGAGACTCGGGAAAACCATAGCCGCCAAAACCTTTTATCTGCTCGAACAGGCGCCGGGCAAACGCTTCATCGTAGCCCCGCCGCAGCATGCCCTGAATCAACTTATTTTCAAAGTTAAGCAGCTTGTTGTTTTTACCCCAGCTGGTAATGGCCCGCCGCAACTGGTCAGCCTCGCCGCCACTGAAACCGGCGGCGACCATGGCCAGCTTAATGACCTGCTCTTGAAAGATGGGTACGCCCAGCGTGCGCGCCAGCACTTCTTTTATTGCATCGCTGGGGTAGGTGACTGTTTCGAGCCCCTGCCGGCGCCGTAAATAGGGGTGCACCATGTCGCCCTGTATGGGCCCCGGACGAACAATGGCAACCTGAATGACCAGGTCATAAAAGCTTTTGGGCTTTAAGCGCGGCAACATGGACATTTGGGCGCGTGACTCAATCTGGAACACGCCGATGGTATCGGCGGCCTGCAACATGCGGTAAGTGGCGGCATCTTCTTTGGGGATGTCGCTAATGGACTTTATCGCGGGGCAGTAGCGGTGCACCAGTTGCAGGCTTTTGCGAATGGCCGACAGCATACCCAGAGCCAAAATGTCTACTTTGAGTAGGCCCAGTGATTCAATGTCTTCTTTGTCCCATTGGATAACCGTGCGATCTGCCATACTGGCATTTTCGACCGGCACCAGCGTGGAAATGGGGCTGCGGGTAATGACAAAGCCGCCCACATGTTGCGACAGATGCCGCGGGAAGCCGAGTATCTGCTGCACTAGCTGGTAGAATAATTCGGCTTGCTGGCTGTGCCCGGCGATGCCCTGCTCCTCGAAGCGCTTGGCAAGATCCTGACTGCGATCCCACCAGGCCAGTGACTTGGCCAGGTCATCTACAAATACCGCATCCAGGCCGAGAGCTTTTCCCACATCGCGCACAGCACTGCGAGAGCGGTAGGTGATGACAGTCGCTGCCAGAGCGGCTCGTTTGCGACTGTATTTTTGATAAATGTATTGGATAACTTCTTCGCGCCGTTCGTGTTCAAAGTCGACATCGATATCGGGGGGCTCGTTTCGCTCTTTGGATATAAAACGTTCGAATAACAGCGACACCTGCTGAGGTGAGACCTCGGTAATAAACAGGCAATAGCACACCACTGAATTGGCCGCAGAGCCGCGGCCCTGGCAGAGTATCTGGCGCTCCTTGGCAAAGCGCACAATGTCGTACACGGTGAGGAAGTAATACTCATAGTTGAGCTCTTTTATAAGCTGCAACTCTTTTTCTATGCGCGCGGCAATATCCACGGGTACACCAGCTGGCCAGCGCAGTGTTTCACCGCTGCGCACCAGCTCACGCAGGTAAGTGTTGGCTGTGTGGTGTTTTGGCACGACTTCTTCAGGGTATTCATAACGCAGTTGGTCGAGTGAGAAATTACACAGGCTGGCAATGTGTACGCTTTCTTGCAGCAACGCAGAAGGGTATAGCTGCTGTAGGTTTTCTATAGAGCGTAAGTGTTGTTGGCTATTAGCCAGCCGTTTTGTTCCCAGTTGATGGATGCTGCTGTTGTGGCGCAGAGCAGTAAACACATCGTGCAGGGGCTTGCGATTGGCGCTGTGCATTTGTACGTTGCCACAGGCCACCATGGGTATGCCCAGTTCGCTGGCCAGCTTATATGAAGACATATAGTTGTTACTTTCGTTATTGCCCAGTAAATGGCACACGCCCAGCCATACACGGCCTTTGCATAAGCGCTTTAGCTGTTGTCCATAGGCGCGTGTGGGTTCGTCGTCTGCTTCGGGCAGCCATATCAGCAGGCAGCGTTTGAGGTGAAAAATGACATCGCGCAGGGAGGCGCGATATTCCCCTTTGGGGCTGCGTCGCCTGGCCATGCTGATTAAACCCGACAGCTCACTGTAAGCCGCACGAGAGGGAACCAATGCAAGCAGCTTTATGCCTTCTTCCAGATTTAACTCGCTGCCTATAATTAATGGTATGCCTACCTCCTTTGCTGCAACGTGGGCTTTTACCACGCCCGCGAAAGAGCACTCGTCGGTAATGGCGATAGCCGCGTAGTCACGCTTTGCGGCTCGCGCTACCAGCTCGTGAGGGTGGGAGGCGCTGCGCAAAAAGCTGAAGCTGCTGAGGCAGTGGAGTTCGGCGTAAGACATGATGGGCTTAGGGTTAATTGTCGAGTGGGCTTATAACGCGCAGGTCAAGGCGAGCAGTGTGAGTGAATCGGTTTGATTCACTTCCAATAGCATGAGGTATATCATTCATAGAGTGTGCCTGAAAATCAATTAACTGTATATATATACAGTAGTACGGTTTTGGAGAAATACAAACTTTTTTTACGGCGCGCAACTGGGCGAGGCTAGCGACGTTCTCGATCCGCTTCAATACCAGACCGATAGTGCCCCGTTCCGGCGCATCAAATGCACCAAAGTAGAATCCTGCGGGGTGCTTCGAGTCAGACGCCGAATTGAATCCCACTCAAATTTCCTCGCCAGAGTTAATCGTATTAACGCGGCAAACCTCAGATTCCTCGTGCTTTAACAGGGTGAGGGTGTTCAATCTTGCTATTAGACAAAACAAAAATATAAATTTTTTCTCCGTATGCCATCAGTTGGCTTACATATTGCTATGACTTATTGGAGACATGAGCCAAATTGACTTGAAAGAAGGGAGCTGCAAATGAACGGAAATACAAGCCGAAGGCAGGCGATACAAAATATTGTTAATCGTACTGAGGCCGATGTATCTGAAGCAGAACCGCTCTCCAAGATATGGGCTTGCGATGTTTTTTCACTGGCAACGATGGAAGAATCGCTGTCTAAGAATGCCTTCAAGGCGATGAAGAAAACGGTACAAACCGGCGCTCCCCTGGACCCTGCTACCGCCGATATAGTGGCCGCGGCAATGAAGGATTGGGCACTGACGAAAGGTGTCAAATTTTTTTCGCATATCTTCTACCCACTGACCAATATTACAGCCGAAAAGCATGATGGATTTATCATAACCAACCCCGATGGAGGTGCGATTACCGAGTTCACCGGGAGTCTTCTGATCAAGGGTGAGCCCGATGGGTCTTCATTCCCGAATGGCAGTATTCGCATGACTAACGCCGCGCGCGGCTATACGGCATGGGACCCGACCAGCCCCGCCTTTGTTAAGCACACTGCCAATGGCTCTACCTTAATGATTCCCAGCGTGTTTATGTCGTGGACCGGTGAGGCCCTCGATAAGAAAATTCCTCTGCTGCGATCCAATGATGCGATGAACAAATCAGCGCAGAAGGTGCTGTCGCTGATGGGAGAAACCGAGATCGCACCTATTAACTCAAGTTGCGGTGCCGAACAGGAATACTTCCTGGTGGATGCCAACTTCGCCGCTAGTCGTCCAGACCTTTTGTTAACGGGTCGGTCGTTGTTTGGAGCGCCGCCAGCCAAAGGTCAACAGTTTGACGACCACTATTTTGGCGCAATACCGGAACGGGTGCAGGTTTTCATGCAGGATTTTGAGGACCAACTGTATCGGCTCGGTATTCCGGCCAAAACACATCACAATGAAGTTGCTCCCGGGCAGTTTGAAATCGCACCTTACTTTGAAGCTGCCAATGTGGCAGCCGACCATCAACAGTTGTTGATGACCATATTAAAGAGCACCGCAGCAAAGCATGGTTTTGTTGCACTGTTACATGAGAAGCCTTTCGCCGGCATAAATGGCTCGGGTAAGCATGTGAACTGGTCTGTCGGTAATTCCACCCAGGGAAACCTCCTGGACCCGGGTAGTACGCCACACGATAACCTTAATTTTCTGCTTTTTTGCGGTGCTGTAATCCGCGGGGTGCATTTGTATGGGCCGTTGCTGCGCGCGGTTATTGCCTCGGCGGCCAACGACCACCGACTTGGGGCAAATGAAGCACCCCCGGCTATTTTGTCGGTATACCTTGGAGACCAGCTCGAGAAGGTATTTGAAGATATTAAAAAAGGTAACCTCCTCAAGTCGGAAACAGGCGGCGTAATGGATCTTGGACTATCCCAGATTCTTAGTTTTGAACGCGATCCGGGTGATCGCAACCGAACCTCGCCTTTCGCCTTTACCGGCAATCGCTTTGAGTTTCGCGCAGTGGGTTCTTCACAATCTGTTTCTGGTCCACTGGTTGCAATGAATACCATGATGGCCGACTCATTGGACTGGATAGCGGATAAGTTACAGGTACTACTCGATGGGGGCGCAACGCAACTGGAAGCGGTTGTAGATGTGCTCAAGGAACTCATGGATCTACATGGTAATGTAGTGTTCGGCGGTGATGGCTATTCATCACAATGGCATAAAATGGCTGTGGAAGAGCGTGGCTTGAAAAACATTCCCACCACTGCAGATGCACTTCCCGCACTGCGTGAAGAGTCTGTCAAAAAGTTGTTTGAACGTACCGGTGTGCTTTCTCCGATAGAACTGGAGAGTCGTTTTGAGGTTTATGCCGAGCAGTATGTATTATCAATCGAGGTCGAGGCCAAACTGGTGATTGAAATGGCCAAAACAATGATTTACCCGTCAGCTACACAGTATCTTAGCGATATTGGTCTGTCGAATTCGAGAATGGCCGAGATGAATATCGAGACTGATAGCTCGGTTGCACAATCGATCGCGAACAACGTTAACTGCATGATGGCTGCGGTCAAGGAGCTTGGCGTTGCTTTGGAAAAAGAAGAATTCCCAAGCGTTGAAGATCATCTGCAGTTCTGTGCCAAGGATATCTGTCCATTAATGCTGGCGGTTCGATCGCATGCCGATGCACTTGAGCAGGAGGTTGCCGACGAACAATGGCCACTACCCAAGTATCGAGAAATGCTGTTTCTGAAATAGTAGATCCCACTAGTGCAGGCCAGCCCACCAGCTGTAGACAACGCTGCACAAATTGTGCGGTTAATTCCAATCGCTGATATAGTTCTTGGTATAGGCCCAAGTAACGGTGAAGTGCTTAAGTGAAACTTGGCACTTACATTGCCGAATTGATAAAGATAAGCTCTCTGTCGTACCTCGCGCACAGAGATGGCCGTCATGGCAAAAAAGAGAAAATCGAAACCAGGCACGGATGATTCCCCGGCGATAGAGAAAATAGTTTCATTTCATCCAAAGGAAATGAAAAGCTTTTACGCATGGGACGATGACGTTTTAGTGCTGAATATTCTGGGAACACCCAGTGCCAAAAAAGATTCTATCGGCAAGCCTATGGGCAATCAGTTAAAAATAAGCGTAACGGCTACCCCGGTCGGCGGTCGTGCCACTGATTATATGGTGAAGTGGCTGGCTAAAGAGTTTGGCGTCAATAAAATTGAAATTGAGGTTGTATTCGGCCGCATGAATATTCATAAGCAGCTTAGAATTAAGCGTCCTACCCGATTACCCAAAGTTATCGAGAAAACTGAAAATCAGACGAGTAAAGCATAAGTGATGGAGTTGACTATGAACCACATCAAAAACCCCAGATATCACGATCTCGAGCAACAATAAATGTTTGATTCCATGAAAAGAGCTTCAGGAAAAACCGGTTTACCACCCGGTTCACTTATCCATGTGGGCGACGTGCATGACACGGTGACCACTATGTATGTCGTAGATTACAGTAAAGAGACTTTGGAAGAAAAAGCAATTGAATCTATTGATGAGATACTGAAATATAAAGACAGTCAAACCGTAACCTGGGTGATTGTTGAAGGCTTGGGAAACGTCGATGTCGTAGCGCGCATCGGGGCAATATTTGGTATACACCAGCTTGTACTCGAAGATATTTTGAATACCAACCAAAGGCCAAAATTCGAGGACTATGACAGCTATCTTTACATTGTTCTCAAGAGTTTACTGTCGGAAAATGAGCGGTTTACGGTTAATTATGAGCAAATAAGTATTTTAGTCTTGAATAATTTTGTTTTTATGTTCAAAGAAAAAAAGGACGATCTTTTTGACTCGCTTAAGCAGCGAATCAGGTCTAGTAAAGGCAGGCTAAGAAGTCTCGGTGCAGATTATCTTACTTATGCGATTCTTGACTATATTGTCGACCAGAATTTTCTTCTTCTAGACTCATTGGATGAGGTTATAACGCCACTTGAAGATAGTTTGCTGGCTTCAGAGCCAACGGAAAATTTGCTCTATCAGATCCAGAAGCTTAAGAGAGAGATAATTAGCATCAGAAGATATGTGTCCCCGGTAAGGGAGCTTCTTTCTGGCATGCTGCGCAGTGAATCTGCGCTGATTAATAAAAGCACAGATATTTATTTAAGGGACGTTTCCGATCACGTAGTACGAGTCGTCGAATCTATAGAGTCGCACAGGGATATTTTGAATGGTCTGTTAGAGATATACATTTCCCGCGTTAGTAATAAAATGAATGAAGTAATGAAGGTGTTGACGGTTTTCGCCTCAATATTTATTCCTTTGACTTTTATTGCGGGAATATACGGAATGAATTTTGAATATATGCCTGAGTTACAGGTTAAATGGGCGTATCCAGCTCTTTGGATAGCTTTTATAACGATCCCCGTTGTACTACTTGTCTATTTCAAAAAGAAAAAGTGGCTTTAAATGATAGGCTGGCCAGTCAAAAATTTAAATTCGTGGCCCGAATAGCCGAGGGAGCGGAGCGTGAACAGCTCTGGCTCAGTCGTACACCACCTTTTTGACAATCTCCAGATGGTCCGTCACGCCGCGCTTGAAGTTGGCGACATTGACGCGCTCATCGTTACCGTGAATTCGGCTAAATTCAGACTCCGGTATAATGATTGGGTTGAAGCCATAACTGCTAATGCCCAGGTCGCGAGTGAAATGGCTATCGGTGAAGCCCGTAGATACTACAGGCCTGACTTTGGAGTTGGGGTAGTGGGAGTTGGTGTAATCGACAATAGCCTCGTAGAGTGGGGTGTCTGTACTGGAGACCGCCGGGGTAAAGGCCATCAATACTTCAATTTCTACACCGGTTGCCTTTAAAAGCTCGCGTATTTCGTCCACAAACACAGCACTGGGACGATCCGGTAGGATGCGACAGTCGAGCTCAGCCCAGGCTTCCGGTGGCACTACATTAATCTTATTCGAGGCCTGCAGGCGAGTGATCGAGCAGGTATCCCGGGTCAATGCGTGCAAATGCGGTGAATGCGCCTGTAGGCGTGGCAAAAAATCGGGCTGGGATACGGCTGCGGCAATGTCTGCGTAAGCACCTTGCCACTCGAGTTCGGCGTCGGTTGCAAGAGATTTAAACATGCGGTCTACCGCGGGAATGATGCGTGGGGCTGACGGATTTTGTCGCAGAATTCCCAGTGCATCAACGATGCGAGTGACCGAGGATGTCGTATGCGGCGAGGATCCGTGCCCAGGGGTATCCACGGCCTTCAGGTGTAACCATACGGGCACTTTTTGTGTGACTTCCACATTGAATATCACGCCGTTCGCCGACTGTGTGCCAAAGCCGCCTTCATTGAGCAGCAACCCGGCACCGTTGAATATCTCCGGGTGGTTTTTTACCAGCCAGCCGGCACCGAATTTCCCGCCAGCTTCTTCGTCTGCAGTGGCAACGAGTATGACGTCCCTATTGAGGGCAATACCTGCGCGCTTCAAGCTGATAAAGGTTGCGAGTTGGGAAATTCCCGTACCCTTCATATCCAATGCGCCGCGCCCCCACAGGTAGCCATCACGAATCTCGCCGGAAAGCGGGTCGGTGGTCCAGTATTTGGGGTCGGCGGGCACGACATCTGTATGCTGCAGCAGGATCAGCGCAGGTTTGTCGCCGCCTTTTAATCTGGCCCAGATATTTCCGCGCCCGGGTGCGCTCTCCGCACTGTGCCATTCGATGTTTTCGGCGTCGAGAATATTTCCTAGAAATTCAACTGCACGGCTTTCATTGCCTGCTGGATTGATGGTGTCGACGCGCAAAAATTGTTGCACCCAGTCCAGCGCCTCATCGGAAATATCTCTAGCCTGTGTGGGGGCTGCGAGTAACAGTGTCAGGATGAGGGCTCGGTATATGAGCTGCATTTTGTGACTGTCCTTTAAATTTATTGAGTATAGAGTGTAGACTGAATCACGAATGTAGAGAAGCCTATGTCAATTTCACACTAAAATTATAGCGGTACAGATCGTGATTTACCCAACTATTGACTCGAGTAATTAACATGCCTAATTGTATTTTTAAGCCAGCAGCCCTCCTTTTTGCCTGCATACTGCTTATCACGCCCGTTCTGCGCGCGGAAACAATCGATGGCGATAAGCTGTCCAATATCGTTAAGGTTCTCGCGTCAGAAGAATTTGAGGGTCGAGCGCCCGGCGGCCCCGGCGAGGAAAAGACAGTGGCTTGGCTCATTGAGCAGTTTAAGTCGCTGGGCCTTTCACCGGGGGGCAAGAACAATAGTTGGACTCAGGCAGTATCGTTATTACATACCCGGATACAACAACCTGAAAGTATCGCCTTTGATGTTGGCAACACGCAGTTAGCGTTGGTGCAGTCTGAGGATATCGCCATCGATACCAGACGTGCTGCACAGAAACTGTCTATCAAAAACGCACCTCTTGTCTTTGTCGGTTTTGGCGCCAATGCCCCGGAGCGCCAATGGGATGACTACGGCGATATTGACCTGACCGGCAAGGTAGCCCTCTTCCTGGTCAACGATCCGGATTTTGCAGCGCAGCCGAATGAGCCGGTAGCAGGGCGTTTTGGCAATAAGCGCATGACTTACTACGGTCGTTGGGCCTATAAGTTTGAGGAAGCAGAGCGCCGGGGTGCCCTTGCAGCGCTGGTTATTCATGAGGACAAGGCGGCAGGATATGGATGGACCGTCGCGTCATCAGGGCCGGGTGAAAACTATTCAATTGCCCGCGCTGAAGGGGCGGCCCCGCCGCTTGCCCTGCAGGGTTGGTTGCACGGCGAAGCGGCTAAGCGATTGTTTGCCAGTGCTGGCCTTAATTTGGATGAGCAACTTGTACTGGCGCGCAGTCCCGATTTTCACGCGTTCGAACTCAAGGGCGCAACATTTAGCGTTGAATCTGATGTGACGACGGATATTGTTCAAAGCCAGAACGTGTTGGCCGTATTACCCGGTTCAACGTATCCGCATGAGACCCTGATGGTTTCATCGCACTGGGATGCTTATGGTCAAGGCGCTCCCGATGAGCAGGGCCGTACTGTGAGGCCAGGCGCCAACGACGACGCACTGGGTACGGCCGGCGTGCTGGAGTTGGCTCGAGTTCTTAAAGCTGAGCCGGCGCTGCAGCGCAGTGTTGTATTTGCCGTTTGGACGGCGGAGGAGAGTGGCCTGCTTGGGTCAGCAGCTTATGCTGATGACCCTGTTTACCCGCTGGAGAAAACGGTCGCTAATTTTACCCTGGATATCCTGCAAACTGCCGGGCCCGCCAGAGACGTGATTTTAGTCGGTGAAGGTCAGAGCGATCTTGAACAAGACCTGAAGCGCGCCGCCGCCATGCAGGGCCGCGTCGTGACGCCCGAAAACTTGCCCGAGAACGGATTGTTTTTTCGCGCAGATCATTTCTCTCTGGCGCGAAAGGGCGTGCCCGTGTTGTTAATCATGGGTATTGCCGGTGGCTCTGACCTCATCGAGGGTGGTCGGGCCGCAGGCGATGCATGGATTGCTCAGTACATCGGTAATTGCTACCACCAGACCTGTGATACCTGGAGTCCGAACTGGGATCTGCGCGGCGCGGTCGAGGACGTGGAGCTGTTCCACATCATTATCAGGGATCTTGGCGACTCGCGCCGTTGGCCACGTTGGAATGCAAGCTCTGAATTCAGGGCAATTCGCACAGTTAGTGACGCGACTCGAGGCCAGCAATAGGGGAGAGCAGCTTGAATAAAGGATCACTCAATATGCGCGAGGGGCTGTGGCGTCTCGCCGACCCAAAAATCAGTATCACCTCCGCCGGCGCAATGATGATAGGTGTACCTAATGGCGCGGGACGCCCAACTGGACTGGGTGTGGCTGCTGGTTACCGCGTTGGCGCTGCTGCTGCTCTTTGGTATCGGTCGAGACGCGTTGCGGGCGCGAGTAAAAAACATCCTCGACCAATGGTGTTAAGTGCGTAGAATGCGGTGGTTCACTGTGTGGAATCATGTCATGAAAATTAAATCCATCATGTTGTGCGCGGCCTGTCTTATCCTATACGGTTGCGATTCGCCAGATAATATGGAAGCTCAATCTGCTCTCGATAACCCGGTCGTTCAGACTGTGGTGCACAGTGGCCCCATTCATTGGTTTGAAGGCACAGTTGAAGCGGGCTTTGCACAGGCGAAAGCTGAAAATAAGCCCGTATTCCTATACTGGGGTGCCGTGTGGTGCCCGCCATGTCAGGAAATAAAGCACACCGTATTCAAGAGCAAGCAGTTTATCGCGCAGACCAAATTGTTTGTGCCCATCTATCTCGATGGCGACACAGATCGCGCTCAGGCCTGGGGCGAAACCTTTGGCGTGAAGGGTTACCCTACGATGATTGTGTTCAATCCCGCAGGTGAAGAGATAACCCGGTTACCCGGCGGCATTGATATTTCGCGCTACAACACGGTTCTGGATTTGAGTTTGAATGCCATGCGTCCAACGTCAATGCTGGTGCAATTGGCGCTGCATGATCCATCAAAGCTGCAATCCAGTGACTTTGTTCAGTTGGCCTATTACTCCTGGGGTCAGGATTTCGATAGTTTGCCTGAGGGCACACCGGCCACGTTCTTTAGGGGTCTGTCACAGTTGAGCGATGACCCACAGTCTTCGGCCAGGCTCTATATGCAGTATTTAATTGCGCTGGCTCGCGAGCAAAAAGTACAGGCATCTGACAGTGAGGTTACCGAAGCTCCCGCGCGAACTTCAACAGAAGCCTATGCGCGTCTGATGCAAATACTCGATTCCAATGAGTTGATATTGGCCTGCTGGGAATACCTGGGATATCACACTGAAGCTATTGTCTCTCTGCCTGTGTTTGGGGAAGATGAACTCGCCCCGCTTCAAGACAAATGGCAGCAGCGAATGTTCGCACTTCGTTCACAGCCATCCTTGTCGACAGCCGAAAAATTGTCAGGCTGGCTGCCGCTGTTGAGCTTCCATTTTCTGGCCGATGAGGACGCCCCGTTGCCGCAGTTGCTTGTTACCCGGCTCAGGGAAGATATTCACAGAGCCGACGCCGACACAACGGATTCCTATGCCCGGCAGAGTGTTGTATCACAAATGGATGATGTGCTGCAGAGTGCAAAGTTATACGACGATGCGCGAGCATTGTTGCTGGCCGAGCTGGACAAGTCTGCATCGCCGTATTACTTCATGAGTGGCTTGTCCTCTCTGGAGGAGACGGTAGGAAACATTCCCGAAGCACTGGATTGGCGGCGCAAGGCTTATGAAAATGCGATCGGCGAAGCCACCCGATTTCAATGGGGAGCGAGTTATGTGCGGGCAGTCATCCGCTTGACGCCCGAAAATCACCAACTTGTCATGTCAGCAGCTATGCAATTGTTTGACGAATTAGACGGAGATCAGACCCCTTTTACCGGTCGCAACTTTCGGCTATTGCGCTCGGTAAACAAGCAGCTAAACCAGTGGCAGTTAGAGCAGGGAGACGACGCATTAGCGAAATCTTTTGAAAGTAGAATCAGTGCTCTTTGCCAGCGGCAAGCAGAAGGCTCGTTGGAACTGGAGAACTGCAGAAGTCTTGAGAAAGCTCAGTTGAAGATGTAACTTTTTAAGACCGTGCAGAAACTTAGAGGTTTACGGATGAGAAGAACGTTAGCCGGTTTCAGTTTTTTGGTTTTATTGCTACTGGCTGCATGTGGTGGAGGATCGGGTTCCGGTCCCGTTACTCCCCCACCACTGCCCGGGCCCGGCCCAGCTCCCGTTAAGCCTCCGGCACCGGCGCCCACTTCCACAAATTTTGTGGCATTTGAGAGTGGCCAGGTCAGGCCTCTGGCTTGGTCTAGCGATGGTAAGCGCTTATTTGTTACCAACACACCGGCTAATCGCCTGGATATTTTTACTATCGATGAAGATGCTCTGGCACTGCAGGCATCCGTTACCGTAGGACTTGAACCGGTCGCGGTTGCGGTGCGAAATAGTAACGAAGTATGGGTGGTTAACCATCTGTCCGATTCGGTCAGTATTGTCGATGTCGGGAGTTCTCCGCGGGTAGTCCAAACCCTGTTGGTGGGTGACGAGCCACGAGATATCGTTTTTGCCGGTGACAAAAGTCAACGCGCGTTTATCACTGCCACTTATCGCGGGCAAAACCATCCATTATTTAGTATTGATGATTTATCGACGCCCGGTCTTGGTCGAGCTGATGTGTGGGCCTATGACGCCGATGCGCTGGATAAAAGTGACCTGAACGGCGGTCCATTGACCATCGTCAATCTATTCGCTGATTCCCTGCGCGCTCTCGCTGTCTCAGTGGACGGTTCAAGGGTCTATGCCGCCGCCTTTATGTCCGGTAACCAGACCACAATTATCGATGAATTGCTTGTGAGAGGAAAAAAGGCCGCTCCAGATAGAAACGTGGACGGTGTGGCAGCGCCCAATACCGGGCTTATTGTTAAAAAAGAAAATGGGCTCTGGGTGGATGAAGCCGGTACCGACTGGAGCAGTGCGGTGCAGTTCGACTTGCCCGACTACGACGTGTTTGAAATTGACGCAATGGCGGCAGTTCCTGCTCTGACTCGGCAAGTGTCCGGTGTTGGCACCTCTTTATTTAATATGGCGGTAAATCCGGTGCGGCCCGAACTGTATGTCAGTAATACACAAGCGCTGAACCATGTGCGCTTTGAAGGCCCAGGGCACGACGCCAGTAGTGTGCGCGGACACATCGCCGAAACCCGCATTGGTGTTTTAACCAACACCAGTGTGCGCAATGTTCGAATGAACGATCACGTCGATTTTTCTCGGCAGGAGGGTGAAGATGTTCCTTCCAACGAAACAGCGAGGAGTCTGAGTCAGGTTA
This sequence comes from Halioglobus sp., assembly GCA_047650635.1. Classification (GTDB taxonomy): domain Bacteria; phylum Pseudomonadota; class Gammaproteobacteria; order Pseudomonadales; family Halieaceae; genus JBALVT01. The sequence goes on from JBLHNQ010000005.1 coordinate 76,186, forward strand.
CAGCTATCGCTGTCAGTAACGATGGACGCACACTCTACGCCGCGGCATTTGGCTCCAATAAGCTGGCTTTTATTCCAACGGACACCTTGACCCAGGCAGGGTATACGGCGGATGCCAGTGAACATCTAGTGATACCCGGAGGAGGCCCCAGTGGGTTGGCACTGTCACCCGATGGAACTCGCATTGCAGTATATGCTCGTTTTGACAACAGTGTGGTGTTGGTTAATACCGAGAGCCGAATAGTCGTAACAAGCGAGGCCTTATTCAATCCTGAGCCCGATTACATCGTTGCCGGCCGTCCATTTTTGTATGATGCCACACTCACCTCGGCCAACGGTGTCAACGCCTGCTCCAGCTGTCATCTTTTTGCCGATAACGACGGTCTGGCTTGGGATCTGGGAAACCCTGAAGTCAGTATGCAGCCAAATCCCAACCCATTTGTAGCCAATAGTCCGATTGTCACAACCGAATTTCATCCGATGAAAGGCCCTATGACAACCCAAACTTTCAGGGGTATAAACGACAGTGGCCCACAACATTGGCGCGGAGATCGTACGGGCGAAAACCGCGCTATGGTTAACGGTGAAGAAGAAAGTATTGAGGCCGCTGCATTCAAGGAGTTTAACGGAGCCTTCGTGGGTTTGGTGGGTCGCGCTGAAGAATTAAATCAAGAACAGCTACAGGTCTTCACTGACTTCTCTCTGGCTATAACGCCACCGCCCAATCCTATACGAAGGCTGGACAACGCCTTGAGCGCATCGCAGAAGGCGGGGCGCGATCTCTATTTTGATATCGATGACATTACCGGTATCGGTTCATGTAACCACTGCCATGCGCTTGACCCTGACAAAAAACAGTTTGGAACCAACGGCTTGATGACGTTCGAAGGGCCGCGTATTGCCGAAGACTTTAAAATTCCGCATCTGCGTAACGCCTATACAAAAGTGGGCATGTTTGGCAGCAGTAACCCCAATAGCGATGGTGTCTATATGGGTGACCAGGTGAAGGGCTTTGGCTTTTTGCACGACGGTGCTATTGATACGCTGCAGCATTTTTTTGCCGATGGTGTGTTTAATTTTCCTGACCCTATGGTAGAAAACCGAGCCAATGTCATCCGCTTTGTTATGGCCATGGACAGCAACCTGGCCCCAATAGTGGGGCAGCAGATAACGCTCGCTAATGGCAGCACTGCAATTATCGAACGGGTGAATTTGCTGGAACAGCGAGCACAAATTACCCAGCCCAGAGCGGAATGTGATTTAGTGGTTAACGGCGTTATCGATCAGAGTCCTGTTAGCTTGCTAATGACCGGCGACGGGGTATACGCTAATGCTCAGGGAGAAGATTTCAGTGCAGCTGATTTGCAGAAGGCAGCACTGATTGCTGGGCAGGAGTTAACCTATACTTGTGTGCCTCCGGGAAACGGTGAACGTATCGCTTTTGGCGGTGTTTGAAACTTAAAAAGTATCAATATAATCAAGGAGTTAGTTATGAGCGAAATATTGGAGTCAGCTAAATTATTCTTTGACGCATGCGAAACCGGCAAAGGCTGGGATCTGTGCAAAACCTATTGCCATCCAGATGCGTCTTTTTCAGCACAGGCCGGTGCACTGGCAGGGATTAATACCTTGGAAGGCTACTGCCAATGGATGCAGAATTTCTTTACGCCGGTGCCCGATGCGCACTATGAACTGAAGTTCTTCGCCGCCGATGAGAGTCGCAGCGCAGTAACCGCCGTGGCGGTCTTCCACGGTACTCAAACTGGCCCAGGTGGTCCGGTTCCACCAACGGGGAAAACTGTGGCTGCCGATTATGCTTACTTCATGGATTTTGATCAGGGGCGCATCAAGCACATGACAAAAATCTGGAACGATGGGGTTAGCTTGCAGCAGCTGGGTTGGGCGTAGCGTTTTCTGAATGAAGTTAACGTGCCACTGTGAAAACATAGAAATCGAAGTGCAGCCGCCTTTGCAATTAACCAGTTGCAATTGCTCTATCTGCAGGCGCTACCAGTCTCTTTGGGGCTACTACTCGCCACAAGATGTGAGTATAAAAATCGGGGAGGGTGGTTCGTACGCTTATGTCTGGGGCGACAGGGAGATTGAGTTTATGCATTGCGGGGGTTGTGGCTGTGTTACTCACTACAAAACGGTGGAAGGCCAGGCCGACGCCAAGGTGGCTATCAATTTTCGAATGGTTCGGGAGCAGGAACTTGTCGATGTGCCCAGGCGATTTTTTGATGGCGAAGCAATGATATGACAAACTCTGCACCATAATTGTCTTGTAGAGGGCGACAAGATAATCAACATACCCCCAGATGGGTAAATCATGAAATTACGCGCATACCATGAACAGGAACAGAGTGAGGTCATCGCGCTGTGGACGCGCTGCGGTCTGGTAGTTCCGCAAAACAACCCTGTGAAAGATATACAGCGGAAGTTACAGGTCGATCGCGACTTGTTTTTGACTGGTTATACGCCACAGGGCATCGTGGCTACCGTGATGGGCGGGTACGATGGGCATCGCGGCTGGATCAACTACCTTGCAGTTGATCCGTCACAACAGCGCAAGGGTTATGGCCGAATAATAATGTCTGCAATAGAGGCGCTACTAAAAGCGAAAGGCTGTCCAAAGATTAACTTGCAGGTGCGTTCCAACAATTCTGACATCATTGGTTTTTACGCAGCGCTGGGCTACGGTAATGATAATGTCGTCGGCTTGGGGAAACGCCTTGAACACGATACTTAAGAATGGCCTGTAACTCTGGCCGGCAGCTTAGCGGTGACCCTTGATCGCCTCATCTAAAGGGAGCTGAACGCCTAATAAATTGAACTGGCTGTAATCCAAAGCGGTGTAAAATGGCGCCCTTAATGCCTGATACATACAAAGAACTAGCAGCGCGAAGGAAACCTGAATGAATAATAAAGTGAAAGTAGCAATTATCGGGCCGGGGAATATCGGCACCGATCTGTTAATGAAAGCGATGCGCAGTGAATTTGTCGAGCCGGTGTGGATGGTCGGTGTGGACCCAGACTCTCCGGGTTTGTCCCGAGCACAAGAGCTGGGGTTGAAGACAAGCTCCAATGGAGTGGATGGAATGCTGCCCACCATGAAGGATGACGGTGTGCAAATTTGTTTCGATGCCACATCCGCTTATGTACATGCCGAAAATAGTCGAAAGGTGAACGAGCAGGGCGCAGTGATGATAGACCTCACGCCAGCGGCAATTGGTCCTTTCTGTGTACCGCCGGTAAATCTTACAGAAGCAGTGGACGCCAGGGCGATGAACGTCAACATGGTGACCTGTGGTGGCCAGGCGACGATTCCAATGGTAGCGGCCGTGAGTAGGGTGCAGGCCGTTTCCTATGGCGAGATTGTCGCCACCGTAAGCAGTAAGTCAGCCGGTCCCGGCACGCGTAAAAATATCGATGAGTTTACCCGCACAACGGCCAGCGGCATTGAGAAGGTAGGCGGTGCTGGAAGTGGTAAAGCTATTATTGTGATTAACCCAGCCGAGCCACCATTAATGATGCGCGATACCGTTCACTGCCTCACTGTCGACGAGCCCAATCAGGCTGCCATTACAGAATCTGTGCACAAAATGTTAGCTGAGGTTCAAAAGTACGTGCCTGGATATACCTTGAAAAATGGCCCCGTATTCGATGGTAAACGCGTTTCCATCTACCTGGAAGTAGAAGGCCTGGGTGATTTTTTGCCCAAGTATGCAGGGAACCTCGACATTATGACTGCCGCCGGTTTGCGTACGGCCGAAATGTACGCCGAAGAAATTCTGTCCGGAAGATTTGTCCCCGGCGCGTCCTGAAACTGCCCCAATTGAAGAGAGAATAAACATGGATTTAAACGGAAGGAAAATCACCCTACACGACATGTGCCTGCGCGATGGCATGCATCCCAAGCGCCATCAAATCACAGTAGAGCAAATGGTGACTATTGCAAAGGCCATGGATGAGGCGGGCATTCCACTGATTGAAGTTACTCACGGTGACGGACTGGGTGGCGCTTCGGTCAACTATGGTTTTCCCGCCGCAAGCGATGAAGCGTATCTCACCGCGGTGTGCAAAGAGATGAAAAATACCAAGGTGTCCGCGCTGTTACTGCCAGGTATCGGCACGGTAGACCATTTGAAAATGGCTGTGGATTGCGGCATCTCAACCATCCGGGTTGCCACTCACTGCACCGAGGCTGACGTATCTGAACAGCATATCACCATGGCAACTCAATACCCCGGCCTGGATACCGTTGGCTTTTTGATGATGGCCCACATGATAGGCCCCGAAGAATTGGTGCAGCAGCTGAAGCTAATGGAAGACTTTGGGGCCAATTGCGTATACATCACCGATTCAGCAGGCTATATGCTTCCCGACCATGTGAGCGAGCGCGTTGCACTGGCCAGAGCTGAATTGAAACCTGAAACGGAACTGGGCTTTCACGGCCATCATAATATGGCGATGGGTATTGCCAATTCGTTGGCGGCAGTGGAGGCCGGTGCCAACCGCATTGATGGCTCGCTGGCTGGGCTTGGTGCTGGTGCAGGTAACACACCCCTGGAAGTGTTTGTCGCCGTGTGTGACCGCATGGGCGTTGAGACTGGCGTAGATTTGTTTAAAGCGATGGATATTGCAGAGGATCTGATTGTGCCCATGATGGATCACATGGTGCGCGTAGACCGGGACTCTCTCACGCTGGGCTGGGCGGGTGTTTACTCCAGCTTTCTATTGTTTGCCAAGCGCAGCGCGGAAAAGTACGGTTTGTCCAGTCGTGACATTCTGGTCGAGCTGGGGCGGCGCAGAACCGTTGGGGGCCAGGAAGACATGATTGAAGATTTGGCACTGGATATGGCCAGAGAGAAGGGCACCATTTAGTGTCAGTCACAGGTAGATTGCAGGTTTATTATGTTGACGGTAATGTCGGGTATAAAGTGACTGGCCGAGCCGTGTTGAATTGAATAAATCCGTGCAAATTGTTGCCGACATAGGTGGAACCAACGCCCGGTTTGCTTATGTGTCTGCCGACAGTGATGAGTTATTGGGCGTCGAAATATTGGCTAGCGCCGATTTTCCGCAGTTCATTGATACTATTCGCCATTACATCGAATGCGCTCAACTTTCCCATATTGATCAAATTTGCTTGGCAGTTGCAGCGACGGTGTCGCAGGATTGGATTGGCTTTGGTAATAACCATTGGGCGTTTAGCTGTGCTGAATTGCGCGAGGCACTGGGCATTCCCGTTACGGTTATCAATGACTTCCACGCGCAGGCGCTCAGTATAGACGGTCTGGCCGATAACGAGTTTATGTGGATTGGCGAGCCCAGGCCAACTAAGGATTCAGTAAAGGCCGTGATGGGGCCGGGTACCGGTCTGGGGATGTCTGGCCTGTTATCGGGCGGACACATCGTGCCCTCTGAGGGTGGCCATATTGGATTTTCCCCTCTTGATGATCACCAGCAAGCCCTGCACAAAATTCTGCGGCAGCGATACGGTCGGGTTTCCACTGAGCGTGTCTTGTCGGGAATGGGTTTGTCCAATTTGTACTGGGCGAACAGTAAGCTACTGGGCTATGACAGGGAGCTTGGCCCTGCCGAAATTACAGCTAAGGCTCACACAGGCGATCTCTGCAGCGTAAAAACAATAGACGATTTTTTTGCAATTTTAGCGGCTGTTGCTGGCGATGTTGCACTGATGATGGGCGCGACGGGTGGCGTCTATATTTCCGGCGGTATTGTGCCCAGGCTGCTCGAAAATTTTGACGCGAAAACGTTTCGACATCGCTTTGAAGATAAAGGTAGGGCATCTGATTTATGCGTCATCGCTCCACTGGCTATTGTGCTTGCCAAGCAGCCGGGTTTACGGGGGTGCGTGGCAGTACTGAGGCGGTAACCTTAGCAAGCGTGTATGGCTTACGACACTCAGCTACCCAGAGCTTGCAAATAAAGCGCCCGGTCTATATTCCCTCCGCTGAGTACAACGCCCACTTTTTCCCCGCGATTGAGATCCTCTTCTTTGAGTAAGGCAGCCAGCGGTGCCGCCCCCGCCCCCTCGGCTATGTTGTGTGTGTCACTGAAATAAATACTTACTGCCGACAGTACTTGCTCATCCGTTACTGTGACAATGCGTGCCACATTGTCAGCAATGATAGTCAGTGCGTCTGCGTTGGGCACACGCACAGCCATGCCATCGGCCAGGGTGTTCGCCGTGGGTGTTTCTATGCAGTGTCCACCGGCTAGCGAGCGCGCATAACAATCTGCCTGGTCTGAAACCACCCCAATAATTTCGGTATTAAGGCCCAGCGCATTTCTGGCACAGATCATTCCACAGATACCGGAACCAAGGCCTATGGGCACGTACACGCGCTCGAGATTCGGTTGGGCGCGAAAAAATTCCAGAGCATAGCTCGCAACGCCTTCAACCAGATCCATATGGAAGGAGGGCATGCGATGCAAGCGACGCTCTTTCGCCAGAACCTCTGTGTAGGGAACGGCTTCATCGAAATCTCGCCCATGGATAATCAACTCAGCCCCCAGCGCCTGCATGGCAAGGTTTTTCTCAGGGTTATTTCCTTCAGGAACAACAACCACACTGGCTATGCCATGGCGGGACGCTGCAAAGGCAATACTCTGACCATGGTTGCCCCGGGTGGCTGTTACAACGCCGCTTACTTCGGGCTCTCGGACTTGCAAGTTTTCCAGGTAGACCAATCCTCCCCGCACTTTAAAGGCGCCGGTAGGGTTGTGGTTCTCGTGTTTAACCCACACTTCACAACCACATCTTTGACTGAGCAGTGGCCAATGGAGCTGGGGGGAGGGGGGCATGTGTTGGTAGATCAACGCAGCGGTATTTTCCAGGTGTTCCAGGCTGGGTAATTTCATGTATTACTTCATGAGCGACCTTCGAATTGATTAACGTAGTCTACCGGGTAGGGTTCCCATCAACAAATAGCAAAAGGCACTACTGAAGATTCCATCGATAATTTCAATTTCTAGTCGTAACGCATCTTGCGTCACACAATAAAAAAGGGTCCGCCGAAAAATCGGCGAACCCTCCAGGTGTCTACTGCAGCTTATTCAAGGGTTGGGTAATATTTCCAGCTCAAACTCTTTCTCATCGTCTGATGCTATGCCGCTACCATCCTCGCTGACAACTTTGACGGTTACTGTATATGTCCCCTCCTCTGGTGCTGGCCAGGTTAAAGTGCCACTCGCAATGTCGGCTAGGCTATTGAAATCCGGTTCGGTGGCAGACGCGCTGCCGGTTACGGAAACAACAGACCAAGTGTCGGTACCTCCACCGCCTTCGGCACTAATGACAGTTGAGTATGCTGTGCCTACTACCCCTCCGGGCAGTGCAGCTGCACTGGTTATTCTAACCGGTGCAGCTGAAGCCTGCAGATCAAACGTAACAACGTCTGAAGTTATATCAGAGTCAGAACTCACCACCTGAATGGTTATCAGGTAATTCCCTTGAACGGTATCTGCGGCATTCCATACCAATACGCCCTCTTGTGGATTAGTAAAAGCAGGGGGGGTGCCAGTAAAGCCAGCTGTATCTAGAATGGTCCAGGTATTAATGGGTTCTCCACCAACTGAACGTAATATAGTTGTGTAAGTTAGCGTCTCGTAAGCAGTAGGTAACGGGTTCTCCGTTAGGATCTTGATCGGCGGTAAGTCCCCACCTGGTATGGTGATAACAATACTCTGGGTGTCTTCCTGATTAGCCGTGTCTGTTACGGTAACACTATAGCCATATTGGCCCGGCAGTAGGTCATTGGTGTTGCCTGTTAGCGTGCCTGAACCCTCGTCTATTTCAAAACTGGTACCCGGGCTGCTTACATCCTTACCGGTCCACCTGTAGGGTGGTACGCCTCCTGTCGCAGCCATAGCGGCTGCAAACAGGACTCTGTCTGCGGTAAATGCTTGTGGTGACGTGATATTCAGTACTTCGTCAGTGCCACCGGCTGCTGTAATGGCTAACGTCAAAGCCTGCTGAGTCGTTCTGGTGCCATCACTAACCTTGAATATAAGCCCAAAAGTGCCCGCCAGGGCTGGTGTGCCCGACAAAACACCTGCCGTGCTAAGACTTAGACCCGAGCCGCCATTGGACAGAAGTGTCCAAGTGTATGAGGTATCTCCTCCAGATGCATTCAGTATGGCAGCGTAGCGCCCCTTGACAGTGCCATTCGGTAGTGATGATGTGGTGATAGCAAGTGGAGAGGAGTCTGCAGTCACCGTTAAGATTAGGGTGTCTGAAACTGTGCGCGTGTCATCCATTACGGATACTGTTATGCCGTACTGACCTTCGGCCGGAGCGGTGCCGTTGAGTAGTCCATCGTCGCGCAGCTGCAGCCCGCTGCCTCCATTGGATATCAAGGTCCACTGATAGTCGCCCTGACCGCCAACGGCCTCAAGAATAGCTGCATACCCTTTCTGCTCTTCGGCATTAGGTAATGAGGTAGTGGCAATAGAAAGTGGCTGGGGTGTATCGCCCGTAACCGTCAAAATGATTGATGTTTTGTCTGTTGCGCTAGAAGCGTCTGTTACTTGTAGGGTCAAGCCATATTGACCGCCCGCTGGAGCGGTGCCGGTCAGTAACCCTTCGTTATTGATGGTAAATCCAGTGCCGCCGTCGTCTACGAGCGTCCATGCGTAGGGTTCTTTACCCCCGGCAGCTTCAAGTAGCGCGGTATATTGGATGCCATCGATAGCGTTCGGTAAAGCAGTGGAGGTAATGGCTAAAGCATCTGGACCGATATCAACGGTTAAAATGATAGATAATTTATCCGTATTGTTGGCATTGTCTGTAACCTCAAGGGTTAATCCGTAATCACCTCTTTGTGGCGCCGTACCAGTAATAAATCCTTCACTATTAATTGCAAATCCGGTGCCGCCATCATCTATTATGGCCCAGGAATAGGGTGTCTTGCCCCCTTCAACGCCCACTAGCGCAGTATAATCAGCGCCCGCAGCAGCTACGGGTAGCTCAGCGGTAGTAATATTTAATGGAACTGATACATCATCGTCAGGGATAAACCCGCCGCCGCTGCCACTGCCGCCACCGCAGGCAACCAAAGAGATCGAAATTATGCATAGGAGTGCGATTCGGTTAGAAAGGTTGGCTAGCCAATTGATCATTGTTATCCCCTGTTGCCCGCTATGCGCAGGTCTTATGTTCTTAAAAGGTCTCTAGTGATTTTGATGGGTTTATCCTGAGAGTCAACCACTCCAATCCTAGATTTCTACACATTAGCACGAACATTGTGTTAATAGAAATAAAAACTCTATAAATAACATAGTGATACAGCGTTTTTGTAACTTTCTTCACAAAGTAAAAATCGTAACTTTTTGATTTATATTCTGACTTGGGATGTTACCCGCTAATAATTATTCCTAATAGTTATAATTATGTCCATTACAAAACACCAAATACCCTCAATAATTTCACTGCGCCCAACAATGTAGTGGTCAGTATCACGATGACACCGAGAATATTGGCCAATGTTCCATTGCAGTTGTCACCCAGCAATTGGCGCCGATTCATCACCACTAACAGGAAAATAGCCACTACGGGCAGCAAGAAGCCATTGGCTACCTGGGCGAAGACGATGGCAGTAATGGGTTTGGTGCCGAGAGCCGCAAACACAGTGCCGCTTAGTAAGACCGTTGCCCACACAACCCTAAACTGTGTGCTTTTGAGGCCCTGTGACCAACCCATGGCACCGCAGACGGCATAAGCGGCAGCCAGAGGGGCGGTGATGGCGCTGGTCAATCCGCCGGCGAATAAACCCAGGGCAAAGATGTACTTTGCACTGGTTCCCAAAAGAGGCTCAAGCTGCACAGCCATTGAATCGCCATTAAATTCCAGCCCCGTGCGAAAAAATGCCGTGGCGGCTGTAGCCAGTATGGCGAGGGTTATCAGGCCACCCAGGCCAATGGAAATTCCCGTGTCCCAGCGCGATTGAGCCAGCGCCTGGTCGAGTGGAACGCTACTATCCCATTTTTCTTTTACCGCATTGGCATGCAAAAACAGATTATAGGGCACAACCGTGGTGCCTATTAGGGCAATAACCGTAAGTGAGGAACCAGCGGGCATCGTAGGGGGAAATAGTGCGGAGAGCATATCTCCTGCGGCGGGTGCAACCACAATGGCCGCCAAAATAAACACGGTGCTCATGAGTAGCACCAGGCCTATGAGAGCGCCCTCAAGGATTTTGTAGCGACCGCTGCCTAACAATAGCGCTGACAACGCGCCGATGCCGATCGCAGCGGTGCCTGAACCAATGTCAGTGACGCTGGCGATAGCAAGGCTGGCTCCCGCAATATTGCCCGCCTCGTAAGCGGCATTGCCAAAACCGACCGCTGCCACCACCAGTAATACGCAGAAGCCGCCGAAAAGTTGGCTGTGAAAGGTGCTGCGCATGGCCTCGGCGAGACCTTCTCGTGTTACCAGGCCCAGTCGAGCAGACATTTCCTGCAGGATAATGGTGGCAAAAATTGAGAATACCAGCGCCCACAACAGGGCGAAGCCAAAATGGGCTCCGGCAGAACTCGCAGTGGTGATGGTGCCTGGCCCTATAAAAGCTGCGGTGACCAGAATACCTGGACCAAATCGGTTGAATTTACTCATTGGATAAATACTAACAGCTGGACCAGAACTTGTCGGCATCTGATAAGATTCGTTTTATGATTGCGCAACTAGCCTCTACCACTCACCTATCAGTTTCAATGGTTCTTTATCACAGCCCGATAGAGTTGTTGCGCGCTACTATTGACAGTTTGTTCCAGTCGGCGCTCAGAGCGTTGCAAGAGAACCATCTGGTAAGCGTCGACTTGATGCTGGTTGATAACAGCGAGTGTGATGAGTATGCCGCTTCGGTGCGCGCCCTTTTGCAAACGCTGCACAGCGATAGCTTTTTTTCGCTGCATTTCTCTCAAGCTGAACAGAACACCGGATTCGGTGGAGGGCACAATTCTGTCATATCGCGGCTTGCCAGTAACTATCACCTTATTCTCAATCCGGATGCGGAGCTTGCAGAAGACGCTCTCTGTGCAGGTTTAGCTGCGCTTGACAGTGATGGGCAACTCGCGTTGGTTAGCCCGCGGGTTTTGGGGCCGGATGGAAAACAGGAGTTTCTGTGCAAGGCCTACCCCTCGGTTTTGGTCTTGCTGCTGCGCGCCTTTGCGCCGACATTCATACGGCGATGGTTTCGCTCAAAACTTCACAGCTACGAACTGCGCGAGGTATGTGAAGATGCAGAGCCGGCGGAGGTCTTGTTAGCCAGCGGCTGTTTTATGCTGCTGCGTACAGGGTCTTTACAATTGGTGAAGGGGTTTAACGACAAATACTTCCTCTACTTTGAGGACTTTGACCTGTCATTACGGCTACGAGAGTATGGGCAGCTGGTGTTTCTGCCCTCCATGGTCATCACTCACCACGGCGGTTATGCTGCCACTAAAGGCGGTAGTCACATTCGTTTGTTTATCCGCTCGGGTTTGCGTTTCTTCAATGATCACGGTTGGAAATGGATTTAGCGCTACCCAGAAAGCTGCTAGACTTCGACTCATTGATACAATATCGCAACTGAAGATAAATATCCGCACATGCACGAATTGACACGCAGAACCTTTCTCGACGCTATGGGCGTAGACTGCTATGTGTCCCGCAGTCAGCTCGCAGGCGCTGCGCCCACGCGGCGTCTGCTGGTGAGTCGCGCTCGCGAGGTTCCCAACGCCCCTGTTGCAGAAAAGCTCAAGCAGCAACCTGCGGCAATGCCAAAGACAGAACACGCTGCAAGAGCAGCAGCCCCGGCGGCCCCGCATGTGGCAACAAGTGCTAATGCCTCGGCATCAATTTCCCCTTTCAGCTTCGCCGCAGTCTCACTGGGCGGATGGCTATGGCTCGAAGAGCTGCCGCACCGTGTGATATCCCGCGATCAGGTTCACCTGATGCGTGCCATGGTAAGAGCGCTTGGTCTGGAGGAGGGTGAAGTGGCTGTCAGCCAGTTTGACTGGCCTATTCACAACAATGCGCAGCTGGATCTCACACAAGAGGCCGCATATGCAGCTCTGGGCGGGTTTGTTTACAGCAAGGTCGAGAAGCAACGTTGCAAAGGGCTAGTGGTTCTAGGTGCCGTCACCTTGAAGAAGCTGGATATCAGTCAGCTGGGAATTAAGCACTGCGTAACAACACTCAGTACCGCTGCGATGCTCGCCACTCCGGCGCTTAAAAAACAGGTCTGGATCGAGTTACAGCAAATAGTCGGTCTCAGTTGAATGTGAGGCTGCGCCCCGCTGCCCCCTGCGATGCCGCGTTATTGGCCGTTATTAATGGGGAGGCTTCAGCCTACCCCTGGTCAGAGGCGCAAATTGCGGATGCCTGCGCTGTAGATGCGTCCCCTGGCGAGGGCACGCAGTGTGAGTGTGTATTAGTAGTAGAGCAGAATGAAGATACTTGTGGCTTTATTATCTATACGCAGCTGCTCGATGAAGGTGCTATCCATAATATCGCTGTAAGCCCTGCTTACCAGAGACGGGGAATGGCGAGGACTCTTCTGGCTGAGGTACTTAAAGTTTTTGCACGCGACGGCGCCATTCGGGCCCTATTGGAAGTCAGGGCTTCTAATACAGCGGCGCAGAGTTTGTATTCCAGCTTTGGTTTTGAGCTAGACGCTGTACGCAAAAATTATTATCCATCAAAGGGTACTCGTGAAGACGCTCTGCTCATGTCAAAGCCTCTTATAACCGGTGAATAAAAGGACGCCCCTATGAATATTCTTGAGACAGATTGGTGGAGTATGGCCCTGCCGCCTGAGTGGTGGGCCGAGCTGGAAGACGAAAGTGTTTTAGTGGGTGATCGCGACGACGTGGGCTGCCTGGAATTTATCTCTGTGCACAAGGAATCGGGCCAGTTTGACGCCGCAGAAATTCAGGGCATCGCCGAGTCGGAGTCTGAACAGGCGCAGAACTGGAAGCCGGTTAGCCTGGGTGATTTTAAAGGTATTGTAAGCGCCTTCATCGAGGAGGGTGCGGGCATTCGCGAGTGGTATATCGCCAATGGTCCGCTGCTTCTGTTTATCAGCTACAGTTGCGATGAAGATAACCGTGGTATGGACGATGCCGCGGTTAATGAAATTCTGGACACACTGATGGTGGTCAAACCGCAGTAGCTGTTTAGGGGGCAGCTAGGATATGGTGCCGGTAACCCTGACTCGCTTGGATCCTTTTACCGGGCTTTCCTTCAATGCATCCTGGCGTCGCTTTATGCTCGCGTCGATAAGGTTTTTCCCTGCGATCAACAAGCCGGTAAAAATGAAAGCGCCCGGGGGAAGTATGGCCAACAAAAAGGACTGGTAACCGTCTATGAAGACGATTTTCCAGCTCGCTGCCGCAGGGCCAAACAGCAGGTCCATATTGGCAAACAGTGCCCCGGTGCCGATGATCTCGCGCAGGGCACCCAGCAGTACAAGAATGACGCCAAAACCCGCTCCCATGATAAACCCGTCATACGCAGCTGGTGCCAGCGCATTTTTACTGGCGAAAGCGTCGGCGCGACCCAAAATGACGCAGTTGGTTGTGATCAGGGGCAGAAAAATCCCCAGTATCTGGTACAGCTCGTAGGTGAATGCCTGCATTAACAGCTCAATGCAGCTCACTGCGGCGGCAATAATCATCACGAATACGGGCAGCCTGATCGCGTCAGAGACGATATTGCGAACCAGAGAGACACTCGAGTTGGAGCAAATCAGAACCAGCATTGTCGCGCTAGCCAGGCCCATGGCGTTCACCACACTGCCCGTTACCGCCAGTAGTGGGCATAAGCCCAGCAGTTGAACAATGGCGGGGTTGTTCTTCCACAGGCCATTGAGTGAAAGTTCGCGGTAGCTGGTATCTTGGCTCATTGTTGGTCGGCCTCTTTCGCGGGGGCTTTGTCTGTGAACAAGGCGTCCCGGTTTGTCTGTGCGTATTGCAGTGCTCTGAGCGTTGCTGCCACCACCGCACGCGGCGTTATGGTGGCTCCGGTAAACTGATCAAAGTGTCCATTGTCTTTTTTAACCGCCCACTGGGCGAGCGCCGGTTCTCCCAGTGAACTGCCGTTGAATCCCAGTATCCAATCGGACTTCTTGAGATCTACTTTGTCACCCAGGCCGGGCGTTTCCTTGTGCTTAAGTGCCCGCACTCCGGCAACAGTGCCATCGACGTTTACACCCACTATCAAACTGATGTCACCACTGTAACCGTCGGGTGCCAACACCGGGATGACCGCAGCGACGGTTTTGCCGTTTTGTCGGGCCAGATAAATGTGTTTCGCATCGCGCAAGTTCAGCCCCTTGGTGGAGGCATCCACTGCAATTGTATCGTCCAGCATGGAATTGTCATGCCGCGAAGCGGGGACAATTTCCAAAAGGGCTTTCTCTTCTGCTTTGCGCTGCTCCAGCGCGATACGGTCTTTGGTCAGCAGGTATGTGGCCGAAATAAGCAGTGTAGTAGCCAAAGCAAACATGCCGAGGAGAAGGCTGTTTCGCGATATTGATTGTCCTAGTATCTGCATCTTATTCGCCCTCTTCGCTGCGGTGGCCATAGCTGGTGGGCTGGGTGTAGTAATCAATGAACGGAGCCGCAAAATTCATAATGAGAACGGCAAATGCCACCGCATCGGGATAGTTTCCCCAGACCCGTATGAGATAGATCAGCACACCGATTAAGGCGCCGTAGATGAGCCTTCCCCGCAGGGAAACCGCCGATGTGACCGGGTCGGTTATTATAAAAAATGCGCCCAGCATGGTGGCGCCGCTGAGCCAGTGAAATAAAGGGGAGCCCCCGCTGGCGGAGCTGCCTCCGTCGTAGAACAGCGATGCCATTAACCCCAGGCTGGCTAGCATAGCTACCGGGGCATGCCAGGTGAAAATACGTTGGTATAATAGCCATACCCCGCCAGCCAGAAAAGCGATATTTGCCCACTCCCAGCCCAGCCCGCCCCAACGACCAAACTGTGGCGTTTGCTTCCACAGGTCCTTTATCAGCATGCTGTTGTTTTGTCTGAGAATATCAAGTGGTGTTGCCATGGTTACCCCATCGAAACTTGCAGGGGAGAAGCAGGCTTGCAGAGCCTGCATAAGCCCCGGCACTTCACCCGCACCACGCGGTGGTGACCAGGATGACATTTGCAGGGGAAAGGAGATCAACAGCACAACATAACCCACCATGGCGGGGTTAAATGGGTTGTAACCGAGCCCACCATAGAAGTGTTTGGCAATTAAAATAGCGGAAGCAATACCCACAGCGATCAACCACCAGGGCGAATAAGGTGGCAGTGCGACGCATAAAAGAGTGGCGGTTACCACCGCGCTCAAATCCTTCAGGTAAAAAACCGGTGGGCGTCCCCGCAGCAGCAATGCCAGTGATTCGAATGCTATGGCCAGTGTGCAGCCCCAGATGATGTTTACCAGTGTGCCAAAGCCGAAAAAATTAGTGAGAACAATCACCCCGGGTATTAGTGCCAGCAGTACATTTTGCATGACTAAGGTGGTGCTCATGGGGCCGTGAGCGTGTGGAGAAGTGATGCGCATTAAGGCCATGATTATGCGTTTTCCTGTGCGGCTTTCTTGGCTTTGGCGCGCTCAATTGCAGCCTGGATTGGGTCTTCTCCCTCTCCAGTCGCCGCCTGTCTAGCACGCTCTTCTGCTGCTTTTTTACGCGCGGCACGTTTTTCTTCGCGCTCCGCGACCTGTTTGGTCAGGCGTTGCTCTCGCGCTTCAAACCTTGTTCTGGATTGCTCGGATTTTTCATTTACTTGCCGCGTGTGGATGATTTCCGCCTTGGCGTTGCGATAGTATTGCACCAGAGGAATATTGCTTGGGCAAACCCAGGAGCAGGCTCCACACTCAATGCAGTCAAACAGGTTATGGGTTTCCAGTTTTTCAAACTCCTTGCCCTGGGAAAACCAGAAAAGTTGTTGTGGCAGAAGGGATGCGGGGCAAGCCTGCGCACACAGCCCACAGCGTATACAAGCTTGCGCCGGAGGCGGTGTGGGCAGCTCGCTCTCGGTGGGGGCAAGAATACAGTTGGTGGTTTTTACGATGGGCACGTCTGCATCGGGTGTGGTAAAGCCCATCATCGGGCCTCCCATAACCAGGCGATTGTTTTTCTCGCTCTGGTAA
The DNA here is from genome assembly GCA_047650635.1 of Halioglobus sp. GTDB lineage: Bacteria > Pseudomonadota > Gammaproteobacteria > Pseudomonadales > Halieaceae > JBALVT01. The sequence continues at coordinate 92,354 of JBLHNQ010000005.1, forward strand.
CCGGCTTTTTGTAACAGGAACGCCATGGGCGTACCCAGCAGCACTTCAAAATTCCTGGGGGTGTTTACGGCCTCGCCCGTGACGGTGGTGATTCTCGAAATGAGTGGCTCACCCTTGTCAATGGCATTGGCAATGGCCACGGCAGTGCCTACATTCTGACAAACAATTCCGAGGTCGGAGGGCAAACCGCCACTGGGAACCTGTTTCCCGGTGAGTATTTCTATCAGCTGTTTTTCTCCGCCGGAGGGGTATTTGGTGGGAAACTGCACGACCTCAATGTTTGTGCCTTCAGCAGCAGCTGTCAGGGCGATTATGCCCTCGGGCTTGTTGTCCTCCACGCCAATGAGGACTTCATCCGGCTTCAATATATGGCTCAGAATGTTGGCGCCCCGAACGATCTGTTCTGCTCGTTCACGCATCAGGATGTCATCGGCAGTAATATAGGGCTCGCACTCTGTGCCGTTCAAAATTAGCGTGGTGATTCTTGTATCGGGCTTTACAGAAAGTTTCACTGCACAGGGAAAGCCAGCGCCGCCCATGCCTGCAATGCCCGCTTCGCGAAGGTGATTGATAAGTTCAGCCGGCTCCAGCGATTTAAAATCACCGACTCCCGCATGATCAATCCACTCGTCGTTGCCGTCTGTGTCGATGACAATACACGGTGCAGTTAAACCCGAGGGGTGGGCTATGAGACGGTTTTCGACTGCACTCACAACACCAGATGTGGGGGCGTGCAGCGGTACGCTGACAAAGCCTTTAGCCTGCGCGATAACCTGCCCTTTCAGCACCCGCTCGCCTACAACTACCAAAGCTGAAGCCGGGGCGCCAATGTGCTGTGACAGAGGTAGGGTGAGCTGTGCGGGGATGCCGGCCAACTCGATAGCCCCAGCGACCGACTGATGTTTATTTTCCGGAGGATGGATGCCACCGTGGAAACCAAAGATCTTCCTCATGCGGCTTGGCCCTGTTCGCTATTGGCGTCGGTGGCGATGATTTCTACGCTGCGACTGACCGGGTTGGGTAGCGCCCAGTGCCAGCTTTGCAGGGTTTCTTCCAGTGGCAGCATGTCGATGCAATCTACCGGGCAGGGTTCCACGCAGAGGTCACAGCCCGTGCACTCACTCACGATAACCGTGTGCATCTGTTTCGCCGCACCCAGTATGGCATCCACAGGACAGGCCTGAATGCACTTGGTGCAGCCTATACATTGATCCTCATGAATATAGGCTACAGTCTTGGTCTTCTCTTCACCGTGCTCTTCATCCAGCGGGATGACTTCCATGTCCAACAGGTCGGCCAGTGCTTGAATGGTGGCTTCTCCGCCGGGAGGACATTTGTTGATTGCCTCACCATCGACAATAGCCTGGGAGTAGGGACGGCAGCCGGGAAAGCCACATTGGCCGCACTGGGTCTGCGGTAGTATTTCGTTTATCTGGTCGGCTATGGGGTTGCCTTCAGTCTTAAACTTGACCGCAGCGAAGCCCAGGACAGCGCCAAAAGTTGCACCCATAAGCAACAGAGCGATAACCGCTGTAAGCAGAGGGTATTGTAAAATCCACTCAAATATTACTGTCACACAAGCCCCGCGAAGCCCATAAAGGCTAGAGACATCAGTCCGGCGGTGACCATGCCGATGGCCGCTCCCTGGAAAGGAACGGGCACATCGGCGACGGTGAGGCGCTCGCGCATGGCAGCGAAAAGCACTAGCACCAGCGAAAAGCCCAGAGCGGCACCGAAGCCGTAAAACAGGGATTGGAGAAAATTATGACTCTTGTTGATATTGAGTAGAGCCACACCCAGCACTGCGCAGTTAGTCGTAATGAGGGGTAGATACACACCCAGAACGCGGTGTAGCAAGGGGCTGCTTTTTCGCACCACCATTTCGGTAAATTGCACGACTACGGCGATGACCAGAATGAATGAGATGGTTCTCAAATATTCCAGACCCAACGGTTGGAGGATGAAGGTATAGGTGAGGTAGCTACAGGCGGATGCGAGGGTGAGCACGAAAGTGGTCGCCATCGACATACCCATGGCGGTTTCCAGCTTATTCGAGACGCCCATAAAAGGGCACAGCCCTAAAAACTGTACGAGTACGAAGTTGTTGACCAGTATCGCGCCAACCAACAATATTGAATAGTCTGTCAACATGATGAATCTCTTGTCGTTTGACGCCCATAGGCCCTGTGCCTAATCCGTTTATTCTATCTTTTATTGCCGCCCAGCACAGTTTGAGAATCCAGACTAATAACCATTAGTCTGGATTGCGTGAAGGGGAGCTGATTATGTCACCTTCATGCCAGGCTTTGCCCCTGCATGCGGTTCAAGCAGAAAGATATCTTTGCCCCCCGGGCCCGCCGCCAACACCATTCCCTGCGATACTCCGAAGCGCATTTTCCGCGGTGCGAGGTTGGCAACCAACACGGTGAGCTTACCCACCAGATCCTCGGGGCGATAGGCGTCTTTAATTCCAGAGAATACCTGACACTCGCTATCACCCAAACTCAGAGTCAGGCGCAAAAGTTTATCAGCCCCCTCTACATGTTCTGCCGCAACAATCTCGACAATGCGCAGATCTACTTTGGCAAAATCATCGAATTCGATCATACCCGGCTGTTGCTGTGCTGGCTCTTTGCCTGCCGGCTTTTTACTCTTGCTGTCTGGCGCGGCAACTGGGGTTGGCTGTTGCGCCCTGCTAGCCTCTATCACAGCTTCCACCTGCTTCCCTTCAATGCGAGTCATTAGCGACTTGAATTTGGACAGCTTGTGGTTTAGCAGTGGGGCTTGCAGGTCAGTCCAATCCAGAGGGCAATTGAGAAATGCCTCACTTTTTTTCGCCATGACCGGCAATACCGGCTTCAGGTAAGTGAGCAGTACGCGGAAAAGATTAATGCCCACACTGCAAACCTGGTGTACCTCTTGTTCGCTGCCCTCTTGCTTGGCCAGGACCCATGGCTTTTTCTCATCGATGTATTGATTGGCGCGGTCGGCCAGGCCAATAATTTGGCGCATGGCTTTGTTGAATTCTCGCTGCTCATACAATTCGGCAATCCCTGCACCTGCGGCGATAAAGTCGTCTACCAGTTCGGGCTCGGCGCAATCACTGGTCAGTGTATTGTCAAAGCCTTTGCGCAGAAATCCGGCACATCGGCTGGCGATGTTAACTACCTTACCTACCACATCTGAGTTAACCCGCTGTACAAAGTCTTCCAGGTTGAGGTCGATGTCATCTACCGTGGCACTGAGTTTGGCTGCGTAGTAATAGCGTAGGTACTCCGCGTCCAGATGTTCCAGATAGGTGCTGGCGTTGATAAAAGTCCCTCGGCTTTTTGACATCTTGGTGCCGTTGACCGTAAGGAAGCCGTGTACATAAATGGCGGTGGGTGTACGCAGTTGCGCGCTGTGTAGCATGGCTGGCCAAAACAGGCCGTGGAAATTGATAATGTCTTTGCCAATAAAGTGGTACAGCTCAGCTTGGGAACCCAGGTCCCAATAGTCACCAAAATTGATGTTCTCACGTTCACAGTAGTTCTGGAAGCTGGCAAGGTAGCCGATGGGGGCGTCCAGCCACACATAAAAATATTTGTCCGGCGCCCCGGGGATTTCGAAGCCGAAATAGGGCGCGTCGCGACTGATGTCCCACTCCCGCAGTCCGGCATCGGTCCATTCACGTAGTTTGTTGGCAACTTGTGGCTGCAGGGTGCCCGACTGTATCCACTGCTTTAGCATGTCCTGAAGTTCGGGCAGCTTAAAGAAATAGTGAACAGAGTCTTTCTCTATTGGCGTAGCACCAGAAATAGCAGATACCGGATTGATTAGTTCGGCGGGACCGTAGGTAGCCCCGCAAGCCTCACAATTGTCGCCGTACTGGTCGTCTGTCTTACAGCGGGGACACGTGCCCTTAATAAAACGGTCTGCCAGGAATAGCTGTTTCTCCGGGTCGAAAGCCTGGCTGATCTCGCGTTTGGCAATATGGCCGTTGGCCTCCAGGCGTTGGTAAATGGTTTCGCTCCAGATACGGTTTTCGTTGGAATGGGTGGAGTAAAAATTGTCAAACCCAATACTGAACCCGGCTGAGTCTGCCTCGTGTGAAGCCTGCATGTTGGCAATTTGTTGCTCCGGTGTAATACCCAGTTTCTCTGCTGTGAGCATAATAGCGGTGCCGTGTGCGTCATCCGCGCACACATAGATGCAGTTATTACCTCGAGATTTTTGGAATCTAACCCAAATGTCGGTCTGCACTTGCTCCAGCATGTGGCCCAGGTGGAGGGGGCCATTGGCGTAGGGCAGGGCGCTGGTGACCAGTATATTGCGCGGTGCAGGGTGGGACATGATTGGGGTTTTCCGCATTGTAAAAAAGGGCGCTACTATAGCTGTTTTACTGGGGCTTTTCATCTGCGCAGCGATGATGATTGTTGAAAGTCTGCTATGTGCCTATACTGGCGCCCGCTAAAACCTTCAAAACGGCAACGGGGTAACCGGGCAATGAATTCGATCAAACATATAATCGCCGTCGCATCCGGCAAGGGCGGCGTAGGTAAGTCCACCACTGCGGTGAATCTGGCGTTGGCTTTGCACAATTTAGGCAACAAAGTGGGTCTGTTGGATGCCGACATTTATGGTCCCAGCCAACAGCTGATGCTGGGTGTTGCCGATGATGTGAAGCCGGGACAAAAAGATGGTCAGTATTTACTGCCGATAGAGGCCCATGGCCTTAAAACCATGTCTATGGGTTATCTGGTTAATGATAAAACACCCATGGTGTGGCGCGGGCCTATGGCTGGTGGTGCGCTGGCGCAAATGCTGCAGCAAACCCTGTGGGGTGAGCTTGATTATCTGGTGATCGACATGCCACCGGGCACTGGGGATATTCAGCTGACTTTGTCACAGAAGGCCAACGTTGCCGGTGCGATCATAGTGACTACGCCGCAAGATCTCGCTCTGCTGGACGCCCAGAAGGGTATCGAAATGTTTAGAAAAGTCGATGTGCCCATTCTCGGTATCGTGGAGAATATGGCGGTACATATCTGCAGTGAGTGTGGCCATGCGGAGCATATTTTTGGCCAGCGCGGTGGAGAACGCATCGCACAAGACTACGGTGTGCCTCTGTTGGGTAGTCTGCCCTTGCTGTTGTCTATCCGGGAGCAGACCGACGCTGGAAGACCTGCGGTAGTGGCTGAGCCGGAGTCTGAAGTGACTGCGATTTACAGCGCGATAGCAGCCGGTGTGATTGCGGCCCTTGCGACCGCTGACAGTGATGGTGGCGTGCGCCAGTTTCCGGAAATAAGTATCTCCGACGATTAGAAAGCAACAACAGACCAAGAGGCTATAGCGACAGTGAGTATTAAGTCAGATAAGTGGATCCGCCGTATGGCCCAGGAACACAGCATGATCGAGCCATTTCAGGAGGATCAGGTGCGTTACGATGGGCAGCGGCGTCTAATTTCCTACGGCACGTCCAGCTATGGCTACGACGTGCGCTGTACGCGGGAATTCAAGGTTTTTACCAATATCAATTCTGCCACCGTAGACCCCAAGGCGTTTGATGAAGGCAGTTTTGTTGATGTTGTGGGCGATGTCTGTGTGATCCCACCGAATTCATTTGCGCTTGCCAGCACCGTGGAGTACTTCCGGATTCCGCGCAATGTGCTAACGATTTGCCTGGGCAAGTCTACTTATGCGCGCTGCGGTATTATTGTTAACGTTACTCCCCTGGAGCCTGAGTGGGAAGGACACGTGACGTTGGAGTTTTCCAATACCACCACATTACCCGCCAAAATCTACGCGAATGAAGGTGTGGCGCAAATGCTGTTTTTTGAGTCGGATGAAGTGTGTGAGACCAGCTATAAAGACCGCGGCGGTAAATACCAGGGCCAAAGAGGGGTCACGCTACCTAAAGCGTAGTCACAAGCCCATTACGGATATTGAACGCCGCATTCTGGCACGGCCTCACCATCCAGGCTTGCTCCCTCATTTGTGAGCCTTAAGCGTCCCTGCATAAACCACTGCGCCGCCAGCGGATAAATTTTGTGTTCTACCGCATTGACCCTCGCTGCCAGCGTGTCGGCAGTGTCGCTGTCACCGATGGCAACCCGTGCCTGTATCACCGGCGGCCCCGCATCAAGTTCAGGGGTTACAAAATGCACCGTAACACCAGCGTCATCATCACCGGCGGCCAACGCCCGCTGATGGGTGTGCAGTCCGGGGTATTTGGGTAGTAAAGATGGGTGAATATTGAGCAGTCTGCCCAGATAGGGCTCGATAAAAACCGGTGTGAGAATGCGCATAAACCCGGCGAGTATCACCAGGTCAATGTCGTGCTTTTGTAGTGCGTTGGTCAGCGCAGCATCGAAGGTTTCGCGGTGCTCATACTCGCGGTGGTCAATGCACAGTGTCTCTATGCCCGCATCTGCAGCGCGCTGCAGGCCTGCGGCATCCGGTTTGTTGCTAATAACCAGACTAATTTTCGCCTGCAGTTGGCCCGACGCGACGGCATTGATAAATGCCTGCAAGTTCGACCCGGTGCCTGAGATGAGAATGGCAATGTTGCCATTGCACGTGCTCACGACGGTGTCTGTCACGGCAGCAACTCTACCTCATTCTCGGCGCCTTCTTCGCAGGGTGTAATCTGGCCGATTTTCCAGGCCTCGTGACCCGAAATTTTGAGTTGTTCTACAGCTGCGCTTACATCGCTTTGGGCGACACAAATTACCATGCCCACGCCACAGTTGAAGGTGCGATGCATTTCTTCGTGCGCCACATTTCCATTTTGTTGTAACCAGTTAAACACTTCGGGCATTTGCCAGCTGCTTGTTTCAATTTGGGCATTGCAATGCTTTGGCAGGGCGCGGGGAATGTTCTCCAGCAAACCACCACCTGTAATATGGGACAATGCCTTCACCTCAACTGTAGAGAAAAGCGCTAGCAGTGCCTTTACATAAATGGTTGTGGGTGTGAGCAGTGCAGTGCCCAGTGTGCCATCGCCCATGCTCTGCGCGAGATCGGCGCCGCTGACTTCCAGAATTTTACGGATCAGGGAATATCCGTTGGAATGTGGCCCGCTGCTGGCGATGCCTATGAGTGCATCACCGGGTGCGACGGCACTGCCGTCGATGATGTTGGCTTTCTCAACGACGCCTACACAAAAACCTGCCAGATCGTAGTCCTCGCCCTCGTACATACCGGGCATCTCTGCAGTTTCCCCGCCCACCAATGAGCAGCCGGCGAGCTCGCAGCCAGTGCCAATGCCCTCGACCACATCGACAGCCGTGTCTACATCCAAGGCTCCGGTGGCGTAATAATCGAGGAAAAACAAGGGCTCCGCACCGGTTACGATGAGGTCGTTAACACACATGGCCACCAAGTCTATGCCGATAGTGTCGTGCACACCCATTTGCATGGCCAATCGAAGCTTGGTGCCTACACCATCAGTGCCCGATACCAGTACCGGTTGCTTGTAGCCCTGGGGAATTTCGCACAGGGCGCCAAAGCCGCCCAGCCCTCCCAGTACTTCGGGGCGACGAGTGCGTTTGGATATGCCTTTTATCCGTTCGACCAGTGCATTTCCGGCGTCGATGTTGACGCCGGCGTCTTTGTAACTAAGGCTTGGTTGATTGCTTTCGTTGCTCATATGACCCAAATCCAGTAGCAAATTGGTGAGTAGTGGGAAGCGGCGTATTCTAGCCTGATTGAGGGCTAAATACAGCAACCGAGCGCAAATCCATCACGCGATTTATACCTGTGCCAGTTGTGCTGTTACAATACGGTTTCTTAGGGAGCCGCAACGGGGATATGGAGTGCTGAAGCATTCGCTGCAGGGTGTTATTTTCTTACTATTAGGGCTGGTTTTGAGCTATGCCAGCCACGCTATGGTGGTCGAGGACTTGTACAGCGCTGAAGTGGTGGTTCCAGACAAGGGGCCGCAGGCTCTAGCTATTGGCGCCCGGGAGGCACTCTCGCAGGTACTGGTAAAAAATTCCGGCAGTACGGATGTGCTGCAAAACCCAGTGCTGGCTTCGGCGCTGGAGCTGCAGCGCTCGAGAAGCCTGGTTCAGCAATATGCTTACATAAGCCGGAACGCCGATTCTGGCCAGTTTCTGGCGCGCTTTGAATTTGATGAGGCTGTGATTTCGAACTTGATTGCCAGTTCTGGCGCGCCACTGTGGACCGAAAATAGACCAGCGGTTCTGGTGTGGATGGTTGTTGAAGGCCCCGACGGTAAACAGTTTTTGAACAACGACACCTTGCCAGCAATGGTTTCACTGATTACCGCTGAGTTTGCCCGCCGCGGGGTCCCCGCCCGATTCCCCTTATACGATTTGACTGATGCTGCCCTGGTTACAGCGGATGAGGTGTGGCGGTTGGACTCTTTCTCGCTGGTGGCTGCCAGCCAACGTTATGGTGTACAGGGTATTCTGGCGGGCCGGCTGGCTATTCTCTCCAATGGAAGCGGGACAGGCGACTGGAGTTATTTGTCCGGCAGTTCGAGAACAGATCGATCGATACGGGTGGGAGACTCAGAAGCCTTTTTTCAGGCGGGGGTTTCACTGGTCGCCGAGGAAATGTCCAGTCGCTATGCTGTTGCACCTACCACAGCAACCTCCGAGGGCATTAAAGTGCAGGTGACAGGTGTTTCCAACTACAGCGATTATGCCGGCATTGTTTCCTGGTTAGAAGGTTTGGAATTAATCGACTCTGCCAATGTTGAGTCCATTCGCGGCGATACACTGCGCTTTAATCTGGTCGCCCAGGCGGATGCCCAGCAATTGGCTACGATCATAGAGCTCAACAAAAAGCTGTTGCCCGCACCCAGCCCGGACGCCTCTGTTCAATTGAGCTACCAGTGGAAAAGATGACGGAAGATAGCGTAGATACTGTCACTGAGGTGATCACCCGGTGGCCCTTTGTGGTGGCCGCCTTAGTTTTTATTGGTTTTGCTTTTTACTTGCTGCAACCCATTCTGTTCCCGTTTGTTTTCGGCGCCCTCATAGCCTATTTTGGTGACCCATTAGTCGATTTTTTCGAACGTCGCCGTGTAAACCGTACCCTGGGTGTTGTGTTTGTCTTCATTATCTTCTCTGCGATTTTAGTGGCTAGCACCTTATTTATTGTGCCGTTACTATTGGATCAGCTGGATGCGTTTATTCGAAATATTCCCCTGTTTTATCATTGGGTCATTCAGGTGCTGGGCCCTTGGTTGCAGGAACGTTTTGGGCTGCAGGCAGGCATAGTGCCGCATTTGGATTGGTCGAGCCAGTTGGCCGAGAACTGGCAATCGGTAGGTAAGATGATGGCGCAGACCGGCAAAAAACTCACCGGCTCGGGGCTGTCTATTATGGCGGGCTTGATTAGTCTGGCTCTGGTGCCCGTCGTCGCCTTTTACCTTATGCGCGACTGGGACATATTAATGGCCAAAATGCTCACCATGATGCCGGTGGCGTGGCAGAAAAACACCGCCCTCATGCTGAGAGAGGCAGATGAGGTTGTGGGCGCTTTTCTGCGCGGGCAAATTATTGTTATGGTTGCTCTGGGTGTGATCTACGGCACAGGGTTGTGGATAGTGGGGATTAAGATGGCCCTCTTGCTCGGCCTGATTGCCGGGCTGGCAAGCATTGTTCCCTATCTGGGCTTCATCGTCGGCATAATTGCTTCGCTCATTGCAGCATATCTGCAATTTCACGACTGGAGTGTGCTGTTCTGGGTTGTCGTTGTATTTGGAGTGGGGCAGTCTATTGAAAGTATGGTGCTGACCCCGGTTCTGGTGGGGGACCGGATTGGCTTACATCCCGTGGCGGTTATTTTCGCGCTGATGGCGGGTGGGCAGCTGGCGGGTTTTGTCGGCATAGTGGTCGCGCTGCCGGTAGCCGCGGTTTTTGCCGTGTTCGTTAGGCACGGCCTCAGTCGATATCACGCCAGTGACATCTACGATAGTAACGGCGGCCAAGACACAGGAGGCGACAGCAGCTGATGCGTGCGCAGCAACAACTCACTCTCAATGTACAACTGCGCGATGATGCTACTCTGGACAACTTTCTGGCTCCCGAGATAGCCCAAGCTGCACTAAGCGCTGTGCGCGATCAGTTGGGCTCTGGCGGCGAGCCATTGATTTATTTATACGGCCCCCCCGACACCGGTAAGTCCCATTTACTGCAGGCGTCCTGCCATATCGCGGGGGCTACCCCGGTTATGTATCTTCCCCTATCTGACCTGGCTAGCTACTCGCCAGATGAGGTCTTACAGGGTGTGGAAGCGATGAGGCTGGTGTGCCTGGATGATATTCATGCGGTGATGGGTAATGCCGCGTGGGAGGAGGCTCTATTTCACTTGTTCAATCGTGCCAGAGAGCAAGACTGTCGCTTGTTAGTGAGTGCGCAGTGTTCGCCTCGAAGCCTACACATGGACCTGGCAGACTTACGCTCCCGTTTGTCCTGGGGCTGTGTGTTTCAATTGCACACTCTGAATGATGCAGACAGACAATCGATTCTGCGTCTCAGGGCACAAAAAAGAGGCCTGGGTTTGTCTGTTGAGGTGGCGAGCTATATCAGCGATCGCGGCCCGCGAACACTGGTTGATCTGCTCGATTTACTGGATCAATTGGATACCGCTTCTCTGGTTGAAAAGCGTGCGCTGTCTATTCCCTTCGTGAAAAAAACGCTCGACTGGTAGTGTGATCGGAAGTCATTTTTTACACGAATTGATCATCTGTCGTAATGATTCAGACAGCAGACATCTCCTGATCGGGTGTCTGCTACTATTATCACTAGCAGACGTTAAAGTACCTTGAGATCGAATTTCCCTTTTCAACTCTGAAGGGACTTTACTGCTCGGTAGAACCGGAGTATGGTTAGGGTGCCAGTTTCGATGGTATTAATCAGTCAATTAAATTTTGATACCTTTTTGATTGGCGCAACAGAGAATAATAAAATGATTAAGTCTATAAAAAATTACGCATTGAATTGCTTGTGCTTGATTGCACTAGCCACTCTGGCAGGGCCTACTACTGCACATACATTCGCTGTCGGCACTACAGCCGGATCGGGTACGGTGCAGATGTGGTTTCGAGGATGGCATAGTTGTGGCGCCCCCCTATTAGAGGGCTCGATACGAATCGAGGGTGTTAATGGTACGACTTTCGGCCCTGTAACAGGGCTTACGACACTATCTTCGTGCGACAGTGTAGGCGGTACTTCAACTTTTCCTTCCTTTGGTGACCCTTCAGACGTGGGCTACTACTGCGAGGTTGATGTCTCTGGAAATATTATTGGTGCTGCAGCGGGTACCACGGCGAGTCTTGGATACGATCCAAACAACCCGATAACAGACACTAGGTTCCTTAATCGTAATCTAGGGGCAGTGGGCACCATTTTATGCAGTGAAGACATAGAAGGAGACGGGGACCCTAGCAACAAATGGCAGGGGAGCGAGTTTACTGGTTTAGCGGCGGGCACCTATGAAATTACTTACCTCGAATGTGATGTAGACGGTAGTGCGACCCCAGATGCATCAGACTGTGCAGGTGGGTCTTCGCCATCAGTAGATTACACGATCGACTATGACTTAATCGCTCAAGTTGATATAACGGTTTCTGCTGCTGTCATCGCTGCTTCGGGTCCTTCAATTCCAGTCCCGACAATGTCCATCTATGCGCTGATGTTGACTACTCTCGGCTTGCTGCTAGTGGCTACTCGTCGTCTACGCCTCTTAACTAAGCGGGAGTAGCTCGAAGCGAACTTATTGAAGATAGCAGTACACTTTAAGAGGCCCATCACAGTGTGGGCTTTTTTATGTCTGAGATTTGAGGTGGCTAATGACCCTTCGTGGCACAATGATTCGACCCCGATAAAACGGACCATTTAGTTAAGTCCTCATGGACCTCTCTTCGTACTCCATGGGGCTAGTATATCCCAGGTACCCATGGATTCTCTTTCGGTTATAGAAGCGTTCAATATAATCAAATATATCTGCACGATCTTTTTGGGCTCGCTAGTTCTAACAGAGGTATTCAGCAGGAGGGTTTAATCAACCTGAAACGAATCGGCATCCAAGTCGAAGGGGAATTGCTCTCGATAGAGCAATAACGCCTCACCACTGAGTTCCAATTGTGCGCAGTCGCGTTTGTCCTCCATGTCACGCAATATGACCCCGTTACCCGCGACCGCCAGACTATCACCGCAGTAATCCAGGCCATTGGCATCGCTGCCAACCCGATTCACGCCCACCACACAAGACTGGTTTTCGATGGCTCTGGCGATGAGCAATTGGCGCCAGTGGCTGCTGCGTGTGGCGGGCCAATTAGCCACATACAATAGCAAGTCATAGTCGCCGCGGTTGCGGCTGAATACGGGGAAGCGCAAGTCGTAGCACACCTGTAGATTAATGCGCCAGTCGCGCCAGCTCACAATGACGCGTTCTTGCCCGGCACTATAGCGTTTGTTTTCACCCGCCATGCGGAACAAGTGCCGTTTGTCGTAATGTTCCACCGTATCCGGGGTCGCAAATAACAGACGATTGAACACCTGGCCATCCACTTGCACAGCAATGCTGCCGGCAATGGCGCAGTCGTATGTTTGTGCGAGGGATTGCAACCACTGTTCAGTAGCGCCTCCCGGGTGTTCGGCATTTTTAACGGCATTCATTGAAAAGCCCGTGGTGAACATCTCGGGCAATATGATCAGGTCTGTCGCATGGGGTAGTGACTCAATGCGTGTTTGAATCTGACGTCGATTGTCCTCGGGGCTCTCCCAGGTGAGCTCACATTGAATTAGCGTGACCGATAAATTTTTCATGTCTAGAGTTTGCACAGGATGTCCGCTGCCTTCAACAGTACCGCGTCGTTTTTTGCAAAACAAAATCGCAGTTGCGTTTGCAGCGGTGGCTGCGCATAAAATACAGACATGGGGATGGAAGCCAATTTGTGCTCGCAAGTCCAGTGCTCTGCAAGCTTGGTATCGCGATCAGTGCTGATAGCACTGTAGTCCAATACTTGAAAATAAGTGCCGGCGCTGGGTGTGAGTTTGAAGCGAGACCTTTCGAGCGCGGTGCAAAACAAATCTCGTTTGCTCTGGTAAAACGCGGCCAGGGTGCCAGAGTAGGCGGGCTCAATTTTCATGAACTCAGCGATCGCGAGTTGTATGGGAGTTACGGCCACAAAAGTGACAAACTGGTGCACCTTGCGCAATTCCGCTGTGAGACGGGGCGGGGCCACGCAGTAACCGGTTTTCCAGCCTGTTACGCTGAAGGTTTTGCCAAATGAATAGATGGCGAAGCTTCGGGCCCGCAATGCGGGGTACTGCAGCACGCTGTGATGTTGAGCGTTGTCGAACACCAGGTGCTCGTACACTTCATCGCTGACTACCAACAGATTGTGCTTTTCCGCCAGGCGCTCAAGCTCCACAAGGTCTTCATGCGCGAGGGTGCTGCCGCTGGGGTTGTGCGGGGAGTTGATAATAATCATACGGCAGCGAGGGCTTATGGCCGATTGAACACGATTCCAGTCGATACAGAAGCGCTCTGGTGACAGCGGAAGGTGTATCGCTGTTGCTCCTGCCAGGGTAATAGCGGGCTCGTAACTGTCATAGCAAGGGTCAAAAACAATCACCTCGTCGCCGCTGTGAATACAGGCAGTAATTGCGCAGAAAATAGCTTCTGTCGCGCCCGGTACGACCGTTATTTCTGATTCAGGGTTGCAGCTCACGCTGCGATAACGCAACAGCTGTGCAGCAATTTGCTCGCGTAGGGCTGGCACGCCCGCCATTGGGGCGTACTGGTTGTGCCCGTCCATCACCTGTTTGGCCAGCGACTCACGCAGTGCCAGTGGCGCATCAAAATCGGGAAAGCCCTGCGATAAGTTGAGTGCTCCATGCCTGGCGGCCAGCGCTGACATGATGCTAAAAATGGTGGTGCCCACCTGCGGCAGCTTACTTTGTAAGGTGATCTCTCCCATGGCGTTGTGTGACCTTAGAGCTGGGTGTCCAGTGGCAATTCAGTGCTGTTCTTGATTTCTGTAACAGCCATGTGTGAGTGTAGTTCACGAATGGCGGGGCTCTCTGTCAATGTATTGCGTACGAAGTCTTCGTAGTGACGGATATCCCGGGTCACTATCTTCAACATGTAGTCCCAGATGCCTGTCATGGTGTAGCACTCTACAACTTCAGGGTGGCGAACAATGTCCTGCTCAAATGCCATCAGGTTTTGCCGTCCTGTGCCGGTGAGGTTTATGGTGGCAAACACCACCACTTCCATGCCCAGCGCAGCCCTATCCAGCAGAGCCACTCTTTTGGTGATTAGGCCTTCGGTTTCGAGTCGGTTGATGCGCCGCCAGCAGGGTGATTGTGAAATGTTGAGCTGCTCGGAAATTGCCGCGGTGCTCATGCCGGCATCCTTTTGTAGCAGTTTAAGAATGTCCAGATCCAGCTTGGTCAATTTCCGGGTCAAAATAACCTCTTAGTCTCGCTAAGGTGAAATAATTATGCGTATTTAGCCATATATACCGGTTAATTAAAATAATAATGCCTATACTTTTGCGTAATAATTCTTTTTTTAGAATTCGGTGGCCTCCTATGAAAAAAGATAACCGCGCCTTCAAATCTACGGTGTCGCTCGATGACAAATATGCCTTGGATACGACCCGCGCCTATATGACCGGTATTGAAGCCCTGGTGCGTCTCCCCATGTTGCAGCACCAACGAGATCTGCAGCGTGGCTTGAATACGGCGGCCTTTATTTCGGGTTACCGTGGTTCACCGTTGGGCACGGTTGATCTGGCCATGTGGAAGGCAAAACCCTGGTTGCAAAAACACAATGTTTTCTTTCAGCCGGGCGTGAACGAAGATCTGGCTGCTACCTCGGTGTGGGGAAGTCAGCAGATTAATTTGTTTGAAGGAGCCCAATACGATGGTGTGTTTGGCATGTGGTATGGCAAAGGTCCCGGCGTCGATCGCAGCATGGATGTGATCAAACACGCCAATGCCTTCGGTACCTCGAAGTTTGGTGGTGTGCTGGCGGTTGCCGGGGACGACCACGCCTGCAAATCGTCTACCTTGCCCCACCAGTCGGAGCATATGTTTATCGGCGCATCGGTGCCGGTGTTGTGCCCCGCCAACGTGCAGGAAGTTCTCGATCTCGGCGTGTATGGATGGGAGCTGTCCCGTTACAGTGGCTGCTGGGTGGGGATGAAAGCGATCACTGAAAATATGGACTCCGCGATTTCCGCCGATATAGACCCCTATCGTATCGAGATTGTAATTCCTGAGGATTTTCAGATGCCCGAGGGAGGCGTGCATGGCCGTTGGCCCGACAAACCTCTCGAGCAGGAACTGCGGCTCAACAAATACAAAATTTACGCGGCGCGCGCTTTTGCACGTGCCAACGGCCTGAACCGCATCGTGGTCGACAGCCCTCAGCCACGATTTGGTATTGCAACCAGTGGAAAGTCATATCTGGATGTTATGCAGGCGCTGGACGACATGGGGATAACCGCGGCAGTCGCCGCCGAGATCGGCCTGCGGGTGTACAAGATTGGCATGAGCTGGCCTCTGGAGCCTGCCACCACTCATGAGTTTGCCGAGGGGCTGGAAGAGATTTTGGTGGTGGAAGAGAAACGTTCGATTATCGAAGACCAACTGACGGGCCAGCTATACAACTATCCGGTACAAGCGCGTCCGCGTGTTTTTGGTGAGTTTGATGAAGAGGGCCGTGACTTACTGCCCAATATCTCGGAGCTGACACCGGCTATGATCGCGCTGGTCATCGCCCGCCGCATCGGACGCTTTTATCAATCACCCACCATGGATGAGCGTGTGAGGTGGATAGAACAAAAGGAAACCTCGCTGGCCATTCCCCGTGACACCATTGAGCGAGTGCCGCACTTTTGCTCTGGCTGTCCGCACAACACGTCCACAAAGGTGCCTGAGGGCAGTCGTGCGATGGGTGGCATAGGCTGCCACTACATGGCGACCTGGATGCCGGATCGCGAAACTCACACGTTCTCGCAGATGGGTGGGGAGGGTGCTGCATGGATTGGGCAGGCGCAATTTACCGATACTAAACATGTGTTCCAGAACCTGGGAGACGGTACTTATTTTCACTCTGGTTTGCTGGCGATTCGGGCGGCAGTGGCGGCCAATGTCAATATCACTTACAAAATACTCTACAACGATGCGGTAGCGATGACGGGCGGACAGCCCATTGACGGCCATCTAAGTGTTGAAGATTTGATCTTACAGGTGAGTGCTGAGCGTGTTCGACGCATTGCTCTGGTGAGCGATAACCCCGATCAATGGCGCGGCCAGTTTCACGCGATTTCCGGCTATACGCTACATCATCGTGATGAGATGGACGCCTTGCAAAAAGAATTGCGGGAGTACGAAGGCACTTCTATTATTGTCTATGAGCAGACCTGCGCCGCTGAAAAACGCAGGCGCAGAAAGAAGGGGCTGATAGAAGATCCGGCAAAACGTTTGTTTATTAACGATGGCGTGTGTGAGGGCTGTGGCGATTGCAGTATCAAGTCCAATTGCCTGTCTGTGCTGCCCAAGGAAACCACTCTGGGTCGCAAGCGTCAGATTGATCAAAGCGCGTGTAATAAGGACTATAGCTGCGCCAAAGGTTTCTGCCCCAGCTTTGTTTCGGTTATTGGTGGCAAGTTGAAAAAGCCAGCGCTGGCCAGCGGCGATAACAATCCGGTTTTTGATCCACTGCCAGAGCCGACCCTGCCTTCACTGCAGCGCCCGTGGAATATTGTGGTTACCGGCGTCGGTGGCACTGGGGTGCTGACCATTACTTCCCTGGTTGCCATGGCCGCTCACATTGAGGGTAAAGGCTGCGCCACCTTGAATCAGACCGGGCTTGCGCAGAAGTTTGGCGCGGTTGTCAGTCATGTCAGGGTGAGTGAATCTCAGGAAGATATCTTGGCGGTGCGCATTTCTGCAGGAGAGGCAGACTTGCTGCTGGGCTGTGACATGGTGGTTACCTCAACATACGACTCTCTGGGCAAGGTTGCACAGGGACGCACCCACACGGTGGTTAATGAGGCGGAGGTTCCGACATCGGCCTTTATTCTCGATCCAGATGCAAAGTTTCCCACCAAGGCAATGAAGGAAAAAATTGTTGCCGAAGTTGGCGAGGCAGGTTGTCACTTTATCAATTCCACCGCTATCGCTACACGTCTGTTGGGTGACTCTATTGCCGGCAACTTGTTTCTGCTGGGCTTTGCCTGGCAGCGTGGGCTGGTACCCGTGTCCTCGGCGGCATTGGAGAAGGCCATTGAACTCAATGCCGTGGCCGTTGAATTTAATAAGCAGGCATTTTTGTGGGGCAGGCGCTGCGCCGACCAGCCCGACAAAGTCATGCAGCTGGTAGATTTGAAAAAGGAGCAGCCCAAGTCACCACAAACCCTCGATGAACTTATTGCTGATCGAATGGAGCGATTGACGGCCTACCAGAATGGTCGCTATGCCAAGCTGTATAAGAAGCGTGTAGAAAAAGTGCGAGCGTTAGATAAGCGAGCGCAACAGATGGACTCCATCAGCGTCGCAATGGCAACCAGTCTGTATAAACTGATGGCCTACAAGGATGAATATGAAGTGGGGCGGCTGTATAGCGATGGCCAGTTCCTGAAAAAATTAGAAGCACAGTTCGAAGGTGACTATGAGCTGCGCTTTAATATGGCACCGCCACTGTTTAGCAAGCGCGACCCTAATACGGGGCATCTGATAAAGAGCGAATTTGGGCCGTGGATGATAAAGGCATTTTCGATGCTGGCGAAGTTCAAGTTTCTGCGCGCAACGCCTTTTGACATTTTTGGCCACAGTGAGGAGCGAAAGCAGGAGCGAGCCGATATTGTCCAGTATGAGGTGTTGTTGGATTCTGTATTGGCAGACGTTAGCGATGACAATTATGAGGCCGCGCTAGAGATCGCTCGCCTACCGCAAAAGCTGCGCGGTTTTGGCCATGTAAAAGATCGCAACCGGGAAAAAATGCAAGCCCTGGAGAACGACTTGCTGGCGCG
>JBLHNQ010000006.1:0-105589 GCA_047650635.1 Halioglobus sp.
ACTGGCATCTTATATCGACGGGTTCTACAATCGAACCAGGATGCACTCAGGAATCGACTACATGTCACCAATTCACTATGAAAAGAAGGCTGCATAAAACCGTGTCCGTTTTATCGGGGCAAGATCACACTCGTACCTCGCGCGCTTTACGCTGGCGTTATGCATCATGGAGAGTCTGAGCAGACTGGATGATATGGAGTTTAAAATAGACGATTTGTCCGATCCAAGAATCGCGGAGTTCTTAGAGGCTCACATAAACGATATGAAATCTGTATCACCTCCAGAGAGCAAGCATGCCCTTGACCTGAAAGGCTTAAGAATGCCTGACGTTACTTTCTGGTCGGCGTGGGAAGATGAGCACTTAGTTGGGTGTGGCGCACTCAAAGAACTAAATAGTTCGCACGCTGAAATTAAGTCTATGAGGGTTTCCTCTGAGTTAAGAGGTCGGGGAATCGCATCTAAACTGTTGAGCTATATTTTAGGTGAGGCCGCATCAAAGGGGTATCGCACTCTCAGCCTCGAAACTGGATCGATGCCATTCTTTGAGCCAGCCCGTAACCTCTACGAAAAGTTCGGGTTTCAATATTGCGCTCCATTTGGAAATTATAAAGAAGATACCAATAGCATGTTCATGTCGCTGGATATCGCAGAAAATGCATAACAAAACGTGGCAGGCGCGACAGCCTTACGGCTGCCGCTGCACTCAGCGTCGGTTCATGGCCTCGAAATCGGAAACTAAAATAACTGAATTTCAATGTTCCAATTATGGCCGACTATAAGACGGGAAGGGCCAGCCGCCTATGCACACCTAGCGGCAGCACGCCCCCTAGCGCCATCGTACGGGCGAACCACGACCACAGGGCACCGCAACACGACCCTATCAGGCCAGAGCCTGCACCGCAGACGATAAGGCATTCTCGCTGAAATCAACCAAGTAATTCAGCAATGTATAGTATTTCACTTCTGGACTTAATATGGACTTAAATTACAGAAAAAGAAAAGCCCGCAATTAAGCGGGCCTTTTAAATCATTGATTTATAACGTTTAATTGGTGGAGCTAAGCGGGATCGAACCGCTGACCTCAACACTGCCAGTGTTGCGCTCTCCCAGCTGAGCTATAGCCCCAAATCTTCTCTAACTCATTGAGCAAACAGGGATTTTGTTCTGAGTTGTGGTGCGAAGAGCTGCGCATTTTAGTGATAGCACCCCACCCTGTCAAGAATAAGCTGTTCCATGCGAAAAACCCGCCCCTTTAGCGTGAGTCTCCAAGTGAATTCCCATGCTATTCTTTAATCTCACTTGTATTGAGACAGACCATGCCGCTTTCCCCTAACGTTATGAAACCCGTCAAACAATTCACTCTTCCTCTCCTCAGTCTATTTTGTGTACTGACGTTTGCCGCAAATTCACACGCGCAAAAAACAGCCAAACCGATATTGCACGGCACCCACTGGGTAGCAGTCACGGGCAAACCTCTGGCTGCGACCGCCGGTGCCATGACATTTACACGCGGTGGCAACGCTGTTGACGCTGCGTGCGCCATGCTCGCGGCCACGTCGACCATGTGGGACACGCTGGGCTGGGGAGGCGAAACACAGGCGCTCATTTACAACCCGCACACAGGAGAAGTTAAAGGTATCAATGCGCTGGGCGTAGCGCCCAGCGGCGCAACAGTGGAATTCTTTCACGCTAAGGGCATGCTCTACCCGCCCGAGTATGGCCCTCTCGCTGCAGTAACCCCCGGCACACCAGGAGGCCTGATGGTGATGATGGCAGAGTTCGGCAGCCTCAGTCTGGCAGAAGTTCTGGCCCCCGCCATACAAATGGCCCAGGGCTACCCGATAGAGGGAGTGCAGGCCAACAACATTGAGAACCGGCGGGAGATTCTTGCCCAGTGGCCCTCGTCAAAAGCTGTTTTTCTACCTCACTACGATAAGAATGACCCTACTAAGAGAGCAGCACCGGTGGCGGGTGAACTGTTTCAGCAAACCGACTTGCTGGCCACACTAAATAAGTTGGTTGAAGCCGAAGCGAAAGCTCTGGCCGCAGGAAAGTCTCGTGAAGAAGCAATATATGCTGCCTACGACCGCTTCTACCGCGGCGACATAGCCGAGGAAATCGTACGCAGCTCACGTGAATTCGGCGGCCTGTTCACCATGGAGGATCTGGACAAATGGCAGGTGCATATTGAAGAGCCCGTCACCACCAATTACAAAGGGATTGATGTCTACAAGTTAACGACTTGGGTGCAGGGCCCCGCCATGCTGCAAGCCCTCAACATTCTGGAGGGCATCGACCTGAAGGCCATGGGCTATAACAGCGCACGCTACATACACACTTTATATCAGGCGATGAACCTGTCCTTCGCGGATCGGGATTTTTATTACGGAGACCCCTACGTACCGCCGGTGGAACCCATTGAGGGTTTGCTCTCCAAAAAATATGCTAAACAGCGTCGAACTCTGATAGACCCAGACAAGAACAATCCCGACATCCACCCCGGCAACCCCTATCGTTTTCAGAAAGGGAAAAACCCCTATCAGAAACTGCTTAAAAATTGGAGCCCTATTCCACCCTCTACACAAGCTGAAGGGGCAGATGGTTTTCAGCAAGCGGAATTAATGAGTAGCGATGACGCTTTCGTCGCCGGAACTACCTCTATACAGGCGGCAGATAAAGAGGGCTGGGTTGTTTCCATCACGCCCAGCGGTGGTTGGATTCCCGCCTTTATTGCCGGTAATACCGGTGTGGGTTTAAGTCAACGTATGCAGAGTTTTGTGCTCAGTGAAAACATGAACCCCTACAACGTGGTTCAACCCGGGCAGCGCCCGCGGGCTACTCTCACGCCCACGCTTGCGCTGAAAAACGGCAAGCCTTTTCTCGCTTTTTCGGTACAGGGTGGCGACACACAAGAGCAAAACCTGTTGCAGTTTTTTCTCAACATGGTCGAATTTGATATGAACGTACAGCAGGCAGTAGAGGCGCCAAACTTCATCAGTTACCAGATGCAAAGCTCTTTTGGTGCACACAAGTCCGAGCCGGGAAGACTTCAAGTCTCCCCTACTCTCTCAGGCTGGATTCGCAGTGAGCTGGGACGCATGGGCTATAAAGTAGAGGCACAAAAGCGCCCCTACAGCCCGCTTACGGCGATCTATTTTGAACAGGGCAATGGCAGTATGTGGGGAGGCGCTAGCGACTATGGTGACGACTACGGCATAGCGTGGTAACTAGCATTCAATAATACTGACGGGTACTGCCACAACGTTTACGGCTAATCCACCGCGCGCGGTTTCTTTGTATTTGTCCTGCATATCACGGCCCGTGTCACGCATAGTTTTTATCACCTGATCTAGCGACACATAGTGCTCACCATTACCGCGCAACGCCATCCGCGCAGCGGAAATCGCCTTGATCGCCCCCATGGCATTGCGTTCAATGCAGGGCACCTGCACCAGGCCACCAACAGGGTCACAGGTTAAACCCAGGTTGTGTTCCATGGCAATCTCAGCGGCGTTTTCAACTTGCTCGGGGGTACCGCCCAGCGCATCAGCCAGCGCACCGGCGGCCATTGAACACGCGGAACCCACCTCGCCCTGACAACCCACTTCCGCCCCTGATATTGAGGCGTTGGTTTTATACAGAATGCCAATAGCCGCAGAGGTTAAGAAGAAGCGCGAAATGTCATTGTCGCTGGAGCCGGCGCAATGTTGCAGATAAAACTTGAGCACAGCGGGAATAATGCCTGCCGCACCGTTGGTAGGGGCAGTGACAATTCGACCCCCAGCGGCATTTTCTTCATTCACAGCCAAAGCGTACAGACTCACCCAGTCCATTACATTCAAAGGGTCTTCGGCGCCCGAACCCGTCTGGCTTTTGAGCTGCCTGTGCAATTGCGCGGCTCTGCGTTTTACCTTGAGCCCGCCGGGTAAAATGCCTTCGGTACCGCAGCCCTTGTCGATGCATTTATTCATCACCTGCCAGAAATTAAGCAGCCCGGCGTGAATCTCTGCCTCGGGTCGCCAAGCTTTTTCGTTCTCCATCATCAGTGCGCTGATGGATAACCCACTGGTCTTACACAGCCTTAGAAGTTCATCTGCCGAACTGAAAGAATAGGGCAAGACAGTGGGGTCATCTACAATCACATCGCCGTCGGTAGCGGTCTCGTCGACAATAAACCCGCCACCCACAGAATAAAAAATGCGACAGTGCAACACCTCTCCTACAGCATCATAGGCAGTAAAACGCATACCATTAGAGTGAAAAGGCAACGACTGTGTACGATGCATCTGCAAGTCGTCACGGTAACTGAAGTTTATAATATGCTCACCCAGCAGCGTAAGTTGGCCTTTCTCACGCACACTCTCAACTCGCTGCGCAATTTTCTCAACCTCTACATGCTCGGGTGTTTCACCTTCCAGGCCAAGGATAATCGCTTTGGGGGAGCCGTGACCAGCACCGGTTGCTCCAAGCGATCCATACAGCTCGGCGGTAACACGCTGGCACTTTTGCAGTAGGCCGGCATCGTTCAGGCTTTCGGAGAATTGCAATGCGGCCTTCATCGGGCCCACAGTATGCGAGCTGGAAGGCCCTATGCCAATTTTGAAAATATCGAATATGCTTATGGACACAAAATTCTCCCTGAAAGAGACGATGCATAGATCAGGCATGGTAACAGCACTTGCGGGGTATCCCGCAAGTGCTGTTGGGGCTGCGATTTCCCACCACAAATCTCGCAGCAAGCATCACTCCCTAGCTGTAATTTCTCCGGCCCCTTGCCTATCTCCTCAAAGCTGCTGGTATTCTTTCTCGAGACGCTTCATGGCTTTCTTGGATACGCCACCCAAAACATTGATCGCCTCGCGCAAGCGGGCTCGGCTCATATCGGGGCCCAGTAATTCCATAGAATCGACTACCGAAAACGATGCAGTTGAACCAGATATAGCAATAAATATAGGCGCTAGAAAATCTTTCACCTTAACGCCGAGAGTGTCTGCGGTGGTTTTCAATTCATCCCAGATAGCGTCGCGACTCCACTGCTGCAAGGCTTCCATTTTCCACAGAGCAAATTGCAGGCCCTTAACCACGTCCTCCCTCTCCCCTTTAAGCGATTCGAAGCTGGCCTGGGTAAGCGGCAAGCTGCCGGAAACCAAAAAGCTCACCAGCGGGGCAAAGTCGCTGAGGGTTTCCATACGCTTTTGCGCATGCGGTAGCACTTTGTTCAGGTTTTCATCGTTAAAAGCCCAGTCAATAAGGCGTTGTGCCAGCTGCTGCTGATTCAGGTCTTCTCGAATCCACATGCCGTTCAACCACTTCAGTTTATCCACATCGAAGATGGGCCCGCCCAGCGACACACGCTGGATATCGAAGTTATCCACCATCTGCGCCAGTGAAAACTTTTCACTTTCGTCGGGCATGGACCAGCCCATGCGGCCCAGATAGTTAACAAGCGCCTCGGGCAAAAAGCCCATGCGCTTGTAGTACAGAATACTGGTGGGATTTTTGCGTTTGCTCAACTTGGATTTGTCCGGGTTACGCAGCAGCGGCAGGTGACATAACACAGGCATGTCCCAGCCAAAATATTCGTATAACAGCTTATGCTTGGGTGCTGAGTTAATCCACTCTTCGCCGCGCAGTACATGGGTAATGCCCATTAGATGGTCATCGACAACATTGGCTAAATGGTAGGTGGGCATGCCGTCTGACTTGAGCAGAATCTGTGCGTCGACCATGCTCCAGTCCAATTCGATGGTGCCACGCAACATATCATCAATGGCGCAGGCGCCCTCCTCGTCGGGCACAATCATGCGAATTACAAAGGGCTGACCCGCACTGCGGCGTTTTTCCACTTCTTCATCGGGCAATTTCAAATCGGCAGGCTTCAGCGCTGTGCTGTTTCCTGCACTGCGGCGGGCTTCGCGCAATGCGTTTAATTCATCTCCCGTGCGGTAACAAACAAAGGCCTTGCCCTCGTCCACCAGCTGCTGAGCGTACTTGCCATATAGGTCCATCCGCTCGCTCTGACGATAAGGACCGTGTTCGCCGCCAACATCGGGGCCTTCATCCCATTCCAGGCCCAACCAGCGCAGCGAGTCGAGAATTGCCTGTTCTGACTCCGGGGTGCTGCGAACCTGATCGGTGTCTTCTATGCGCAGCAAAAACTGCCCGCCATGAGCGCGGGCAAAACACATATTAAATAAAGCGATATAGGCAGTGCCTACATGGGGGTCCCCGGTGGGTGATGGGGCAATGCGGGTACGTACGGTCATAGTAGGAAGTTCTGTAATTCAGGAAGAGGCGATTATACGGCCTCAATCGCGCAAAACCTATGCACTGAACATCTATATCTGGCCCCCGGGATAAACCGAAACGGGCTAGTTGATAGTAAAGCCGCCATCTACCGTAATAATTTGTCCGGTCATTAAATCGGTGCCGGTGATCACAGAGATAATACTATCGGCAATATCTTCAGGCGTAGACACCTTACCTAGCGGTGCGGCGCCCTCGGCGAACGCGACAACCTCTGACCAGCGCTCTCCCCAGCCCTCGCTGGCCCACTTGCCATTAATAAGCCCCGGGCAGATGGCATTAACTCGAACATTATGTTCGCCAATGGCTTTGGCCAGAGTTCTGGTCAGGCTATTGAGTGCCGCTTTCGACGCGCAGTAGGCCATTGAACTGCCATTGGTTGTTAAGCCGGCAATGCTCGAGGTCATCACAACCTCACCCCCGCCCTGTTTAATTAACTCGGGCAGTGCCGCTCTGGTCATATAGAAGGGGCCCATCAAATTGGTACCCAAAGTAGACTTCCAAACTGCATCCGACAGCAAATCCAGGTTTTTGTGTTCTACATAGGTGGTGGTTCCCGCATTATTTACCAGAATATCCAGTTGGCCGAACTCCTCGATGGTCTTTTGCACCATAGCGATACACTGCAAATCGTCACTAACATCTGCTTTAAACATAACCGCAGCACCACCGGCCTGTTTAATATGTGCAACGGTAGCCTCCGCTCCGGAGTGGGAGCGGGCATAATTAACCAGCACTTTAACATTCTGTGCTGCCAGCTTGATGGCCGTTGCGGCGCCAACGCCTGAGCTGGCACCGGTAACAATGGCAACTTTATTCTCTAGATTCACAGCGTATTACCTCCAAAAAAAGCGATACAAACTCGGCTTTACCATAAGGTAGATTTTGCGTGGGAACAAGCGAATAAACTCGAGTCCAAGTTTGAGATACAATACAGCGATACACTCTTGGCTCATTCAAAATATGGCTCTCAATCACACATTCTGCATCGCTCCCATGATGGATTGGTCGGATCATCACTGCCGCCACTTCTGGCGCCTGCTGACTAAAGAGGCTCTGCTGTACACCGAAATGGTGACAACCGGGGCCCTGATTCATGGGGATCGCGAGCGATTTCTACATTTTGGTAAGTCAGAGCATCCCGTGGCTCTGCAACTGGGGGGCAGTAACCCGACAGATCTGGCCCTGTGCGCGCAATGGGCCCAACAGTGGGGTTACAATGAAGTAAACCTGAATTGCGGCTGCCCCTCCGACAGGGTTCAATCCGGCATGTTTGGCGCCTGCCTGATGGCACAGCCACAACTGGTTGCAGAGTGTGTCACAGCCATGCGCAGCGCCTGCGATATTCCGGTGACGGTAAAGCACCGCATTGGCATAGATGATATGGAGCACTACGACCAGCTCACCGCCTTTGTTGAACCGGTGGCGGCTGCGGGCTGTGAGGTGTTTATTGTGCACGCCAGAAAAGCCTGGCTACAGGGTTTGTCGCCCAAACAAAACCGCGACATTCCGCCACTTAACTACGACTGGGTGTACCAACTGAAGCAAGATTATCCGGGGCTAAATATAATTATTAACGGAGGCATAAAAACTCTCAGCGAATGTGACACTCACTTAAAGCAGGTAGATGGCGTTATGATTGGCAGAGAGGCCTACCACAACCCCTGGATGCTGGCTGAAGTTGACTCAAGGCTTTTTGCTGCGAAGAACCCTGCCTTGCAGCGCGATGACATAATTGAAGCGCTAATGCCCTACATCAGCGAGCAAATGATCGGTGGCGCCAGACTCAATCACATTACGCGACACATTTTGGGTCTGTATCAGGGTGTTGCCGGTGCGAGGAAATTCAGGCGCCATATCAGCGAGAACGCTTTCAGGAAAGAGGCTGGCATAGAAGTATTGAACGAGGCCTACAATTTAGTTCGACAACACCAGGGGCACATGGTGCCCAGCACAAACACAGGAACTACACATGAGTAATAAACTCGATCAACTCAAGGCCATGACTGACGTGGTTGCCGACACAGGTGACATTGAAGAAATAAAGCGCTTCGCCCCGGTGGATGCCACGACCAATCCGTCACTGCTTCTCAAAGCCGCCTCACTCCCCCACTACGCCACTCTCTTGGATCAGGCCAAAGTTTGGGCTGCGCAACTTGGAGGCAGCAACGCCGAACAACTTTCCAATTGCTGTGACCGGTTCGCCGTGGATGTCGGCTGTGAAATTCTCGACGTAATACCCGGAAGGATATCGACTGAAGTCGATGCGCGGCTGTCATTTGACACCGAGGCCTCCATGCATCGAGCCAGAAAACTAATCGGCATGTACGAAGCCGCGGGGATTGATAAGCGTCGTATTCTGATCAAGCTTGCCTCCACCTGGGAGGGCATTCTCGCAGCCAAACAGCTTGAAAAAGAGGGTATAAACTGCAACCTCACCTTGTTATTCGGGTTTAGCCAAGCCGCAGCCTGCGCTGATGCGGGTGTGTTTTTGGTGTCGCCCTTTGTCGGCCGCATTCTGGATTGGTACAAGGCTAACACTGAATTAACCATCGAAAAGCCGCAAGACGATCCGGGGGTACAATCAGTTGCCCGCATCTATCATTACTATAAAACGCACGCCTATAAAACGGTGGTCATGGGGGCCAGCTTCCGCAACACCGATGAAATTGAAGCGCTTGCCGGTTGCGACCGTTTGACCATTAGCCCTGGTTTACTGGAATCCCTCGCATCCGATAGTGGTACATTACCCAGACAACTCAGCCCCAACGCGGCGCAGTCCAACGATGCGAAAGAGGCTCCGCTCGAAGCGGAGTTTCGCTACCAGCTAAACGACGATGCCATGGCAACTGAAAAACTGGCGGAGGGAATACGTAATTTCATCGTGGATCAGATAAAACTGGAGACATTGATAAGCAGTCGATGAGAGTGCGGTGGTAACGCTCTGTGTACTTAACCGGCTTCCAGCACTGCCATCAAGTCTTTAAAGCGCGACTTATTGTCGTCACTGATGCCCATTAGCACACGATGGGCATCAATCACTTTTTCCTTAACGCCCTGCTCCGTTCCGGCGATGACAGGAATTTCATTGGCAAATTCAGAAGTGCCGCACACTTCTTCATGAAGATTGAATAGACGCTGGAAACCCATGCTTTTAAGCAAGCGGTTGATACCAGAGTTACAGGAGTAAATGGCTGGCGTAAATCCGAATTTCTTCTTAACTTCTAGAGCCAGTTTCGCCAGCATACCCAGCGTTGTACTGTCTATGCCCTCTGCATCGCATAAATCGACCCATACACTGACAAAATTATCGTCGTCGTACATCTTGTCAAAATAGTCATCAATGGTAGTTGATAGCGTCAGACGCACATCGCCTGTCATGCGAATGACATAGGCTCCATGCTTGGATGCGGCGAGAATCTTACCCTCAGTCATGCGTTCCCTGCTTACTCAAAAATAAAGCGGCAATATCGTCGGGAGCCGTTTCAACCGTATCCAGGCCAAGACGTTTCACCAGCTCTTCCGGAGAGTCTGCGGTTTGCTCAAACACGTCTAAAAAATATTTTTCTTTCTCAATCAGGTTTTTAGGCGGCAAAATTTCCAAAATACCATCGGAGAATAACGCCAACATAAAACTCTCGGGCAGGTCGATGAGGTGTTCTTCAAATTGTGTGTCGTTCATAATCCCTACTGCGGTGCCCTCGCCTCGCAGGTAGCGCGCACCTTCACTCGACACCAACACGGGTTGCGGTAGATGCCCCGCCACGCTATAGCGCAATGAGTTTTGTTTCATGTCGAGCAGGCCCACTACCATGGTGGCAAATTTACCCACACCCAGGTCGAGCAACTCGGCATTGGCTCTTTTCAACATGGCAACAGGACTGAGAATTGAGTCATCCTCCCGATGCAGAAAATCTGAACGTTTCCTGGCAAACAAATTTTTCAGCAGCACCGTGGCGAAGGCAGACGAACTGCCGTGCCCGGAAACATCGGCCATAAAAAAGGCCACATAGTTATCTCCGACGGTAAAATAGTCAGTAAAGTCCCCGCTAAGGTATAAGGAAGGTATGACCGTGTGGCTGAAAACATAGTCATTCAATATCAGGGGGCTGGTGGGCAGCATGCGCAACTGTACCTGACGGCCAGCTTGCTGATCCTGCTCCAACATTTTCACCGTTCCGCGCAGTTCTGCATTGGCGGCTTCAAGACGCCGCCTTGAGCGCGTTAGCTCACGGCTCATTTGGCGTTGAAGCACACAGCGTTCAATAGATTTTTTCAAAGCCTGGGTATCTTCGATGGGACGCACAAAATAGTCATAGGCACCCAGGCGCAGGGCGGTCATGATACTAACGACTTCGGCCCGATCACTGAGCATGATAGACGGAACCTGTATATCCATTTTGGTGAGCGTGCTTCTGGCATCACTCCACGACATACCGCCGATATCCATTTCGCACAGAATAACGTCCACCTCGCTGTTTTCAGCAAGGGAGTAATCAGCATTCAACACATCGACCACAAGTTCGACTTGGTATCCAAAGTCGGACACAAGCCCGGCGAGCGCCTGCGCCCGCGAAGCATCGTCATCAATTATCAGTATATTTCCGTTAGAGGCCATCGCTATACGCTTTGATGGAAGTGTCGCCGTGACACTACCCCCATCACAAGACAGTGGCAATACAGTTTTCGATACGGAGCCTGAGATTTGTTCATTTTGTGACTTAATTGGCCTTATTCACTGCGCTAGAAGTCTTCATCCCAACCATCATCCTCACTCTTGAGAAACGAGTCTTCCACTACGCCACCATTCAATAGGAAATTTCGTTGTTGCAGGTAAGCGTCTCTTATAAAGATATAGCGATCACCGGACATTAGCTCTTCCGCCTTTAGCAGGCGTGCGCGAGCGTCGACCAGCTCCGCACCAAATAGTGTATTGCGAACCCGGGTATCCTCTACAAAATACACCTGGGGTGCCAGGTAAAGATCAACCATTGTTCCGGCACCGCTGCGTAGGGTGCGCGGCCCAAATAAAGGCACCATTATGTAGGGGCCGGAACCCACCCCCCAAGTCGCCAGTGTCTGACCAAAATCTGTGTGAAACGGGCGCATCCCCATAGGCGTGGCTACATCGATAAAGCCTAGAAAACCCGCGGTGGAGTTCACCAGGAATCGGCCGCCGCTCTGCACGGCTCCTTCAAGGCGCCACTGCAACAGGGCATTTATCATGGTGTTGATGTCGTATAGATTGGCAAAGAAATTGCCCACACCGCGCTCCCCAACATCTGGCATGACAGCATGGTAGATCTGGGCAACCGGCTTTATCAGGAGTCGGTCCAGCCCGTCATTCAGGGCGAACAGCGGACGGTTGATTGACTCCAGGGGGTCAGCATTTTCTTCTTCTAGCAAGACCTGACCCTGCGCGAACGACAGTGGTAATAGCAGAAAGAGGGTTAAGATGAATCGAATCATAGCCATAAGTAGAGTGCACAAAATTGACGCCGAATTTTAACCGTGCTGGCGAGGCGAAGCAACAACTCACGACACATGTATCAAGCCATTTTTGGTGGACCAATTATAGACTGTTCTGACAATTCAGCGAGTAATTCACTGCCAAAACCCAGTACCGCTTCGCTTGACAGTTTCAGCTCCACCGCCAACTGGGATAAAACTTCGCTTCCCGTAGCGTTGGTGTTGTCCCGCAGCAACTCAAGCAACCTCGCAGTGGCTGCATTTAGCTCCATGAAACGCACTTCGTCCTCACGGTTTCTGTACACCGCCAAAAACGTGGGTTCACCGGGTTCGCCAGGCTGAAAACTTTGTCCTATTTTGTGCACCGGAAAGTGATAGCTCAGCAGCCATGCCAGCGGTGACAGCACCACAACCTCCTCCAGGGGAAGCTGCAAATAACCCATACCATCGATACTTTGCTCCGACACATCCAAAGCCAGCTCCACCCATTCATAATGCGCAAGTTCGGCCAGGAATGGAGGGTCGGCCGCGTTGTCTTCACGGTCTTGTGTTAGGTAACGCAAAAATTCCTGGCTAATCTCCAGAAAATAAGGCGTGTGGCATCGGTGACAATCAATAAAGTCGCCGACCAGGTCATGCCACTGCTCATCGACATACAGACTACGCAGCACGGGGAATCCGCCGCTAATAAAACCTTCGATGTTATTGTAAACCAGGTCTTGGTAAATTTTCAGTCGTCGGGGCTCGATGCCTTCAGGGGCGGGCATGGACTGCGGGTTGCGCAGAAAATTCGCCATCGTAAACTGCGCTTTGTGCAATTGGGTTGCCACCACCGACTTCATACCACAACCGTTGAGCGGCGGGGCTCAAACACTTTTTGGCAAGCTCTAACCTGTTCTACTTCCTGTAACAACTCTGGCATCGGTGGCAAATTGAAATCACGCTCCAGCAGCGTAGGCAGCGGCCCAACTCGCTCGTAGGCCTGCGCCAACAACTGCCACACAGGGTCGATAACATCAGCACCGTGAGTATCCACTTTGAGGTCTTCTGCTTCGTCGTAATGCCCCGCAATATGAATATATCGAGCGTGCTCTAACGGTAACGATTCCAAAAACTCCAGCGGGTCGTAACGGTGATTAATGCTATTAACGTAAATGTTATTTACATCGAGTAGCAGGTCGCAGCCGGACTCATCCAGCACGGCATTGATAAACTCCGACTCGCTGAGATCGTTGTGAGCCTGGCCGTAATACGAGGCATTTTCCAGGATAAGAGGCATACCGATAATATCCTGAACCTGACGCACGCGCGCCGCCACGTAGTGCACCGCTTCCTCAGTAAAAGGAATGGGCAACAAATCATAGAGATGGCCGTCGGCCGCACAATAACTCAAGTGCTCGCTGTAAAAAGGGGCATTGATGGAGGTCATGAATTGTCGAACTGACCTCACTAACTCGGTATCGATAGGGTCGGGACCCCCGATATCCAGTGACAATCCATGTAGGGTGATAGTGTATCGCTCGGCTATTTCCCGAAACTGCTTACCAAAGCGGCCGCCAACTCCAATCCAGTTCTCCGGCGCCACTTCCAAAAAATCGACCACTCCCTGGTCTGCTGTTAATAGCGGGCCCAATAGAGCCCGCCTTAACCCGAGGCCCGATCCCTGCAGCGCTCGGTTGGAGTCTGGCATTACTTCTTGCCTGCACCACACTTACCTTCGCCGCAAGAGCCTTCAGCTTTTTTCTCGCCGCCGCAAGAGCCTTCAGCTTTTTTCTCGCCGCCGCAAGAGCCTTCAGCTTTCTTGTCGCCGCAAGAACCTTCTGCTTTCTTGTCGCCGCAAGAACCTTCAGCTTTCTTGTCGCCGCAAGAACCTTCAGCCTTCTTGTCGCCGCAAGAACCTTCTGCTTTCTTGTCGCCACAGCCGCCTTCAGCGTGATGATTGAAGTTGGCGAGATCGTAGCCGCCGCTCAATTGCTGTGCTGAGAAAGGATTTGATGCAGCGGAGGCAACCGGAGCAAATGAACTTGCGAGAAATGCCGCGCCGAGTGCAGCAGCAATTGGTTTTATAGGATGAGCCATGATTAATTCCCTGTAGTGTCATTTAGTTTTTATTGCACTCACCTTATTGAGCGGGTGAGTACCGAGGTGCCAGCTGGCAGTCGTCGTGCTAGTTATGACATAGCATTCTTTGCTAAGTTTCATTATCGGTAAAGCCAAAATGGTAATATTTCACAAATTGCGCATTTAATCGGGGCAGAATCTAGTGTGGATTGCTACTCAGCCACTGCGCTACCCGTTCCCACTGCTCATCCAGTCGCTTGGCCGAAATAGCCTGCCGCGTCCCCAGGCTCTGGGCGAATAGAGACACCCGAAACTCCTCCAACATCCACCGATAGCGCAATGCGTCTGCGCACACCGCCAGCAGCTCAGACCGGGATTGCTGGGCCTGCCACAATCTCGCAGCCACAGTTTCCAGCATCTCACTGTACTTCTGGTCCTTGGCGGGCTGTCCCCCAAGGCGCTGCACCCTATTTAGCAGTGCCTTCAGGTATCGCGGATACTGGGCAAACCAATCCTGGGGTGTATGTTGAATAAAGTGGGGGCACAAAAGTTTCTCCAGTTGATCATTTATGTCTGCGAACGTAGCTCGGTACTTGGCGGAGTCAGCCCCGGCCAGCTCCTTGCGCAGCTCGGCCAATGCTGACAGAGCATTGAACAGCGTCGACTCCAGTTCGTTCGCACAGGTCACTACTTCGCCTTTACCTCGCGTCACCATCTGGCTGAAAGCATCCTGCGTCCAGGGTAATTCACCCCCCAACCCCATCGCCCATGCAAATGCACCGTTTACAAGATCGGCCAATAATTCTGGCCGCTGCAACTGCGCAGCGGCTATAACCAGTGTGTACTTATTACCTTTAAGCAACGCTCGAGTCAGGTATTTAACACTCGTTGCGTTGTGCAGTTGAGCTAAGCGCAATACGCCCTGACGATGCTGTATCTTTGCCTGTTCGGGATAATCGAATAACTCGATATCAACGCTTTGGCCCTTATCCACCAGCGCCGGATACGCGACGATATCAATACCGGCCTGCCGAAACTGCCACTGTTGTGGAAGTTGGTCAAAATCCCAGCGCGTGATACCTACTCGTGCGGGGCTGTCCAACTTGGCCGAACTGACACTCTGACCCGTACCACTGCGAAACATGGCGATTAAATGTGCGAGGTCTCGCCCTTGCTCCAGCAGTTTTCCAGCCGCATCTACAACCTTGACGTTCATCCGATAGTAGTCGTCCAGTGCTGCATCGTTCCAATCTTCTGGCGTTATGCTTACCTGCCCCGCTTTGGATAACTGTGCTGCCAGTTCACGACCCAGATCCACATCGGAAGGCGTGACAACGGACAGGGCCCTATCGACAAAGTCGGGCACAGGAACCAGCTGACGACGCTTAGCCTTGGGTAAGGCGCGCACCATAGCAATACACTTCTCCCGAAGCAGGCCGGGCACCAACCAGTCAAATAAAAACCGAGGTGTGCGATTGAGCAAACCAACGGGCACGGTTACGGAAACCCCGTCGGCTACTTTGCCGGGCTCAAACTGATAACTGAGTTTGAAGTGCATATCCTGCCACTGTAACTGGTCGGGAAACTGCTCACCCACTTCGCCGCCCAGATCTTTTGCCAGGAGCGTGTCGCGTTGCAAGCGCAACCCCTTATCTGCTTCGGAATTTTTCTTGATCCACGACTGCAAACGACTGGCGGTGTATATATCGTCGGGCAGTCGCTCATCGTAAAACTGAAACAACACCTGCTCATCTGCAAGAATATCGCGCCTGCGAGTGCGAGCCTCGAGGTCTTCCAGTTCCCTCACCTGGCGCTGGTTATACTTGAGGAAAGCCGGGTGCGGATGGAACTTCGCCGCAATCAGGCCCTCCCTGATAAGCAATTCCCTGGACTCCACCGGATTGATCGGGCCATAGTGAATGGATTTTTTATCGGACACGGTCAAGCCAAACAGGCTGATTCTCTCATAAGCCATCACCTGCCCACCTCGCGCCTGCCAGCGCGGCTCATAGTAGTGATACTTCAACAGAGAGGGATTGATACCCAGAACCCACTCGGGGTTAATGGCGGCCACCGAACGCGCGTAAACCTTGCTGGTTTCAACAATTTCTGCCGCCATCAGCCATTTGGGCTTCTTCTTAAACTGCGATGATCCGGGAAATATTTGCAACTTGCGACCCCGGCTGCCAAGGTACTCATGCCCCTCTTGGAACTGAGCTATATTGCTCAACAGTCCCGACAGTAGCGCTGTGTGAATAGTGTCGTAGTTCTCCTCCTCGGCCAATACAGAACGGGGGCGAAGCTTTTGCGCCTTACAGGCAATGGTCAACTGATAGTGAATATCGCGCCATTCACGCATACGCATAAAAGACAGAAATTCTTTTTTACATAGTTTCCTCAACTGGTTCTGAGTCAGGGCCTGACGCTGTTCCTCATAATATTTCCACAAGTTTAACCATGCCATAAAATCTGACTTTTCGTGGGCGAAGCGCGCGTGCATCTGATCTGATTGCTGCTGTTTGTCCGCTGGGCGCTCACGAGGGTCCTGCACTGTGAGGGCACTGGTAATCACCAGCATTTCTTCCAGAACGCCGTGTTTCGATGCTGCCAACACCATGCGGCCCAGACGAGGATCTACCGGCAGGCGGGCCATTGCCTTGCCCACCTCTGTCAACTTACCCGCGCCGGTGACTGCACCCAGCTCCTCCAGCAATTTGTAACCATCGCGGACCATGCGTGGGTCTGGCGGGTTGATGAAAGGAAACTCCGAGATGTCGCCCAGGCGCAACTGAAGCATCTGCAGAATCACCGCTGCGAGGTTGGTGCGCTTTATCTCCGGGTCGGTAAACTCAGGACGGCTGCAGAAATCTTCCTCACTGTACAAGCGCAGACACACGCCCGACTCCACACGCCCGCAACGCCCCTTGCGCTGGTTGGCACTGGCCTGCGATATGGGCTCTATAGGTAGACGCTGTACCTTGGTACGAAAGCTGTAGCGGCTAATGCGCGCTTCACCCGGGTCGATAACATAGCGAATGCCGGGCACAGTTAAAGACGTTTCAGCCACATTAGTTGCCAAAACCACGCGCGTGCCGCGTCTTGTTTTCAGGTCGAAAACTCTGTTTTGCTCCGCCTGGCTTAGGCGCGCATAAAGGGGCAATACCTCCAGTTGATTCTGGTGGCGCAACTCCTTCGCCAGCTCTCTGATGTCCCTCTCTCCCGGCAGAAAAATCAGAATATCGCCACGTTTGCCAAAAGCGCCCGCATCTATTTCTTCCACCATAGAGACAATTTGCTCCTGAACACCCTGGTCGCGGTCGGATACACGCTCCCGGTACACTGTCTCCACTGGATAGGTGCGTCCGGACACTTCGATGACCGGCGCTTTTTCAAAATGTCGCGAAAAGCTGTCCACATCAATGGTGGCGGAGGTAATGATAAGTTTTAAATCAGGTCGCGCCGGCAACAGGCGCTTCAGGTAGCCCAGCAGGAAATCAATATTGAGGCTGCGCTCATGTGCCTCATCAATAATGATCGTATCGTATTTGCGCAGCATCCTGTCGCGTTGAATTTCAGCTAACAGAATGCCGTCGGTCATTATTTTAAGACAAGTGGTGTCGGAAACTTTGTCGGTGAAGCGCACTTGAAAGCCCACCAGCTCACCCACACTCGTCTTCAGTTCCTCGGCGATCCGCTGCGCAACTGTGCGCGCCGCAATTCGCCTGGGCTGAGTGTGCGCAATCATTGCCTGTGTGCCGCGCCCCAGGTCGAGGCAAATTTTGGGCAACTGAGTAGTTTTGCCCGAACCTGTTTCACCCGCTACAATCACAACCTGATTATGTTCTATGGCAGTTGCAATAACCCCCCGTTGCTCAACCACTGGCAATTCGGGGGGGTATTCGATTGAGGGCACAGACCTCGGCATGAGGGTGTTATCGACCATTCATCCTGACTCATAAAAAAAAGTGGCGACTATAACATGTATTGTACCGTCGACAGATACATCCCAAGGCGGGGCACGCTCCACTACACCATCAGGGTAGTACTGTTAACGCCTTAATACAGTAGAATCACGCATTGCACACGATAACGGAGACTAAGACGAGAATATGGGTATGGATAAAGGAAGTAGCTTTTGGAATCGGGCCCTGCGCAACGTGCGCAACGCATGGGACAAAATAGCCACAGACAATGACGGTGGTGTTTCCAGCATTTCATCAACACCTGGTCTCAACGACCAGGACAGAATCGAAGTCATTAAACATATGCAGGCCTGCCTGGACGGACGCGGTGGCGAAGTGTCAGCACGCAAACGAGCGGCGGCATTGGGCTATGTGTATTTGTCCTTAAACAAAACCGGTCGCAAGCGATTTCTGACCTTGCTCGCCGAAGAATTTGGCACCGATCATGACAAGGTAGGCAAAGCGGTTGAAATGCTCTCCCAATCCCATGATGAACAAGACAGGTTCGCCGCTGAACAAAAACTGAGGGAGGCACTTAAAGCACCCAGGGTTCAGCTTCTCACGCAGTTTAATGCGCTACCTGAAGGTGTAAAGTTTCTGGTGGATATGCGCGAAGAATTGATTCCCTGGGCCAAAAAAGACAAGCAGTTGCGCGGTTTGGAAAATGACCTTAAAACTCTACTGACAAACTGGTTTGATGTGGGTTTCCTGGAATTGCGTCAAATCACCTGGGAGGCCCCCGCGGCTCTGCTGGAAAAGCTGTTTATTTATGAAGCAGTGCACGAAATTAAAGACTGGGACGACTTGAAAAACCGCCTGGCCTCCGACCGCCGCTGCTTTGCCCTCTTTCACCCTCGTATGCCCGATGAACCGCTGATCTTTGTGTGGGTGGCCTTGGTCAATGGCATTGCAGACAATGTGCAGGTTTTGCTGGATCATCATGCTCCCCAGGGTGATGCTAGCGAGGCAGACTGCGCGATTTTTTATTCTATATCCAATGCACAGGCGGGCTTGTCAGCCATTAATTTTGGCAACTTCCTGATCAAGCGCGTTGTCGATCAACTCTCCAGAGAACTGCCCAATATTAATACCTTCGCCACTTTGTCACCCATCCCCGGCTTCAGGCGCTGGTTAGATAGGGTTGTCACAGACGGTTCACTCCGTATTCTTACAGCGGAAAATAGCGCTGCAGTGATGGCACTTTGTCCGGGTAAGTCTGCCGAAACGGCGGTAAACGAAGTTCTATCGCGCTATGAATGGTATAACGATGACGCGTTGGCATCGTCGCTGAAAAATCCCCTGCAAAAGCTCGCCGCGTATTACCTCATCAACGAAAAGCGCGCCGGTGGAACTGCCGAAAACCCGGTTGCACATTTCCACCTCAACAACGGCGCCACCATTGCC
The DNA here is from genome assembly GCA_047650635.1 of Halioglobus sp. Lineage (GTDB taxonomy): Bacteria > Pseudomonadota > Gammaproteobacteria > Pseudomonadales > Halieaceae > JBALVT01. Next base: position 19,203 of record JBLHNQ010000006.1, read on the forward strand.
CAGATAGATTGGCTGGCTGACACATCGGAACGCGGCATTAAAGAGTCTGCCGGCATGATGATAAATTACCTATACAAGCTGAAGACCATCGATAACAATCACGAGTCTTACCGTGCTGGTGAAGAGGTAATTGCTTCTGCCCGCGTGAGGAGTCTTCTCAAAATGTAGCGGAGTAGAATCATGGCATCCCTAAACATTACGAGCACTGCACAACTGAAGGAACTGGTTGAGCAGCGAGATATTTCCCACATCAAGGTGGGGGTATTCGACATAGACGGAATCATGCGCGGCAAATATATGTCCCGTGACAAATTTCTAGAGGCTTTGGACAAAGGCTTCGGGTTTTGCGACGTCGTGCTGGGCTGGGACAGCAACGACCAACTCCTGGACAACGTTAAGTTTACTGGCTGGCACACAGGATACGGCGATGCGCCGGTAAAGCTCCTTCCCGGCACCACTCGCGAATTACCCATGGAAAGAAATACCTTATTGGTCATGGGCGAGTTCGCTGACAATGCTGCGGCAGTTTGCCCAAGGGCCACACTGGCACGTGTACTTCGGCGCGCCGCAGAGATGGGGTTTATTATCAATAGCGGTTTCGAATTCGAATTCTTTGTGTTCGACGAAACACCGAAATCGGTGCGCGAAAAAAACTACCAGAACCTGCAACCAATGACTCCCGGGAACTTCGGTTACTCCATACTACGCACTTCAGTACACGCCGATTTTTACCAAGGCCTGCTGCAATTGTGCGAAGACATGGACATCCCTGTTGAGGGTCTGCATGAAGAAACCGGCCCCGGCGTGATGGAGGCGGCATTGTGCTATGGCGGCGCAATGGCTGCCGCCGATAGGGCATCATTATTCAAGACCTTCTGCAAAATATACGCCCAGCACCACGGCCGCATGGCGACTTTCATGGCGCGCTGGTCGCCAGACTGGCCGGGGCAAAGCGGGCATATACATATTTCCATGCAAAACCAGAAAGGCCACTGCGTTTTTCACCAGGGAGACAACGAGGCCAATATGTCACAGACAATGCAGGCCTTCGTCGCTGGTCAGCAAATGTTTATGCCTGAGCTACTGGCCATGGTCGCTCCCACCGTCAATTCCTACAGCCGTCTTGTGCCTGGTTTCTGGGCGCCCACCGACGCTTCCTGGGGCATAGAGAACCGCACTTGCGCCCTGCGCGTAATCCCCGGAAGCCCAAACAGTCAACGCGTGGAATATCGCATTGCGGCGGCAGATGCCAACCCTTATCTCGCCCTGGCGGCCGCTGTCGCCTCTGGCCTTGCAGGCGTAGAGAAAAACCTGCAGCCGTCAAAACCTGTTATCGGGAATGCCTATGAAGAGCATTTTCCGGAGTCGCTGGCACTACCCACAACTCTGTGGGATGCGGCTCAAAAATTTAGGCAGTCCAAGATCGCGGTGGACTGGTTTGGTGCAGACTTCGTCGAGCATTTTTCCGCTACCCGGGAATGGGAAGAACGCGAATTTCGTCGCCACATTACCGACTGGGAAATGCAGCGCTACTTTGAAATCATCTGATGCTTACCGATATTAATGGATTGTGACTATGAACGACACACCCGCCGCAGCCAACTGGAACTACCCCACAACTATTTGGTTTGGTGCCGGCAGGATTGACGAGCTTCCCCACGCTTGCACGCAGGCAGGTATGCGCAATCCCCTGGTAGTCACCGACCCCGGGCTGGTCCAATTGCCGCCTGTAGTATCCAGCATGAATATTCTGCACCGCGCCGGCGTTAGCGCCGCATGCTTTAGCGACATAAAGTCCAACCCCGTAGGTACAAACGTACTAGCGGGAGTGAGTGCCTTTCGCAAAGGGAATCACGATGGTGTTATTGGCATAGGCGGCGGCAGCGCCATGGATGCGGCCAAAGCGATCGCTTTTCAATCGGGCCAAACTCTCAGCTTATGGGACTTCGAAAATTCTGTCGAAAGCTGGCTCAGTGCTGACTCCGAAAACATTGCGCCTATTATTGCCATTCCCACTACCGCCGGCACGGGTTCCGAGGTGGGTCGGGTTGCAGTCATTGTGAAAGAAGATGAGCGGCGCAAAGTGCTGATATTCCACCCCCGCATGATGCCACAACTGGTTTTGCTCGACCCTGAGCTCACCTGCGGATTACCCCCGCATATCACAGCCGCAACGGGTATGGATGCCCTCGCTCACTGCCTGGAAGCTTATTGCGCGCCTACCTATCACCCTATGGCAGATGGCATTGCCGTTGAGGGCATGCGTTTAATCAAACAGTGGTTACCGGTGGCCTACGTACAGGGCGATAACATAGAAGCCCGTGGCCAAATGCAAGTAGCTGCCACCATGGGAGCTACAGCATTTCAAAAAGGCCTGGGTGCTATTCATGCACTCAGCCACCCCGTGGGTGCCCTTTACGACAGCCATCACGGCCTCACCAACGCTGTTTTCATGCCTTATGTATTTGCCTTCAATCGGCCCGCTATAAGCCAGCGTCTGCCTCAGTTGGCAGCGTGGCTTGGGTTGCATGCTCGTTCTGAAGACGAGGCCTACCGAGCGTTACTCAACTGGATACTGGCACTACGCAGAGAACTGGGCATTCCTCACACACTTGCCGATATGGGGCTGGATACATCGCAGCTAGACAAGGTCTGTCACATGGCGGCGCTGGACCCCACTGCAGGAACTAACCCGATTCCCCTGAACGAAGAAAACCTGAAACAAATATACCGGGCGGCAATCAACGGCACATTAAGCCACGATTAGATTACCCAAAAGCTTCTGCCAGGTGCTGCCGCAGGGGCTAGCGAGGCCGACCACACTAGCGCAGTTGGCGACGCAATATTTTTCCGACATTTGTTTTGGGCAACTCTTTGCGGAACTCCACCAGTTTAGGCACTTTATAAGCTGTGAGGCTGAGCCTGCAAAATTCCCGGACTTCATCGGCGGTGAGGTTTCCCGACTCACTCACTACGAACATTTTTATGATCTCACCTGTGGTCTCATCGGGCACACCCACGGCAGCACACTCAAGCACATCGTCATGTTCGTAAAGCACGTCTTCCAGTTCATTGGGATAAACATTAAAACCTGAGACGACAATCATATCTTTCTTACGATCAACAATTTGCAGGTAGCCGTCTTCGCGTATTATGGCAATATCTCCTGTGGCGAACCAGCCTTCTGCATCCATAGAATGTGCGGTTTCCTCGGGGCAATGCCAATAACCCAACATCACCTGCGGGCCCTTCACGCATAATTCGCCGCGCTCGCCAGTGGGCTGAACATTGCCGTCATCGTCGACTATTTTTACTTCAGTATTAGGAATAGGCGGCCCGATGGTGCCAATAATTTTGCGGTTGCCGGGGTTGCTGGACACGACCGGAGATGTCTCGGTCAAGCCATAGCCCTCCGCTATTTCACAACCGGTTACCTCGCGCCAATTCGCCGCTACTGCATGGGACAAAGCCATACCGCCGGATAGCGTCACTTTTAGCCCCGAAAAATCGAGCGCTTTGAAGCCCTCGTCATGACTCAAGGCTACAAACAACGTGTTGAGTCCACAAAATATCGCGGGACGGGACTCTCGAAAAGTGCTGACCACGGAGGACAAATCGCGTGGATTGGGGATAAGCACCATATGCAGTCCATTTAGCATTGAATAGACTACGGTCATAAAAGCATAAATATGATAAACCGGTAGTGGTTGAACAATGACGGTGTCATTCTCGCTCAGGCCATGTGTAGCAAGCAAAGCGTCTACCTGCAGAACATTGGACACCACATTACCGTGAGACAACATGGCCCCTTTGGACAAGCCCGTGGTGCCGCCGGTGTATTGCAACAGGGCAAGGCTACTTCGGGGAGATTCAACCGGATGAAACGGATTCTGCGCGCCCAGCTTCAAGGCATCGTTCAAACGCTGGGCACCTGGAATATCGAAAGGCGGCACCATTTTCTTGACATGCTTGGCCACATTATTGATCACAAAACGTTTCAAGGGACTGTGCAAGTCAGCCAACTCTGTCACCAAAACCTGTTTTACAGGCGTTTTTGGCAGTACGCCGGCAACCGTCTGTGCAACATTGGCCTGCACGACCAACAATTTTACATCGGCATTATTAAACTGATGTTCAATCTCGCGAGCGCTGTAGAGCGGGTTAGTATTTACAACCACCATGCCAGCACGCAGGGCGCCAACCACCACCACTGGATATTGCACCAGATTAGGCATTTGCACCGCAATTCTGTCGCCGGGTTTCAAGTCTGTGTGATGTTGAATCCAGGAGGCAAACGCAGCTGAGAGGCGATCGACGTCACTGTAATTCAGGGTTCGCCCTAAAGAGCTGAACGCAGGCCTCTCTGGAAAACGGGAAAACGCATGTTCAAACATATCCACCAGATTGGAAAAACGGTCTACATTGACCTCGCTGGGTACACCGAGATCTTCCAGAACACGCTTAAACAGGGCCTTTTGCTCACTCAAAATTACGTCTGTCATACTATTTCTCCCCGCGGAGTGGTTAGGATCGTGCGCCATAACTGAGATGGGTTAGTATAGTTATTCTTGCACAATTAGCCCGAGGAAAACACTATGCCAAAGATCAGTAATTTTACCTACGATGAAATTTACGTTGGTCAAAAGGCACAGTATACAAAGCGTGTAAGAGCGAGTGATATTGTGCTTTTTGCAGTGGCATCCGGTGATTTAAACCCGGTGCATCTGGATGCCGAATTTGCGGCGACAACGCCTTTCGGTGAACCCATTGCCCACGGCATGCTAACCGGGGCCATAATCTCCGCGGCTATCGCCATGGAACTGCCCGGCCCTGGCACTATCTATCTGAGCCAAAGCCTCCGCTTTCGCCTGCCTGTCAAAATTGGGGACGAAATATGTGTTCATCTGGAAGTCACCGACAAACGAGACAAACGTAAATTTGTCACTCTGGATTGCAAAGCAGTGAATCAACAGGGCAAGGTGGTTGCCAGTGGAACTGCAGAGGTTATGTCCCCGACTGAAAAGCTGATCGTTGAGCGTGCTAATCTGCCTGAAATCAAAATAGGTGTGTGAGCGAGTGCTCTTCAGGTGTTTTCTGCAGGTACTTCTGGCTTCAGAAACTGGCTATTGTCGATATACATCAAGCGCAACATAACTGAGGACTGGCCATCTCCGGTGTTGGCGCCAAGCACCATAATGTTCGCCTGATTTTGCTCCTGCGTCACGGCGGTGATCCCGAAGATCATTGCATTGGAGTCGCCCTCTTCGCTGAATACAGTCACCTCTTTTTTATCGTTCAAAGCCTGGCCCAGATTTGAAACCAGCAATGCTAAACTGTTGCGAAAAGCACCAAAATTAAGTTTACCCTTAAACTCGCTGTGGTCCAGTGCGGCCCTGAAGCGCACTGTCGACTGGTCCTCCATTTTAACGGTAGCGAGCTGAATGACGTCGCCCTTGCTGATGTTCTGGTAGAGCGTTTTTGCCTCGGTCCTTGGAACATCCAGCAAAACCTTATGCAGTAAGTTCGCAGCCATTATCAGAAACTTATTTCTCGAAATGGACTGGGTTTGTGACTGGGACATAAAAACCTCAATTGTTACAACGGGAACAGAATAAGCCGCCCACTATACCTGCCATAAGCCAAATCTGGTATAATTTGCGGCGTCTATTTCTCGGAAATCTTTTTATGGCAGCGCCCTTACAGACTGGATACAGGTTAAGAAAATGGGTGTTGTTCGCCTTCACAGCCTGTAGCCTTATTTTCTCTCCCCTTTCCAGCGGCCAGAGCGCAGGTGGGGAAGATAAACTGACTGCTCTAACATACCAGCGCGAGACTCTAAGCAATGAGTTGGAGAAGTACCAAAAGGCTATGGCAATACTGGGCGCCCACGAGTCTGATCCCAGTCGAAGTAACAATCCCGCGGTAAGAAACCTTGCGGTGGAAATGGTCAAAATAAAAACCCAACTCGTTAGAACGATCGAACAGGAAGTCGCGCAGTTACAAACGCAAATAACTACTGCAAAAGAAGTTGCCGCCGCCGTTGAAACACAACAAGTAACAGAGCTGGAGAGCGGCCCCCTGAGCACCATGTACCCGGGCTCTACTCTAACATCAATCACCCGTGAGGAAGAAAATGTTGCTCGCTTGCTCACGTTACTGGCACGACACTATTTAGAACTGCAAGAGTCACTAAAAAACCAACCCAGCGCGGAAGAACTCGCAGCAAGCACGGCAGCGCAGAACGATGCTTTTACACTTGCGCATATTCCCTACAGTGTCGACAAGATTCGCCTCAGTGGTTCGGAGGGCAGCACGGCTCTCGCGCTCATGACTCAACGGCTAGACGACTCAAAAATCCCGGAAAGCCGCCGCAATGTCGCCATTATTTTCTCGATAAAAACGCGGTTATCTGGGATTTTGATCGCCAGCGAAAATCGCAGCCTAAAGCCTGTTGGGAAGCGTCATTATGTCGCAAAGGTGCGCCTGCAGCCTGGCAAGACCAGCATCCGCGTGAGAGGCAATCACTGGGAAGTACAACTCCCTGAAGACATGAGTGCCGCGAACTATCTGATTACCCTGTACGATCCTCGCTCGGGACAACCTGAATTTCATATTTTTCCTGTCGATGATTTCTTGGCCCAGGAAAACCCTTATATCCCCGCCTGGCTATCCTTTGAGCTTGACCTGACTGCTGCGGAAGGATGAATCGCAATAACAAACCCTGGAGCCCTCTTCCAGCCGCACAAATCACCTGGAAGCAGGGCAATTGTCCCAGCTCCAATCACTTTGATGACTTCTATTACTCATCGGAAGACGGCGCGCAAGAAAGCCACTACGTGTTCCTTGAGGGAAACGATCTGCCGCAGCGCTGGCTGTCACATTCGCACTCCTCTTTTTGCATTGTCGAAACCGGGTTTGGCAGCGGATTAAACTTCCTCCTGACCTGGCAACTGTGGCGCAGCCAGCCCCAACCTCGCCCTCATCTACATTTTATTTCTATTGAAAATCAGCCTTTGGGCCACACCGATATAGCTCGAGCCCAGGCGAGTTGGCCTGAGCTTAAGGCGCTTTCCACAGCCCTGCTTGAAAATTACCCAGCTCCCATCCCAGGGCAGCACAGGGTAATGCTGGACGACGGCACAGTCACTCTGGATCTGTGGTGGGAGGATGCAGAGGAATCACTGGCTGAACTTGCCAGTTACGGCCGCCATCAGGTAGACAGCTGGTATCTCGATGGATTCACCCCGAGTCGTAACCCGGCTATCTGGACAAGCGCGATTTTTACTTCAATGGCGCGTTTGAGCAGGCCGGGGGCAAGCTTCGCAACATTTACCGCAGCCAGCGAAGTGAGGCGCGGCTTACAAAATGTCGGCTTCGAGGTATCCAAGCGCTCTGGCTACGGAAAGAAGAGAGAGTGTATGCACGGTGCTATCAAGCGCGTTCCCAGCACTTCATTGACGGGGAAAAACAACGCGGTTCCCTGGGACATCAACTTCAAGAGAGCGCCTCGCCCATCCTCAGTATTGTTGATCGGAGCTGGGCTGGCGGGCTGCACAACAGCGGCAGCATTGGCCAGGCGCGGCATTGAAGTGACGGTACTGGAGCGCGAGACCCTGGCAGCGGGCGGCTCGGGGAACGATCAAGGCGTTATGTATACACGCCTCTCTACAAAACACTCACACCTGAGTGATTTTTCGTTACAGAGCTTTTTGTTCGCCAATCGTCTTTACCAACAAATGATGTCCGAGGCGTCAATTCGCGATGGCGTAGACGGCGCGCTGTGCGGAAGCTTCCACCAGAGTGATAAGCCTGCGGAGATGGCAGACATTGCATTTCAGCTTAAAAGCGTTCCCGATGTTGCACGCGTATTAAGCGCCTCCCAGGCCAGTTCTGAATTGGGCATCGAGCAATCTATGCCCGGTTACTGGTTCCCCGGCTCGGGGTGGATGCGACCCTCCGCCGTGTGCAGAGCTCTGCTGCGCAGCCCCCTTATTCAGCTCATTGAGAACACGGGAGAGGTTCGCCTGGAACAAAGAAATGGAGGATGGGCCGCACTGAGCGATACCGGGCTCATTGGCGAAGCGCAGTGCGTTGTGTTGGCCACGGGCACCGCAACAAAGCAAATTACCGGCCTCGAATGGCTTCCCTTACAGGCCATTCGTGGACAGACAACAAGCCTGCCTTCCAACCAGGAGTTCGGTTCGCTAAAAGGCGCACTTTGTCACAAAGGTTATATCGCTCCGGCGCGATTGGGTCAGCACTGTATTGGCGCCACCTTCGACATCAAGGACGAAGACTTCAGCTTGAGAACAGCGGATCATCAGTGGAACCTGGACACCTTGGCGGACGCCGTCCCCGCATGGCAGTCAGCACTGGCAGAACTTGATGCACACGACCTGACGGGGCGGGTAGGCTATCGCTGCGCCACGCCCGATTACCTTCCTCTGGTAGGTGCGGTGCCCGAAAAGAGTTTATTTATGCAAAACTATGCGGCCCTGCGCAAAAATGCCAAGCAGGCCATCGCCTGCACCGGCGAGTTTGTAAACGGTCTGTACGTATCCACAGGGCACGGGTCCCGGGGGCTAACGTCCACACCGCTGGCCGCGGAGGTTGTTGCCAGCCTCATCTGCGGCGAGCCCTTGCCCCTGTCGCGGGAACTTTTTCGTGCGATATCACCCGCCCGCTTCCTGATACGCGAACTTAAACGCAGCCAGCCATAAGTTACTGAAGGTAAAATGCGAGGGCCAATACGATGAAAAACAACAGATACCTCCTGCCGGCCCTCGCCTGTGTTGCTGCATGGTTTTTTATCTGGGGCGCCCATGCCCAGTCTGCCCACGGCTATAAGGTTATCGGCAGTATGGAACAATCCAGGCAAAACTTTGTGCAGGGCCTGCAAATTGTCGATGACCACCTCTATGTCAGTACCGGGCAATACGGGAAGTCTCGACTGTTGCGATATAGAATGTCGGACGGGGTGCTACAAGACGCCAAACAACTCGACGCCAGGCTGTTTGGCGAAGGCTTAACCGTACTCAATGATAAAATCTACCAGCTCACATGGAGAAGCAGAATAGCGCTTGTTTACAACAAGGAAGATATGAAGGGCTACAAACGGTATCGCATAGCAGGTGAAGGCTGGGGAATTACCAACAACGGCAAGGATCTCATTTACAGTGACGGCGGCCACCGACTGCACTTTCTGTCTGCAGACACACTGGCGCCCCTTCACAGCATTGAAGTGACTGAAGATGGAGTAAAGGTAGAGAAACTCAACGAACTTGAATGGATCGATGGAAAAATCTGGGCCAACATCTGGACCAGTGACCGAATTGTCATTATTGAGCCAAAGACCGGACATGTTACCGCCAGTATTGATCTCAGCGGCCTACTGCCCGACAATGAGCGACGCACGGACACCAACGTCTTGAATGGTATCGCCCAAAACCCCGCCGATGGCTCCATCTGGGTTACCGGCAAGTACTGGCCGAAACTATTCCAAATCGAAGTCGTCCCCCCATTCGCAACAGCTACCCCTAAAGAGCAGTCATATGAGCAGTAATCTCACCGCACCCGTCGCCCACCCCGCTTTTGAGCTAATGCGGCAGCAGAACATCGACTCCCTCAATATCCGGGTGGAAGAATACCGCCACCGACGCACCGGAGCAGTGCACTACCATCTAGGCGCTGAGAACACCGAGAATGTGTTTCTGGTGGCCTTGCGCACAGTGCCGGGAGACTCTCGGGGGGTAGCCCATATACTGGAGCACACTGCTCTGTGCGGCAGTGAGCACTACCCGGTTCGCGACCCGTTTTTCATGATGTTGCGCCGCTCGCTCAACACCTTTATGAATGCTTTCACCAGCAGTGATTGGACGGCTTATCCCTTTGCCAGCCAAAACCGCAAAGACTTTAACAACCTGTTGGATGTTTACCTGGACGCCGTTTTCTTCTCCCGCCTTGACCCCCTGGATTTCGCCCAAGAAGGCCATCGAGTGGAATTTGCAGAACCGGGTAATACAGACAGCGAACTGGTATTCAAAGGCGTTGTGTTCAATGAGATGAAAGGCGCAATGAGTTCAGTAACCAGCACCCTGTGGGGCAAACTTAGCGAACATCTGTTTCCCACCAGCACCTACCACTACAACAGCGGCGGCGATCCGGAATGTATACCCGACCTGAGCTATGATCAGCTCAAGGCCTTCTACACCAGCCACTACCACCCCAGCAATGCCATTTTTATGACGTTTGGTGACATGACCGCACAAGAGCACCAGGGCGTGTTCGAAGAAAAAGCGTTGCATCGCTTTGACAAACTGGATCAGCGCATCGAGGTCTTGCCCGAAAAGCGATTAAGCGCGCCCCTGCATGTCAGTGAAACTTACGCCTACGACGACAACGCATCTACGGACAATAAGACGCACATCGTAATTGGTTGGATGCTTGGCGAAAGTGCCAATCTCGAGCAGCTACTGGAAGCCCAACTATTGAGTAGCGTACTGACAGACAACAGTGCCTCGCCACTACTACACGCGCTGGAAACCACCGATCTCGGACAGGCACCCTCCCCGCTTTGCGGTCTGGAAGACTCCATGCGTGAAATGGTTTTTTGCTGCGGCGTAGAGGGCAGCGAAGCCGACAATGCGCAAGCCGTCGAAAAGCTGGTACTGGATGTACTTGCCGATGTTGCAGAAAATGGTGTACCCCAGGATCGGGTAGAGGCCGTACTACACCAGCTTGAACTTCATCAACGCGAAGTGAGTGGCGATGGTTTCCCCTATGGGTTACAACTCATTTTGCAGGCGCTGGGCTCAGCCACGCACTACAGCGACCCCATTGCAGTACTCGATTTGGAGCCTGTCATTGCCGGTATGCGTGAAAAAATCCAGAACCCCGACTACATCCGTCAATTAACCCGGACGCTGCTGCTGGACAATCAGCACCGCGTGACGTTGGTCATGACTCCGGACAAAGAGTTGTCGAGCCAACGTATTCAGGCCGAGGCCGCCCGCCTCGCGCATCAAAAGTCATTGCTGAGCGAGGAAGAAAAACAAGCAATTGTTACTTTGGCCAGCGATCTGGCCCAACGCCAGCAGCAAACGGACGACGAAAGCATTCTGCCCAAGGTAGAGCTTGCAGATGTGGGCACAGATTTTCCCGAGCCGAGTTTTGAGCAAAGCGAATCCAACGGACTGACACTGTCGGCCTACGGCCAGGGCACTAACGGCATTGTCTACCAGCAGGCCATCGCCTCCCTGCCGCAGTTAAGCCCGGAAGAATTGCGTGATCTGCCCTTCTATACCAGCTTTTTGACTGAACTTGGACTCAAGGACGGGTCTTATCTAGATTCCCAGCACCGGCAGGCTTCGACGGTTGGATCAATCAATGCGTTCACCTCCATGCGTGGCAGCGTCGACTCAGAGCAGGAGCTCACCGCCAACTTTATACTTTCCTCAAAAGCCCTGCTCAGTAAAGCCGGGGCACAAAATCAACTCATGCGCGACACTCTGGAAACCGTACGCTTTGGTGAAACGGCTCGCATCGCCGACCTGATCAGTCAGCAGCGCGCGCGGCGCGAACAATCCATAACGGGCAGTGGTCACGCCCTGGCTATGACGGCAGCCTGCGCCGGCATGAGCCCGCTTGCCCGCCTGAACCACGAAGTATCAGGAATGGCGGGTATAAAAACACTGCGCGAACTCGATGACAGTTTACGCGATAAAGCAACATTGGCCTCATTTGCAACTCGACTGGAGAATCTACATCAGCGCATGACCTCGGTGCCCATACAACTATTAACCGTGGCCGAAGCAGAAAAAATACCTGCCTTGGTATCTGAGACTTTGCACAACTGGCAAGGCTATGGCGCAGCGGGCTCGGATGACAAGTTCCATCTCGCACCGCTGAGGGAGCAACGCGGTGAAATCTGGTTGGCCAATACGCAGGTCAATTTCTGCGCTCGTGCCTACCCTACCGTGCCTATCCAACACCCCGATGCCGCCGCCCTGACGATATTGGGCGGTGTGCTTCGCAATGGTTTCCTGCACCGGGTAATTCGAGAGCAAGGCGGCGCTTACGGTGGCGGTGCATCGCAAGACTCAGGCATAGCTGCATTCAAGTTTTATTCGTACCGCGACCCCAGACTGGGTGAAACTCTGGCTGATTTCGACGCTTCCATCGATTGGATGCTTAACACACCACACGAATACCGAGCGCTGGAGGAGGCTATTCTGGGGGTCGTTGGTAGCCTGGATAAACCCGGCTCTCCTGCAGGTGAGGCAAAACAGCATTTCCACAGCCGCCTGTCAGGGCAAAGTCACCAACAGCGACAGCTATTTCGTCAGCGGATCCTGGAGGTTACACTGGATGACTTACGGCGAGTGACGCAGACCTATTTGCAAACAGCACATGCCAGCACAGCGGTGATAACCGGTAGTGGAGACAAACCTGCGGCAATGGCAGTGTCTGAGGAGCTCTCGCTTCCCCTGCGCGAGCTGTGACGCACAGTGTAATAGTTTGGGCCGGTGAGCACGCGCGCACTGGCCTTTCACTCAATAAATGCTACAGTTAAATTCATAGTTTCTCCTGGACGGTTGCATGCTCAAAATTAAACCCCTGTCCGGCGCACTGGGCGCCGAAATTGGAGGCATCGACCTCAGAGAAGAATTGAGCGCAGAAAACATTCAGCGCATTCGAAAATTGCTCAACGAATACGAAGTTATTTTTTTTCGCGAACAAAATATCGAACATGAGCGGCAGAGGGCCCTCGCCTTGTCATTCGGTCCGCTGCAAACCCACCCGGCCTATGACACTGTCGCCGAATACCCAGAGATTACAATTCTGGAGAGCACCGCTAGCAAGCCCACCAAAATCGAGGCGTGGCACGCTGATATGACCTTCCGCGAACACCCTCCCATGGCGACGGTTCTGAAGTCTCTGATCGTGCCTTCCAAGGGTGGTGACACGCTGTGGGCCAGCATGACCACTGCCTACAACGGCTTGTCCTATCACCTACAGAATTTCCTCGAAGGCCTGACGGCTGTGCACGATTTTGCGCACGGTTTCAAGGAAAGCCTGGCAGAGGAAGGCGGTCGGGAAAGGCTGGCAGGCGCAATTGCTGCCAACCCGCCAGTGCGCCACCCGGTCATTCGAACCCACCCGGAAACGGGCAAAAACCTTATCTTTGTCAATAGTCTGTTCACCACGCACATCGAAGGCATGCGTGCGAAAGAAAGCGATGCACTGCTGGCTTTTTTGTATCAACACATCACAACACCGGAATATAGCTGCCGATTCCAATGGGAACCGCACAGTATTGCCATATGGGATAATCGCAGCACACAGCACAAACCCATTAACGATTACTTTCCTGCGCACAGGCGCATGGAACGCATCACAATAGACGGCGACAAGCCTTACTAGATTGCGCGCCCGGTTAAATATTACCCGACCCGGCAGCCGAGAATTTTTATCTTTGCAGCCGCTGCTCAGACCTACTATTTTTAATGCGAGCCATGTAGTCATTGATCTCGCGCTTCACCTCGGGTGCATAAAAATACAAGCCGAGGATATTGGGAATCGCAATCAAAAACACCATCGCATCTGAAAATTCGAGCACGGCCTTGAGCTGAATCATACAGCCCACGACAATAAAACCACAGAACGTGGCTTTAAATATCATTTGTGTAAATTTCGCTTCACCAAATAAATAGGTCCACCCCTTAAGCCCATAGTAAGACCAGGAAATACTGGTTGAAAAGGCAAATAATAACGCCGCAATCGCCAAAGGATAAGGTGCCCAGCTAATGTGATGGGCAAAGGATGCACTGGTCAACGCAATGCCCACATATCCCTCGTTCATCAGGTCATAGGGGTAAGCTGTTGTAACGATCACCAGAGAGCTGAGCGTGCAAATAACCACGGTGTCGATAAAGGGCTCCAACAGTGAAACCAAACCCTCGGATGCAGGCTCGTCTGTCTGCACCGCCGAGTGTGCAATAGACGCAGAGCCAATCCCCCCTTCATTGGAAAAAAGTGCGCGCTGAAAACCCACGATGATTGCGCCAACCATTCCACCGGTGACACTCTGGGCACTAAAGGCACTGTTAAAAATAAGGCTTATAGCGCCCGGAATATGCTCCCAGCTCATGCCTATAATAATCAGGCAGGAAATCACATACAGTACCCCCATAAAAGGCACAATATAGCCGGCAACCCGGGCGATAGAGCGAATTCCCCCAATAATGACAACGCCCACAGTTGTGGCAATACCGAGGCCGAACAACCAACCTTTATCGGCGAAAAAACTCTGCTCGCCACCGGTGATCGTCACAAACTGCACGTATGCCTGATTAGACTGAAACATATTCCCAATACCAAAACAGCCTATAACCAGCGACAGCGCATAGAAACTGCCCAGCAGTTTCCCCCAGCGCGGCGCACCTCTAGAGGCAAGGTAATGCTCCAGGTAATACATGGGCCCACCGGACACTGAGCCGTCGGGGTTATGTTTGCGGTACTTGACTCCGAGCGTACACTCAACCATTTTGGTCGACATGGAAAGAAAGCCTGCCACCATCAGCCAAAATGCCGCGCCCGGGCCACCAACAACGATCGCGACAGCCACGCCACCAATATTGCCTATTCCCACGGTGCCAGAAATTGCGGTTGCCACCGCCTGAAAGTGCGAAATTTCCCCTTTGGCATCGGGGTTATGGAAATCGCCACGCACGTGGCGCACCGCCAATGTAAAGCCACGAATATTTAAAAACCCCATGTACAGGGTAAAGAACACAGCGGCGACCGCAAGCCATAGCACAATGAGCGGAAAACCCTGGCCAAACAATTCTATTTTGTAAAAAATGATATTGGATAGCCCATTTGCCCAGGGCCGAACCAGCGCTTCCACCCGGGCATCAAAACTTTCTGCGAGCGTGAACTGACTACAGAACAGCAAAGCAAGGCCTGTAAAAAATCTGCAGGGAAGCTTCATATCAGACCGTTACCGCGTGACGCATGACGGCTGAATACCCGTTAAATTCAGGCATACCTGTCAAGGCTCCTTTTTCTTTCAGCGTATTGTGTAGCTCTTTCAGCCTGTAGCAGGGCGCGCTGGCCATAAAATGGTGCGCCATATGGTAGTTCACCATATTCGGAGCGAGCAAGGCGCGCTCCCACCAGCGTGGCTCAACGGTACGAGTGTTTTTACGTGGGTCCAGGTCATATAAATCGGGGACGGCTGCGTGCTCAGCCACCTGTCGCAAACGAATAAACAACATAAACGTCGTGAGATAGGCTACTAGCCACAACAAATACAACCAGGCGACACCAAAGGCCCATAACACCAGCAGCATGACTAACTGAACAGTGATTTGGCCAAACAAAGGCTTGTTGCCCTCGAGCTTTTCATTCGACATCGCCGTAGCTGAGCCTCTAAAAACAAAGGCCAGCAATTTTACCCCTGTCTGCCCGGTGAGATCCCGAGTAATTTTACGTCTGAAACTCGCCTTTGAAACCGGGTAGGCCTGGTAGTTGGGAAGGTCTGGGTCTTCGGTCGTGCCCGCCAATTTGTGATGTCGCAAGTGCCCTAGGGCATAACTGTGCAGATCGTTCATCACCGGGAAAGCACATAGCCATTGCCCTAGCACATCATTGAGTTTAGCGGTGCGAAACAGTGAACGATGCCCACACTCATGCATAAGTACTGACAGGCCAAGCTGGCGACCACCGAGCAGTGGCAGAGCCAGCAATAAAGTAAAAGGGTTGGTATACATTGCCACCACCGCAAAAATACCGATAATTGCCAACCAGTTATTGATTAACAGACGCCAACCCTGAACATCGCTCTTGCTGGTAAAGTGAGCCACCTCACCACTGGAAAGATAATTTTTTATTTTCATAGTTTCTCCTACGACTTGATGTCTGCGTAACACAGGACACCGCATCAGCACCTTCCAATTCTATGTACAGTGTGAATAATTCTGAGCCTTATTTTATTGCTGGGCGCTCTTCATTTAAGATAACTTTTACCGACGAATACGTTGATACACCATAGGGCACCAGGTAAGTGAGAAGAATTTGCACTACATTTTGCGGTGACAGAGACAGACCAAGTATAGCCGGACTGTGGTTTATCAGCGCGAGAATGGTGCCGACTACTAACGAAATTCTTACTGCGGTGCCAAATACCCACGGCCGGAGCGCAATGTTTACATAGTTGGACATTTCATTTCTCATTTTATAGCAGTAATCACGGCGCTATTAATTATTGTATCAAGACAAACACCCGCTCCTGAATTATGGCACCTGTAGACTGAATGTTGTAGGTATTCTGGTCGCCTTGTGGGCGTTTTACCACGGGCATACATTGAGCACACGAGCGGCAGTCTTTTTAAAATGGAAAGACAATAGGTATCAGGTAAATCACCACCACCGAGTAGACGAGTGACAGTGGCAAGCCCACGCGGAAATAATCCCGCAGGGTATAGCCCCCGAGGTTTTGCACCATCAAGTTGGTGGTGTAACCGTAGGGCGTAAGGAAACTGGCACTTGCACCATAGGCTACGGCCATCACAAAAGGCATGTAGCTCACGTCGTAGCTACCAGCCATACCAAATGCTATGGGGAAAACAAGCGCAGCAGCGGCGTTATTGGTCATAACCTCAGTTAAAAATAGTGTTAACAGATAAATACTAATGAGTGCCACATAGGGTCCGAAGCCTGCCAGCTGACTGTGAAAATTCTCGGCTATAATGTCCACAAAACCGGAATTATTAAGTGCCTGTGCCAGAGTGAGAGCAGAGGCAATAATCAGCCATAGTTCAAACGGAAACCGGTGCCTCAGCTCGGAGGCTTTTACCAGTCCAAAAACAAGCATACAAGCCAGCAAGAACGCCAGACCTTTCACTAGCGATACCAGGCCAAAACCTGCCAGAGCGATAACTGCCAGCGCCAGCGCAGTTATCGCGTAATTCAGTAATCTAGGTGTGGACACTGCAGTCACGGATTCATTAATAACGGCAAAATTTTTGTCCAGATTTTTTCGATCATTAAAGTCGGGCCCCACTGCCAATATCATGCTGTCGCCTGCATGAATAGTCAGGTTACCCAACTTGCCGGACAACCTTTTACCGCCTCGGCGCATTCCCACTATGGCAGCGTCAAACAAAGAGCGGAAACCGCTGCCTTTTACTGTTTTACCCTCAATGGCGGCGTTGGGCATGACGATGACTTCTATCATGTTGGTGCTTAGCAGGCCCTCCTCGACGGCAAACAACTGCAGTCCATCATAGGAGTCGAGGGTGCCAATTAAATTGATGTCACCCGAGAAAATCAGCTTGTCTCCCGCGGCAATATACTCCCCCGGAGCCACGGGTGAAATTAAATGCGAGCCGCGAACAATTTCGACCAGAAATAACTCGTCCATATCACGCAGGCCATTGGCTAGAATAGTTTTACCCACCAGCGCTGATTCGGGAAGGACCTTGGCCTCGATCAAGTATTGATTGACATCGATATTTTCCACGCTACCGCTGGGCAGCAGGCGAGAAGAAATGAGTATGACGATCAAACCCAGACCGGTGACAGTGGCTCCAATAATAATAAAATCGAAAAAAGCCAGACCGGTGCCGGTGGCATCTTCCAGAAAGCTACTCACGATAAGATTGGTAGACGTACCAATGAGCGTCATGGTTCCACCAAGAATCGCTGCATAAGACAAGGGAATAAGTAATTTGGAGGCCGTGTGGTGTCGGTTGCTGCGAACCGTATGAGCCAGCGTTGCAACTACCGCCGTATTATTTAAAAAGGCTGAAAAGAACGCGGTGACAAAGCCCAATCTAAATAGGCTTAAATGGTAATTAGAGGTGATTAACTTGCCAGAAATGCTGTTAAGCCACGTTAACTTCTCCAGTCCAATAGATACCAGAAGCAGCAGTATCAAAGTAATCAAGCCAGAATTTGTCGCCTTGTCCAACACCTCTGCGGTGTCGACCAAACCGAAAAAATAGGCCAGGGCCATGGCGCTGACAAATAAGCGGGTGGCAGGCCAATCGGAAAATATCAAACCCGCAAGCAGGGTCAGGAATAAACCTGATATTAGAATCTGGTCGATCATTAAGGTGCCCCGACCTCTGTTATTGGATGATGCAATGCCTTTGAAACGCGCACAAGTCTATCATTGTCCCTTGCCTGTATGCACTGTGAAATCAGCTTGGCCGCCGGGTCGGTACCAAATAGGTGATGACCAGGCTCGTTCTTGAATAACGGGCCGGTGCTCCTGGGCACAACAACCCTGCAGCCCGTCCCCAATACTATCCGGGTTTTCACAGTCCACAGCGTGCGCATTGCATATGCGTTGACTCCAGCGGCAACTCGGATTTTCGACGACCCTGGAATAGTAGTAGGCCGGCTGGTCGGGTTTAAACGTGTCGTCGCTCCACACCGTGCACAAGTTGGCAAATCCCGAGCCTCGGGTTTCGCAACTGTGAATATCTACCGATGCGCCATTGCTGGCATCACCCGCCACATCAACGACGCGCTCGTGGTGATCCCCATACTTATCTACCCAGCCCTTAATAATTTGAATTCGCTGTAAGGCGGTACCAGTAAAGCCCTTGACCCCGGCGTCCTGGCTCGCGAAAACAATAAATTTTGGCACCTGTGCTGATCCGGATGTTGGTGGCAAATCTGCCCCCATCGGCACACCCGTGGCAAAGGCCTTGGCAAGAAAATCGGGGTCGGCACACAATTTTTCGGAGTAATCCCAGCCACCAAAAAAGCGACTTTCTATACGCGGACCACTGGTGCCATAAACTTCCTTGCGTCGCATGGCATCAAACAGGGCATCACGACTGTTTTCGGCGGCCCACACTACTGCCAGACCACCGGGATTGTACTGGAGCTTGTCGGGAAGGCCTGGTGGCACTTCATCGCGAGCCGGAACACCGGCTCCGCCGTGACCCAAAAACTTGTTTTCTTCTGCAGCGCCCGGAGTACCTAGATGCGTGTCGGTGCTGGCGATGATGCCGTATTTGTAGGGGTTTACGCCCAGCGACTGTTCAAGCGCCATACCATCGGCCAGTACAGCACGTAAAAACCCTGTGTTCGGTTTGGGAGCGTTGTCAAAGCCGGCAATATTATCAATAGGCTGCTGCTCAAATGCACACAGTTCATCGCGCGTGACCCCCGCCTCATAAAAACATTCCGACGCCCCCTTGTGCTGCATAATTTCTGCCAGAGGCTCATAGCGATTGCGAAGTTCGGCATATTCGCTGGTCATGGCCACCCCATCATCTGTCAGACCACTAAACATGTAACCTGCACTCAAATTGGAGTTGTGGGGGATTACCAGAGAGTCACAGCTGCCCTGCTTGTCGTTGCATTGCCGGCCTAAACTGAGCCAGAGCTTTTTCGCCTGCGGCGTGTCGATAAAGCTCGCGGGTAAAAGAGGTACGTTTTTATTACGAAACACGATATTCCGATGTAAATTTCCGCCTGAGTCTGATTGCATACCAGTCCATTCATAACCGACAAATGCGGTAAAACGGCAGTCACTACTACGATCGTAATGTTGCTCAGCGCCCTCCTGCATCTCCTCCCACGGCGCCAGAGAAGCCGCTCGACACAGCACGCCATCGTCTCCGCACATGCCCAGATGGGACGCCTGCATGGTCGCCATATAATTAAATAGATAAAAAGCCCCACGGGGGAAATGGCGATACAGCATGCATTGCCATGAACTATAACCGTCCATGTCAGGTGTATTGCACATTTTGACTTCGCCGATCAACTCCGCGTGATCGGAGACCATGGCAAAATCCAGCGGCCGACTTAGCTGCAGGGAGCGTGTCGCCTCGCCGCTGTCGTCCCAGGGCTGAACACCTATCTTCTCCCCCTGGGCGAATCGATAGGCCTGATCCGGCGTAGTCTGGGTGCCCTGAGTACTGGCATCCAGGGAATAACGTGTGTGTACGTGCAAGTCTCCAAAAAAAGCTTGCCGATTCTCATCGTATCTCGCGCAAGGCTCTCGAACCTCAGTGTATTGTCTTACTTCCTTGGCAACGGTAGCTCGATTTAGCTCTGGGACAGCGAACACCGTCTGTGCCCACGCGACGCCGAGAAGTACTAACAACAACGCTGGCTTGCGTTTAATTACCATGCCACAGCTTCCCTATTATTATGCGATAGAGAGTGACCTTAGGTGGTTCGTTATAAGCGGTCAACAAATGTGGACGGCATGTTGAACTGTTCGCGCTGATATTTTGACGCGACGATAAATGAACTGTTGTTTGGGGCCATCTTATTGCTGATAATGCAGACTCTTCCGCTACGCTGACAGGCAAACCTCCATGGCATCCTTGCAAGACCAACTACTCAAAGCGGGTATCGTCGACAAAGATAAAGCAAAGAAAATAAACAAGGAAAAGCGCAAGAAAGCTCGGCAAACGCCCAAGGGTAAAGTCGCTTTGGATGAAGCAAAGGAACAGGCCAAACGGGCGCTGGCAGAAAAATCCGAGTCTGACCGGCAACGCAGCAAAGCACTGCAAGCGGCGACTGACAAGAAAGCGATTCACGCCCAGGTGATACAACTGGTGAAGACCAACACCATTGAGCGGAGCGGCGGCGAAACCACCTATCAGTTCACTGATGATAAAAAAATCAAGAAGATTTATGTCTCTGTGTCGCAACAAAATGAGTTGATTAGGGGACAACTTGCTATCGCTAAACTGGATGAAGAATACGCACTTATCCCACGCCAGATCGCCGAAAAAATCCAGCAGCGGGAAGATCGCGTCATTACTGTACTCAATAGCCAGCAAGAATCGGAAGTGGATGCTAATGACCCCTACGCTGACTACCAAATACCAGATGACCTAATGTGGTGACTCATGCCACAACGAGGAGCCTTTTATGACTGAGGTAGCAGCGAATTTTATCGGATCAGTACCGGACAACCAGGACACGTTTTGGGGGCCAATCATATTCGCAGGATATGCCGGAGACCTCGTCAGGATAAATTAGGATCGAGTATGCCGTTGCAGGCTGTTATCATAGAGGCCTCTTGAACTGACATGTCCCGACAACCATGTCCATAATTGGAAAGCCTCATGAGTGATCTGCCTAACTGCCCTAAATGCAATTGTGAATATAGCTACCCCGATGGCAACCTGTATATTTGCCCCGAGTGCGCTCACGAGTGGCCACAGGACGCCATGACAGGCGAGGACAACGACGACTCTGCGGTCTACAAAGATGCCAACGGCAATATGCTACAGGACGGCGATACCGTGACCGTCATCAAAGACTTGAAAATCAAGGGCACATCTTCTGTAGTAAAAGTGGGCACCAAGGTTAAAAATATCCGGCTGGTCGACAGCGATCACGATATCGACTGTAAAATCGATGGCATTGGGCCGATGAAATTAAAATCTCAATTTGTTAAGAAGGCCTAACGATCTGAACCCAAAAATAACGCCCGATTGTTGTTTTATCAACCATCATAAAAAATCATCAAGGATTAATCGTTTATGCGCTGGCTTATTGTACTAGGCATCACACTTCTGTCTCAGGCTTGTGTAAATCAGACTCAGATAGCACAGGACGCTGTTCAATCAAAGTTCATGTTAAGCAATGTAAATTTTCGCAACATCGAAAGCTTTCCAGGCAATCTGGTCTGCGGTGAATATACGACCAGTAGACGGAAAAACAACTACAAGCGGTTCATTTATATTTTGGGGGACCTAAACACACAGCCCTCGAAAGAGGATAGCTTGATATTTTGTGGCGAAAATGCGGCACAGGCTCTGTATCAAATTTACGGTATAAATTTTAACGGCGAGGCAGGCAAGAAGCTGCTGCAAGTCCGAGAAGACTACTTGAAGTTGGGCGCAGCACTGGATCTATATCGAGCTGAAAACTCCTTTCTACCAAAAACTGAGCAGGGCCTGATCGCATTGCGCGAGCCCAGCGCAATCGCACCCAAACCCCGTGCGTTTCGCGACGGTGGTTATATCGATGAAGTCCCTCTCGATCCATGGAAAAGACCCTACATCTACATCGGGTCAACCTACGCTGGTGTGCACAGTCCGTATAAATTACTCTCACTAGGCGCCGACGGACAAGAAGGAGGCATTGACGAAAATGCTGATATCAAATCGGCATACATAAAGTACATAAACTACGTCTATACATTGAACTGATTAAAGCCATCCACTCAATCAAATATTAAGCATATATGCCACTTACAGCCCAAATCACGTTGTTCATTCTTGCACTTACCATGCTAGATGCAGGCCCAGCATGGGCCGCAAAAAAAAATCCCGAAGGGGATGCCGCAGCTCAGTTTGGCGCTGAAATTTCGATAGGCGGAGAATATGATGATAACGTCACGGTAGATGAAGTTGACCTTAGCAGCAGCCAAGGTGACTACGCATTAAACGTGAGTGCCAAAGTTGAGGCCAACACCAGCCTGTCCAAGGCAACTGATCTTGACTTGAGCTACAACTACAGCCAGAGCAAATACAACGAATTCTCGCAGGTCGATAGGCAAACTCATATACTGGGAAGCAACTTCGAAGTAGATATGGGTAAAGTGAATAGCGGCTTATCTCTTTTTTATATCGACTCGAGATTGGACGGCAGCAAGTTCCTCAAGTTGTATCGGGCATCGCCTTCCCTATCGGGGTTTGTAGCAAAAAAATGGTTTGCTCGCGGAGCCTATGTCTACTCAGACAAAATAATTGAAGAACGCAGTCAACGGGATGCAACCAGCAATGCAGGTGAATTTGATGTGTACTACTTTCGGCGTGGCTTACGCAGCTATTTCAACGTGGGGATTCAATATAAAGACGAAGACGCTGACGCAGTCGAATTTGATTACATTGCCGCCAATTTCAAAGTTCGTTACGTCCACCGATTTCACCTGTTCTCCAAAAATTCTGTCCTCGAACTCGCTTTCAGGTACGAAGATCGGCAATACAGTTCCCCTACCCCAAGCATAGAAGAGAAACGATCGGACGAAAGACAGCGGTGGCGCATAGACCTTGAAATACCAGTGATAGAAAGGGGGGCAATAGAATTCTACGGTGCTTATAGCGATTATAGTTCAAATCTACCGCGCGCTGATTACACACAAAAAATTATTGGAACCAGATTCGTCTATACCTGGTGAAATTGCTCGGCGCTTTAAATTTGTTTGAGACTCAACAGACCGTAGCCATATATTTCATCTCGGCCCACCGGTCCTAAATCTTTCGCGGCTACATTCAGCAGTTCTCTCGCGTTAACTGAAGGCTGCAATGATCGAAGTCTAGCAGCGGCTGTGACGACAAATGGCACTGCAAAAGAAGTGCCCGAGGAGGACGCATAGCCTCCTCCGGCAAGCGCATGTCGCATCCCTACCCCGGGTGCTGCCAGGTCAAGATAGCTCCCCCGATTGGCCAATCTGAAGACCTGTCCTTTGGTGTCAACAGCAGTCACGGCTATAACGGAATCATAGGCAGCCGGATACAGCGGTTTTGCCAGAGGCCCCCCATTACCCGCGGCTGCGATGATCAGTACATCCCGTTTTTCTGCCTGATGCAGAGCCAACTCTAGCAACGTGTTAGGTGGGCCAGCCAAGCTGATATTTATCACATCGACACCCGAGGAGACCAGCCAGTCGAGAGCCAAAACCAGACTAACCGTGCTGGCAAACTCTCCACGCTCTTCGTTTTTTTCAAAAACAGATGCGGCAAAGACAATGGCGCTGGGCGCTAAGCCGGTGTATTCAGAAGAATTTGCGGCGAGCATAGATGCTATCGCAGTACCGTGAGAATCTGGTTGCTCGGAGCCTTTTGAGACAAAGGACTTCTGGTGAATTTGCGAGCCACCCAAGGACGTGTGGGAAGTATCTACATGACTGTCAACCATTCCAATTTTTAGCTGTAAGTCATCTATATCAGAGGGTAGTTCAATGGCGCCTCTAGGCGAGACACCGGCACCTGTATCAGTAGCAATAGCGCCAGCCGTGTATATATGGTTCAAATCAACCTTGGCTCGACCCATACCGACCACGTCAATCACTCCCTGACGGGCCACGGTGATATCAAAGCTCGATGGTGCCGCTACTTCCGCTAAACGCATACCTATTCCAGGTAAATCGGTTACCTTATCGAACAGATAACCCTCTTTGGCCAATTCGTCAAAAACCTCGGCTTCGGCCATAACCAACCACTCGTTGCGCTGTATACGATCTTCGTCAACCTCAATCTCACCTTCTATACTTTGGATAAGCTGGTCAATTTCGCGTTCAACGCTACCCTCAACACCCACTTCAATCGCACTTTCTATAGTGCTGCTCACTGTGAGCTCAACTTCCTGTTCAACTTCCTGAGCAACTTGTTGTTCTATGTTCTCTTCTACATTTGCCGCTACACTTTCTTCTACACTCTCGGCAACGATATCTTCAACGCTATCGACAATAGCTTCCTCTACATTTTCAACAATGGTCTCTTCTATATTATCGGCCACCTGCTCTTCCACAGAGGCTTCGACTTCTTCAGCGACACTCTCTTCAACACTTTCCTCAATATTATCTACAACTTCTTCTTCCACAGCCTCCTCTACTAAGGACTCAATATAAGCCGCAGAAGCCCCACCAAAAGTCAGCGCTCGCTCTTCAACCTGCTCGATTATCTGGTCTTCCACTTGTTCTGCCACACTCTCCTCGACAGAGTCTTCTATCGTGTCTTCAATCGTGTCTTCCGGCAGGCCACCGAAGGATAAAGCGGCATAGATTGGTGGTGCAACGATCAACAAACTACCAAACACAGCACACGCAGCGTAGCGCTGCACTGCACGCAGCACCCGGCTTTTGATGATTGTGGGCCATTTGACCAACGATTCAGAGGTGAACATAGACACGAATACCATTACATATTTTAAATTCCTGCACTTAATAGACGGGCCGCGCGCAGAAATATTCCTTTAAATGGAATAGAATCATCGCACAAAACGTCAATTGAATAACAGGGAAATTATGCCATCGCTCAGCGACAAACAGCGCGAGTTAATGCTCGCGGAGTTGGGTGGGTTACGTGGGTTTTGCTTTTCACTTACGGGCAACCACGCCGACGCGGATGATTTACTGCAAATTACCGTTGAGCGGGTGCTGGAAAAGGGTATGCCAGCCGATGCCCACGCGGCAAAGTGGGCCTATCGGGTGTGTAAAAATGCCTGGATAGATGAGATAAGGTCTCGTGATGTACGAAGAAAATATCCACAGTTGGTTGGCGAATCACTAGACGTGGCGCACTCTGCAGAGCATATGGCCGGTGGAGAGCAGGAATTTAGCGTCGTGGCCAAAGCACTGGATAGCCTACCGGATGATCAGCGCCTCGCGCTAACGCTGGTGGCCATCGACGGCAAGACCTATGCAGAAGCCGCTGAAATTTTAGAGGTGCCCATAGGTACGATTATGAGCCGGGTGGCTCGGGCAAGACGTCAGTTGGTAGAGATTTACCAACCCATTAATGACAGTTACCACAGTTGAATGGCTACTTTATAGCAAAACGGTATAAAACCGGACCAATAGACAGAGTAAAGCGAAGCCGAATAAGCGTTTGGCTCGCAATGTGAACGGGAGTGAACATGAATAATCAGGACGAGCAATTGCTATCCCAGTACTTGGACGGGGAGCTCAATGCAGATCAGTCCACGCAGCTGGAACAGCGGCTAGAGCAAGAGCCGCAGCTCCTGTGCAGCCTCCAACGGATGCAGGCGTTGAATAAGACCCTCAAGAGCACCTTCAACACTCCGCTAGCGCGCTCCGTCCCTGCACGCATTATCAATATGCTGGCCAGACCCGATGTCCAGCCTAGCGAAGATCGCCAGGCCAGTGGCACTGTTGTGCCCTTTCCCGGCAAACAACGAAAAGCCCGCTGGAGCTTTGCCATTGCCGCTTCGATTGTGGCGGCATCTGGCCTCCTGCTGGTCCAGGGCAGCGGGCAACAGCTGGCAGATACCTCATCAACGGGTAGCGACCCAGTGCTTGCGCAGATACTGCAGACAACCCCCTCTCGCGGAGACGGCTGGAATACGCTGTCGGATGGCAGGCAAATACGCCCTCTGTTGTCCTATGCGCGCATTGAAGGTGGCTGGTGCCGTGAATACCTCCTATCTGACCAGGACGCCAGCTGGCACGGTGTTGCCTGTAAGGCGGGCGAAGGGGATTGGAAAACTGAAATACTAGACAGCCAGGGCGCTGCGGAATCTGAGGGTGAATACCGCACAGCCGGCGCGAACGACTCCGATGAAGTAGCCAGATTCATGGACACCAGTGCGAAAGGAATTGCGTTGAGTGCAGAGAAAGAAGAAGAGCTTATCGCCACACAGTGGCGATAAGCTCTGAAGCCTGAAGCCCAAAGCAGAGGCGCTAACATTCTCGCTCTGGGAAGGGGCATCAGAAAGATGGAATCAATCACTTGGCCCGGCAAACTACACCGCAATCAAGGATAAATCCGCAAGAACAAAGGAAGATAGTTCGAATTCCGCTTCCCCCCGTCATGTTGAGGTCACCGAAAGCCACCCTACCTACTCCAAGTGGTTTCACTTCGTTCTTATATAAATGACGCTTGATCCTGCTTATTTATTCCCTTTAATTATAAAAAAAATTTAAATATCACTATCTCATTGTTTTTATTAACTATTTTTATAAAAAAGATGAAGTAATCTTTTCTGCGTACTCATTCCTCTCGCGCAGCTAGCTCGGTGCAGAAACAGCCTCGCACCTGTAATCGCTACCTTAAGCGTTGCGCCTCCTTCGAAAAACCCCGCCGTGATGGTAAGCTGTTGATCCTGTCATTCCACCCAATCCGGTAGCGCCCTTATGCTCGAAAGTGTTAAAGACTACTACGGCCAAACCTTGCAAAAATCGGAAGATTTGAAAACTGATGCCTGCTGCACTCTGAACAAACCTGCAGATTATCTACAGCAGATATTTGAACAAATCCACCCGGAGGTCCACTCCCGCTACTACGGTTGCGGCCTGGTAGCACCGCAATTGTTAGAGGGCTTACGCATACTTGACCTGGGCAGCGGATCGGGACGCGACGCCTATACCCTGTCGGCTCTGGTTGGCGAGCAGGGCAGTATTGTCGGTGTGGATATGACAGATGAACAACTAGCGGTGGCCAATCGCCATATAGACTTCCATCGCAAAACATTTGGCTATTTAAATCCAAATGTTGAGTTTCACAAAGGTTATCTGGAAAAGCTTGATGAGTTGGGCTTTGAAGACAATTCCTTCGACGTTATTGTATCCAATTGTGTTATCAATCTTTGCGAAGACAAGAAAGCCGTACTGCGAGAAGCCTATCGCCTGCTGAAACCCGGTGGAGAGTTATATTTCTCCGACGTTTACGCAGACCGTCGCGTGCCTGCACACCTCGTAGCAGATCCGGTTTTGTATGGAGAATGTCTCAGTGGCGCCCTGTATTGGAACGATTTTCTAAACTTGAGCAAAGCGGCCGGGTTCAATGATCCGCGTCTGGTAGAGGACAGGGTGTTGGGCATTAACAATGCTGATATCGAAACACTGATTGGGCATATCAACTTCTACTCAGCCACCTATCGTCTGTTCAAAATCCCGCAACTCGAGCCGGCCTGTGAAGATTATGGCCAAACTGTGACCTACAAGGGAAGCGTGCAACAACACCCCCTGGTTTTTGAGTTGGATGCTCATCACGCCATGCCAAGCGGACAGGTTTTTGCGGTATGCGGTAATACCTTCCTCATGCTACAAAACTCACGTTTCGCAGACCACTTTGAGTTTTCGGGCAACATGGAAACGCATTTGGGTATCTTCCCCCACTGCGGCACAGCTCTACCCTTTGGAAACTGTGCTGACGCAGCAGAGGGTTCTGCGTGTTGCTAGACAAGGAACATTTTGACGTACTCATCGTTGGAGCAGGTATTTCGGGAATTGGTTCAGGGGTTCATCTACAGAAAAAATGCCCGGCTAAAAGTTACGCAATCCTTGAGGGTCGCGAGAGCCTGGGCGGTACCTGGGATCTGTTTCGCTACCCCGGTATTCGATCAGACTCAGACATGTACACCCTGGGTTATGTGTTTAAACCATGGACCCATGCAAAAGCCATCGCAGATGCCCCAACCATTCTCGATTACCTTCACGAGACAGTGTCTGAATATGATCTGGACGATAAAATTCGCTACGGGCGCCACGTAAAAGCAGCCCTGTGGAGCAGCGAGGAATCGCTTTGGACGCTAGCAGTCGATAACGACGGCAAAACTGAACACTACAGCTGTAACTTTCTGCATATGTGCAGCGGCTACTACAACTACGACAAAGGGTATACACCAGATTTTCCAGGGCGGGAGAACTTCTCGGGCCAAATAGTACATCCACAACAGTGGACCGATGACATCGACTACGCGGATAAACGGGTTGTTGTAATCGGCAGCGGAGCGACAGCCGTAACCCTCATACCCGCAATCGCTAAAACCGCAGCGCACGTCACCATGCTGCAACGTTCGCCCAGCTACGTAGTGTCGCGTCCCGCTGAAGATAAACTTGCCAATCGTTTGCGTAAGCTGTTGCCCCTTCGACTCGCTTACTTTCTGACTCGCTGGAAAAACGTACTGATACAACAGTACGTTTATAAACGCTGCATGCAGTTTCCCAAAGCAGCCAAGGCGCGAATAATCGATATGGTGCGCGATGAATTACACCCAGATTTTGATGTAGACACGCATTTCACCCCCTCATACAACCCCTGGGAGCAACGCCTGTGCCTCGTGCCTGACAGCGATATGTTCAAGGCAATAAACAATGGTTCGGCCTCAGTGGTCACCGATAACATCAAGAACTTTACTGAAGAAGGCATTCATCTTACGTCAGGCCAAAACTTAAGCGCAGACCTGATTGTGACTGCCACAGGTCTGAATATGCAGTTTTTGAGTGATGTAGAGTTCGTGGTGGATGGCAAAGTGTTAGAACCTAGCGAAGCGCTAATTTACAAAGGAATGATGCTCAGCGATGTGCCTAATATGGCCATGTCCTCTGGCTATACCAATGCCTCCTGGACGCTGAAGTGTGACCTTACCTGCGACTATATCTGTCGACTGCTTAATTACATGGATAAAAACGGCTATAAAAAATGCGTGCCTCACAATGACGATTTAACGCTGGAAAGAGAGGCTTATATGGGGCTTTCTTCAGGCTACATAGAACGAGCAAAAGAGTTACTTCCATGGCAGGGATTGAAAACCCCCTGGAAATTACACCAAAACTATATGAAGGACATCGTCATGCTACGACACGGAAAGCTGGAAGATGAAGCGATGATTTTTACACGCTAGCTGTCTGTCATACTCTAGAATAGAGGCTGATATTCCTCGGCGCTGAAACCGCGATACTGCATATAGCGCACTCGCTTGGCCTTTTCTTTGATGTCTATTGGAGATATCTCACCGAATTTTTTTCGGTAAACTTCTTTGGCGAGAACCTCCCAGTCTATTTCGGCACAATCAAATGCCAGCGATATCTGCGCATCGGACAGCCCGCGCTGGCGCATATCCTGACGCACATGCATAAAACCAAAACCCAGACTGGCACGATAACGCACAAAATTTTCAGCGAAGCGCTCATCACTTTGCAGATTCTCGTCACTGAGCCGTTCAATCTCGACTGCCACTAAAGCGGCATCGGGGTAGCGGCGCTGCAGCTTTTGGTGCAACTCGTGGCGTGTATGTTCACGACGGGCTAAAAAATTCATGGCTGAAAAGCGAATATCAGCAGGATTAATGTGCAGTGGTTCCGGAGATTTATCCACCGGTGCTTCTCCTGCTAAAAAAGGATCGCTATCGTCGCAATGGTTTAGGTTTGAGCTAGACATAAAAAAACAGATGCCGGATTGAGAGGGGGATAAGTGGATTATCCGGCACCTGTGGAGAAAAAAACAACATTGAGTTACTTAGCCGCTAGTTCCTGGGAAGCGTCCTGCTCGTCGTCTGATTTGTCAGCGGCAGGTTCGTCGGGACTCAGCAACTGCTTACGGATAAGAGACTCAATTTCATTAGCAACAGCGGGATTGTCCTCAAGAAATTTGGCTGAATTAGCCTTGCCCTGGCCAATTTTGTCACCTTTATAGGAGTACCAGGCACCGGCTTTATCCACCAGGCCGACCTTCACGCCCCAGTCAATGACTTCACCCATGTGATAGATGCCATGCCCGTACATAATTTGGAATTCGGCCTGCTTGAACGGTGGAGACACTTTGTTTTTAACCACTTTCACCCGGGTCTCGTTACCGATGACTTCGTCGCCATTTTTGACCGCTCCTATTCGGCGTATATCCAAACGTACCGAAGAATAGAACTTAAGGGCATTGCCGCCTGTTGTGGTCTCAGGACTGCCAAACATCACACCGATCTTCATACGAATCTGGTTAATGAAAATAACCAGGCAATTGCTGTGCTTGATAGAACTGGTGAGCTTGCGCATAGCCTGACTCATGAGACGGGCCTGGAGGCCGACGTGGGAGTCGCCCATATTGCCTTCAATTTCGGCCTTAGGTACCAGCGCCGCGACAGAGTCAATTACCAACACATCGACCGCACCGGAGCGCACCAGCATTTCTGTGACCTCCAACGCCTGCTCGCCAGTGTCGGGCTGGGAAAGTATGAGATCATCTACCTTCACCCCCAGCTTCTCTGCGTACATGGGGTCAAGGGCATGCTCTGCGTCGATGAAGGCTGCGGTGCCGCCCGCTTTTTGGGCTTCAGCGATAACCTGCAGTGTGAGGGTGGTTTTACCGGATGACTCAGGGCCGTAGATTTCGCAGATGCGCCCCTTGGGCAGGCCGCCTATGCCCAGTGCGATATCAAGGCCAAGGGAACCGGTGGATATAGACGGGATGGCAACATGCTCCTTGTCGCCCATGCGCATCACTGTACCCTTACCAAACTGCCGCTCGATCTGGCCTAACGCCGCGTCTAATGCTTTTTGCTTATTCGCTTCCATGATGCACCCTCTTCTCAATTATGTGGTCTGAATGACTAAACATTCATACAGTAAAACTACTGTATATATACTCAGTGCATTGACAGTGAATTGCAAGCCCCAAATTCAATTAAATTGGACCATTCTCAATCATCTGAAAACATCTGCCTGAATTGGCGACAGGTCAATAGAGACGCTTAGAACTGATCTGGCCGCAGTAAAGCATCATGCCCGCCATCTACAAAGAGAACAGCGCCGCAAACATAACGAGATGCAGGATCTAGCAAAAACAGCATGGTATCGGCAATCATGCCGGGCGTTGCCATTTCGCCATAGGGGATAGACTTCTGAAATTCCAGCATAGCTGGACCAAAGTCTTCATCCTCAAACACCTTGTCGGTGAGGGGTGTTCCTGTCATCCCCGGAGCGACCACATTCATTCTGACACCCTTGCCCATCAGCGCGGGACATTGTCGTCGCATCCATCGAATTAACGCATTCTTGGAACCGGCATAGGCATTGTGGCCATCCAAAGCCTCAACCATGGTACTGGACTTCTCTTCATTGCCCGACAGCAGAGCCTGAATATGGTCTTCGTCCAGCCCCGGCATGGATGCCGAATTGGAGCCCACTGCCACGATCGCGCCTTTTTTCATCGCAACAAGATCTGCCAGAGCCTCTATCAATATGGTGGCTCCAAAATAATTCACTTTGGTAATCAATGAAAACGGCTTGGCCACGGGGGAAAGCCCGGCACAGGCGATAAAGCCATCGAGGCCATCCGGCGCCATTTTTCGGATTCCATCTATTGCACTTTGCCGACCCTGGGCAGTCGACAAATCGGCGTTGATATCGGCGTCGCGCAAGTCAACAACAATAACGCTGTCACCCCGATCAC
Organism: Halioglobus sp.; assembly: GCA_047650635.1. Classification (GTDB taxonomy): domain Bacteria; phylum Pseudomonadota; class Gammaproteobacteria; order Pseudomonadales; family Halieaceae; genus JBALVT01. The sequence goes on from JBLHNQ010000006.1 coordinate 51,101, forward strand.
GCAGTTTTTCCTTTAACGAAGCGCCGATACCCGTGGCACCGCCAGTCATTGCAAATAATTTGCCCATAAGAGATTCCTTCAGGTTTTAGATTCAGGGTTTAATGCGCTTTAGCTGCAGATAGCGCTGCCATCGTCCGCCACGGCGTAGAACAGGCAATCCGATTGGGCAATGGCGGCGTTATTGGTAATCATAAAGAGTTTTAAGGCTTTGGCAGCATACAGTTTTCCCTGCTCGATACGCACCAGTTGGCTAACCGCGCAATGCCCTGCGGCGTCCTGTGCGGTAAACAAGTCAAGCTCAGGTTTTACCGTCCAACCCAAGTGAGTCTCTGCCGATACCGTGCCAAAGTTATGTTTTTCTATATTGGGTAGTAGCGTAATATCGTGTGACAGGCTGCAGCGCTCGGCGTAAGTCAGGCTAACCCCCGCGTTCAACTCCAGACGAACTGGGTCAAACAGCAGCTCCAGCCCCCAATCAGTATCGCCCTGGAGCAACACTGTTTCTGCGTTGAAATAACGACAGAGCCCATCGTAGGCAAGCTGATGAGCAGCTTCATCCAGTCGGCCCCCCACTTCCACCGTCACCGTCGGGTAGGAGTGCTCGCTAATGTCCATCAATGCCCCCAGTGACAAATTGGACACGATCAGGCGCTGGGTAAAAATTGACACTAGCGCATCGTGCTGCCTGTCCATATGAGTACACACGCCAAATGCCGGCCCCGAGCCTGATGTATTGTGCATGTCGATAACCGCCTCGGGATGGTGCATGTGCAGTATCTCCAAAATCTCCTCTGCCAATTTTCCCTGGGGGTCGTCAAACGGCGCGCGAAAACAGCGATTTAAATCTCGCATACCGGGCAACATACGATGGCTAAACACCGGCGATGCCAGTGCCGCTGCAACCGACCCTACTACACATACGATATTGACCGCCGGACGCTGCGCACTTTTTAGCCAGCGAAACAAAGCCAAAACTCCGGAGGGTTCATTGCCGTGCAGCAAGGTGACAAAGGCGCGCGTTTTGCCGCTGTCCTGCCCTTCTAAAAACAGGCATGCTGGCCCTTCCAGGTACTGTAAAAATTGCTCTACATTATCGCCAATATCGGCTGCTTGTGGATCGCGAATAAAATTAAAATGCCTCATAAGGTCCACTCGGCCACAGGTGTATTAGATTCGCTATTGATCATAAATTCCTCGAGCATGCGGTGCAGAGCATCGTCCAACGGCAGTCGCGCCTTCAGCTGCTCAAGGCGGCTTTGCTGCCAGATAGCGCCTGTTTGCTGTCGCCGCAGGCGCATTTCTATCACTGTCAGATAACGGTCTGATTCTTTCCGTGAGATCCCTATGTCGTCCAGCCCCTGTTGAGCACAGGGTAACAGTTGTTCAATGATTGCACTGACTGTTTGCTCTTTACAGCCCGACTGACCGGCCTGCGGCCAAACCAATTTTGCCTGCAGCCCACTCTGCGCAGCGCGATAAAAATTGTTTTGGGCTATATCAAACGGCAAGGCGGGAAGCATTTGGTTAATCTGCGGCCGAAGACCTTCCGCCAAGCCAATCAGGAAGGCGGCATTTGCCACCATATCAACAGCGCTTGGCCCCGCTGGCAGGGCCCGCATTTCGATACGCAAGTGACCGCCATCGACATTGTCGTAAACTGCTCGATTCCATAACCATACCGTGCTCTGGTGTAAGCGCAACTCCGCCAGTGTTGGCGCCTCCCCGGCCGTTAAAGGGGATGCCGCCTGCGCGCACATAGGTAAAAGCGGTGGGTATAAGCGCACGGATTCGTGGAACAGTTCGCCCGCCCCCCTGCGAGCCCAGCCTTGACCATAATTGACCCGAGCGGGCTCTTTCCAGCTATAGCGGTCGACATGGCGCGTATCGACCGACTGTTTGAACAGTGGAATGCGCGTCTCATGCCATAGAGAGTGCCCGAACAGGGTCGGTGAGTTGGCACCGATAGCCACCGCCAGGGGTGTCACCAACTGAATTGCATTGAACGTGTCGGCAAACTTGTCGGGCGCCACACGGTAATGCACTTGGAAAGAGGTGTTCGCCCCCTCCAGGGTAATGTCTTCCATCTCCAGTTTGAGTGGCTCCCGACCACTGATATCGATGTGAAACCTGCTGCCCCGACGCTTAATGAGCTGTGCCACCAGAGCGTGATAACGCTTTTTGTCGGTTATACAGTGGGAGCCAAAATCGGTGGGGGTCAGGGTTGGGAGGATGCCAATGGAGACAACACGGGCGCCGTGTTGAGCTGCCACCGCTTTCAGCCCTGCCAATTTGTCCCGTATTTCCGTCTCGGTCTTTTGAAAGGGCGAGTCGCTCAAGTTCCGCGGCGTGAGATTATACTCGAGATTGTAACGGTTGAGCTCCAGGGTTAGCTGAGGGTCGTTGGCATCGGCCATAATTTCCTGGTTGGCGTACAGCGGATTACCCTGCGCATCGACGATGTACACTTCAAGTTCTGCGCCCACAGCGCCCGGCCCTTGGCCAAAACCGGGCGTATCCAGAACCCTATCCAGCTCCACCAGGTTTTTCTCCAGCAGTGCACTGAACACAGGCAAGTCAGCCTCAGAAAATTCCACCCGATCGATATCACTACCCATTACGTCACATTATCACGCAGTCGCGTCCTTGTTATATTGATCCAGGGCTTGGTTTGGCCCAGCCTGGCCGAACCCGCTCAGGTCAATTCGATTTGGCCTCACCGGTCATAGCGCGAACACCGCAGCCAAACTAGAGTGCTACTCTTATCAGTCTAGACAAATATGGCTATTTTTTATGAACAGTTCAATAAAGAAATTTGGCATCCAGATTACTGGTGTCGTTGCACTGTTCGGCAGCGCCATATCAGTTGCGTTTAATATGCCAGAAACCAACCCCTATCTGGCATATTCCAACAACTCCATGGGCCACGGCGATTCTGCCCAGCAGGATGCAGTGCCACAGGCTGGCCCCAGTGGTCCCTCCCGCTCCCTGCACACCGATGAAATTCAGTACACTTTCACCGGGCCGGCTTTTTTTGGGATTAACACTTCTGGCCTTTACGCAGACGGTAAACGTGTCATGTGGGGCAATGGGCTGGACCGCATTGTCAAACTGGACTATGACACGCAGGAGGTGATTACCGACTACTATTTCCCGGGTGCGAAGCACTGGAGCGAGGAACACGCCGAACACACCATCGCGTACTTTAATGAGGACAATGACAGTGTTTTTGCGCTGTATCGCACTTTTCAGGAAATGATGAAACTGCGCAATCTGTCTAACCTTTACACCGTGCTGGATAAAGATCACATTTACTACGTGGGCAGTAAATCCGGCCTGATCACTGCCTACGGCGATGTCGACCCTTCCGACTCGCGCTCCGCCATTGTAAAACTGCGTGCGTTCCAACTACCAGCTGAGGCAACTGGCCCCATTATGGGCTTGAATATGACCTACGATGGCTGGCTGATAGCAGCCACCGAACACGGCTTTATCACTGCCATTAGCCGCGACTTCAAACAGCATCACCTGCTTCGCATCAACCATAGCGAAGGCGCTGAAGAAAAAGCCACCGGCCCCACCGGCTATGGCTGGATTCGCAATGGCTTCGCCATCGATAAAGACGGCGGTATTTATATCGCCTCCCAACAACATATGCACAAAGTGGTGTGGACCGGTGAGAAGCTCAGTATCGATGGAGCGGACGGTGCCTGGAGCGCAGAATACCTCAACGACTGGGGCCACGGCACGGGCGCCACACCCTCATTGATGGGCTTTGGTGATGAGGACCAGTTTGTTGTCATTACCGATGGCCAGTCGCAGATGAACGTAGTGTTATTCTGGCGTAATGGTATTGCGACAGACTGGGATCAATTATCCGATGCCCCAAGCCGCCGCATTGCCGGGCAGTTGCCCGTCACCATGGGCGACCCCAGCCTCACAGAAATACAATCAGAACAGTCGGTGGTGGTCGCAGGCTTCGGCGCCATGGTGGTCAACAATCATGCGCGCAATATTCCCTGGTATCTCCCCGAACGGGCTGCCACTCTCTTAATCACCTACATGGGTAGCAATCCCGAACACCAACCTTACGGAGTACAAAAATTTGCATGGGATCCTGTTGTTCGCGCTTTAAAGGACGTCTGGGTGAACAAGGAAATCAGCTCTCCTAGCAGTGTCCCCACCGTGGGCGTGGGGTCTAATACGGCATACCTGATTGGTGCGCGAGATAACAAGTGGACCCTGGAGGCGATGGACTGGGACACCGGCAAGTCAACGTTTCACTACGTTATCGGCGACCAGCGATATAATAGTTTGTTCTCTGCCACGTTGATCGATATGGGCGGTCGTATCCACTACGGGTCGCCCTGGGGAAGGGTGCGCCTCACCCCAACTATGCGTTAGACTCGCTACATGTATTATGGAGAAAAGCTTAACAGCATCAGTCATCTGGTAGGCGCCGTATTGGCGCTGGTCGGCCTGGGCGCGCTGCTTACTGTCGGCCTGCAGAGCAAAGACCCCTGGGTACTTGGCAGCTTCACTGTTTTCGGTGTTTCCATGGCGCTGCTCTACACCATGTCCACGCTCTACCACAGCTTTCACCCGCCGAGGCTGAAAAAACTGTTTCAGCTATTTGATCACATCGCCATCTATCTGTTGATTGCAGGCACCTACACGCCCTATATGCTGGTCAGCCTGCGAGAGGGCAACGGCTGGACCATCATGGCCATCATCTGGACACTGGCCGCCATTGGCGTATTGAGCGAAGTACTGCTGTCGGGGCGGGCGATAAAAGTGGGCCAGATTGTTATTTATCTCGTCATGGGCTGGGCGTGCTCCTTCGAGTTTGCCAGCCTGAAAACGGCCCTGCCAGAGGCCGGGCTAAACTGGTTGGTCGCGGGCGGCTTGGCCTATACCGTGGGTGTCGTGTTTTACCTCATCGACGGGGCAAAAATGATGCTTCACGCCCACGGCATTTGGCACTTTTTTGTGCTGGCCGGAAGCGTCTGCCACTTCATTTCTATTATCGCCTTTGTGCGCTAAAGGGGCGCAAGCACGCCCCTTGCCGAACTTTATTTATTCAGGAATTTGTTCAAAAACTTGCTCGCTTGCTTCTCAACCTGGTTTTCCACTTCCTTGGTCGCCAGATCCTGGATAATTTTTCCGGCATCCACAGCACACCAGCTCGCCGGGTCGCCATTCAGTTTGCCTTTGCACTTAACGGGCCAGTCAATTGCTGTGAGGCGCTGGTTCACCTTACACGCCGGATCCAGCTCGCCTAAATCGGGTGACAAACGACCGTTGAATGTCACTGAAAAATCCTGTTTCAGGATATCAATATTACCCTCGCCCTTTAGCTGCACATGAGGCAGCTCTGCCCGCAATGGCTTCATTAGAAGTTTGCCTTGACTCATCTTCAAATTGACCGAAATATTGTCAAAACGAGTGATGGACTCCAAGGTATTGGTAGTGGATTTTTGATTGGCTAATGCCACCGCTTCACACAACATCTTTTCAATACCCATGCTCTTGAGCACAACTTCGCTGGTGAGCAAATCGATTGGGCCGTTCATCGCTTCAATTAATTGGTTTGTTGTGCCGCCTGTACTATTGAGTTTCCACTGCAGGTCTGTCTTGCCAGTCATAATAGGCTCAGATTCCATTGCCGCCAGAGCCTGGGCAATAGACAAGCCCGACAGTTCGCCCTTACTAAAAAATTTAGCTGGATTGTACTGAGCATTGAACGTGGTATTAGCCGTTAACTGTGCCTCATGTAGCGTGCCGGTAAAAGGGAACAGTTTTACAATGCCATCCACGGCGCGCAGTTTTAACTGCACGCCGCTGACCACATGCCCACTCAAATTGACCTCATCGATACTTAATGTCGCCCTGGTGTCGATTGCCCGTATAGCATTAAGTGGCAAAGCGTCATCACCGCTCGCCCCAGCGGCGGACTCTTTGCTTGTTGCCGCAGCCGGACCGGCCAGCACAAACAGGGCCGGGTCAAACTTATTGAAGTGCAATTTGGCGTCAATTTGTGGGGTTTCAAAAGCGGCGTAGCGCAGCTGTCCTTGTCCCGCAATATCGCCCCCGCCGAGCGTCAGCTGAAGTTGTAAGTCAGTGACCTGCCTCGCGAGGTTAACCTCACCACTGGCTTTGACATTAACCGGCTGGTCCAGGGCCCCCAGCACTTCAACGGCCAGATTATTCAGGGTAAGCAGCTGCTTGTCGGCTTGTATTTGTATCTTCCCTATAAGCGTAATATCTAATGGAGCGCCCCCCTCTCCCCCGCTTACTATGACATTCAGGGACAGGGGAATGGGTTCGCCATCAAGGTTCAGCCCCGTGGCCTCAAGCCGCACAATTTCCAGTTGCGTGGTTTCTTTTTTGTCAGCGGAGACCAGGTCAAGCGTAGAATTACTCACCGATAAACGGGCCACATTCAAAGCCAGCGGCAAGGCAACAACCGCCTCACTGCCTGCGGCTTGCCCAGCGCCTTGCAGTGTTTTACGCCGCTTGATATAGAGCGCATCCAGTTGCTCATCGTTAAGCGCAGTGGTGTCCAGCGCCGGTTGCTCGGGCGCTGATACTACGGTCATTTTCAGCCCATCAACGACAAGCTCACTGATCTCCGCCCGACCCGAAAACAGCGGCATCAACTTCAGGCCGATACCCAGTGAGGCGAGCCTGACGCTTGTTTCCGTCTCGCCTGGCAGCGTAAGGCTAACCTCGCTCAGCCCCACCGAAATTTCAGGAAATAGAGACAGACTGGCATCGCCATCAACCACCAACACGGCGCCAGTTTCTTTTTCAAGTGTCTCGCTCGCCATCGTCAGTAGCGCCTCCTTATCCAAAAACACGGGAATGAGCAGTGCTGCAGCAATGATTAAAAATAGGGGGGTGGTTATCAGAATCAGAATTGTTCTGGACATGGCGAATACTCTTTATTTGGGGAAACAAACCGAGGAAGTATTACCCGCCTGCGCATGGAGTACAATGCCACAACTCATTGGATCGGAAAACAGTTGTGACAATTACCATCCGCCCCTGCACCGCAGAAGACGTCGACGACATTATCCCCCTGATGTATAGCGCCGGCCCCGATGCTTTCAAGTTTGTATTTTCCGTCCACAGCGAGCTGCAAGTGCTGGGTTTTCTTCGGGCCAGCTTTGTAAAAGGAGATGGAGAGTTCGGGTATAAGGACCACTTTGTCGCTATTGAAAATGACCAAATCGTCGCTCTGGTTGGGATGCGAAGCGCGCAGGACAATTTAAAATACACCCTGTGCGCCGCTGGCGGTATTTTAAAATTTTACGGCTTATTCAATGGCCTGCGCGTGATAAGCCGAGGCTTGCGCTTTGAGCGAATTGTCTCGCCCCCACACAAAGGTGTACTGTGCCTGCACAACCTCGGCGTCAAAGAGGGTCTCAGGGGCAAAGGCTGCGGACGGCAAATCATTGCCTGGTTTATGCAACAGGCAAGTAAACAAAACGTAAAAGTTGTGGGCCTGGATGTCGCCGAAACAAACCCCGGCGCCAAAGCGCTCTACCTGGGGCTTGGTTTTACGGTTAAGCGTGTTACGCAGGGCAAGCTCAGCAACAAATACGGCCGCGGAGTGACCCACGAATACATGGAGCATCCTCTGGCCTGACACGGCGATATCAACGCTACCTGTCAAAACCCGGATGAGTAAAGACGAATATAGGAAACTACAGGTAGCCTTGGTCGGACGCTCATATTCGTGCTTGTTAAAACCGAGGCGCTCATCCAGTTCCGCTTTCAGGGACGCTTCAACAGTGACCTTGGCCAGCATCTGCTGGAACTGGTTCAGATCCTCCTGTAAAGATGCGACTATCCAAACTACGTAGGGGCCCGCTTTATACTGTAGTAGACCCTCAACATAAACTCAGTCATGCCACTCTTTCCGTCATCATGACCTACTGCTCAGGCCATCATCTGTTTATACTAGGTCCAGTAGCGCTCTTAAGTCACTGTAACTAAATTCTCCCCTTCTCAATTCGTGAATTCTTTTTAATGAGTAACGCCAAAGATCAACAGCACACTCCCATGATGCAGCAATTCATGCGAATCAAGGCAGATCACCCCCATGACCTGCTGTTTTATCGCATGGGTGATTTTTATGAGATGTTCCATGATGATGCCAAAAAAGCGTCAGAAATTCTCGATATAACACTCACCGCCCGGGGTAAGACCAACGGCGAACCCATCCCCATGTGCGGCATTCCCTACCACGCCGCTGACGGCTACCTGGCCCGACTGGTTAAAGCAGGTGTTTCCGTAGCCATATGTGAGCAGGTTGGCGACCCCGCTACCAGCAAAGGGCCCGTAGAGCGCAAAGTTGTTCGTGTGGTTACACCCGGCACGCTCAGCGACGAGGCCTTGATGGATGACCGGGTCGAACAACTCCTGCTGGCAGTGGCGCAGCATGATGATAACTTTGGCCTGGCCTACCTCGATTTGAGTACGGGGCGGTTCCAGGTTCTGGAAGTTTCCGGCGAGGAGGCCCTATTGGGGGAAATGCAGCGCCTGGCACCCGCTGAAACGCTGTATCACGAATCTATTTACCACCCGCAAATCACCTCTCGTGCGGGTGCACGCTCTCAACCGGCCTGGGAATTTGACCCCGAGAGCGCGCGCCGCGCGTTAAATACGCAATTTCAGACACACGACTTACAGGGTTTTGGCTGCGACGACCTCGAGCTGGCCATCGGTGCGGCCGGCGCCCTGCTGCAGTACGTTAAAGACACTCAGCGCAACAACCTTCCACATATCCGCAGTATGAGTCACGAAAACCGCGCGCACAGTGTCATTCTAGATGCCGCCACGCGGCGAAACCTGGAAATTGACGTAAACTTGAGCGGCGGGGACAGCAACACCTTATTCTCCGTGATGGACAGATCCGTAACTGCCATGGGCAGTCGCCTGTTGCGTCGCTGGCTACACCGCCCGCTGACCGACATAGACGCGCTTGAACTACGCCAGAACTCAATCACATCGCTGTGCGATAACTACCGCTATGAAACCGTGCGTACTGCACTTAAACCTATTGGTGATATGGAGAGAATTCTGACCCGGGTTGCACTGCGTTCTGCCAGGCCCCGAGATCTAACGCGACTGCACAGCTCGCTGGCAGCCCTACCCCTTCTGCGTTCGCAGCTAGACGGCGCAGAGGCCACACGCCTGCATGACTTGAGCCAACAGGCAGGTGAATTTCCACAGCTTTGCGAGTTGCTTAACCGTGCAATTATCGACAATCCTCCCGTCATCATTCGCGACGGTGGAGTCATCGCGCCCGGTTATGACGAAGAGTTGGACGAACTTCGAAAAATCAGCAGCAATGCGGGTGACTATCTGCTAGAAATTGAACGCAGGGAGCGGCAAGCCACCGGCATTCAAACGCTAAAAGTAGGCTACAACCGGGTTCACGGCTATTACATCGAAATCAGCCGTGCGCAGTCCGATAAGGCACCTGTTGAGTACGTCCGCCGTCAAACTCTGAAAAATGCTGAACGCTTCATCACGCCGGAGTTAAAGCAATTTGAAGACAAGGCCCTGTCCAGCAAAAGCCGTGCCCTGGCGAGGGAGAAAGGCCTGTATGAAGAATTGCTGGAGAAACTCAACGAAGAGCTGGCGGCTTTGCAGGACACAGCGGCAGCCGTATCAGAAATAGACGCCCTGGCAAATCTTGCCGAACGCGCTGATAGCCTCAAACTGTGCCGACCGGAGTTTTGTGACGACCACGTGTTCGAAGTTAATCAGGGCCGCCACCTGGTAGTAGAACAAGTGCTGGACGAGCCTTTTATTGCCAACGATGCCCTGCTCAATCGGCAGCGCCGCATGCTGCTGATCACCGGGCCAAATATGGGTGGTAAGTCTACCTATATGCGCCAGAACGCTGTCATAGCCTTACTCGCTCATGTGGGAAGTTTCGTACCCGCCTCCGCCGCCCGCCTGTCACCTATGGACAGAATTTTTACCCGCATAGGCGCCTCCGATGACCTGGCCAGTGGGCGCTCCACCTTCATGGTAGAGATGACAGAAACAGCAAACATTCTGCACAACGCAACGCCACGGAGTTTGGTGCTCATGGATGAAGTGGGCCGCGGAACCAGCACCTTCGACGGCCTGAGTCTGGCCTGGGCAGCTGCGGTGGAACTGGCCCAATCGGTCAAAGCCTTTACCTTGTTCGCCACTCACTATTTCGAACTGACTGAGTTGCCACAACAATGCCCCACCATGGCCAACATCCATCTGGGTGCCACCGAATACCAGGACCACATCGTATTTTTACACAACATTCAGGAGGGTCCAGCTAGCCGCAGTTATGGCCTGCAGGTCGCCAAGTTGGCGGGGGTGCCCACGCCGGTGCTCAAGGCAGCCCAGGAAAAACTGACTGCACTGGAGCGCAACGACAACGTTAAAGTGTCTTCTGTTCAGCCCTTGCCTCCGCAAAGTGACATGTTTAGTGCCATGGAACCACACCCGGCAGTCGAATTACTCCAAAGCCTGGACGTAGATGACCTGAGCCCGAGGCAAGCTTTGCAAAAACTCTATGATTTGAAGGCTACCCTGGAGTGAAAGGCCTTCATTTTCGGTAGACCAACAGGTAAAATAGTGCTCCCTGATAAAGCGTCGCATCCATTTACCTTGTGTAATAAATGATATTGAGAGCATAGAGAGGTCACAGCAGTATGACATTTATAGTTGGCGAGCAGTGTATAAAATGCAAGCACACTGATTGCGTAGAAGTATGCCCGGTGGACTGTTTTTACGAAGGCCCAAATTTCCTGGTAATCCACCCGGATGAATGCATCGATTGTGCCCTTTGCGAGCCCGAATGCCCTGAGGATGCGATTTATTCCGAGGATGAACTACCGGAGGATCAACAAATATTTCTGGAGTTGAATGCAGAGCTGGCCGAAGTATGGCCATGCATAACAGAGATGAAAGAGTCTCCTGCCGATGCCGAAGAATGGAGTGGAAAGCCCAACAAACTGGCTTTGCTGGAGCGCTAGACTAAGCGCGTGACAGGCTCAAAAGAAAAGTTCAGCATCGATTGGCGGGTCGCTCTGGGCATGACTGTGACAACGGCCTGGATCACTGCCGGCCTCAGTTACTTGGTAGGTATTGTTGGCTGGAGCAACTTCATCCATCTGTCCACCGGTGATATTGGCAGCTTTCTGGAGGGCGCCTTCGCTCCGCTGGCATTTTTGTGGCTTGTCATCGGGCACTTTATGCAGCAGAAAGAAATTAGCGCCAACACCAAAGCAATTAACCTGCAGGAGAGAAGCGCGCAACGCCTGGAGCTGCATTCCAGGCGAGACTCCTATTTTAAATTACTCACGCTGGTGCAGGATCAATTGGGTTCAATTGCTTCATTTCACTATATCTCGGTATTCGGCGAGACCGGCTCGGGCAAAATGTCTTTCGAGGAATTTTCCAAGCACCGGGCACACAGCGATGGTAGCGACCACGCCTACTTTATCCGCCTGATGACCATTGAAACGTTTAAGTTGCGAGATGACCCGGAAGTGGTACAGGACATGTATTTTGGCACAGACATTCGCACCCGCCATACTGAGACCTACGTCAAAACCTTCGAGAAACTACTGCGCACGGCACGAGAGATTGACACCGACGAGATGATCTCCGGTGCCCTGCTGCACGGCTCCGCAGCAGGCCGGCAATACCGTGTGATCAAATTTTTGCAGGGCGGCGACCCCAAGGAGCTGGACCTCTACCTGTAAAAGATAGCCCCACTCAATAAGATTTGGGTAAACCCAGCTCCCATTCAGCGATAAAGTTCAGAATCATTTCTTTGGAAACAGGAGCTGTTTTCAACAGTCTGGCGCCATTCCATAAAGGCAGTAGTCCCTGCTCTACGGTGAACGCGCTGCCACCCAAAGTCTCTATAGCGGCATCGACGCTATGCAAGGCACATTCTGAATTCATCAGTTTACACATATTGGCCAGACTGCCCACCTTGGCCGCGTCCCACTTCTCATCGTAGGCCCAGGCGGCCTTTAACATCAGCAAGCGCGCGGCTTCGTGCTCGGATTTTGCCATAGCCAGAGGATGGGCAATGCCCTGATAACTCCCTATTGGCGTATCGCGGAACACCTTGCGTTCCTTAGCGTACTCGGCTGCCATGTTGACACTATACTGTGACATGCCCGAACACATAGCCGCTGCAAGAATTCGCTCGGGGTTGAGCGAATTAAACATAACCAGCGCACCCATATCGATCTTCCCCACCACTTGGTCGCCTGCCACTTCAACGTTATCAAAAAACAGGCTGTACTGGCCGACTCCCTCATTAAATGCCATGGGCATCAGCTGTTTTTCTATGCCTGGCGCATCGGTGGGCACAATAAACAGCGACAGGCCATGATACTGCCCCATCTTGGTATTTGTTGAATCTTCCAGGGAGGTGGTGCGAGCCACCAGCAACATATAGTCAGCTACTTCAAAGCCGGAAATGTATGACTTGGCACCATTGATAACAAACTTATCACCAATAGCTGTGGCTTTGGTTGTCATGTTAAACGAGTTTGTACCTGCATCGGCTTCGGTTATGGCAAAGCAAAACTTGCTCTTGCCGGAGACTATATCTGGTAGATACCGCTCTTTTATAGCATCTGATGCGTTGCGCGCAATACAAGCTGAATCCATACAGGTAACCAGCAAGATATTGGGTGAAATTCCCATTGCTGAAATTTTCTCAAAGCCCAGCGCAAGCGGAAGCAAACCCACGTCGGTTCCGCCGTATTCCTCAGGTACCAGGCAACCCATAAGGCCGACATCGGCGAATGTCTGCCACAAATCTTGCGGAAATACAGAGTTGCTGACCATATCCCTCAGCTCAGCTTTGCGCGAACCGGTCCAGGGTTTCATCGCTTCCGCTAGCGCGTCCACCAGCATGACGTTCTCTTCGCTAAAACTAAAATCCAGGCTCATCACGGCTCCTTTTATAAGGTAATAACTCGAACTACAGGATACTGCCCGTCAAGTCAGGAAGACACAGAGGATATACTTAGAAATTAAACCACACAGAATTAAGTAAAGAGAGAGTCGCTACTCAGGCCTTGAGTTTCCATTATGACGCGCAGGCGACGCAGTGCCTCAACCTGGATCTGGCGCACGCGTTCCCGCGTGAGGCCTATTTCCCGCCCCACTTGTTCCAGCGTACTGCTTTCATAGCCGCGTAAACCGAAACGTCGCGACACCACTTCACACTGTCTGTCTGATAGTTCCTCAAGCCAGCAGGCGATGCTGTCTTTAATATCGCTGTTTTGCAACAACATGGAGGGGTCTGACACTTGGGTATCAGCAATGGTATCAAGCACGGCTCTATCTGAATCGGGGCCTGCAGGTGTGTCCACCGATGTAACACGCTGGTTTAGGTGCAACAGCCGCTTCACATCCCCCGCCGGACGATCAAGCATATGCGCTATCTCTTCTGCAGAAGGTTCATGATCGAGCTGCTGTGTCAGTTGCCTTGCCGCGCGCAAATAAACATTTAACTCTTTTACCACATGAATGGGTAATCGAATGGTGCGCGTCTGGTTCATAATGCCGCGCTCAATCGTTTGTCGAATCCACCAGGTTGCGTAGGTTGAAAAACGAAAGCCGCGTTCCGGGTCAAACTTTTCGACGGCGCGCATAAGCCCAAGATTACCCTCTTCGATGAGGTCCAGAAGGCTCAAACCGCGATTGATGTAGCGACGAGATATTTTAACAACCAGACGTAAATTGCTCTCAATCATACGCCTGCGACTCGCTTCATCCCCTTTCAGGGCGAGACGGGCAAAGTGTTTTTCTTCATCGGCTGTTAATAGGGGAGAAAAGCCAATCTCATTGAGGTAGAGCTGGGTAACATCCAGAGATTTTTTATCGACGGGGTTCGAGGTGGCATTTTCAAACTGGGATTCGTCTGTTTCGCCTGCAGGTTTTCTTGGGGACTGACTGGACTGGCTGGACTGGGGCTGCGTTGCTTTACGCTTCCCTGAATTCCGTTTCGTGGGGACAGGGCTCCTGTCTGCATCCATCGCTTTACCTCATCTCTTAAAATTGTTGTTATAGAGACTATCAGTGGCCGATCTGTGAGGCTAACCCATATCTGTGATTAAAAACAAGAGTTAGGGCAATAATTTTTGCGGATCCACAGGTTTGCCCTCCTTGCGAATTTCGAAATGGAGTTTCACCTTATCGGTACCGGAGCTGCCCTTCTCTGCGATTTTCTGTCCCGCCGTTACCTGCGTTCCCTCGCTGACTAACAAACGATGGTTGTGGCCGTAGGCGCTCAGATAGATGTCATTGTGTTTTACAATCAGCAACTCGCCGTAGCCTACGATGCCTGTCCCCGCATACACCACTCTTCCCGCCGCCACTGCATAAATAGAGTCACCGCGCTGACCCGAGATATCGATTCCCTTGTGCACGGTGGACGAGTACCCACGGGTAACCTTGCCCTTGGTCGGCCATTGCCATTTTGATACCTTCGCTCCCGGAGACGTTGCAGCAGGCGTTGGCTTGCTCACCGCGACAGGCTTTTTGACAGGAGTGCTGACAGGTGGTGTGTACGCGGTACGCTTGTTTGGAGACGTTTTTCTCTGGCTGGATTTAGCGGCGCTGGTGTTCGTTTTAGCGGGGGCCTTATGCTTCAAATACAACTTTTGCCCGGGAAAGATGGTATAGGGACTGGCAATGCTATTACCCCGAGCAACCGAACGAAAATCCAGGCCATAGCGCCAACTTATTGAATAAAGCGTGTCACCGCCGCGAACATAATACACACCGGGCGCTGGTGCCTTTGGGCTGGCATTGCGATCTTCAACAGGTGCCCGATAACCACTGGAACAACTGACCAGACAGCAAACAAATAATAGATGTATAAGCCCTCTGGACACCATAATTCTCAAGCAAGCACTAAGATCTAACGCTACTGTCACCCCATCTGGAGTCGATAAACCAAACAGCAAAAAAGCCCACAAACATAAGCACCACACACACGACAATAGCAGGGTCTTGACCGGTAAGCTCCTGATACTGGGAGGGAAGAACCGGCAACTGTTGAGCTGGCTTTAACTGACCATGACTTCCCTCGACCCATGCAATGACATGCTTCCAGGGCCACACTACCGCCAGTGAACCGAACAAGAACCCCGTCAACACCGCCATGGTTTGCGTATGCACCCGGTGCAGCAGCCAGTGCAGAAAGCGTGAAAATGACATCAAACCGGCGGCGGCGCCCACCGCAAATACGGCAATAAACAGCATATCGAAATTTTTGAGCGCAGTGAGAACAGTGCTATACATACCCAACAGTACAAGAATAAAGCTACCTGAAATACCGGGAAGTATCATCGCGCAGATTGCTAAAAAACCGGACAGAAAAACGGCACCCAAACCAAAGTTCATCGCGACAACAGGGGAGAGCGCCACCCCCAGTGCAGCACCTATTCCGGCAACAAGGCACAGCGCATGGACGGGCGTCCAGCGATCAATTTGCCGCAGCAACACCAGCGCTGACGCTAACACCAGCCCAAAGAAAAAAGCCCAAAGCTGAACGGGATAATTCGTTAACAACCAGAAAATAACACGCGCCAAAGTTAATATACTTGTGGCAATACCCAGTAGTAGCGCGAGTAAAAATCCACCGTCAACATGCTGCCAAATGCCTTTGAAATCGCCGCGTAGTAACCGCTTCAAACATTCCATATCAAAAGAGCGAATGCTATCGAGTAGCCTGTCGTATATGCCGGTAATAAAGGCGATAGTACCACCGGAAACGCCCGGCACAATATCGGCAGCTCCCATTAGCACGCCTCTCATATAAATACTCAAGGGAGACATACCTACTTCACCGTTCCGCTGCACAGTGGCACAAAACGCACGGCTTCTACAATTTCAGTCTCAAAGCCCTCGCTGGTTCTGGTCACTAATTGCAAATGTTGTGTTTCTCCGCCAACTGGAATCACAAGCCGGCCACCCGGGGCCAATTGCCGCAGCAACTCCTCTGGTATGGTTTCTGGTGCAGCCGTTGAGAGGATGCCGTCATAAGGCCCCTTTTCTTCCCACCCCATAATGCCATCGGCATGTTTTGTCTGGGTATTGTAGAGCTTTAACAGACGCAGCCGCTGTTTGGCTTTAAATTGCAGGGGGCGTATGCGCTCAACACTGAATACGTTTTCGACCAACTGTGCGAGCACGGCCGTCTGGTAACCCGAGCCGGTGCCTATTTCCAACACATGCTGCAGTGGCCCAGCCGCCAACAGCAGTTCGGTCATACGCGCTACGATATACGGCTGGGACAACGTTTGCTGGTGACCGATGGGCAGCGCGGTATCCTCATAGGCGCGATGAGCCATGGCCTCATCCAAAAACAAATGCCGTGGCGTTGTGCGTATGACATCCAGCACAGCCTTATTGCTGATACCCTGATCAACCAGGCGCTGAATTAGTCGCTCGCGCGTGCGCTGTGACGTCATACCGATTCCCTTGAGCTTGACGCTATTCACTGCTGTCACGTTTCCCTAGTCTGTTTTTTCTATCATTATACTGCACCAGTTCCGCCAGAACCGCAGTGGCATAGCCACCGGCTCCCAGCGCAAATTTCAGCTGTAAACCCCTATCATCACAAAACTGCCAGCAAAAGTCATCCGGCAAAGCGCGAGAGGCACGATATGCCATTTCCAACCCCATTCGTTGCAGAAATTTCCCCGTTTCCAAGTTTTCACCCAGGGCTGCACTTTGCTGAGCGTCAGACGAAAATTGCTCTTGCGTACCCCACAGGGGCAGCCCGGGATGAATGTCGGCAATGGCACAACGCTGCTTAATGTCGTCATCGATCTGCTCAGGGCGAAAGAGACTGCGGGAACCACTCAAAATACACACATCACCTTCTACAACGCGATTCCAGCTAGCCTCGTTCACTCGTGCGGCCAACATAGTGTTGAACAGGTGGGCCCGCAGAGCAGACAAATACAAGCTGCGTTTGGTGCGCGATATCTTACGCCCACCGGTTTGCATCCAGCGCTTGGCCTGCTCCAAAGTGGACCCGTTGCGTCCAAAGCGCTGTTCACCAAAATAGTTGGGAACACCCTGGGTTTTTACCCGCTCAAGACGCTGTAACAGCGCGTCATGGGGGCCATGCAGCTCTCGCAGGTGCAATTCGAAGCGATTGAACTTATGCGTACCGCGCTTTAACTTACGCAGGTGCCGCCCTGCCTGCAAAACCCTTACATCACCATCGCATTCTAGCTCGTTCCAGTGCGGCTCTTGCTTTCCGGCCATTCGCACGCTGAACCACTGCCGTGTGATTGCGTTGCGGTCTTTCATCCCGCTAAGGCCGATATCGCGCGCTGGAACACCACTCAGACGGGCAATACGCTCAAGTAATTCGAGACTGTTGAGCTGACGTTTTTCCAAATGTAAAAAAACATGCTCCCCTTCGCCGGACAACTCAAAGCCCAACTCTTCATAGACCCGAAAATCTTCTGGCTGGGCGCGCAGCAAAGCGGTAACTTCCGGCGCACCGGCAATGCAGGGGCAGGCGAGGCTCACTGCTGTAATCTTTTCAACAGCACCACCGCATGCGCAGCAATGCCCTCCCCACGACCTGTGAAGCCCAGGTTTTCTGTCGTAGTAGCTTTAACATTGACGCACTCAACATCTACGCCCAGATCGGCTGCGAGCACGCCTCTCATGGCAGTAACGTGAGGAGCCATTTTGGGAGCTTGTGCGACCAGTGTCGAATCGAGATTAGAAATACACCAACCAGCGGCATGCAATTTCGAAACAACATTGCGAAGCAAAATACGGCTATCAATGCCAGCATTATTGGGGTCAGTATCGGGAAAGTGTTGCCCGATATCACCTGCACAAATGGCACCTAACAAGGCGTCACAAATTGCATGGATAAGCACATCACCGTCGGAATGGGCGACAAGTTCTCGAGCATAGGGAATTTCAACTCCGCCCAATATGACACTAGTCTCACCACTGGATACCTCGCCTGCGGTAGAGGCTTGCGCCTGCGTATCACTGGCAAAACGGTGCACATCATACCCGTGACCTATTCGCATTACCTGTTCTCCCGCCGGTATTTTATAAATGGGTATCAGCATTTTTTTGCGCCAGATAAAACTCAATCAAAGGTAAATCGTCCGGCATCGTGAGTTTTAAATTACTGACGGAGCCTGCCACCAGTTGCACACGCTCGCCTTGAAGCTCCATAGCGGACGCCTCATCGGTAATAACAAGGCCCTGTTGGGTCGCACTCTTTAATGCGCTATACAACCGTTCAAAACGAAACATCTGTGGAGTCTGTGCACACCATAGTTCATCCCGGGGCAGCGTTTGGTCGACAATATTATCGGTGCCTGCATGCTTGACCGTGTCGACCATAGGCACAGCGAGAATACCCCCTACTCCCGAGCTGCAAACCTGCTGCGCGAGCGCCGAAATATCACCTGGCGCAATACAGGGACGAGCCGCATCGTGCACCAGCACCCAGTCATCGGGCTGAGCCAAACTGCGCAACGCCGCAAGACCGGCCAGTACGGAATCACTGCGCGACTCCCCGCCCTCCACCAACAACACTCGAGGATCGCGCAGAGCGGCAACAGACGCTGCCGTGTTATCCAGGGGATTTAGCGCCACAATTACTTTTTCGATAAAGTCACAGGCAAGCAAGGCAGACAAACTGTGTTCCAGAACGGTAGCTCCGGCTACTTTGAGGTACTGCTTGGGCAAGGGTACGCCCATGCGTGAACCGACGCCCGCGGCGGGAATAATTGCCCAGCACTTGTTACTGCACAAGACCGCGGACACTACCTGTTCACCGCGGGCTTGTTGGGTTCGGGAGCATCTTTTTCGACCACCATATAAAAGATTTCACCCTTGCGAATGAGACCCAGTTGCTCACGTGCACGCCGCTCTATACCCTTGGTACCGTTTTGCAGTTCCAGCACTTCACGTTCTATGGCTTCGTTGCGCGCTCGCAACTTGCTGTTTACTTTGGTTTGTTCCATCACCTGTAACTCCAGGCGGTGCTGCTCGGCCAAACTAGCTGGCGCAAACCACAGGCGATACTGAAGCCCTGCCAGCAGTATCAACAGCAACCCCAAAATCCACAATAGTGGCTGTACTCTAGCGAGCAATTTCCGCCAGGCCACGATAAGGAGCTTTGCCGGCCAGCTCCGCTTCTATGCGCAAGAGACGGTTGTATTTAGCCACCCTGTCCGAGCGGCAAAGCGAACCGGTTTTAATCTGGCCCGCTGCTGTAGCCACCGCCAGATCGGCAATAGTGGTGTCTTCAGTCTCGCCAGAGCGGTGAGAAATAACCACCGTATAGCCAGCGCCCTTTGCCATTGCAATGGCATCGAGAGTCTCAGATAGCGTGCCAATCTGGTTGAGCTTAATGAGAATTGAATTGCCAACACCCATTTCAATACCGCGCTTCAAAATCAGGGTATTGGTGACAAACAGATCATCTCCCACCAATTGGATTTTGTCGCCCAGTATCTCGGTCTGGTATTTCCAGCCATCCCAGTCAGACTCATCCAGACCATCTTCAATTGAAAAAATAGGATGATTGCGTACCAGCTCAGCCAGGTAGTCAGAAAACTCTTCGCTGCTAAACTTTTTACCCTCGCCGGCCAGATCGTATACACCGTCTTTGTAAAACTCGGAAGCAGCGCAATCCAGTGCCAGCGTAATGTCGGTACCAAGCGTGTAACCCGCATTGGCCACCGCTTCTGCAATAACTTCCAGGGCGGCCTCATTGGATGGCAGGTTGGGAGCAAAGCCGCCCTCATCGCCCACAGCCGTGCTCAGCCCTCGATCCGACAGGACTTTTTTCAAGCTATGAAACACTTCAGCGCCCATTCTCAATGCTTCGGTAAATGTGGGTGCACCGACGGGCTGGACCATAAACTCCTGTATGTCGACATTGTTGTCTGCATGCTCTCCACCATTGATGATGTTCATCATAGGCACTGGCATGGTGAATTCGCTAGTGCCATTAATGTCGGCAATATGCTGATACAAGGGCACGCCGCGATATTTAGCCGCAGCTTTTGCAGCGGCAAGAGATACCGCTAAAATAGCGTTAGCGCCAAATTTTGCCTTGTTGTCGGTGCCGTCGGCTGCAATCATTGCGCCATCCAAAGCGCGCTGGTCAGACGCATCGGTTCCCATCAGCAACTCGCGTATTGGGCCGTTTACGTTTGCTACTGCTTTTAGAACACCCTTGCCAAGGTAACGAGAGGCGTCGCCATCGCGCAGCTCCAGTGCCTCACGCGAACCCGTGGACGCGCCCGACGGTGCGCAGGCCGAACCCACTTCGCCTGAAGTCAGGGTCACCTCCGCTTCGATAGTGGGGTTACCTCTTGAATCCAACACTTCAAAGGCCTGTATATTCGCGATACTACTCATCTGAGTTGCTCCGTGTAGATGTCTGGGAAAAACAGTTTAATCAATATGCAGAGGTGGAAGATTTTTGACGAGATCATCCACGGCTTTCATCTGTGTCAAAAATGGCTCCAGTTGCGCCAGAGGCAAAGCGCTGGGGCCGTCGCATTTAGCACGGTCCGGGTCTGGGTGGCACTCCAGAAACAAACCCGCAAGGCCCAGAGCCATGCCCGCTCGGCCTAATTCAGCAACCTGAGAGCGCCGCCCTCCAGACGCCGCACCCATTGGGTCGCGACACTGCAGTGCGTGAGTCACATCAAAAACCAGAGGCACGTCGTTACACGCTTTTTTCATCAGGCCAAAGCCCAGCATGTCGACCACCAGATTGTCATAGCCGAAATTACTGCCGCGCTCACAAATCATCACGCGCTCGTTGCCACACTCGTAAAACTTCTCTACCACATTGGCCATTTGCGGTGGGCTCAAAAACTGCGGCTTCTTAATGTTGATAACAGCCCCGGTTGCCGCCATTGCTGCCACCAGGTCCGTTTGACGGGCCAGAAATGCGGGCAGCTGAATAATGTCACACACTTCGGCAGCTGGAGCCGCCTGCTCCGGCGTATGCACGTCGGTGATCAGGGGTACGGAAAAGGTTGATTTCACTTCAGCCATTATGGAAAGCCCCTCCTCCAAACCCGGGCCTCTAAACGAATGGATGGATGAGCGATTGGCCTTGTCGTAGGACGCTTTAAAAATTAAAGGTATGCCCAGCTTTTGGCACACCTGCACATAGTGCTCGGCAACCTCCAAGGCAAACTCACGGCTTTCGAGAACATTCACCCCGCCTAACAAAACAAAGGGTGCCGAATTACTTATGGAGATGTTCGCTACTTTAAGTGTTTTATCATTCATTGCTCTATTGCCCTGTTGCCCTGTTGCCCTGCTAAAGCCTTCGCTCGGCTGTGTTACTGCGACTGCCTGTGAGCCAATGCGGCTAGTATGTAGCCGGTAAACAAGGGGTGGCCACCGCGTGGATCGGACGTAAATTCGGGGTGAAATTGACAGGCGACAAACCAGGGGTGGTCGGGTATTTCAATAATTTCGACCAGAGAGCGGTCCGCTGACCAGCCCACTACCTGCATGCCGTTTTCTCCCAGCTGCTCTACATAGTTGTTGTTGATTTCATAGCGGTGGCGATGGCGTTCAGAAATGAGCTCTTTTGCGTAGAGCTCTCGCACTGCGCTGCCCTCACTCAGATGACAGTCCTGAGCACCAAGACGCATGGTGCCACCGATATCCGATGACTCATCACGCTGTTCGGTTGAACCATCCACATTCTGCCACTCGGTAATCAGGGCCACGATGGGATGAGGCGTGTTTTTGTTTATTTCGGTGGAATTGGCGTCTTGCAAGCCACAGACATTGCGCGCGTATTCAACCATTGCCACATGCATACCCAGACAAATACCCAAGAATGGAATTTTGTTTTCACGGGCGTACTGCACTGCGATAATTTTGCCTTCTACACCGCGGTCGCCAAAGCCGCCGGGGACCAATATGGCATCTACACCCTCGAGTATACCGACGCCATTTTTCTCGATGTCTTCAGCATCGACATAATCGACGCTAACTTTCGTGCCGCTTTGCAAGCCGGCGTGCTTGATAGCTTCGTTAAGCGACTTGTAAGCATCCAGAAGATCCATGTACTTACCCACCATGGCAACGCGAACTTCACTAAGGTCAGATCGAAACTCGCGCCGCACGACTTCTTCCCATTCGGACAAGTCCGCCGGTGGATAGTTTAGGTTAAAACGCTCGACCACAAAGTTATCCAGACCCTTGGCATGCAGCATACCGGGAATGCGATAGATAGAATCGGCATCGAGCAGGGGAATGACTGCACGCTCTTCCACATTGGTGAAAAGCGAAATTTTTCGTCGCGCACTCTCTTCAATCTCTACCGCACAGCGGCACAGCAAGATATCTGGCTGCAGACCTATGGAGCGCAACTCTTTAACCGAGTGCTGGGTGGGCTTGGTTTTTATCTCGCCAGCAGTGGCGATGTAGGGCACCAGCGTCAAGTGCATCAGCAGTGAACGACTAGGGCCCATTTCAACGCGCAACTGACGGGTGGCTTCCAGAAAAGGCAGGCCCTCTATGTCGCCCACTGTGCCGCCGATCTCGACCACCGCAACTTCAGCGCCCGCGGCACCGGCAATAACGCGACGCTTTATCTCATCGGTTATATGGGGGATAACTTGCACCGTGCCGCCAAGATAGTCACCGCGCCGCTCTTTCTTGATAACAGAGCTGTAGACCCTACCCGTAGTGAAGTTATTGCGCCGCTGCATTGTGGTATTAGTGAAGCGTTCGTAGTGACCCAGGTCAAGGTCGGTCTCTGCGCCGTCCTCGGTGACAAACACTTCCCCGTGCTGAAAGGGGCTCATGGTGCCCGGATCTACATTGATGTAGGGGTCGAGTTTGAGCAGGGTTACTTTGATTCCCCGGGCTTCTAGCACCGCCGCCAAAGAAGCTGCTGCAATACCCTTGCCTAGGGACGAAACCACACCACCTGTGACGAAAACATAACGCGTCATGAAAAACCTATAATCTCTGTGTTAGTCGTTGTCATTATCGCTGTTATTCAAGACCCGCGGAATACGGCGGATTGTGAACTTCAGGGCGTTTATGACCTGATCATTCACAGGCGCATATCCCGCGAAAAGATGGGAAATCAGTCTACCAGAAAGCCCCCTGTCGCTCAATCGAAAGCGAGAGGTTTTCGCTCCCAGCGGGGCTCCCACAGCCCAGCGATCTCCTCGTCAGACGATTGCAGGCGAGAGGACTCGCAGAGCCACAGTCCGGCGACAGCCAGCAGCTCATCGTCCAAATACACCAAGGGTATACGCTCCCGCCACCACGGTGGGACCCAAAACTCCTGCAGCAGTTTCTTCAAACGCTGATTATAGGCGCGCCCTATGGGGCGACAGCGCTCCCCGCCCTGACGCCAGCGAATTGTCAGCCTGCTTTGCGCGTCGAGCCGCAAGCCCGCAGCGACGGCAGGTGCCAGCGTCAGCGTCCCTAAACCTGGAATTGAGCATCCCTCACCTATCGCTAGCGAGAGGTCCTGCTCAGGTCCGCCAGTGTCGCCTTCATCAGGAAATTTCGGCAGTAGGTAAATACGATTGCGATAGCGCTGCAACTCAAAATCGCCATTTGATAGCCGGGGGCTCGCAGACGCAGCACTTTGCCGCAGCTGGCGCATAAACTCCGCCAACAGTAATTGATCGGGCATGCTACAACCCTGAGCGCGCAACCAGCTGCGCATTTTTATCATTGCAGCATCGACCGATACACTATTCAGCGCGCGCTGCTCGATTCCAGGATCACCCATCACACTAACCACTGTCGGCGGTTCTGGAAGGCATTCTTCTATCACAGCCTGCGCTACGCTGGCGTGGCCCGCTGCCCGCGCCACTGTTTGGCGATAGCCACTCCAGCGATCGGCCAGCAGCGGCAACACGTTCTGGCGTAGATAATTGCGATCTATGGCTGTATCAAAGTTGGACGGATCTTCAATAGCGGTGAGATGGTGTTGCTCGATATAGGCCGCCAGCTCGCTTCGCTGAACACCGAGCAGTGGCCGCAGCAGTTCGCCCTCGCCTAACACCCGGGAACTGGGCATGGCAGATAAACCGCTGAGGCCAGAGCCACGCATAAGGCGCAAAAAATAGGTCTCAACCTGATCATCCAGATGGTGCCCCATGAACAAAACATCACCACAGGAAAGCTCCGCCTCAAAGGCCTTGTAACGCGCGTCGCGCGCGGCAGCTTCCGCCCCCTTGCCTGCACGTCTAACTATCGCGCGCACCACTATAAGGGGCACGTCCCAGGTATCACACAAGGCCTCACAGTGCGCCTGCCATTGGTTTGACGCCGTTTGCATGCCATGGTTAACGTGAATAGCGACAAGCTGCGGTGTATCTTGCCCGCAGGCCATCTGCCAGCTTCGCAATAAGTGCAGGAGGGCACAGGAATCGGGACCACCACTGAAAGCAACGCACCAGCGCGCCGCACCTGCTCGGGAGGCGAGCCAGGGATCGAGAACGGAATGATTCAGTATTTTGGTGTCAGGCACGCAGCCCGCCAGCTCAGTTGCCGTAGGACATGAGGCGCTGATAGCGCTTGGCCAACATATCCTCTACGGGCAATTGCTCGAGTACAGTCAACTCTTTGGCGATATGCGCTTTTATTCTCTGTGCAATTAAATCGACATCGCGATGTGCACCACCCATAGGCTCTTCAATAGTGGCGTCCACGATACCCATATCCTTCAAAATATTGGAGGTCACACCCATGGCCTCCGCGGCGTCAGGTGCGTTTGCGGAACTTTTCCAGATAATATTGGCACAACCTTCGGGTGAAATTACAAAGTAAGTAGAGTACTGCAACATCGCCAAATGGTCACCCACACCGATGCCCAGTGCACCGCCAGAGCTTCCCTCGCCGATGACAATAGAAATAATAGGCGTGGCCAGCCTGGACATAACAGCCAGATTCTGGGCGATGGACTCACTGATACCGCGCTCCTCAGAATCGATACCCGGATAGGCCCCCGGCGTATCAATAAGCGTGACAACCGGCAGTTTAAAACGCTCGGCCATGTTCATTAGTCGCAACGCTTTGCGATAGCCCTCTGGCTTGGGCATGCCAAAATTGCGCATCACCTTATCTTTTACGGCTCGGCCTTTTTCCTGACCGATTACCATGATGGGCTTGTCATCAAGACGCGCAATGCCTCCCACAATGGCGCTGTCGTCACCAAAATGACGGTCGCCATGGAGCTCATCAAATTCGGAAAAAATTCGGGGAATATAATCCATGGTATGCGGGCGCTGGGGGTGACGGGCCACCTTTACGATGTCCCAGGCGCTCAAATTGGAATAGATTTTCTCGGTGAGTTTGCTGCTCTTTTCACGCAGGGTCTCAATTTCCGCACTGATATTGATGTCGTTGTCCGACCCCACCAGTTGCAGTTCTTCAATCTTGACTTCCAGCTCGGCAATTGGCTGTTCGAAGTCCAGGTAATTCGGGTTCATGCGCGCAACTTTTGCAGTTAATAATGGCGCCCAGTGTACAAAATTAATGCCGCAGACACCATGGTAGTTGTGCGCTGCATCGGCAGTTCTGGCTAGCCACCGACCAGACTGATCATCACACCTGCCGCCACCGCAGAGCCGATAACACCGGCTACATTGGGCCCCATAGCATGCATCAGGAGGAAGTTATGTGGGTTTGCTTCCAGGCCAACTTTATTACTGACCCTGGCTGCCATCGGCACCGCAGACACCCCAGCCGAACCGATCAGAGGATTAACCGGCGTACTGCCAAACTTGTTCATCAGCTTCGCAATTAAGATGCCACTGGCGGTACCAATGGCAAATGCCACGATACCAAGGCCCAAAATACCCAAAGTGTTCACATCCAGAAACTTGGCGGCAACCAGCTTGGAGCCTACTGACAGACCCAGAAAAATAGTCACTATATTGATCAAAGACCCCTGGGCCGCATCACTCAACCGGTCTACAACGCCACATTCTTTAAGTAAATTACCGAAACAGAACATACCCAACAGAGGGGCGGCAGAGGGCAGCAAAAGCGCCACCAACAATAACAACACTAGTGGGAAGACAATTTTCTCTCTCATACTCACTGGCCGCAATTGCACCATCTCAATCTTGCGCTCGGCTTCAGTGGTAAGCAAGCGCATTATAGGTGGCTGAATCATTGGCACCAGAGCCATATAGGAGTATGCGGCCACCGCAATAGCACCCAATAAATCGGGGGCCAAAATACTCGACACATAGATGGCCGTTGGGCCATCGGCGCCACCAATAATACCGATGGCAGCGGCATCGGAAATACTGAAATCCATAATACCAATGGACGTCAGGTAAACCGCGCCAAGTACCGTCGCAAAGATACCAAATTGTGCCGCTGCGCCCAGAAACAGAGTTTTGGGGTTAGCCAATAAGGGGCCAAAATCGGTCATAGCTCCCACCCCCATAAAAATCACCAAAGGTGCTATGCCACTGGCGATGGAAACGGCGTAAAAACTATACAGCATACCGTTGTTAAAGCCCGCATCATGCGCCAACTGAGTAGCCAACATTTTAGCCTCTGCACCGCCCATATCGTAAGCCATCAACAGCGCCTTTGTATCTTCGCCAAAGGCTACGCTCAAGGTCTTGCCCAACTCAGCCAGCAGTACCGGGTCACCGCCCTGAATAGCATTTTCCACTGCGGAATATGCCAGCCCCGCACCTGGAATATTTGCCAGGATGCCGCCAAAACCAATGGGCACCAGCAACAGCGGCTCAAAACCTTTGCGAATAGCCAGGAACAGCAACAGCAGGCCGATGCAGATCATAGTTCCCTGACCCACATCCATTTGGGCAAGGCCGGAATCGTTCCACAGACTCAGAAGATTATTCATTATTTGCTGAAGGTCAGAATGGTGTCGCCAACCGCCACAACATCCCCAACGGAGATAGTCACTGAGCCAACAACACCGGCGTGGGGCGCAAGCACCTCTACCTCCATTTTCATCGCTTCCAACACCGCGATCACCTGACCGTCATGCAACGTGTCACCCGCTGCGACGGCTACCTTGAAAACATTTCCCGATAACGGTGCGGGCATGGCTTCGCCATCGGCATTAATAGCCAATGCGGGCGCCGGGGCACTAGCGGCCACAATTGCCGAGACATCTCCACCTTCTGCTACCTCTACGACGTAACTTTGGCCATTGACCGTCACCGTGTAAACATCGGGGCCATCTGAGCGCGCGGCTGCAGCTTTAGGCGCGGCAGCCACCACAGCAGGCTCAGGCGAAGGCAGACCGGGAGCGGGTTCAAACGCGTCGACGTTCCCTCTGTTTTGCAGAAACTTCAGACCAATCTGAGGGAAAAGTGCATAGGTGAGCACGTCATCTACTTCGCCCTCTCCGCTGCTCAAAACGATGCTCTGTTTTGCTGCCAGCTCGTGTAATTCTGCGGTAAGCAACGTCAGTTCGGGCTTCAGTACATCGGCGGGCCGACAGGTTATAGGCTCAGCACCATCAAGCACCCTGGCCTGTAGTTCTGCATTCATTGCGGCGGGCGTGCTGCCGTACTCGCCCTTTAAAATACCAGCGGTTTCTTTAGTGATCGATTTATAACGCTCCCCGGTTAACACGTTAATAACCGACTGCGTACCCACTATCTGTGAGGTCGGCGTGACCAGTGGGATAAACCCCAGGTCTTCCCGGACTTTTGGAATCTCTGCTAACACCTCGTCCATTTTGTCGCTGGCACCCTGCTCACGCAGCTGATTTTCCATATTGGTGAGCATGCCGCCCGGAACCTGGGCCACAAGAATACGGGAGTCTACACCGCGCAGAGAGCCC
Organism: Halioglobus sp.; assembly: GCA_047650635.1. Lineage (GTDB taxonomy): Bacteria > Pseudomonadota > Gammaproteobacteria > Pseudomonadales > Halieaceae > JBALVT01. Next base: position 78,981 of record JBLHNQ010000006.1, read on the forward strand.
TCAAATTTGGCGTACTTCTTTCTCACTTCCCGAAAGTAAGCAGCGATTTCCTCCAGTTTTTCAATATCAAGGCCCGTATCTCTATCGGTACCTTGCAGCATAGCGACAGCCGACTCGGTGGGCGAATGACCATAGGTCATCGACATGGATGAAATTGAAGTGTCTATATTGTCTATGCCCGCTTCGATACATTTCAGTGCTGTGGCGGTAGAGAGGCCGGTGGTCGCGTGGCAATGCAAATGAATAGGAATAGCGCAGGAAGCCTTTAAGCGCGAGACCAAATCAAAGCCATCATAAGGCCGCAATAGGCCAGCCATATCCTTGATTGCAATAGAGTCTGCACCCATATCCTCGATCTGTTTGCCCTGCGTAACCCAGGTATCAATATTGTGCACGGGGCTCAGGGTGTAAGAGATAGTACCCTGGGCATGCTTACCCACTTTTTTCACCGCCTGCAGCGCCACTTCGATATTGCGCATGTCATTCATCGCATCAAACACGCGAAACACGTCAACGCCATTAACTGCAGCGCGTTCTACAAATTTCTCTACAACATCATCCGCATAGTGGCGATAGCCCAAAATATTTTGCCCCCGAAACAGCATTTGCTGAGGCGTCTTCGGCATCGCTTTTTTAAGTTCACGAATGCGCTCCCAGGGGTCTTCCCCAAGATAGCGAATGCAGGCATCAAAGGTGGCCCCACCCCATGTCTCCAGCGACCAAAAGCCGATGTCATCAAGTTTTGCTGCTATGGGCAGCATATCGTCAAGGCGCAGTCTGGTGGCAAATAGCGACTGGTGTGCATCTCGCAATACCACATCGGTAATACCCAATGGTGATTTCTTACTATCCATAGGAGGTGGGCCTCTTCATTTTCAACAAATTTTTAATCATTAGTGTTTGGAGCGGTGCTGGTGCAATGCGGCGCTGATTACCGCCACCAAAGTGGAATCCCCGGCAGCGAAAGCCGTTGCAGGAGCGCCAACTGCACTCCTGGGGCGATTGGCCTCCGAGTCTGTCTCCGGCATAGGAAAATAGCGTTGTAAAACCCATGACATCAAGAAAATCGCAAGCACCAGCAGTGTTAAAAAAGCCAGCACCGTGCCCATGCCAAATAGCATGAGTTCAACGCCTTGAGTAACAATAGATCCCTGCATGAGGTTCTCCCTCTGATTCGAGCACGCATTCTAGCGGAATTCGACCCGCAGTGATGCACTAATCGCGCATCATAAAGCGGATCGATCACACCGTCTAATTTTGCCCCTTCGATCAACCGTCGTTTTGCGTATAATGCGTTGCTTCGACACAGGCGATTCACCCACTGGACACATTGCGGAGGCCCAAGTGAGATTAATGTTGGCCCCCATGGAGGGGGTTGTAGACCACGCCATGCGCGAACTATTCACTAGTCTGGGAGGAATAGACCGCTGCGTGACGGAATTTGTGCGGGTAACAGACCGGCTGTTGCCCGCACGGGTTTTCATGCGTCTGTGCCCCGAATTGGCAGACGGCGGAAAAACGTCATCGGGCGTACCTGTCTATGTTCAGTTATTGGGAGGTAAGCCACAGGTGGTGGCCGAGAATGCCGCGCGCGCCGCAGAACTGGGCGCACTGGGTATTGATCTGAATTTCGGTTGCCCTTCAAAAAGTGTGAACAACTCCGATGGTGGGTCAATCCTTCTCAGGGAGCCCGAGCGTGTACACGCCATCGTTGCCGCGGTGCGCATCGCCCTGCCAAACTCCACGCCCTTGTCGGTAAAAATCAGGCTTGGCTACGAGGACCAAAACAATTTTCTCGATATTGTGCGGGGAATTAACGCTGCGGGGGCGAGCGAGCTCACCATTCACGCCCGCACCAAACGCCACGGTTACCGACCGCCCGCATACTGGGAAGAAATTGCAGTAGCCCGCCAGATAGTTGACATACCGATCATAGCCAATGGCGAAATCTGGAACCCTGCAGATGCGCTGCGCTGCCAGCAAATAAGCGGCTGTGCTGACTTGATGCTGGGGCGCGGCGCGCTATGTCGCCCAGACTTACCGCGACTGATAGAGGCCGCCTCCAACGGCATTACCAAGGCGCCGATGGGGTGGCTTGAGGTGTTGTTATTGATCAGGCGATTTTATGAACTCAATCTCGCTGCCTATGATGCACGCCATGCGGCCAACCCTGTAAAGCAGTGGCTGGTGTATTTACGCATGCACTATTTTCAGGCAAACCTTTTGTTCGAAGATATAAAACGCATGCATGAACCAAATGATGTGTGGGCTGTTTTGAACCTTGCCCTGAATCGCAACGACTCACACATCCGTGTTCACGCACCGACAGCTGAAAAAAACTAGCTCAAAAAAGTGGGAATTACCGCGTCAATCAAACACGGCCCCGGGTTTGCCATCGCCGCTTCAAACTGCGCGTTAAATTCCTCGGCGGTGGTGGCACGGGTTGCATTCATACCCATGCCGTTTGCTATGGCAACAAAGTCTATATCGGGCGAGCCTATATCCAGAGTGCTGGCTGCTTTCGCGCCGGGCTTGCCACCTCTGGCACCGGTGCGCGCAAACTCCAGCTCCAGAATACTGTACTTACGGTTATTGAAAATAATGACAGCGACATCAAGATTTTCTCGCACCATTGTCCACAGAGATTGGATGGTATACATGGCACTGCCGTCACCTTCCAAAGCGACAATTTTACGACCGGGTGCACCCAGAGCTGCACCTACTGCGGCGGGCAGCCCCCAACCGATAGCGCCGCCGGTTAGACACAACCAATCGTGTGGCCGGGCCGTCGCAGTGGTTGGATAACAAGCAATGCCAGAGGTGATGGCCTCATCAACCACCACCGCGTTTTCAGGCAGAAAATAGGCAATCGCTGCTCCACACGCCATAACATCCAGAGGTCCGCTGGGCAAATCCGGAAGCGCAAGAGCGCATACATCCGGCTTCACATCGACGGCGTCCAGCTTCTCCAGTAATGCTTCGAGTACCTGGTCGATATCGTCATTGAACTCGGCCAGCACGAATTCATTGCAATCGTTTGGTGCAATGGCACTGGGCAGACCGGGGTAGGCAAAAAATGAAACCGGTGATTTGGCACCAATTAAAATAAGATTTTCTACGTCTTTGGCATAGTCAACGGCCATTTCTGTCATATAGGGCATTTTGTCTATAACACCGGTGCCAGCACCACGCGCAACCCGGGCAGGAAACGTCTCCGTGCAAACACGCGCGCCGCAGGCCTTGCCAATTCGGCTCAACATCAAACTCTGTTCCGCATCAATTTCACAACCCCCCATCATTATCATGCAGGATTTTCCAGAGCGCAGTAATGCCACTGCATGGTCGACTTTTTCCTCTGAAATTTGCGGTCTTGCTGGCAAGCTCACAGTGGCAGCGCGACCGTTGGGGTTGTCGCCCCACGACACATCGGCGGGAAGAATAAGTGTTGCAACCTGGTTGCGTCCGGCCTGCCATACAGCCTCGGCCGCATCTACGCCTATATCAGCAGGGGATGCAGAACTGTGTACCCAGTGCGAAACGGTGCCGGCTATGCCCTCGATATCGGAGGTGAGCGGCGCGTCGTACTCCAGATGATAAGTGGCGTGGTCGCCCACAATATTCACAATCGGCACATTGCCTTTCTTGGCATTGTGAATGTTTGCCAAGGCATTGCCCAGGCCTGGCCCCAAATGCAATAAGGTAGAGGCGGGTTTGCGTGCCATCACCGCATAACCGGCAGCTGCACCACTGAGCACCCCTTCAAACAGGCACAGCACACAGCGGATGCCATCAACCTCATCCAGAGCCGCTACAAAATGCATTTCCGATGTGCCAGGGTTGGTAAAACAGACTTCTATACCGCTGTCGACCAGGGTTGCGAGCAGGCTTTCTGCACCATTCATTTGAGTTAACTCCGCTATTAATTATTAATGTGCAAGTGCTGCGCTGATTGCTGCACTTAAGCCTCCAGTGGCTGTACCTGTGTGTCGCTAACCCAATTACCATGAAAACCGAAGGGCACACGCTGAGGCAATAAAACTCTCGCTACATAGCCGCGGGCAAAGTCTTCTGCGTCAATCACAACCAACTCCGCAGCGCCGCTCCCCAGATCGTGCACCATAGTGATAAGCCAGCCCTCATCTTCAGCGCTGCTGCCAGCACGTGCCACAAACACAGGTTCTGCAGCAGCCCGACCCGGACCATGGTCAAACACTTCACGCGCCCCGGTTTCGAGATTATGCTTGAGTGTAGGCCATCCCGCGCTGGAGTCCTGCGAGGGCGAGGCGCAATAGCCAAATTTATAGGCCTGCCCCGCATAAGCGATATTATGTCGGGGGAATTCATTCGAACTGGCATCAATCACGGTGACAGAACAACTGCGCAATTGCGGGTTCAGCACCCAGCGTTCCAGCCTGGCAAGGCCACCGTCACCGAACGGTCCCAGTGTGTCCTTGTTAAACATACAATCGTAATTGCAAATATCTATCACCACCGTGCCATCCGCTGCATCGTAGGCGTTGAGGGGGTGGAAAGCGTAGCCCAGAGGAATATCAATCCAGATAATGTCCGTCGCTGAACCCTTGCGCGGTAGCAGTCCAACACGGTTGCCGTAACCGGGATTCCAGCGAAAGGGAAACAACCCCTCCATGGCTATATTCAGGTCTACCGTCACCGGTTGATCGTAGATTACTGCGTAGCGCTCGGTGAGAGACATGTCGTGAATCATTGACATACCTGGCAGCGGAATGTCTACAGTGCGGCTCACCCGGCCGTCACTTCCAACGACCACATACTGTACATGGTCCATCCACTCCGCCCAGGCGTAGACCATGGCGTGCAGCTCTCCACTGCCAGGGTCGTACTTCGGGTGTGCAGAGAAAGCCCCGGGTAGCGTACCGTAAAAGTCATTGCGCCCAATTGTCTCGAGTTCATAATCAAGCTCTACTGGCACGCCACCTGCCTCAACCATCGCCCAGGTTGTACCGGCAAAGCCTCCCACACTGGTATTGGGACCGGTGCCGCTGTCATTCCAGTTGCGCCCAGGGATATCCGCTTGTCCACGCAATGCACTTATATTTGACGAGCCCACATAGCGATTGCGATACCACTTGGCAGCGCCATTTTTCAAACATACACCGTGCACCATGCCATCACCCGAAAACCAGTGATGGGTTGCCGGATCTACCGGCCCGGCCGGATTTGGCCCATTGCGCAGATAACGTCCGCTCAGTTGTGCCGGGAGTTCACCAATGACCTGTAAATCGAAAACGGTGAGTTCGCTCTCCACAGGGGCATAATTTTCGCTCAGATATGTGTTTGTCATTTTGTTACTATAGCCAAAAACACAACATGTAAATACCTAAATAACATCAGGAGCCACAATGAATAAAAACAGACTGGGCCGCAGTGGCATTATTGTTTCCGACATCTGCATGGGCACCATGACCTTCGGCAATCAGGCCGACGAAAAAACGGCATTCCGAATTATGGATATGGCCTATGAAGCCGGCATCGATTTCTACGATACCGCGGAAATGTACCCGGTGCCACCTGATGCTAAATACGTCGGTCGCACAGAAGACATCGTTGGCCGATGGATGAAGACCAAATCCAGAGATACACTCATCATCGCTAGTAAAGTCGCCGGCCCCGGGCACGGCTGGATTACCCCCCCTGTGCGAGGTGGAAAAACCAGTCTCGACCGACACCACATCATGCGGGCCGTGGAAACCAGCCTGACACGCCTGCAGACTGACTATCTTGACCTGTATCAAACACACTGGCCCGATCACGACTTCCCCTATGAAGAAACCATGATGGCACTGGATGAGTTGGTCAGGTCGGGTAAGGTGAGAATACTGGGCTGCAGTAACGAGACCACCTGGGGCCTTTGCAAGAGCCTGTCTGCTTGCGAGTTACACGGTTTGGCGCGCTATGAAACAATACAGAATAACTTCAGCCTGAATAACCGACGCTTTGAAGATGAACTGGCACAGGCCTGCCGCAAAGAACACGTTAGCCTCATTCCCTATTCGCCTCTGGCGGGCGGTGTATTATCTGGAAAGTACAACGACGGCGCCCTGCCTGAAGGTGCCAGATTCTCCAGCTACCTGAGCGGAGAAAAGCGACAACAACAAATGGCCAAGCGCTTCATTAATGAGCAATCGATTGAGTCGACCAAACGATTTCAGGCGATAGCAGCCGATGCGGAGATGTCGGTTGTCACGCTGGCAACAGCGTGGAGTAAGCAGCACGACTTTGTGGCCTCAACAATTATTGGGGCCACACACCCGGATCAGATGCCCGATATTCTGGCCGCGGCAAATGTGACGCTAACGCCGGAAACTATGCAGCAGATAAACGCTGTTTCACGGGAAATACGCTACCCCATGGGCTAGCTAATCCTCATCAATCCGCGGCACTGAGGCCAACAAGGCTTTGGTATAGGGATGCTGCGGATCGGTGAGAATCTGCTCTGCACTACCCTGCTCAACAATTTTACCGGATTGCATCACGCCCACGTGGTGCGCCAACGTCGGCACAATCGACAGATCATGCGTAATGAACAAGTAGGACACCCCAAACTCACGTTGCAGCTCCTGTAACAAATCCAGCACCTCGGCCCGAATCGAAACATCCAGCGCACTGGTAGGCTCATCGCAAATAATGAGCTCGGGTTCCACGGCCAGTGCTCTCGCAATGGCAACTCGTTGCAATTGGCCTCCTGACAATTCATGTGGATAGCGACGACTGAACTCTGCTGTAAGCTGCACACGTTCCAACAAAGCGGCGGTTTTGTCCTCTCTTTCGGATGCTGACAGGCCTAAGCCCAGACTGATCATTCCCTCAGAAATAATTTCTCCGATGGTCATTCGCGGATTCATGGAAGAGAATGGGTTTTGAAAAATGACCTGTATTTTCTTGCGCAAGGGCAGCATCTCTCTGCGCGAAATGCCCTGCACAATCTGCCCTTTAAAGCGCACTTCGCCACCGGCTATATCCTCCAGGTTGAGAATGGCTCTTCCAAGAGTCGACTTGCCGCTGCCCGACTCTCCCACCAGCGCGTAAGTTTCCGCGCGGCCAATGGTCAGCGATACACCGTCTACAGCTCGTGTATAGTCGACCACACGCTGCAAAACACCCTGCCGAATAGGGAAATGCACTTTCAAATCCTCTACCGTCAACAGAGGCTCATGCGAACGCTCATGATGAAATTGGGTCAAGTCGGGCAGCGCATCAATCAGCCGCTTACTGTATTCCTCCCGGGGGTTGTGAAAAAAATCATGCACCGAAGCGCGCTCAATGATCTCGCCGTGATACATCACTGCAACCTCATCGGCTACGTGGCGCACTACACCCATATCGTGGGTAATGAGCAAGACCGCCAGTTGACGTGACCGGGTAAGTTCCTGAATGAGGTCGAGAACCTGCTCTTGAATCGTCACATCCAGCGCGGTTGTGGGTTCATCGGCAATCAATACCTCGGGCTCGCAGGCCAGCGCCATGGCGATCATAATGCGCTGTTGTTGCCCGCCTGATAGTTCATGCGGATAAAAGTTAAAGCGGGTATCGGGCTCGGGAATACCCACCTCGGTAAACAACTCCACCACTCGCAAACGCAAACTGCCACCGCGCAGCGCAGTGTGTAGCTTCAGGGTCTCGGCCACCTGCTTTCCCACGGTCTGCACCGGGTTTAAGGCCGTCATGGCATTTTGAAAGATCATCGCAACTTTGCGTCCGCGCACTTCCTGCATACGCGCCTCGGACAGATTAAACAGATCTACACCCATCGCCTCCACTGCGCCTGCGGTAATTTTCAGGGCGTCGGGCAGCAAGCGCATGGCGGCCATGGAGGTGACAGACTTACCACTGCCAGACTCACCAACCAAGGCAAATATTTTGCCCGCCTGCAACTCGAAGCTGATCCCTTTGATAATTTTTTCTTTGGAACCGCTGAGGCAGACTTCGAGGTCGCTCACTCGCATGCGTATATCACTGGCACTGGCATTATTCATAGTGGGCTGACTCATGTGTCATCTCCTCCGAGGCGAGTTCGCGGATCGAAAGCATCGCGCACCAGGTCGGAAAACAGGTTTGCCGCCAGCACAATAACAAACATAAAGAAGAAGGCTCCGGACAATGTCCACCAGATAGCGGGTTCACGCGACAACTCGGCGCGGGCACCGTTGATCATGTTGCCCCAACTGCCCATGGACGGATCAATACCCACACCAATATAAGACAGCACCGCCTCGGCCAGCACCAAAGCACTGAAATCCAACACAAAGGTGATAAGGATAATATGTACTAAATTAGGCAGAATATGTCGTGACAGAATACGAGTGTGACTCACACCAAATGCGTGCGCGGCCTGCACATAACCCAACTGACTTATTTTCAGTGTCTCTGCACGAATTAACCGGCACAGAGTAGACCAGCTCGTCACGCCCAGAATAAAACACAGGGCTACAAAGCGTGCATCGGCTTTCTCCATACCGATGGAAAAGAAATCGGGGTTTAGGTCGATATAAACCTGAAATAGCAGCACAGAAGCGGCAATAAGGAGTATGCCGGGAATGGAGCTGAGGGTGGTATAAAGATACTGCACCACGTCGTCGACCCAGCCTTTAAAATAGCCAGCCGTTACACCCAGGGTCACCGCAATGGGTAGCATAACCAGGGTGGCCAATGTACCCAGCAACACGCCGGTGCGAATACCTTTCATGCTCTGGAACAAAACATCCGCGCCACCTTTATCGGTGCCCAGAACATGGTAGTGCTTGCTGATAGAAACCAGCCAAACCGCCGTGCAAATGACTATCGCCTGGGTGATCCAGGAAGCGTGCCAGGGAAATAAACCCCGGCGTAAAAACAGCCACTGCACACCGATTACCAGCCCCGACAACAGCAAGCCCCAGGCCAGTGGCGCCATACTTTTGGCCAAAATATCCGACCACTTGCCGCTGGGGTCAGCTAGATCCAGACCGGCATATTTTAGCGGCGGAAAATCTCTAACGCTATTACCCTGTTCGTCCACCCTGTTTTTCTTCTCAAAAGAGATCAGGGCAAAAGGTGCCGAATAAGTTCGCTCGAAACGCTCTCCCATACCACCAGTGAGTAAATCGAAAACACTGGTAACTTTATTGTCATAAAAAACTTCTTCAGTCGCCATACCCTCGGGAGCGTCAAGCGCACGACGAAAATGCAGACTATCCAGTAATGCAATGCCCACGTAGGTCATGATAACGGTGAAAGCCACCATCCCCAGTTTTGAAGAGAAAACCTGCGCCCAGCGCGAGCGAGTTTGAGGGTCTTCGCGCAATTTGAAAAAAAACAGAACCAGGGCAATGACCAGTAGAAAAACAAGCCCGTCAGACCACAACAAAATCGGTTTCATCGTAGCAGCCCCTAGCTCAATCGTACCCGGGGGTCAGCCCAGGTATATGAAATGTCTGTCAGAATAAGGCCAGAGATATACAAAATGGAGCCAATAAACACCATGCTTCTAACGATGGCAAAATCCTGTGAGCGAATAGCGTCCAACATATAACTGCCAAGGCCGGGTATACCAAAAAATGATTCGATTAGCAGGCTGCCCATAAATAGTGTTGGAATCAATACAACCACGCCAGTCAGAATGGGGATCAACGCGTTGGGTAGAATGTGGCGGAATAGAATAGTGATTTCGCTACAACCCTTGGCCCTGGCAGTACGCACATAGTCTTGATTGGCCTCCTCCAAAAACAGGGTGCGATACCAGCGTGCCCCAGCACCGATACCGGCAATGACTCCCACCAGAACGGGCAAAATCAAAAACCTCCAAACCTGTCCCTGAGCATCAAACCCGGAGATAGGTACCAGACGCCACGTTTTGGCCACCATGTATTGGCCGCCGATAATATAAAACAGGTAAGAAATAGACATAAGCCCAACAAAGACAAACACCGTCCAGCGATCCAGCCGGGTGGCATGAAACATCACAACCATTAGCGCCACGCAGATATTCACCCAAATACCCACTATAAATGTGGGTAAAGCAACCGCCAGACTGGGCCACATTCGAACAGAAATATCGGATGTAATATCGCGGCCGCTTTCGGAACGACCAAAGTCAAAAGCGAACAGCTTAATAGATTTGGTGAAGAAAATGGTGTCCGTAATGGTGCCGATGCCGCTCTCTTGTGGATTGAGAAACAGTGGCTTGTCGTAGCCATTTTTCGCTTTCCAACTCTGTATTGCCTCTGGCGTCACGTACTTTGCCCCCAATTGCGACACCGCCATATCGTCCGGCGAATTCACCACAAAGAACAGAGTAAATGTTAAGAGATTCACGCCAATAAGAATCGGTATGGCGTAGAGAAGTCGTCTAACAATGTACGCAAACATAGTTTGTGTTTCCTGTCTTTTTATTGTTGTCGATTCTTCAAGTTAGCGTGCGGTGGCATGTTGTCGTCGTCGATACGCGGCAAAACCCGGCACCAGTAATGCAAAAATAAGCAGTGCGCCGGCATACAGTGGCCAGGTGACCGGTTGGTTCCACTCGGCTTGCTTGCGCGCACGCATTTCGGTATCCAGGCGAATGTACTTCAAGGTACCTTTGTCGATACCGTGGCGCTTGGTGTTGTACACCCAGGCATTGTTCAAATAGATTTCCTTGGGTGTAAAGGCATACAACCACACCGCATCGTCCTGAAACAACTTCACCATTTTGGCAATTTCTACGCGGCGCTCCGGGCCGGGAGGCATAATTCGCATGGCTCGAAATGCCTCGTCATACTCGTCACTGGCATAGTTTGCGTTATTGGTACCGTCGCATTTGCACACCAGCGGGCTCTCGGGACTGTGCAGCAGAAACAAAAAGTTCTCCGGGTCGGGGTAATCAGCCAGCCAGCCGTGAGAAAAAATCTGGGTATTCCCAGTGAGATACTTTTCGCGAGTGCGATTCCAGTCTGCTGGTCGGTACTCCACCTGCACACCAATTTGGGCGAACTGCCTGTCCATCCAGTTCATCATCGGATTACTGATTGCCTGAGACTGTACATCAATAAATATTTTAAGTGGCTCGCCGGTACGGGCATCACGGCCGTTGGGATAGCCCGCCTCAAGCAATAGTTGTTTTGCGTATTCGATAGACTTGCGCTGCAACTTTCCATCTACCCAGTCGTAGACTTGGGGGTTCATTCCCGCTTTACCCGAGAAGTGGCCGGGAATTCCTGGCGGCAGTGGGCTCTGAGCTACAATACCATTGCCTTTATAAAAAATATTGATGTATTCCTCAGCATTAAAAGCGATCTGCAGAGCCTTGCGCAGTTTGCGTTTTTCATCCGTGTAGCCGCCCAAAACCGGATCGCGCATATTAAAACCGTAGTAGTAGAGTGACGGTTTTACGTCGATAGACACCGTAATACCATGATCAGCTAATCCCGGTGCCGCCTCTAAGCCATCAGGGCCTATAACAAAGGCCTGATCGAAGAAACCGTTGGTGTTCGCATGTACTTCACCGGAGCGATCGTAGTAGCCCTGTAAAAACTTTGTCCACAGCGGTAACGTTTCCTTCTCTAGCCGGTATACAGCACGGTCGATAAAGGGCAGGCGTTTTCCCGCATCATCTAAAAACCCGGCCTCGGCATCACCCGGCGCGCCTTCAGATGGATAATAATCTTCGCGAAAATTGGGGTTCCGTTCCAAGATAATCTCGGTGTTTGGATCGTTTTTAACCATCATGAAGGGGCCGCTACCCACGGGCCACCAATCCAGTGTCAGATTGCGCTGTGCAAAGCCGGGGTTCTTGTAAAAGCGATCGACTTCCGGCGCTACGGGTGCGAAGAAATGCATGCTCAGCCAATAGACAAACTGCGGGTAGTTCTTTTTGATCGTAATAGCCAGCGTCTGCGCGTCAACAACCTCAACGCCCTTCAATTCATAGTCATTCAGATTTAACCAGCCGTCGCGCTCTACCTCGCCCAACACCTTGGATAGCTCGTCCATTCCCACGATATGCTGTGACATAAAACTCAGCATGGGAGAAATATTTACCGGGTCGGCGAGGCGTTTGATCTGGTAGGCATAATCATTGGCCGTCACTGGCCTCGAGCCCGTCTCCGGAAAGTCAGGCACCGTTTTATATTGCTGCCCCTCCTCGGCGCTGGCAAATAAGTACAAAGGCTCGCCGGAAGCGTTTTTGGCGAATGCGGGGTGTGGCTGAAAGTGTTCGTCTTTGCGCACGCGCAAGGTGTAGCGGGTGAAGGCTATATTGCCCTCTTCCAACGCTATCGAATTGCCATCGGCATCCAGGTAGGTCACGTCTGGCATTGACTCAGCCGCCAGGGGCTTAAGTTCGTAGGGCCGCTTGAGGAAGTGGTAGCCCAGTAAAGGCTCATAAATTTGCATAATGAAGAGGCTTTCATCGGTCGCGTAGGAAACAACCGGGTCGAGGTGCTTTGGCGGGGCAGGTGAAATAACAGACTGGTAGGTAACAAGGCCTTTCGGATTGGCCGGATTTGGGTTATTCCAGGGATCTTTGCTGCACGAAGAGAGTGCCAGCACACACAAGGACAGAACAATGGCTTCGACGACCATCCGCACATGCAATTTCATAATTATTCCAGACTGACTTTATTGTTATCTCTCTTAAACGAACAGGTAACACAATGCCTCAAGCCTCAGGTCAGCATTTTCCGATTCGTTTGGTTTGGTTTGGCTGCGCGAACTAAATTTATTCACTTTATGGTGTTGCCTCGACTCTAGCGCGGCTACACTATAGATCAATTATAGTGCAGTAGCACTCAGACATTGCCACTGGCTGCGTACTGCGCACAATTGGGAACGATAATAATGACAACGAGCACCATCAACCCGGCAACAGACACCGGCTTTTTCGGCCATCCCAAAGGGCTGCTAATCTGCTTTACCACCGAAATGTGGGAGCGATTTTCCTTCTATGGTATGAAATTTCTGTTGCTCCTATACCTTACAAAGTATCACTTGTTCAGTGACGTCAACGGACTACAAGTTCTGGGTAGCTATGCAGCTCTGGTATACGCCATGCCTGTTATCGGGGGACTGTTAGCGGATCGCTACCTGGGCATGCGTAAAGCCGTGGTTTTCGGGGGCTCGTTATTGGTCCTGGGTCATTTCGGTATGGCCTTCGAAGGGAAGCAGGCCACAATGGTAAACGGCTCCGTGGTTAGAGACGATGATGCCCTGCAATTCTTTTATTTTTCCCTTGCCCTTATCGTGATCGGGGTTGGCTTCCTCAAACCCAACATCTCCACTATCGTCGGCCAGCTCTATGCCAAAGATGACCCTCGCAGAGATAGCGGTTTCACCATTTTCTACATGGGTATCAACCTGGGAGCCTTTACCGCCACCCTGCTGTGTGGCTACCTCGGAGAAACCTACGGTTGGGGCTATGGTTTTGGTGCGGCTGGCATAGGCATGCTGATAGGGCTGTGCAGCTTTCTCTATGGCCAGAAGCATCTTCACGGTCACGCGGAACCCAAAGATCCAGCGCTGCTACATCAAAAATCAATCATTGGACTCAGCCGTGAACTGACCATTTATCTATGCAGCTTAGGTGGCGTAGTCGTGATCTGGAAAATGCTACAGTTTCACGGTGCAGTTGGCATTTTATTGAACTCGATGTCTGTCGCGGTGCTTGTTGGTATGACTTGGTTTATCGTCGTCAAATGTAATGCGCAGGAGCGCAGCCGCATGATCGTGCTCGCGGCGCTCATCGTCTCTACCGTTGTCTTCTGGGCACTTTTTGAGCAGAGCTCGGCTTCTATGACCTTGTACGCAGACCGCGTGCTAAACCGCAATATACTGGGAATAGAACTCACTGCCTCTCAATTCGGCGCGATGAATTCATTATTTATTTTTATGTTTGCCCCGCTGTTTGCCTGGCTGTGGACCGCGCTGGCCCGCCGCGGGTTAGAACCCAGTACGCCGGTAAAATTCGCCTTGGGAATTGGGCAGGCCGGACTGGGCTTTGGAGCGCTTGTACTGGGTGCGAACGCGCCGGATGAATCGGGCCGCGTATTTGCCTACTGGATGGTATTGGCCTATCTCCTGCACACCTGTGGGGAGTTATGTCTCTCCCCTGTCGGCCTCTCTGCCGTCACCAAGCTGGCGGTACCCAGTGTCGTCGGTGTAATGATGGGAGCCTGGTTTCTAGCGACAGCGTATTCCAGTTTTGTGGCAGTGCAGCTATCCCAAATTGCCGCCATTGAAACAGTAGACGGCAGCGTCATGGACATTAGTGCAGCCCTGACGGGTTACACCAGCCTGTTTACCGGCCTGCTCTGGATCGGGCTAGCGGCAGCCGCGATCATGTTTGCCATTTCACCCATACTGAAGAAAATGATGCGAGGCATACACTAATGAGTACGCGTAAATACGACATTATCGTGCTGGGCGCCTCAGGCTTTACCGGGCGGCTAGTCATACAATACCTGATTGCCACCTATGGCACAGGCGGCGACTTGAAATGGGCTATTGCAGGCAGAAACCAAAGTAAACTGGAAGAAGTGCGCGCTCTCTACCTGGCAGATAAACAGCAGGCCTCGCTGCCCATCCTACTGGCCGACAGCTCGGATCCGGTAAGCCTCGCTGCCCTCGCACAGTCAACACGGGTAATATGCACAACAGTAGGGCCTTACGCACTTTACGGCACAGCGGTGGTGGACGCCTGCGTTGCCGCAGGAACACATTACTGCGACCTTACCGGCGAAGTACACTGGATGGCGAAAATTATTTCCACATATCAGGTGGAGGCAGAGAATAGCGGTGCTCGCATCGTGCACACCTGTGGTTTCGATTCCATTCCCTTTGACCTGGGTGCATGGTTTTTACAAGATGCCATGATAAAAAAGCATGGTGTTCCCGCTCTTGAAATAAAAACACGCGTAGGTGGTTTCAGCGGCGCTGCCAGTGGAGGCACCATCGCCAGCATGTTGAATATGCTGGCAGAAGCAGACGACAATCCGTCTATCTTAGAGATAATGGACAACCCTTATTCACTAAACCCTGAAGGCGCAACAACGGGCCCCGATGGGGCAGACCAGAGCAACGCAGTGTATGACCCCCACTTCGAACAATGGACATCCCCTTTCGTGATGGCCGCCGTGAACACACGGGTAGTTCGACGCAGTAATGCCCTGCTTAACTTCCTATGGGGTAAAGATTTCCGCTATAACGAAGCTACCCTGTGCAAATCTCGCACCGCGGCAATCAGAAACGCTGTCGCAGGCAAAGTAGGCATGGGCTTGCTGAGCAAGCCTGGCGTCAGACGATTGGCAGCCAGGGTGTTACCAAAACCTGGAGAAGGCCCCTCGCAAAAGGCGCGGGAAGAAGGTTTCTATGAATTGTTTTTCCATGGCATACACCCGTTGGACCGAAACAAGGATATACGGGTAAAAGTCAGTGGGGATATGGACCCCGGATACGGTTCAACCTCGAAAATGCTGGCGGAGTCTGCAGTGTGTCTGGCGAAGGACGACATTGAGGTGGGCGGCGGCATGTGGACTCCCGCTTCAGCGATGAATGAGTTACTACTTGACCGCCTTACAAACAACGCGGGGCTCAAGTTCGAGATCATTCCAGTGAGCTAAAATCTCCTGCTATTTTACCTTTCTACTGGCATAAGCCGCAGAAACCTCGTACATTCTTGGGGATAAGTAGTACAAACAAACAGCGGCGCCCGGGGGCATGGGGTGGATAAGTTTAACCTCACATTCGATGGTAAAATTGTATCTGGCTTCGACCTTGCCGAGGTCAAGAAGCGCTTTGCCGAGGCGCTCTTAATCAATGATCCCGCGCGCGTAGATCAATTCTTCTCGGGCACAGCTGTCACCATCCGACGAAATCTCGACAAAGATATCGCCACCGCCTTTTACACAAAAATGTACCGTGTCGGCGTCGTTTTAAAACTGGAGCAAGCGCACTCCAAACCAGCGAATGAAACATCCAAACCTAACATACGACTTGAGTTTCGAGAACAGCGCCCAGGTAGAATTGATCAGAGCTGGCCCATCCCTTCATCAAATCCCAGAGCCAAGAAAACATCCCTACCCCCAATAAGCAAACCGGGTAACGCGGTCAAACAGGCCGAGGATAATGAGCGCAAGCAAGCTGCTGAAGAGCGCAATCGTATTCGCGACGAAGAAGCCGCCCGTATCGAAGCCGAGGCGTTGGCGGCCGAAAAGAGAGCGGCCGAGGAAGTGGCTAAAGCTCAGGCGGAAGAAAAGCGCAAGCGCGATGAAGCCGCCGCTCACGTTAAAGCCGAACAGGAACGTAGACAAACTGAAGAAATTGCCAAACGAAAAGCCGAGGCGCTGATAGCCGAACAGAAAGCGGCCGAGGAAGTGGCTAAAGTTCTGGCAGAAAAAAAGCGCAAGCGTGATAAAGAAGCCGCCGAACGAAAAGCCGAGGCGCTGGCGGCCAAAAAGAAAGCGGCCGAAGACGCGGCTCGGGCGAAAGAAGAACGCAAACGTGAGGAAGAAGCCAGCAGAGCACAGGCCGAAAAAGACGCTCAACTTGCTGCCGAGAAGAAGCGTGTGCTGGCGCAAGAAATCGCCAGGCAAGAAGCCGAAAAAGCAGAGGAAGCCGCCGCCACTCAACAAGCACTGGAATTGGCAGCAAGCAAGCAAGCCAAGGAGCAGGAGGCAAGGCTCAGAACAGAGCTTGCAGCACAAAAACGTAAAAACGCTCAAGAGGCAGCGCGCGCCAAAGCGGATGAAGAACGTATCGAGGACGCCCTGCGCACATTGGCGGCAAAGCGCAAAGCCGAAGAGACCAAGCGCAACTTGTCCCTCAAGGAAGATAAGCAGCGGCAGCTTGAGCTCGAAGAAGCCGAGAACAGACAGCAGCGCCGTGTACAAGAACGGCAAATGGAGCAGGCAGCTCTGCAGCGTGCTGCCGCTGACAGGGCTAGACTGGAGGAATCACAACGCGCTTCTGGATCAAGGCGCGAGGCAGGGGCGAAAAAAACGCCACACACATCGGCAGTTTCTCCGGCTCTTGCCGGGGGAAAACGGCAGCCCGGTGCTCCCAACCTGTTTAACCTGAAGCCGTTTCGAAACACGGCAGAAATACGCCAACGAGCCACATCATCATTTCAATTAATGAAGATAATGTACATCGCCTCAGTCGTCACCCTACTCACACTATTGATCCTCGGCGCTCGCTACGCCCTTCTTCCCACGCCCAGTGCGGGTGTAACTCACATCGATAAAATTATTGCCAATCAACATTCGGCGCTCTTTATCGCTGCGGGCGCAGAGCTGTTTGTCCTGGACCGCTCTGGCACAGACAACAAACGATACCGTTTTACCGATTTGCGTATCGAGCCCGGGTCGACGCCATTAGACTTCGATCACAGTGGAAATTTGTTATTCCAGAATCAACCCGCAACCGATACTGATACCGACGAGGCCTCGAGCGCGCCGCGCTTGTTGCGTTGCGATCTACAGATTCCTAAATGCGAAGCTTTCGCCGCGGACATTCCCAAAGGAAAGATCAGCGACTGGATTACAGACATACGCACCGGAGATAGCTTTGTTGCTATCACAGGGGAAAATTCACTGAGCAGACTCGCGCAAGATGGCTCATTAATTTCGCAACAGACGGTAACCATGTCGAGCGGGGCTAAACTGATTTTTCATGGGGGACTGCTTTATATGAACAGTTCAACAGACCCGGCTATCGGCGTTTTTCGACCCGATGCAAAGAGTTTTGGCGAGCAATTGGACGATATTCTATTACTCCCTCAACAAGCGCAGGAACAAGGCCATACACAGATAATTGACTTCCTGTGGTCAGCCGATAGTTGGTGGGTGATTATGGCCAATCCCGACACCCACAGCAGCGGACTATATCGCTTTGACGCCGACTGGAAACACCTGTCCGCGATGATGATGGAGCCACAAAGTCTTCCACAACAGCTTCTGGCGTGGTCTAACAAAATTCTTGTTGTCGATCGCACAAAGGTCGACATTAGACGATTTAATGCTGACGGTCAGGCAGAACTGCCTCTCACACCCAAAGCGCTGGCCAGCGACATCACCCGCAAACAAACCAGCCTTACCCAATCACGACGACTGTGGTATGCCTGCCTCGGTTTTCTCGCGCTGCTGGGAATAGTCACCTACGTGCTGGGCCGCTTTCACCAGCTGCGTGCTCTGGTTTACAAGCACGACAAGGTGCGCGGCGCAGAGCCAATAGATGACAAGGTTAAGGCTATTCGCTGGATAGAACTGGACCGTAGAAATAACGCAGTATTCAAGCAGCTCGCCGCACTACTGGCCGCTATCACTATTATGATCATAGGTATGCTGGTTTATCAGGTCGCGCCGATTAATGTTGTTATGGCAGCTATTATCTTTTCCAGCGGTCCTGCCATCGCCCTCACATTGATGACCATGAGTAGACCGGGACACATTGGGGTGTTGGGCGACAAGTTAATACTGGTCGACCATAATAACAACTATCACATCGACGGCGGTGCGCGTATTCACTATCGCAACAACTTTTTGTTGCTGGATGACATTGCTGTGTATATCGGCAATAAACGCCTGCCGGTGTTTTCCACAGAGCAATTGGCCCAAAACATTGTGCCTCTTGCCAGCGCAGGCGTTAAAGTAGACCGTAAAACTATACTGGTCAAACTTGGGCAAAGCTCCCATCCGTTGACCCGTGGGCTGATTGCCTGCACGGTCTGTCTGGGCGGGGCACTATTTTGCCTGCTGCTTTATTAGCAGGGCGCACAACTACTCCAAATTCGATATACTCAGATACAGCGCTTCGACACATAATATAAGCGCCCAAGCCAATAATGACTACATTAGCATGCATGCAAAGAGAAGCTGATACCAGAGTGAACAATCGCAAAAAAACCAACCGTATGCCGCGCTTTAATGTCGCCCTCTATGTCACCTGTCTTGTCGATCTGTTTCGCCCCTCTGTTGCGTTCGACAGCATTGCGTTACTGGAGCGAGCCGGCTGTAAGGTGAGCGTACCGAAACAGCAGAGTTGTTGTGGCCAACCCAGCTACAATACCGGCGATTACGAATCAACTATTCCTCTCGCACAGCAAGTCATTGAGGCTTTCGAGTTCGCCGATTATGTCGTGGTGCCCTCTGGCTCATGCGCAGGCATGATTACACAACATTACCCCAAACTGCTCGAGGGTGCGTGGCGCGAGCGAGCGTTAACATTAGCCGCAAAAACCTTCGAGTTGACAACTTTCCTTGCGGAAATTGCCGAAATGCAGGCTCCCATCGAAGACGGAGTGCGCCTGCCGTCGGTAACGTACCACGACAGTTGCGCGGGCCTGAGAGAACTGGGTATCAGGGCGCAACCCAGAGACTTACTGAAAAAACTTCGCAACACCCAGGTCAGAGAATTAAGCCAAACCGAAGTCTGTTGCGGTTTTGGGGGTACCTTCTGTGCAAAAATGCCCGAACTATCTGGCAAAATGACAAGTGACAAGCTCGACTCTGCCCTGGCAACCGAGGCGAAAATTTTGGCCGGGGGAGATATGGGTTGCCTGATGAATATTGCAGGGCGCGCCAAGCGCCTTGGAAAAACCATCGAAGTGAGACACGTGGCAGAATTGCTTGCAGGTAATCTGAGCAAACCCGCTATTGGCGAGGGCAAGTCGTGAGTAGCATACAAGAAGAGCAAGGTAGCGCCGCTTTTTTAAGCAATTCAAGAGAGGCCCTGCTCGAAACCGATAAGGTCAAGCGCCGCGACATGCTGGGCCTATTCATGCCGATGGTACGAGACGCGGCTGTGAATCAATTTGACCAGTTCCAGAATCTGCGCAAACAGGTTAAAGACGTCAAACAGCACACGCTGGACAACCTGCATCACTACCTGTCTCAATTCGAAAAAGAAGCCCTCAATAACGGCAATCAGGTTCACTTTGCCCGAGATTCCTCCGAGATGAACAGCATTGTGCTCGGCATATGCCAGTCACACCGCGCGCAACGTGTCGTTAAGGGAAAGTCGATGGTGACAGAGGAAACCCGCCTCTTGCACCATCTACAACGCGGGGGCTTAAACGTTGTAGAAACAGATCTGGGTGAGTACATTATCCAGCAGGCAAACGAAACGCCCAGCCATATAGTGGGCCCCGCTCTGCATAAATCGATCGATGAAATACGCGAATTGTTTCTGCAAAAGCACGATCTTGGCGAGCGGGA
This sequence comes from Halioglobus sp., assembly GCA_047650635.1. Taxonomy (GTDB): domain Bacteria; phylum Pseudomonadota; class Gammaproteobacteria; order Pseudomonadales; family Halieaceae; genus JBALVT01. The sequence goes on from JBLHNQ010000006.1 coordinate 99,185, forward strand.
ACTGGAAGGCCCGGCCGAAATGGTTGCAGAGGCGCGCAGCGTATTGCGCGAACACTTCCTCAACGCCGACGTGGGCATCATTGGGTCGAATGCCCTCATCGCCGAGAATGGCTATTCCATGCTGGTGACCAATGAGGGTAACGGCGACCTATGCGCCAACTTGCCCAAAGTTATGATTGTCTGCACGACTTTGGATCGGGTTGTGCCGCGCGCTACCGATGCGATGGCAGCGTTGCGCCTGCTGGTTCGGTCTGCCACAGGCCAGCCAATAACCTGCTATACAAGCTTTTATTCAGGCCCGCGCAGGGAGGAAGATGTAGACGGCCCCATCGAAACTCACTTTGTGCTATTGGATAACAAACGCAGCGATATTTTGGCCAGCGACTATCGCGAAATGCTCCAATGCATTCGCTGTGGTGCCTGCCTAAACCACTGTCCTATCTACATTGGCGTCGGCGGGCATGCCTATGGCAGTGTTTATATGGGCCCCATGGGGTCTGTATTGACGCCTCTACTCGAGTCGCTGGAAGAAGCCAAAGCTCTGCCCGACGCGTGCACTGCCTGTGGCCGCTGCGAAGAAGTTTGCCCTTCCAGCATTCCCCTGCCAGATTTATTGCGCGACTTACGACACGAAAAAGTCCGCGAAAAGCTTATACCCAACCGCTGGCGACTAGGAATGAAAGCACATGCGTGGTTACTGGCGCGCCCCTGGCTTTACCACACACTCAGTGGCCTCGGAATTCCTGTACTCGCATGGCTGGGGCGAAAAAGGGGCAGTTTCAAGTCTCTGATACTCGCTAATGGTTGGACAGACGAACGTGATTTTCCCGCGCCACAGGGTAAAACTTTTATGCAGCAGTATACTGCTCAAAGGAAAGCGAACGATGTCTCAAGATAGCGCCCGCACTGAACTCATGGGGAAGCTTCAACGCGTGTGCCAAAACACACAAGCTGCGCATATTTACGCCGAGTTAAACAGCCTGGGAGAAGCTCCCGCACCGACATTGCCCTCCTCTGATTTGTGCGAAGCATTCTTAATCAATGTGCTTAAAAATCAGGGCACTGTAGCGTGTGCCGGCAACCGTTCCGAAGCCGTAAAAGCAGTTGCTGAACACCTGCACAGCCGCTTTCGAACACGCAAACTCGTTGCTGGAAACGACCCTAGACTAGCCGCAATGCCCTGGCGAGACGGTGCTGTGCTACCACGTTTTGGTGCAGCGGAACACGGAGAAAATGCCAGTTTGAGCTATGCGCGTATGGGCATTGCCGAAACCGGTTCAATTGTCACCTACACAGGCAAGAGTAACCCTGCGGCGAACAACTTACTGGTTGAAGATCATATTGTATTGGTAGATACAGCCACTCTGGTAGCGACACTTGACGATGCCTGGATAGAGATAAACAAAAATCAGGAAAAATCAGGCAGGCCCAGAGGTATTAATTTTATCTCTGGCCCGTCGAGCACCGCCGACATCGAGGCGCAGCTCGTGAAGGGAGCACATGGGCCGCGAAGCTGGCATGTCATTTTGCTGGGCGAGGTGCCCGAAGGCGCACTGGACAATGCCCAGAACGCGCTCGAAGCTCCACTGAATAGCTTATAACGGCTTGTAGTTATATTTCTGTCCGCCCAGAGCGGCCTCATACATCAGGCCGCCTTTAGCAATAGTAAAGATAGCCATTCCCTTACGATAACCACCGTGATTACTGGTAGTAGCGTCATTCCTCCCGCCGCTAATCCCGGCGGACGTGCCGCCTCCGGTGTTAGCCTCGATAGAAGCACCAGCAGTAATTGCCACCGCAGATGCCTGGGCACTGAATTCAAAATTACCTGAAGTAAACGATGTTAAAGCGTGCTCGTCTTCAAAAAAAATTATCTGGCTAAAAGCCTGCCCTCCCAGTTGAAAGCCAATTGTCACCTGCGTCATCGAAGAGGTGCCTGTTTTTACGCCTTCGACATAAACACTACCGTTACCATGCGCACCACCAATCCCGATGCCGCCCTTACCGATGGTAGGAAATATCGCGTAGCCATGGCTGTTGTTGAAATAGGTGCCACTCTCACCGGCATTGCGAAATGAAGCGATTGCTTCAGCATCGCTGTCGGCCCAGGCCAGCGGGCCCAATAAGGTAGATAGAGACAGAACCAGTAGTGCTCTCAAAGTTACCGACATAGCAAATTTCCTCAAATTATAAAGTGCGCAGGCAACGACGCGGGACATGCAAAATAAGCGGGTATAATAATCCTAAAATCTGCGTGTTGGTACCTTTACGTCAGAAATGGGCAAAGGTAGCAGGGCCAACGCGTCACTCAGGGCCTCTTTCATTTATCTTCCTCTCGAGAAAAGTCAACATAAACCGGGAGTTCCAGACTCTGTGTATGTTCGAAAATTAGGCCAGTCTCAATGTGGGCGACTTCTTCTCGGGCAGTAAAGGAGCTCATTATAAGTTCTCGCAGGTGCTGCGGATCACGCACCCAAACCTGTACCAAAAAATCGTTCGCTCCCGCCAGATGATACAGCTCACGCACTTCCTGCAGCGCCAGAACATGTGCACGAAAAGACTCAACGTCGGACTGTGAATGACGCTGCAAGCGAATGGAAATCATTGCCTGAAGGCCCACGCCCAGAGACTTGGTATCTACATCAGCATGGTATCCGCGCAACACCCCCTCACGCTGCAAGCCACGCACCCGCACCAGGCAACTGGAGGGCGCCAGCCCAACAATAGCGGCAAGCTCCTTATTGGACAGCCGTGCATTATTTCGTAACTGCCGGATAATTTCGAAGTCGATTCGGTCAAGCTGCGACATGCCACTCCAAATACAAATATAATTCGTCACTGAAATTACACAGTGAATATAGTTTTATAATAGCCTTTTAACGCGGAACTTACTGCAATGAATAATAAAAATCCGATTGAGCGTCTAACAGACACACACCACGAATTTGGCGAGCACGGCGGTGTCAATATGTCTATAGAGGTGAGCACCGCGTTCACCGTAATGAAACCCGGCACCATGCCCGAGTTGTTTGAGGGGCACAAAGGAGCCCCCCAGGGGTGCTACCTCTATGGCCGACATTTTAACCCTACCGTGTATAACCTGGGACGCCAGCTTGCCGCCATTGAGGGCACCGAAGCTGCCTATTGTGCAGCCAGTGGCATGGCAGCAATTTCGGCCGCCATCTTACAGCTGTGTAATACAGGGGATCACATTGTTGCCTCTAATGCAGTCTACGGAGGGAGCTATGCCTTAATGCACGATTTTCTACCGAGAAAATCCAATATCCACACACATTTTGTCGACAGTTCAGATCTGGCTGCAGTGGAAGCAGCCATTACTGACAAGACCAAAATCATCTATGCCGAGAGCATCTCCAACCCCACCCTGCGAGTTGCCAACATACCGGCACTCGCCGCGCTCGCTCATTCAAGGGGCTTGCAACTGATAATAGACAACACCTTTAGCCCATTGGTGCTTAGCCCTGCATCAATGGGGGCGGATGTGGTGGTGCACAGTATGACCAAATACATCAATGGCGCCTCTGACATTATTGCCGGTGCTGTTTGCGGCAGTGCCGATTTTGTCCAGAGCCTGATGGATCTGCACATGGGACCCTTGATGATTCTGGGGCCAACCATGGACCCCAGCGTGGCTTCAAAAATCAGCCTGCGAATTCCACACCTCGCCCTGCGCATGAGCGAGCATGGTAAACGGGCACAAACCTTTGCGCAGCGGCTAGAAAACCTGGGGCTCAAAGTGACATACCCGGGGCTTGTCAGCCACGTCGACCATAGCATGACGAGTAAACTGCACTGCCCGGACTACGGCTTTGGCGGCATTCTTACTCTCGACCTGGGTAGCGCTGAGAAGGCCAATGCCCTGATGGATACACTGCAAAACAAATACAATTTTGGGTTTATGGCCGTGAGTCTGGGTTACTTCGACACCTTGATGTGCTGCCCTGGCAGCAGCGTGTCTAGCGAAATGACTGAGGAGGACTTATCTCTGGCTGGAATCGGCAGTGGCCTGCTTAGGATTTCTGTGGGCTATACCGGAACAGTGGAGCAGCGCTGGGGGCAATTGCATAACGCTTTGCTGGACATTGAGGCTATATAACACTCGCCTCTCTTTGCCATTCCCATCGGCTTGAGAAATACGACATAATGCCGCTTCTAACACACTATGTGGTCTGTGTTATGAACTATGATCCACGTTTTATCCATGTAGATGCAAGGCGAGCACACTATGAACCGAATAGAAAAGTTGAAAAACGATGTATACAGTTTTGAAGAACTGATTACTCTCGAAAAAAATGCAAGCAAATTACACGATGGGGAAACGCTGGAGCTTATCGCGATAAGTCGCGCATCGAAGACCGCAAAGGGAGAGCGGCCAAAAAGTCCTTTGGACGAAGATGGCAAGCCATTGACCAAACGCGCCCGACACGACTCGAAAACGTGACGGCTCACAAGCAACATCAAATAGGCTAAAAATAGAATTTACGAACATATTATGTGTACACGGTTATGCCGGTGCATTTAAAGCTGGCTTATATTACTGTCACACTGGTCAGGCACTAAGGGCAACCGGAGCGCGAGTGTGGGTGGCAGCAATCTGAGCGCCGCCCCACTCCGCATCCATGACGGCCTGGTAATCCTGGCGCAGACCGTGGATGCTCTGGCGCAAATTTCCCAAGTTCTCCGGCAGCAGTGGCGGCAACACCGTGACCCTGATGGTCGCTGGCCTCAACCATAGACTGCCCTTAGGCAAGGCGTCGGCGACGTTGTGCAGGACCACTGGAACGATGGGTAGCTTCAGTTTTTTAGCGAGATAAAAGGCACCGTGCTTGAAGTCGAGCAACTCCCCGCTGGCGCTGCGAGTACCCTCCGGCGCGATGGCCAGGCTCTTGCCCGCAAGCAGAGCCGCTTTGGCCTGTTCAAGGCAGAGGGACTGGTCTGCGGCCTCACGGTCTACAAATATCGTGCCGTGGGCCTTCAGCAGCGGTCCGAGCAGTAGATGGTCGGCAAGTTCCTTTTTACAGAACGCCACAACATCGTGCTGCAGCAGGTACGCCATCACCACGGAGTCCAGGTTGCTCTGGTGGTTGAAGGTAAAAATTGCCGGCCGCACGCTCTCCAGATGCGCTCTGCCCTCGACTTCAATCTCCAGGCCCGCGAATGCTGAACCTATGCCTCCCAACCAACTGGTCATCAGATTGGTGGCTCGTTTCGGCGAACGGGAGAAGAACCAGGAAGCCGCCCCCCCCGCGGCGGTGGACACTAATGTGTTAGTCATGAGCGCGGTGCGCACAACGCTCTCCAGGTTGGGTTTCCCACGGCTGCTGAACTTCAGTGCGCGCCAACCAGCCTGGTTGGCATAATCGGCCAGCGCGGGAGAGGGGTTGGTGACCACGGGGTAGCCCACCTTCTTCAACAGCGGCAAGTCATCGGCGGAATCCGAGTAAAACCAGGCGTCCCGCTGCCGGGCGCGGTAATGCTTGAGTAGTGTGCGTGCGGCGTTCAGCTTTCCCTCGCCGTAGCACAGTTCGCCCACGATAGCGCCGGTGAGCTTACCCTCTGCCACCTCCAGTCGCGTGCAGAGCACCTCATCAATGCCCAGCGCACGGGCGATGGGCTCAACCTGGTAATTGGTGGCGGCGCTGACGATAACCACCTTGTGCCCCAGTTGTTTGTGCAGCCGCACGATCTGGCGCGCTTCCCGGTAGATACTGGCCTCGAGACTGTGAGCGAAAGCCAACTCTCCCAGCTCCCGAAATGCGGATTCATCGGTGCCCGCCATGGATTTGAGCAGGTCCAGATACAAATTAATGTAGCGCTGCCCCCCGCCACCGCGATCAATATTGACCAGCATCTCCCGGCCAATGTGGATCATTCCCGAGCGGCGCCTGCGAATGCTCTCCCACACCACTGCCAGCGCCGAAAACCCCACAATCAGGGTGCGGTCCATATCAAAGAATGCCACTACTTGCCGGTCGCTGCCCGGTTGTTGTTTGAGGCTGCCAAGGTGTTCCCAGACCAGCTTGTCCATTGCCATTTTCAGCTCCAGCGGCACCACGCCGCTGTATTGTGATCTGTGTATACAGATCGGGGTTCAGTTCATGAAAAGGGCTGCACAGCCCACACTTCGGGGAAACGGGGCCAGTTCCCTGACCTGCGCGAGTATAGAGCCGTGGCTGTCGCGAGCGCACCAGGAAAGAGCGTGAATAATGAGTAAATATGCAGTGGGCAGGCGAATCGCTTCGCGACTGACGGTGATGCTAAAACAAAAAAGGGCTACCGCAAGGTAACCCTAAGTTGTTGACTTTAAAGCCATAATTTGGCGCGCCCGACACGATTCGAACGTGTGACCGCCTGGTTCGTAGCCAGGTACTCTATCCAGCTGAG
>JBLHNQ010000007.1:0-95125 GCA_047650635.1 Halioglobus sp.
CTAAAACAAAAAAGGGCTACCGCAAGGTAACCCTAAGTTGTTGACTTTAAAGCCATAATTTGGCGCGCCCGACACGATTCGAACGTGTGACCGCCTGGTTCGTAGCCAGGTACTCTATCCAGCTGAGCTACGGGCGCGTTGAGGGGCGGTACTATAGGGAGGAAGCTGTTTGTAGTCAAGCACTTGAAGTGAGATTATAGCAAGCTATCGATGCCAAATTTTGCCATGACAAACCACAGCCCGGATAGATAGTCTAACGCCACACTAATTCTCTTTCTTCGCCAATACATCGGTCCGCACGCGCAACAGTAAATCGGTAAAAATACGGAAGCTTTCGTTGGGGGACAATTTCTCATCTATCAGTGAGTGAAATGCCTCCTGCTCCAGAGCCTTGAGTTGCACCAGCAGCTCTTCGATATTCTCGCCATTCGCCTGTTCCTGTATACCCAGCGCGCGTACATAAAAGGTATCAATACGGTCTTTTTTGCGATAAATACGCCAGCGGACAAATGCCACGCCGGCACTCAGCAGCAGAAATACAATGTATACCAGCAGGTTAATCGTCTCGGCGTATCGCTCCAACAATCCGGGCTCATCCCGGTTCAGGTAGAACCGCGCGCCAGCATGCATTGGAAAACTGAGCTCCAGCGGGTCAAATGACTCATTGATACCACCGAACAGATGAGGCGCAATCGCGGTAAAACGGGGCTTTTGCTCAATCAGGGTTTTAGTCAATTCATAGATCAGTCGAACCGGCACACTCGACCTCGCCACTAATAGAGTATCTGCTGCGACCGTTACTATCGCTTCCTCATTGCCGGGAATGTTATAGGTCAAAGCCGGAATTACGGCGACGTGCATTTTAGGGATGATGTAACCAACACCATCGCGGTCAAGATCGATATCCGGATTCAACCGTCTCGCCAGTGACACCAACTCATAACCCGGGCGATACCAGGTTGGATTGTCGGGGTTTATGGGGCCAAAGTACAAAATCAAATCGATATTATCCGCCTCTGGCGAATCCGCAAATACAAGTTGGTCGAGCGTTACGCCCTGGCGTTCTGCCACAATCTTGATGACCTTGTGAGCGGCACCCGAGTTGTCGGCGATGTAAATGGTCGCGCCTTTAAGCGGCGCACTGGCATCGAGGGGTTCGAAGTTTTTACGGGCAATTACGTGAAGAACACTTTGATATACCGGCAGAACCGCCCTCACCCCGGGCGTATAAGACGCACTGTTTTCAACCAGAGCCAGATCGGCAACATCGTTGGTCAACGCCTCCAGTGCAGACATTCTTGTGTCTGGCTTGGCAACGGTAAGGTCAATGCCTGAACGCTCCGCAAATATTTCCTGCAAAGCACCCTGGTCACCGTTCTGGTAAGCGGGGGGCAGAAAACGCACTTCGCTATTAAGCTCATCGCAACCGCTCAAACCAGCCAATGTCAGCACCATGATGCCAAGGCGAGCAAGGTATGCCAGTTTGAATTCCATTTATGCCCCGGAGCCTGTTTATCGGCGCTCAGTATAAGATAATTGCCTAGCTAATTGTACAAGCTGGCCGAATCGGAGGATAATTGCGCGTTTACTAAAACCGCCCCATGGCTGATAAATTATGAATAACGTTAACGCAAAAACTCTCTACGAAAAAATCTGGGAAACGCACCTTGTACACCACGAGCCGGGTCAGGCACCTTTGCTCTACGTTGACCGCCACCTGATGCACGAAGTGACTAGCCCACAGGCCTTCGAGGGCCTGAAAATTGCGAATCGCCCCGTGCGCAACCCGCGCAGTATTCTGGCAACACTGGATCACTGTGTGCCAACCAAAGATCGTAATAAGCCCATTGCCGACCCCATTGCCAGGAAGCAGGTCGAAACTATGATGGCCAACTGTGAGATCCATGGCCTCAACTTATACGACATGGAAAACCCCAATAATGGTGTGATTCATATCGTAGTACCCGAACACGGCTTTGTACACCCGGGCATGGTTACTGTGTGTGGTGACAGCCATACGGCTACACACGGTGCCTTTGGCGCTCTGGCCTTTGGCATTGGCACCTCGGAAGTCGAGCATGTTATGGCCACCCAGACACTGCCCCAGGAAAAGTCCAAATCGATGATGGTGCGAGTAGATGGAGCCCTCTCTGAGTTCTGCACCGCCAAAGACATTGCCTTGGCGGTAATTGGAAAAATAGGCACAGCAGGCGGCAACGGTCACGTCATTGAATTTGCCGGAGAGGCAGTACGGGCACTATCCATGGAAGGCCGCATGACTCTGTGTAACATGGCCATTGAAGCGGGGGCACGCGCCGGCATGATCGCCCCTGATCAAAAGACCTACGACTACATCGAAGGTAAAGAATTTGCCCCCAAAGGGGCCGACTGGGAAATAGCGCTAAACTACTGGAAGAGTTTGCCCAGTGATGAAGGTGCCTTTTTTGATACTACCGTTGTATTGCAAGGCAATGACATAGCGCCGCAGGTATCGTGGGGAACATCGCCCGAGCAAGTGGCACCTGTTACCGGCACTGTGCCCACGCCTGAAAGTTTCGGCGATGACAACAAGGGGCTGGCTTGCAAGAGTGCGCTCAATTACATGGGGCTGGTGGGCGGCACAAAAATCACTGACATCAAAATTGACTATGCTTTTATAGGCTCATGCACCAACGGGCGTATTGAAGACTTTCGCTCAGCAGCTAAAGTCGCACAGGGCACAACAGTGGCTCCGGGTGTCACCGCCATCGCGGTACCAGGGTCCTACCATGTAAAAGTACAGGCCGAGAAAGAAGGGCTGGACAAGATTTTTCTTGATGCGGGTTGGGAGTGGCGCGACCCCGGTTGTTCCATGTGCCTTGCAATGAATGGCGATGAGCTTAAAGATGGCCAGCGCTGCGCCTCCACCAGCAACCGAAATTTTGAAGGCCGCCAGGGTAAAGGTGGGCGAACCCACCTTGTTTCACCGGCTATGGCAGCGGCGGCAGCTGCAGCCGGAAAATTCGTGGACATCAGCGCTAATAACGCCTCCTAACATACAGACAAAGCGGAAATACATCATGGAAGCCTACAAAAATCACATAAGCATTGCGGCGCTAATGAATCGCAACAATGTGGACACTGACCAGATCGTACCCAAGCAATTTCTGAAGAAAGTTGAGCGCACCGGGTTTGGTGCTCATTTGTTTCACGATTGGCGTTTTAACTCCGATGGTAGTGACAATATTACGTTTGAACTGAACAATCCCGCCTTCAAAGGGGCAAAAATACTGGTTACCGGCGACAACTTTGGCTGCGGATCATCCCGCGAGCACGCACCCTGGGCCATTGCCGATTATGGTTTCAACACCATCATCTCCACCAGCTTTGCCGACATTTTCTACAACAACTGCTTTAAAAATAGCATTCTGCCACTGGTTGTAGACAGTGCGAAGCTGGACGCCCTAATGGAAGAAATTGCATCCAGTGAAGGCGTGTCGTTTACCGTCGACCTCGAAAACCAGACCGTTACCACGCCTGCAGGTAACGACTTCAGTTTTGACGTTGAGCCTTTCCGTAAGCACAACATGCTTAATGGCTTGGATGACATCGGCCTTACTCTGATGCACGAAGATAAAATTACTACCTTCGAAAGCAATCAAAAACAGAGCATGCCCTGGTTGTGGCGCGAAGCATGAACCCCACTACCGCCCTGCTCTCCCGTCACATCCAGTTAATGGATACAACACTGCGCGACGGTGAACAAACTCAGGGCGTATCCTTTTCGCCTGCCGAGAAAGTCAATATTGCCCGGTCACTACTGCAACTGCTGAAAGTAGATCGCATTGAAGTGGCCTCTGCACGAGTTTCTAAAGGTGAATTGGAGGCGGTAGCCAGCATTAATGAGTGGGCGCAAGAGCAGGGCCTAGCGGACAGGATTGAAGTGCTGGGTTTTGTCGATCACAAAAAAAGCGTCGACTGGATTTTGCAAACGGGCGGTCAAGTCATCAACCTGCTTACCAAGGGCAGCGAGAAACACTGCCGCGAACAGTTGGGCAAATCGCTGGCCCAACACGTGGCAGAAATTTTGCAAACTGTTGCCTACGCGAAAGAAAAAGGCCTTACTGTTAATGCCTACCTGGAAGACTGGTCCAACGGTTATCGCGACAGCCGCGACTACGTGTTTGCCATGATGGATCATTTGAAAGACTGCGGTATAACGCATTTTATGTTACCCGACACGCTGGGCGTCATGTCACCAGAGGAAGTGTTTGAAAGTCTTCAAGACATGTGTGAGCGCTACCCACAGCAGCAATTCGATTTCCATCCGCATAATGATTACGGCCTGGCGACAGCCAATGTTATGGCCGCCGTGCGCGCTGGCGTGAGCTCTATACACTGCACCATCAACTGTCTGGGTGAACGGGCCGGCAACGCCTCCCTGTCAGAGATCAGTGTTGTTCTGCGCGACAAAATGGGCATGGACATCTCAATCGACGAAAGTTATATCGTTCACCTGAGCAACATGGTGGAATCATTCTCGGGCAAACGCGTGCCTGCCAACTCACCGATTGTCGGCGCCGATGTATTTACCCAAACCGCCGGCATTCATGCCGATGGCGACCAGAAAGGCGGACTGTACAAAACAAAACTCAGCCCCGAACGCTTTGCTCGCACCCGCAGCTATGCCCTGGGGAAAATGAGTGGCAAAGCATCCCTGGCCAAAAATCTCGAATCGCTGCGCCTGAACCTGTCGGACGAAGATCAACAAAAAGTACTGGCGAGAATTGTAAAGCTGGGAGACTCCAAACAACTCATTACGGCAGACGATCTTCCGTTTATCATTGCAGAGGTACTTGAAAGAAAAAGCTACCATCACATCAAGCTGCTTAATTGCTCAGTGACCAGCGGTCTCGAACTGGAGTCTACGGTGAGTATCAGGGTCGATATAGATGGTGATATTCACCAGGCTTCCGGTGCGGGTAATGGTGGCTTCGACGCCTTTATCGTCGCCATAGAAAAAGTGATGAAAACAAAAAACTACACTTTACCGACCCTGCTGGATTATGAGGTACGCATTCCCAAGGGCGGACATGCCGACGCGCTGACCCAATGTGTTATCACCTGGGACTGTGGCGAACAGGCGTTTAAAACCCGCGGCGTGCATTCCAACCAGGTATTTGCCGCAATTCTGGCCACCTTGCGTATTATTAATTTGCAGCTACATGAACGCGTTAGTGGCGAAAGTGTTTTGTCCCAGTTGGGGAGAGTTGGGGAGGCCAACTAGACCCCACCAAAAGTGCTCAACTCACTAGAGGCATAGAGCTTAACGCTTCCACTACCTTGTCGCCAAAGGCATCGGTGTTAATCATTTTTACATCACTGCCAGGCTTTGATAAATCTGCCGTTGTGTAACCATCGGCAAAAACACTTTGCATAGCACGCCACACATTGCGCGACTCTTCGGGCATATCGAAACTGTCTTCCAACATCATCGCCACTGAACCAATCATGGAATAGGGGTTGGCTATATTCTTACCGGCTATGTCGGGAGCAGACCCATGCGATGGCTCGTAGTAGCTCTTTTCGGGGCCTTTACACGATGATGGCATTAATCCCAACGAACCCAGAATTCCGCCGCCCTGGTCACTGAGAATGTCACCGAACATATTCTCCATCACCATGACATCAAACTGACAGGGGTTGAGGCATAGCAGGGTTGCAGCAGCGTCGACCAGAATATGCTTAATTTCAACTTCCGGATACTCCAGGGCCACTTCTTCAAGCACCTCATTCCATAACACACTGGACTTCAGCACATTGCTCTTGTGAATGTTATGCAGAACCTTTTTGCGGCGCATGCACAACTTCAGAGCCTCATGCATAATGCGAGCAATTTGCTCTTCGTCGTATTCCAGAGTTTCCTTCACATAGCGCAAACCCTTGTCGTTAACACCCACTTCCTTCTCGCCAAAGTACAGGCCACCGACCAGTTCGCGCACCATAACCAGGTCGATACCTTCGCCAATAATTTCAGGCTTCAGGGGAGAGAAATGCGCTAGAGATTTAGGCAGGAAAACGGGTCGGAAATTGGCAAAGGTATTGTAGCGCCTGCGCAGGGGTAACAACGCTGCCCGCTCTGCTTGCATGTCTACCGGGATCTTTTTTGACTCTTCGTGGCTCAGGCCAATGGGGCCTTTGATGATGGCGTCGGCCTCATCACAAATGGCTTTAGTCTCCTCGGGAAAAGGATGGCCACACTTAAAGTAGGCTCCGGCGCCAAATTCGGCAGGAATCAGCTCAAAGCTAACATCGTTGCGCTGCTCAACCAGCTTAAAGATTTTGACGGCTTCTGCCATGATTTCCGGGCCAATACCGTCTCCCGCCAGCAGCGCGACTTTGAAGTTTTTCATACGGGGTTTCCTGCGTTAATTTTTTGATGTCATCGAATTTAGGGTCACAAAGGCGCGACAGTCTACTGCACCTAGCAGAAAGTTTCATCCTCAGAGGGTTTGCCCTATTATATCGCCTCTAAATATTGTTCTTTCCCTAACATACTGCGAGACGACTATGACAATTTGGCAAAGCGGACTGGATCTGGCTGAAGTGAATTTACGCGATAAAGACACAACAATGATGGGCTTTTTGGGCATAGAGATTACCGAACGCGGCGATGATTATCTGAAGGGCACCATGCCAGTGGACCACCGCACTCACCAGCCTATGGGTATTCTCCACGGGGGGGCCTCAGTGGTATTGGCCGAAACGCTGGGTAGCACGGCCACCGGCATGTGCCTGGATTTGTCGCAACAATACTGCGTGGGTCTGGACATCAACGCCAACCACCTTCGCGCGGTGCGCTCGGGTGTTGTCACTGGCGTGGCCAAGCCCATTCATATAGGCCGCAGCACCCACGTGTGGGAGATAAACATTGTGGATGAGCAACAGCGCAAGGTGTGTGTTTCGCGCATAACCATGGCCATATTGAAGCACAATAATGGCTAGCCGGAACAAGGGTCTATTTTAACAGCGGATGTTCCGGCGGAAGCTGCCGGGACATCCACAAGGCCAGCTTATGCTTCATGCTAGGCGCACTTTCCTGACCTCTGGCAAGAGGTTGTATCAGTTTATCCCGCACTAGTAGCCGGTACAGAAATGTGATTTTGTCACCGGCTGAGTCAGTGGCCTCAAACTCGCCAACCCCGCGGCTTTTGGCGTAAACAGCGCCTACCCGCAGCGCCTCGATCACCAACTCGGCTTCGTTGTGTAGTTTTTTCATACCTTCCTCTTGAGTGGGGTGGCGAAGAAATGTGGGCCAAGCAAACAGCGTCAAAGACACCTTCCTTGGCCATAACTTCTATTCGCATACTCTCACCAGCTTAAACGTGTATTGTTTAGGCGCCTACTATAGGGCAGTTATTTTGGTAGTACCACTGTAGAACCATCCGCTTGGCTGTGAAATTGCCAGCACAGTGATATATTCCATTGATAATCCAATTCTCCACACTTAGGCTCAAGAGATGCGTTCTGGTCTTATCCAGCAATACCGACTGTTACTAAAATTACTGTCAATTTTGCCCGCCCTGCTGCTAACTCTCAGCGTATCGGCCGATGACTTAACCCCTCTGGTTGAACAGCGCCTCGGCTATATGAAAGATGTAGCCGCCTACAAATGGCAGCATAAACTGCTGATAGAAAATGTTGAACGTGAGGCAGTCGTGCTCGATGCAGCGTTGGGCCAGGCCTTACGTTTTGGCTTGACCAAAGACAGCAGCCGTTATTTTTTTAGTGTGCAAATTTCTGCCGCGAAGGAAATTCAAGCCTATTGGTTTCGGCAGTGGCAGAACAACCCCAACAGTGTGCCTGAGAATGACGCTAGCCTTGAGCACGAAATACGTCCAGCTCTGCTAAATTTGGGCGAAGCCATTGCTGCAGCTCTGGTAGATGGAGAAAAAAATCTTAGCGGACTTAAGGTAGAGGGCCTGAGTACGCCCACGGCTAGCCAACTGGCCTCTGCCGCCCAAGCGGTCACCACTTACCCCAACCGGCTCGCACAGGTGCTGGACAGTAGTATACTGAGAGTGGGCACCACCGGCGATTACGCCCCCTTCTCATTCCGCCCCGACTCTAGCGTTGGCTCTGCGCAGTGGAGTGGGATCGATATAGACCTGGCTAAAAATCTCGCGCAATCGCTGGGTGTAGCAATCCAATGGGTACACACCAGCTGGCCGATGCTGATGCAAGACCTTCACAACGGCCGCTTTGACATCGGCATGAGCGGTATTTCCATTAACCTGACGCGTCAGCAAACGGCGTTTTTCTCCACTGCCTATCATCGTGGTGGAAAAGCGCCGCTAATCCGCTGCGCTGACAGTGGTAAGTACGGCTCACTGGACGATATTGACCAAAACGATACAAGGGTGATCGTAAACCCCGGAGGCACCAACCAAAAATTTACCGATGCCAATATTCACCAAGCCAGCATTGCAGTACACGATGACAATCGCAGCATATTTAATGAAATTATTAATCATACTGCCGATGTGATGTTCACTGACAAAATTGAGATCGAATTGCAAACCAGGCGTCATGCCGAACTCTGCGCCGCCATGGGTGAGCAAACCCTCACCTATTCCGAGAAAGGCTTTCTATTACCGCAGGATGTTGTCTGGAAGGCTTATGTGGACACGTGGTTGAACATACGCTCTGGCGATGGCACAGTGGAAAAGCTGTTCAACACGCACTTATAGCCTCACAATAGCGTCACTCACGTTTTCTCTGGTAGATTTTCCATGGCAATTAACTGGTACCCCGGCCACATGCACAAGGCCAACAAGGATATGACCAAGGTCTTGCCCGATGTCGACCTGATTATAGAATTGCTGGATTGTCGCCTCCCGTTCAGTAGCCAAAACCCCTCCATCGCCAAATTTACGCAGAACAAGCCAACGATCAAAGTCCTGAGTAAATCTGACCTGGCTGACCCCGAAATAACTGCGCAGTGGCAAGCCTATTTTGAAAAAAACGATTCAGTGAAAACGCTGCTCACTACATTGGAGCAGGGTGACAAAGCACAAAAGCTGCTTCAGCTTTGCCACAAACTGGTTCCCAGTCAGTCTAAGGCAAAGTTCAATATTCTGGCCATGATCACAGGCATTCCCAATGTGGGTAAATCAACGCTCATCAACGCCGTAGCGGGCCGCAAGGTTGCCAAAACCGGCGATGAACCGGCGATTACCAAAGGTCTGCAGAAGATAAAAATATCCGATGGCATTATGTTCCTCGACACACCCGGAATTCTCTGGCCCAAAATTCACAACGAGAACAGTGGCTACCGTCTTGCCGCTGCCGGCTCCATCAAAGACACGGCGATAGAAGTCGAAGACATTGCTATGTATTTGAGTGATTTTCTTCTACAACACTATCCACAAGCTCTCAAAGACCGCTATGAATTTGACTCTCTCCCCGCCATGGACATCCAGTTCCTGGAGGCGCTGGGCGCCAAGCGCGGATGTCTTCGCGGCGGCGGGCGGGTTGATTACGAAAAGGTCTCTTCCATATTAGTGAATGAATTCCGCGCTGGCATGTTGGGTAAAATTTCTCTGGAAACACCTGCAATGACCGTAGTAGAAGAGTTAGTGGTAGCCCGGAAGTTACGTGAAAAAGCCGAGAAAGATGCATTGAGAAAGAAAAAGAAACACGGCTCGCGCTCTAGTCACAGCTCTTAGCGAGGCATCTAACTACCCAATTTTTTATAGAAACTATTGCAAAGATTACTTTTAGTGATATAGTGTTATATAACAGCATACAATAACTATTGCCAAGTGCTCAAACGGGCACCGCATATCACTACAAGGATTTTAAAATGAATAAACTGGGACGCATTACCCTCGTCGCATTCTTACTGGCTGCATTAGGTGGATGTATCAGCGTCAATGGCGAGCACAACTGGGACAACAACGACTGGGAAGAGAATCAGGAACTCAACCGAAAAATTATCAGCGAATTGGTGATGGGCACAGGGCGGAAAAATGTTCTCAACCGCATGGGTACACCTAATTTTTCAGAGGCGTTCGTCAAAGATGAGCGCCAGTACAGCGTGCTGTTTTATCGCACACACCGCTCTGAATCAGACGGGTCGACAACTAAAGACGAAACCACCCCCTTGGTATTCGAAGATGACAAACTCATCGGATGGGGCGCAGACGCTCTCTCTTCAGTACGACCCTAACAGAAATCAGCCCACATTATGATAGACGTTCTGCACATCCTCCAGATATTCCAATAAGTCGATAAACTTATCCATGGCCGCTTGATCCTCTTCACTTAAGGGGGCAAGCGCCTGTGGGATAAACTGTATTTCGTTGACTTCAAAATCAGTCTCACCGCACGCATCTTCGATCGCTTGCTTGGCTTTGAAGTATTCCGTATTAGGCGCAAACACGGTGATATTGCCATCTTCGCACTCGATATCACTGACATCAACGTCGGCTTCCATTAGCGCTTCAAGCACTGCATCTTCATCATCCCCGGCAAAGACCAAAATAGCGCTGTGGTCAAACATATGACTGACGCTACCCTGCTCACCAATTTTGCACTTGGACTTGGTAAAGCATTGACGCACATCTCCAAAGGTACGATTGGGGTTGTCGGTGAGGCAGTCGACTATCACCATGCAGCCGCCCGGCCCAAATCCTTCGTAACGCGCCGTGGAGAAATCTTCATCACCACCGCCCTTGGCCTTGCCAACGGCTTTTTCTATAACGTGTGCAGGCACCTGATCCTTCTTTGCGCGGTCAATAATACTGCGCAGCGCAAGGTTTCCAGCTGGGTCCAGACCTCCCGATTTGGCCGATACATAGATTTCGCGTGCGTACTTGCTATACACCCTCGCCTTTGCATCAGAGGTTTTAGCCATTGATTCTTTACGGTTTTGATACGCTCTACCCATAGTCCTGTTCCAGCTTAATTAATGGTTTTTGAACACTTCAGAAGGCGCAATATAGTCGGTCTAGGCCATTTATCCTAGCCCACGTTAACGCTTCGGGACATATTACGTGGGTAGAAATACCGATATTTTCTGGTATTATCAGAAAACGATGCCATCGGAATCACACTATTTTGTCCAAAAAAATAACAATTTCTGAACCCGAATTCCGCTTCAAGCGCCTCACCCAATTGTTCTGGGCGCTGGAAGTATCATTCGTCTGCATGTTGCTCATTGAATTAATTGGGGGCAACTACATGCTAGCGGTCATAATTTTCTCGCTATGCGTTATTCTTTGCGCCATCTTTTTTATTGTAGGTAAAACCTCGATGGATCGAGCTGCGGCTCTCATGTTCAGCATGGTTGCGCTGACTATAAGCATGCTGATGTGGACCTACGGCGGTCTTCAGGACGAAACCATACTGGGGTTTCCAGTGTTATTGTTATTTGCTGCCGTGCTGGGAAATACACGGTTATTCGTCGGCTTGTTTGTTTATATATTTTTTACGGTACTTGCTATTGCTACTAGCAACATCATGGGTTGGCGAATGCATCAACCACCCCAGGGAGACCTGCATTCCGCCACCATTATTGTCATTCTACTGGTAATCATCAGCTACAGTATCTGGTTGCTGTCGGAAGATTTAAAACGCATGTTAGCACGGATGAACATCGAGAATGAACGCGCCCGTCAAGCCCAGAAAAAGATTGAGCAACTGGTACACTATGATGCGCTAACTAACTTGCCCAACCGTATTCTCGCGCGTGAACGCTTCAAGCTGGCAGTATCGTTGAGTAAACGTGAATCAACGCTTGTGTGCCTTATGTTTTTGGATCTTGACGATTTCAAAGCCATCAACGATACCATGGGGCATCAATCGGGTGATGTCTTTCTGCTGGAAACTGCATATCGACTTCAGGCGATTAGCCGCGACTCGGACACTGTCTGTCGCCAGGGCGGAGATGAATTTCTGGTTGTACTGGGAGGGATAAAATCGGAACAGAGTATTGCCATTGTGGCCGAAAAGATTTTGCAAGCAATAAGGCAACCTGTAACAATCGAGAGGTCGGTTGTTACCTCAACGGTTTCTATCGGCATTGCAGTGGCAACCTCCGACGACTTTGATGCGGTATCAGGTGACGCCGATATGGCCATGTACCATGCAAAAGAACTGGGCCGGGATTGCTACGCATTTTTCGACAGCGCCATGCATAAACGTGCCAAGGAGAGCCGTCAATTGCAGTTCGACCTCCGCACTGCAATCGACGAGAAGCAATTCGAACTTTATTTTCAGGCAAAAACTGAACTGAGTGACAACACGGTGGTTGGCGCCGAAGCACTGATTCGCTGGAACCACCCCACCCGAGGATTTGTGCAGCCCCTGGACTTCATTCCCGCAGCAGAGCACTCGGGCATCATAATAGACATCAGTGACTGGGTGGTAAAAGAAGCCTGTCGTCAATGTGCACGGTGGCAATCTTTGGGCCATGGGCCACTGTCTGTCGCAGTCAACATTTCCCCCGTGCAATTCAAACGGGGCCAATTGTTGGAATTGGTTGGTGAGGCATTGAAACAAAATTCCCTTGAAGCCAGTGCTCTCGAACTGGAGATCACTGAATCGCTGCTAATGAATGACTCTTCAGAAATAAATACAATTTTCAGCGACTTACACAAGGCCGGAGTAAAACTGTCCATCGATGATTTTGGTACCGGATACTCTAACTTAGGTTACCTTAAAAAATTCGATGTAAGCGTGCTTAAAATTGACGGTTCCTTTGTCGGGAAAATCCTCAGCAGTCCTCAAGATAAGGCTATTGTCAAAGCCATCATTCAGATGGCAACAAGCTTAAACCTGAAAACTATCGCGGAGGGCGTGGAGACAATTGAGATAGCCGAACTATTGCGCGAAATGGGCTGTGATATGGGGCAGGGTTATTTTTGGTCCAGGCCCCTGAGTGCTGAGAATTTCTATAACTTGCTGGTTGAGAACAAGTGAGCCCCAACACCTGGGGTAGAAAATTTTCTATTTTCGAGCGCTGAATATCTTGCGCCGTGAGTGCTCCATTAAAGCCCACAGAACATTGCTGGAACTCACCTGACCTACGAGCTTCCCCTTGTCTATGACTGGACGCCGTCGCTGACGACTTTCCAGCATTGACTGCGCCACTTCTACAATACTATCCGTTGGCTTACAGCTCACCAATTCAGTAGACATGGCATGCCTAACCAGAGAGTGCTCTGGATCACCATCGTTGTATATGGCGTTGAGCACCGCTTTCATACAATCGAGCTCAGACAAAATGCCCACCGCGCAGCCTTCATCGTCTGTGACAGTCAGCCCAGTTAACTTGTAATCGAAAATCATTTCTATTGCCTGCACAAGGCTGGCGTCACAATGAATAGTGAGCGGATTGCGACGCATGCAATCATTAATCGTCGTGGGTTGTGGCATGATTAAATCCTTTTTCAAAAAACTTCTGCTCTGTGGCTCGATAATAGCAACATTGATTTAGGCTTGCCCGCACCTGCTCGGTCTCTATGTTATCAGCCCTATTTTTACCTTTTACAATTTACAGTATAAGGCCGTTCCACAATACAGGCCAGATGGGTTAGGCTTACTTCATAAACACAGGACATTATAACCAAGGGAAACGGGCACCATGGAAAACACCCATTACGCGGGATTCTGGATACGACTTTCGGCCTCACTCATCGACACGGTCATATTTATTATCGTATTGGGTATCCCTTTCGCAATCATGTTCGGCATTGATTTCTCGGAGGGTGATGCAAGCAATACTGGTTTCATAGCCATGTTACTGCAATATGTTGCCCCCATCGTTATCACCGTCTGGTTCTGGGTAAAATATCTGGGCACACCGGGAAAAATGCTGCTGAAGCTACAGGTGGTAGATGCAGATACCGGTCATGCACTGAGTACTCCTCAGGCGATTGGCCGATATCTGGGCTATTATATTTCAACGATTCCACTCATGCTCGGGTTTATCTGGGTGGCTTTTGACCGGAGAAAACAGGGCTTTCACGACAAGCTTGCCAGAACTGTTGTTATCCACACCTCATCCAAAACCGAGTAAGTAATGTGCATCGAAGATAGAAGAGCGGTGTCGCTTTATCGATCATGTGAGCTATAATATCGCTAAGTGCACCCCATACCTGACAAGAACAGGTTTAGTTGCTGTCCTGCTGTTCGCGCAGGCGTTTTATGCCGGGCATGCGATGGCGCACGGCGACGGTAATCAACTCGACTGCCAGCTTTGCCTGCAAACTTCCACGGACACCGCTGCACTGCCCTACACCGAGATGACAATGTCATTCTCTTGCCCCTTCTTGCCAACCCTGTTCAATCAAGACACCACCGTTCGTGTTATTTCCGCCTTCCCAAAGTCCCACCCGAGCCGCGCGCCCCCTTTTTTCTCGATTTGACCTGACAGAGCCTAGTGCGCAACTGCGCCGCTTTCGATCGACTCTGATGCCTCTGGCTGGTACGCCCAGCTGGTGTATCAGTGGCGGCCACGGCGGCCACGGCGGCCACGGCGGCCATAAATTTTGAGGCACGACATGAACTATAAAACCCTGTTAAAAATCAGCGCATTGCTTGCGCTACTATCAGCCAACTGCACCCAGGCCAGTGTTCACATTTTTTCCTGCGAACCTGAGTGGGCTGCACTGTCGAGCGAGATTGGCGGAGACCTGATTACTGCATCCTCCGCCACTAATGCACTGCAGGACCCCCACTACGTTCAGGCAAGACCACGCTTGATCGCCAGGGTCCGCAAGGCCGATTTACTTATATGCTCTGGATCAGAGCTGGAGGTTGGCTGGCTGCCGCTGCGAGGTAAAAATGTAGTGCTACACCACAAAAGCTGGGCCTATTTAATTAACTGGCTGGGTTTGAAAGAAGTAGCCACTCTGGAACGTAGACCCGGCGTGCCACCCAGCGCGGCGCACCTGGAGGATTGGTTGGCGCGCATGAAGGTACACCCAGCGGCCATTATTATTCGAACGCCCTATCAGGATTCGAAACCCTCGCAGGGGCTATCAAACCGCACAGGCATCCCCAATGCAATGCTGCCCTTCACCGTGGACGGCTCCAACGATGCCACAAACCTGTTAACGCTTTTCGACTCTACTATCAGCATCCTGCTGGAGAAAATGGTGACCACCCATGAACAGCTATATTGACCTGACCATTGTTGGCCCGGCGCTTCTAGCGGGCCTACTGGTATTGTCTACCCATGTGCCACTGGGCAGAAAAGTTCTGCGCCGCTGCATAATTTTTATCGATCTGGCCATAGCCCAGGTAGCGGGACTGGGTGTCATTCTGGCCGATGGAGTGGGATGGGACGCCCATGGCTGGGAAGTGCAATTGGTAGCAGTGTCTGGTCTTTGCCAGCCTGATTATTCCGGCTCTGGCATGTCGGAAATTGGCGGATAACTACCAGCTGCTGGCATAGGTATTTGCGCCTATGCCAGCGGCATCATTCTGTCGATGTGGCTTGATTACCCCACTGGTGCTTTGGTTGTCTGGTCAATGGCGGTACTGGCGATAATTGGGGCGTGGCTGTTGCCGGCAGTGCTGCCCCAGGGCGAGCACTAGTCGGCAGGTCTCCGCCATAGGTAGTAAAGCGTCGGCACAACCAACAATGCGAGTAAAACTGCGCTAACCATTCCACCCACCATTGGAGCTGCGATTCTACTCATCACTTCCGAACCCGTGCCAGTTCCATACAAAATGGGCAGTAGACCTGCGATGATGGCAGCAGCCGTCATCATTACCGGGCGTACTCTCAAGCCCGCGCCCTCCACTACTGCCTGCCTCACCATGTCCCGTGTGGGAGCTGTATCGCTATCGGCACACGCCTTTAACATGTCGCGGTAAGCGTGATTAAGGTATACCAACATGATGACACCAATTTGTACTGCCACACCTGCCAATGCAATAAACCCAACACCAACGGCGACGGAGAAGTTGTAACCCTGCCAGTACAGTAACCAGACGCTGCCCACCATGGAAAAAGGCAAGGTGCCAATAATGATTCCAACCTCCACCACATTGCGAAAGTTGATATAAAGCAGCACCAGAATAATAAACAAGGTCAGCGGCACAACAACGAGCAACTTTTCCTTGGCCCGCAACATATATTCATATTGCCCCGACCAGTGCAGAGAGTAACCTGCAGGCAGATCAAGCTGATTGCTAACAGCCTGTTGTGCGCTGCGAACATAGGTCCCCACATCAACACCGTCAATATCAATCAATGACCAGCCATTCAAGCGGGCATTCTCGCTTTTTATGCCCGGCGGGCCATCTTCAATAAAAATAGCTGCAACATCCCCGAGCGAAATGCGCTGACCGCTGGCGGTGACAATAGGCAATGTAGAGAGCCGCTCGGGAGAATTGCGATAGTCCTGAGGGTATCGCAGGTTAATGGGATAACGTTCAAGACCCTCAACGGTTCTAGACACATTAATGCCACCTATCGCGGTTGCAATAACCTGCTGTACATCATCAATATTGAGCCCATACCTCGCGGCCTTCTCCCTCTTAATATCTACTTTGATGTACCGCCCACCGACCACGCGTTCCGAATAAACTGAGGCGGTGCCTGGTACATCTTTTAATATTGTTTCAAGTCGCTTGCCAAGCGTCTGAATAACACTCAGCTTGGGACCAGCAATTTTTATCCCCACAGGTGTTTTTATTCCGGTGGCCAACATATCGATGCGGGTTTTTATAGGCATGACCCAGGCATTGGTCAGTCCGGGAAATTTTACCAGCGCATCCAACTCCTGTTTTAAACTCTCGGTTGTTACACCTTCGCGCCACTCACTTTTTGGCTTCAGTTGGATAAATGTCTCAATCATGCTCAACGGTGCAGGGTCAGTAGCAGTTTCGGCTCTGCCAACTTTCCCGAAAACAGATTTCACCTCGGGGACCGTGGCAATCAACTTATCAGTCTGCTGTAATAGTTGCCGCGCTTTACCTATGGAAATTCCTGGGTACGTGGTGGGCATATACATGAGGTCACCTTCATCCAATGGCGGAATAAACTCACTGCCAATGTGCTCAAGTGGCCACAGGCCCATGCTTAATATTAACAGCGCCAGTGCCAGCGTTGTTTTCGGAAACCGTAATACTTTACGCAACACCGGCATATAAACCGCCGTCAAAAAACGACTAACGGGGTTTTTATGCTCAGGCAATACTTTGCCTCTGATGAAATACCCCATAAGCACAGGCACCAGAGTAATTGCCAGTGCAGCCGATGCACCCATGGCATAGGTTTTGGTGAAGGCCAGAGGTGAAAACATACGCCCCTCTTGCGCTTCCAGGGTAAACACGGGAACAAAGCTCACGGTTATAATCAGCAAGCTAAAAAATAAAGCGGGCCCCACCTCACACGCCGACTCGGCAACAATTTTCCAACGGTTTTCGGGTGTAAGCGGCGTTCGTTCAATATGTTTATGCATATTTTCGATCATCACGATAGCGCCATCTATCATCGCGCCAATAGCGATAGCAATGCCGCCCAGAGACATGATATTGGCATTTAAACCCTGTAAATACATAACAATAAACGCGGCCAATATACCAACGGGCAGGCTAAATATAGCCACCAGTGAAGAGCGCACATGAAACAGAAACACCATACACACAAGAGCCACCACGCCAAATTCTTGCAGCAGCTTATGGCCCAGATTGGTCACTGCACGCTCTATCAGGCCACTGCGATCATAGACAGTGACCACTTCCACACCATCTGGCAGGCCCTCTTTCAATTGTTCAAGCTTGGCCTTCACTCCGTTAATGGTATGTTGCGCGTTCTCGCCGAAACGCATCACAACAATGCCACCGACAACTTCCCCCTCACCGTTGAGTTCAGCCACGCCGCGACGCATTTGCGGGCCAATACCAATATCGGCAACATCTTTTAATAGAATCGGTGTTCCCTTTTGGTTTACACCCAAGGGGATATTACCAATGTCTTCCACACTCTTCAGGTAGCCGCTGGCTCGCACCATATACTCAGCTTCTGCCATCTCAACGACGGAGGCGCCAATTTCCTGATTGCCGTGAACTATAGCCGACTGGATCATGGCCAGAGGAATATCGAAGGCGCGAAGCTTTTCCGGATCTACTCGCACTTGATACTGCTTAACCATACCACCCAAAGTAGAAACCTCAGACACTCCAGGTACAGTCTGAAGTTCATATTTCAAGAACCAGTCTTGCAAACTGCGTAATTCGCTGAGGTCATGCTGACCTGTTCTATCTACCAGGGCGTAGAGGTAGACCCAGCCCACACCGGTTGCATCCGGACCCAATTCAGACATCGCTGACGCGGGTAATGTTGGAGCAACCTGACTCAGGTATTCCAGCACTCTGCTGCGAGCCCAATAAATATCGGTATCTTCATCAAAGATGACATAGACATACGAGTCACCAAAGAAAGAGTAACCGCGCACTGTCACAGCGCCAGGAACAGACAACATAGTCGTTGTTAGTGGGTAAGTAACTTGGTCTTGCACTACTTGTGGGGCCTGCCCGGGAAAACTGGTTTTAATAATAACTTGCACGTCAGATAAATCTGGCAATGCATCCACCGGTGTATTTTTTACCGAGTAAAGGCCGCCGACTACGATGACTGCTGTAGCCAAAAGCACAAAAAACCGATTTCCCACTGACCATCGAATAATAGATTCAATCATATTATCTACTCCCGATGGGCTGCGTGAGGCGTCATTGATACATCGGCATCGTGATTCATACGCTTAAAATCTGATGTTTTACTGGATTCTGAGTCGAGCAGGAATTGTGCTGACGTTACAATTTGGGTTCCTTCATCCAGCCCTTCCAGTATTTCGGCAGAGTCTTCATTCATCCGGCCTAATTTGACAGCAACCGATTTGAACTTACCCTCACCCAGCGCGAGTACAACACGATCGTTGCTGCCAGTACGAATAACTGCCTCCAGGGGCACAAGCAGTGTTTCTTGTTCGTTACCCCTATGAATAATGACTTGGGCAAACATATTAGGCTTCAATTCATCATTGTTATTATCAAAGCGCAGTCTAATTTTTAAAGT
The DNA here is from genome assembly GCA_047650635.1 of Halioglobus sp. GTDB lineage: Bacteria > Pseudomonadota > Gammaproteobacteria > Pseudomonadales > Halieaceae > JBALVT01. Next base: position 19,076 of record JBLHNQ010000007.1, read on the forward strand.
GCGCGTCCTGACATCCAAGGTTGGGTAAATATAGTCTACCGTTCCCTGCCACTGCTTCCCGGGCAAGAAGTCCAGAGTCATGGTAACGGGAAAGCCTACCTCAACTTCAAAGGCCTGGCGTTCAAAAACCTCTGCCTCCACCCATACCTGGTCCAAAGTGCCGATGGACATCATCGTCTGTCCGGGTGTAACAAAAAAGCCCTGACGAATATGCAAATTGTCCACCACGCCGCTACGCGGTGAGAAAAACGTAACAGCCTGCTGTACTTTTCTGGTTTTTTGCAGCTGATCAATCAGTGTTTGTGGAACTTGTAATGCGCGTAATCGGTTTTCAGACGCTTGAATTAGCCGCTTGTTATCGCGGCCAAGCGCGAGAACAAATTCCTCTTGTGCATTCACCAATTCCGGCGAGTAAAGTTCGTACAACGCTTGCCCGCGCGTCACTGGGTCACCCGACGCTTTCACATAGAGTCTCTCTATCCAGCCTTGCACCCGCGGATGAATATGAACTAAAAGATCTTCGTCATACTTCACATACCCTACGGTTTTTATTTTTAGCGGCAGTGCCATGCGCCGCGCTATCGCCGTGCGAACACCCAGATTATTAACTACGTCGGGAGAAATACGGATTGTGCCCGATTCGGCGCCAGCTACACCGTCACCTTCTGCATAAACTGGAATCAAGTCCATACCCATGGGCGACTTACCGGGATTGTCCCGCTTGTAGTCTGGATCCATTGGGGCAACCCAATACGAGGGCTCGGGTTTGCCTGCGGCGGCTGAACTGCTCGGCATGTCATGGCTTAGTCTTGTAACTATCATTGCTGTCGCCACCGAACCAAAAACGACACCGATGAAAACGGCCCCTATGCTTTCGCCTATAGACTTCATTGTCGATCTCCCAACGTATAGCTACTCACAACAATCTGATTAGCGCTCGTCATGAAAAAATAGTTCATCTGGATAATGGCTTTCTGCCTATCTACATCGATACTCAACGCGTCAATGCGTGCATTGAGCTCTGCAATTCGGGCGCGAACCACTTCGGAAAAGTCGCCCGCATCGTTAGTATAGGCTGACAGCGAAGCCTCGGCCTGATCGTGCATCTGGGGCAGTAGTTGCTCTTCATATAGTGCCTGTCGTTCATTAAGCCGACGGAATTGAGCTTTAGTCGCCTCAAATGAGGCAATAAGGTGTCTAACCAATTGCCACTTTTGTGATCTGGTAGAAGCCGTTTGCGATACCGCTGATTGATATTCTTTGTCCTGTCGATTACGGGTAAACAGCGGAACATCAAATGTTACTCCCACAGAAAAGAAGTCTGCACGAGTGTTGCCCAACGGGTCATCGTCGCGATAGCCATAAGCGGCATTGACCCCCCACTCGGGTTTATATTTCTGCTGCGCCAGTTCCACACCAGCCGCACTTGCGTCTATTTTTCGTTCTACTGCGGTCACCGCCGGGTGTGCTGACATGTTCTCAAACAGCAATTGCGGACTGCTACTAACGTTTGATAGGTACAGTTCGCGGTTCAACATTTCCACCTTAGGCAAACGGCTATTGAGTAAAAGGGTGGATGACCGTAGCAGTGACTCTACGCCGGAATTGTCCGAGTACTCCTCGACAAAGTAGTCGCTAAGCCATTCAGAAAGTTTTTGCAAATTCGTTTCACGCTGTTGATGGAGTACCATGAGGCGATCCTCCAGCGCGGTCAGCTCCAGCTGTGCACGGATAATATCTTGCTGCCTAACACCGCCTACGGCACTTGAGTAGCGCATCTGTGCGACATCCACCAACTCTTCAAATAAAGAGCGGTCATTATTAATAAGGGCGATGCTTTGCTGGGCTTTGTAAGCGTCCAGCCACAGGGTGCTGGCAGCGACCGTCACCCGTCCCTTGCGATCTTCGCGCTGGTAAGGGTACTGTCGGCTAGTTAGATCAAGCTGTTTGCGCCTTATACCAAGGCTGTCGCCCCGCGGAAAGGATTGCGAGACTCCGACACGAAAATGGGTCATTGGCTCCTGATTAAAATCAAAGCTGTCGGTAGCAAGATTCACCAAACCCACCGATACTTTCGGGTCGGGCAGAGTTCCGGAAGCCAGGCTCAGCGACTCTATGGACACCTGTTCGTGCTTGTTACCAACCAACCACGGATCATTTCTCTGCGCTGTGCGCACAACTTCATCAAGACCCAGTGTCACGCTAGAGGGCGAGGCAACAGACTCCCCCCACGCGTTTGCATAACTAGTCAAACACAGTAAGGCCAACAGCGGCAGGCGCTTCATAATCGAGCTGACATCTAATTTTTTCATTTACCGTCTCACTACTATCCGAAAATATGTGGCAGCCAGCAGCGTGCCAATACTTCACAATTTGTAAGTAAAAGTGTCGATAGAAATGGAGTATTAGGAGTGCCCGTCACTCAAACTACAGGCACACTACCCCTGTATTAAACAAAGATGGGGGGACGGTATAGCGACGATTTTGGAGCTTGAGGGATAACAAGCAGATAGGGGATTTGAACACTCAACGCATGACTCTCAAAAGACGGCGTGGACATACTCACCGGCATCGCAAAGCCACTGACAGCACTGCACTGGCAGTACGTCTGACAGCAAGATGAAGCGGACTTCAAATGCTCACTAACACTGTTGCTAGACTCTGCAGAGTGGCAGTCCATTTGCATTGATTTTTCGTCAGTATGGGGCATAGAGCCTTGCGCCAGCATTGCCGCTGACATAGTGGCGGCGGCTTGCTGACTGCTTAGCCACAACAAGATCAACAGTATGATTTTGGTTCGATGCATCTGTATAGAAGTATAGTAGTTTGCCTATAAGATGCAACGTTTCTCTTGCGCTGACCCAACGCCGCTGATCTGACTGGGAGAGGGGCCCTGGAGCACTGCCTGCCCGGCTAAAAACTACTGCTGCTGCGTGTATTGCGCCATAATGTCATCCAGCTTTCGGCTTAGCCGGGTTTGCTGACGAATCATCTCAAGCTTTGGCCAAGTGCAGCGCTCGCCCGAATCAATCAGACGTTGCATCGTCGTGCTGAAAAACGGACTCAGCGCAGCGGAATGCCTGTTGCGTAGACATTAATACCTCGATTAAACGGTGCCTGCCGCTCGCTGTCGTAATCCGACGGTGAAAAAACGACTTCGTCCCACAACACTGCAGCCTCTGGCGAAATGAGATGTGCTCGTAAAATTTCCTTTGCGCTATCGTCCAGCGCAGTCCAGGCCCGGCGCAATTCCTCCAAACACCACACTCTGTAACGCGATGTGGGAACCTGATCGTAGTGGCAGTCCTGAATATTCTGATTAAAGCGCGTGAGATTGTTGCTATAAGCTTGCGCATTTTGACGTAACTGGGCCAGATGTGTCTGGCACACTTCCAGCAATAGATCAGTAAGTACGTCATCCACCTCGTGGATTAGATATGAGCCGCTGGCCTCGGCACGGGTATTCCACATTCGGGCAACCCATTCATATACCGCTGGCGCGCGCGTACGCATAATCTCAGCGGGCGTTGGATCCTGCCCAAAATGTCTTAGCATCGGACCCATTAGACCAAAATCGGCGATGGTGGGCGTGTCACCAAGCACAAAGGGGCGACGCTCAAAGATTGCCTGTAGCCGATCAAGCGCGGTGAGATAACCACGCTCTACATGTTCGGTAGTGTCAGATGTAACCCCATCTCCGCGAACAAAACTGCCAAGCTGCCTGCGTTTGATAAGAGGCAGGGCGATAAACCTTGGTACTGGCCGATTACCTTCAATACCATCCGTGTAGATCGCCTCCGCTGCATAACAGCCATCTGAACGGTAACTCCACCGGTAGTGCATAGCAGCGCGCCACAACCATTCGTCTGCGTAATCTTCTATCAGCCGTGCGACAAACTTCAGCACAGGGTTTATCGGGAATATTGTCGGCGCTTTCTGTTCCGATTCAAGCCAGTTGAGCATGGGCGTCGTATCGGTCATCCATCGGCCGTCGTCCAACTGCACGACGGGCATCTGCACCACGCCAGCGCCGGCTAGCAGTTTTTTTTCATTGCCAATACTGGACAACGATTGATACCGGATGCCTCTAAAACGCAAATAGGCTTCAAGCTTGCCGGTGTAGTATGAAATTTTACAGCCATATACTTGCATATTATCTGCTGTTCCAGCTCATAGTTTGTCAGTGCCAATGCAGTAAAAGCTCGCGCTGTTCGGCAGCGCTGCGGGCGAGCTTCTCTGCCAACTCGGCAAAGCGCTCCTCTACTTTGTCTCGGCGTATTTTCATAGTCGGCGTGAGCACTTCATTTTCAATACTCCAGGGCTCCCGGGAAATAATAACCGCACCCACACGGGCATGGCTTTCAATATCCGCATTTATCTCACGAATCGTTGCGAGAATAGAGGCCTCAATTTCCGCTTCAGGTGAGCTCTGCGCCTCTGCTGTCAGCACTGCAATCATCACAGTTTTGGAAAAGCCTCGCCCCAATAGGCACTGTTGTTCCGCGTGCGGATTTTTTGCGAATGCGCCCTCAATAGGTGGTGGTGCGACAAATTTTCCCTGAATCGTTTTGAAATAATCTTTAACCCGACCGGTTATGTAGATAAAGCCGTCCTCATCCACTCTGGCCTTATCGCCCGTGTGCAACCAGCCATCGCGGATCAGTTCCGCCGTCTTATCCTCTTCCAGGTAGTAACCGGGAGTGCAACCATCGGCCTTGATGGCGAGCTCTCCCTGTTCGGTAATCTTGAACTCAACCTCGCCAATAGGCTTGCCAATGGAGCCTACGCGACGATGCTCACGACTGGACAGGATGACTCCCATGGCCTCGGTTTGACCAAACCCCTCCATCAACGTCAATCCGAATTCTTCCCACCAGTGAATGAGGGCTGGAGGTGTAGGCGCAGCGGCAGTGAGGCAGTATTCCACTTCATTGAGCCCCAAGCCCTCCAGCACCAGCTCTCCAATGCCCGCCTTGTCTTGTAGTAGCGCAGCTTCAAGAGCGTCCTTGCCGCCAAACTTACCGATGATGGCTTGCTGGAGCTGTTCCCATACACGGGGGGGACCGAAGAAAACATGTGGGCGCACACGCTGCAAATCTCGCGTCAGTGTGTCCATCGATTCGTTAAAGAAGATTTCACCACCGAGAACAATCGACGAAAACTCCACAATCTGCCGCTCTGCAATGTGTGAAAGGGGCAAATATGAGAAATAGCGCGGACTTTTCGCAAGACCAAACATATTGGTAAAGCGTCTGATGGGTATGAGGTTGCTACTGTGCGTCTGGATAACGCCTTTGGGCATACCGGTGGTACCTGAAGTAAACACCAGCGAGATCATGTCATCGGGCTGACACTGATACTCGGGCGTCTGGCCCGCATACTCAACCAGTATATCCTCCCATTTTACATGGGCCTGCTGCAGCTCAACACCGGGCAGCGTCACCAGCAACACATCCTCGGGAAGAACCGCAATTATCTGCTCCCAGTTGCTTGTCTCACCAACAAATACAACTTTGGCCTGGGTCAGTTCGAAAATATACGCCGCGGTAGCCGCCGGCAGCGTGGTGAACATACTCACGGTAACATTCCCCGAGGAGATAATAGCCAGATCAGCCATCACCCAGTGCGCCCGATTGCGGCACAGCACAACCATTTTTTCACCTGCGCCAAAACGTTGGCTCAGCATGGCGCCAATAGCTGACATCTGTTGGTGTGCCTGCGCCCAGCTATAATCATCCGAGCCATCTTGGTGCAAGTCGCGCAGCCAGATCTTGTCGGGAGTCTGTTGTGCCCACTGGGTAATTAATTCAGGTAAAGTATTGGAAGTCATATTATAATTATCCTTGTTCACGTTAACCTACGTCAGAGACATAACAGCCTAGCGCTAACAGGCTATCAGATGGCAATCAATTCGACCATAATTAGTGGCCATACATCTAACGTACCAGGAGGCCAAATGAGCGTGCAGAACTCTAAGCAGCAAAGTCAGTTCAACCCACCCAAGTGGGTCATGAAGACAATGTCTCGCAGCCACGTCTTTCTCAACCGTATCACCGCTGGAAAAATGTTTAATACCCTGGCTGGTGATGAGGTGTGTTTTGTAACCATGACAGGCGCAAAATCTGGGCGAGTCATGACGATGCCGTTAATGTATGTGCCCTATGACGATGGGATATTGCTGGTGGCTTCTCTTGGCGGGGCACCCAAGAACCCGGTGTGGTATTACAATATAGCCAAAAATCCGGATATCACCGTGCTGCACCGGGGCAAAGAAATGACGCTGCGCGCTCGTCTGGCGACGGCAGATGAAAAAACCATTTTATGGCCCCTGTGTGACAACAGTTACGCACCCTACGCCGACTATCGGGCGCGCACCGACAGGGACATTCCTATTTTTGTTTGTGAGCCGGCATAGCGCCCTAGCCTCACAACCACACTTCCAGATTATCGGCTCTACCGAGTTGGCGGTCCAAGCGGGTAGTTAACAGCTCAGCCATCCCACATTCTGCAAGCATTTTCTCGACGTTGTCTTTACCGTCGGCATCCAGAGCGTCATACACCGCGTGCACACGCTGCAGCAAGTAAAACCGGTGGGCTTGCGCCAGAGCACTGACTGACTGCCCCTGCACACTAAACTGCGCCATGCCAATGGCATCGCCCAATCGCAGCACAGCCGAGGTACCGGTCTCGGGTGGTTTTTCCGCTAACCAGTGATTAATGCAGTCAGCGGCAGCTCGGGTCTCTGGCACAAAATCCTCCGCCAGTACGCGCAGTACAGCCAACAGCGTGTCGGGTACCTGGTCTTCGCCGAGAAAGCCCTCGCCTGCATTGAAATACTCGGGCGTGTCATGATCGGCCCGGTTCATCCGCTCCACCCAGCGATAAACACGCACTGCGCACCGCTGCATCAAGCGGGCCGGATACGGGTCGCGACCCAAATGGGCATACATGGGGGCTATGAGCCCAAAATCGCCAATGCAGGGCTGCCAGCCCAGAAGATAGGGGTACTCTTCAAAATGAGCATTGAGGGCAGCGAGGTATTTCATATACTGACTTTCAACCAACGCTGTGGTGCCCTGGGTAACACCAAAGACCTGTCCTACATGACGCATTCTGTCCATCATGTGTTGCGTTTTCTCTTCACGCTGTGGCACATCGCGCTGGGAATACAGAAAATGATAACGCAGAAAGTCCAGGTTCTCCTTGGGAAAGTTCCAACGATAGTGCATGGCGGGACGCAGCAAGCCATCAGTGCCGATAACATCGAACAGGGCGCTGACAATCTGTTGCCGTGCGCCAGGTGGCCTGCTCGGACGACCTCTGCCAGCCTCAAAGTGCTCAATAATAGCGGCGCCATCGCGAATAACTTCCCCTTCGGGTGTCAGCAATGTTGGAATAGTTGCCAGATTGGCTTTAGGTAATATATCCGCCTTAAAGCTTTCATGCCCGGTGGAGAGTTCGCGAAAAGGAATAGCGTTTTTTATCAGGTAGGAGCGCGCCCGGCCGGAATACAGAGAGTGGGTAATTGCATACAACGTGCAGGTGTTGGGCATATCAATTTATTCCTTATTTTGCATGCGGTAGACAATATAAAAAGGTAAGAGCACAACGATGGACAGAACCAGTATTAGAATTTGTCGGCCAAAACGGTCGTGCAAGCCATTCAGCACCACTTGCAGACTACTACTGTAGCCCGCGGGAACAGGGAGCACGCCATTATCGATACTATACTCCTGATATAGGGTCAACATACGTTGCAAGCGAGCGGCCTCAGCCCCGCTCAGGTCATTGGTCTCACCCGGGTCAGTCACAATGTTGTATAAGTGCCATTGATTGTCACCTACCGGGCCACGATTGATTACAATTTTGTAGTCCCCCTGGAACAGCGCGGCGTTGCCCGCCAGTTCATAGCCGATGGCATCTTGCGCAGAATAAACCCGCTCAACACTGCCGTGTAGGAGAGGTAACAAATTGCGCCCTGTCATCGGCTCTATAGGACGGCCGCCATAGCGCTGCGTTGGCGCAGTTGCCCCGGTTAAGGCCAGTAGGGTTGGCGCAATATCGGTGACATAGGTGAAAGCATTGGACAGGGTCTGTTGTTGCGGCAAGGATGCGCCTGCGATAATCAACGGCACGCGCATACCACCCTCCCCCGAGTAAAATTTGTAATAAGCCAAGGGAGCCACAGAAGCACTGGTAAAGCTGGGGGGCAAGCTGTTAAAGCTACCCTTCAGGCCCAGGGTGTCGTAGGCGTTGGTGTAGCCCTGCGCCGCCAATACCAAGCGCGCCACCGCGGTATCTGGGTCGACAGAACCACTGGCTTCACTACCGTTGTCAGAGGTAAAGACAAACACGGTGTTGCGGTACTGCCCTGTGCGTTTAAGGTGCTCTATTAGTCTGCCCAGATGAAAATCCATGGCTTCCACCATAGCCGCATACACCGCCATGCGCTTCGCCTGATAGCGCCTCTGCAGCGCAGTAAGCGCATCCCAGTCTTCAGTCGTTGACATAGTCACCATACCGGCATCCGCGGGAACAATACCTAACCCCTGCGCTCTGGCAAGGCGTTGTTGGCGCAGTTTTGTCCAACCCTGGTCATACACACCCATGTAGCGGTCGATAAATTCCTGTGGCGCCTGCACCGGCATATGCACAGCCTGAAACGGCACATAGGCAAAAAACGGTTTTCCATCACTGGCGTTACTGTCGATGAACTCGATGGTCTTATCGACCAGAAACCGGGAGGAGTAAAAATCTTGCGGCAGATTAAACGCCTCGCCATCGGCAAACCAATTGGCTTTTTCGTAGATAGGCAAGTAGGACTTTTGCTCCCAGTTGTCTGCGCCCGAATCGGCCATCGCAACTGTGCGCTCAAAACCTCGTTGACTGGGTAGTAAATCTGCCGTCATGCCCAGATGCCATTTACCCGCCATGTAGGTGTGGTAGCCCCAATCCTGCAATAGTGTGGCGACTGTGACCACATTGCGACTCAACACTCCTTGATAGTTACTGTGTTGACGTTGCTCGGGGGGGATCATTTCCGGGATATTCGCAACCCCGGCCCGGTGGCTGTCCACCCCGGTCAACAACATGGCCCGGGTGGGCGCGCAGCTAGCCGCCGTGTGGTAATTGGTAAAGCTGACACCATTGGCAGCCAGAGCTGAAAGCGTGGGCGTGTTAATCTCACTGCCATAGGGGGCGATGTCGCTAAAGCCCAGATCGTCCGCTAAAATCAACACCACATTCGGGCGTTGAGCGGTCTCTAATATGTCTGGCTTCGGCGCCGTTTCGATCAAACTGCCCTGCTGTTCCCGGGCCGGGTCCAAGCCATCCTCTGCCAACACAAGGTGAGACAGTCCCAGCATCACAGCTGCGACAAAAAAAACTCGCTTGGCAGCAGTCATTTGAAAACAGAGCACGTGCGTACCCCTACCTAGCCAATCTTCGTGAAGCCAGCAGCAACAGGCACGCGATAATAACTTCAGGGGCAATCATTTCTATGGCAGCTGCTGCGTCGTGCACCAACCAGGCCACAGTGCGCCCCACCGCCGCCACAGCCAGCAACATTATGGGAGGGTAATACCAGACACGCTTGCCAGTAATCAAGGCGATCAGAATAAGCATGCCCATGCTCAGAAAAAAGCTTGCCATGTCTCCGATTTGGGAGCTGCGCCCAAGGCCGGCCAGCAAAGGCATGCCCAATTGTGCAGCGCCGGCGTGCGGGTCAACCAACCAACGCAGCCCGGTTACGATGAACATAATGCCTGATATTGCCACGATCGCACGCAGTAATTTATTCATTCGATCCTTCGATGCTTTATTGTTTAATGGCATATACTATGCCAGTATTCGTGCACTAGGTACAGCATGAAGAACGCACCCATATTTACCAAGGTTAAGGAAAGCATAATGATTACACTCTACGGCGCTTCCGCGTCCCCTTTTGTCCGTAAGGTTATGGTTATATTGGCAGTAAAAAACCTGCCCTACGAACACATCCAGAGCATGCCATTTTCCAATGATGCCGAGCTTAAAAAAATCAGCCCGCTGGGAAAAATTCCGGTTATAACAGATGGAAACTTAACCATTGCAGATTCCAAAGTCATTTGTCGTTATCTCGAAAACGCTTACCCCGAAGTACATGTCTACCCCACCGACCCTGCACAGAAAGCCAGAGCAGAATGGTTTGAAGAATATGGCGGTACCCTTTTGGCCGAATCTGCGGCAGGCATTTTCTTCCATCGTTTTATGCGGCCCATGATGTTTAAGCAGGACGTCGACGAAGAGGCTGTGAATAATCTGATTAACAACAAGATGCCGCCGATACTAGACTATCTGGAGTCAGAGCTGCCCGCCGACGGATTTTTGTTTGCTGATTTCGGCGTGGCAGATGTGGCGCTGGCATCACCGTTCATCAATGCCGGCTATGCAGGCTACACCATTGACGCCGAGCGATGGCCCAATGCCGCTGCATTTGTGCAGCGTATCACAGCACACAGTACGGTGGCTCCGCTACTGGTAGCAGAAGCCAAAGCACTGGGGTTGTCGTGACTTAAACCTTAGCTCTGATTGTTTTTGGCCACAGCTGCCGCCATTGTGCGCGCCGTTTTGTGCCCGGAGTTCTGGTTCTACCCGGCCACGAAGTGCACCTGATCATACGGTTACTCGGCACTCTTGCCTTCGCGTACAGTGATAGTTGCTACGACTCCTATGGCCATTGCTCTTTCCTCTTAAGGTTAATGGATGGTTTTTCAAAGTGCCCATTTATCAGGAGCCGGTAAAATTCGGTGCTCTTTTTTGACTGAATGCCACCATGGCTTCACCCAGGTCGTTTGAATTCAAGGTCGTTGCCATAGTCCACAGGCCGTTTAAAAGCAGGCTCTGCTCCGTAGTGAGATCTTCACTTTGTTGCAGAATAAACTTGGTGCCGCGCACAGCCAAGGGGGCGTTGGCTGCGATCTCTGTGGCCATTTCAACTGCAGCAGCGTACACCGAGTTCGCATCGGCATACACGTCATTTATCAGACCTATTTTTTCCGCCCTCGCAGCCCCAATATCCTTACCAGTGTAGGCCAATTCTGCCACATGGCCATCACCCACAATACCGGGCAGACGCTGCAGCGTACCAACGTCTGCAACGATGCCGATTTTAGTTTCACGCACACCAAACAGGGCATCCTGGGTGGCCAAACGAACGTCGCAGGCGGTCACCAGGTCCATGCCCGCACCCAGGCAGTAAGAATGAATCGCCGCAATGACAGGAACCGGGCACTGCGCCACTGAAGTGATAGCGGCCTGAAAATTCTGCGTTACTTTCATCTGCCGCAACGTTGCCGTGGCTCCGGACATTTTCTCGCCGCCTTCGTTCTTCGGCCCACCACCGCCCAATCCTGCCAGGTCGATGCCCACGCAAAAACTCTTGCCCCTTGCGGCGATAACAACAGCTCGTATACTGTCATCGGCAGCGATTGCAGCCATCGCCCGCGGCAGATCTGCCACCACCTCTTGCGACATGGCATTAAGTTTTTCCGGGCGATCCAGCCACAAAGTGGCAATGGTGTCGTTAGTTTCCAGCGTCAAAACGGAAGACGAGAAAGTCATTTATATCTCCAGTGTGTAGTTCGATTTTAGCCCGGCCTAGTTGGGCCAGTAAATATGCTCATCCCCCGCCTCAAAGTGTTCTGCCAGGGTTGTATCGATTGCGACAGAAAGTTCAGCCACGTAGGGGCAAAGTGGCTTACGCGCAGACGCCTGGTGGGCATCGAGCAACGCCTTTAGCGATAGAAGATCGATATAAGTGACAGGCGCATAGACCGCAGTGCCGGCGCTTACTAATCTTGGCTATTTTTAGTTCAGTGGTCCATCTTATACTTCCGGATGCAGAAATAATAGAGGATGATGTGGACTTAGAGGCGGCAAACGGTGTGGGTATTTCTGGATTAAACAACTACTATTCTCTAAAAAGGATAGCAAGCTAGCCGTATGTGAGAGTGAAAGAAATGCCCCAATTTTAAAGATGAAAAAACAACACCTTCCTCAAAAAATATGTCTCGTTTGTGAGCGTCCGTTTACGTGGCGTAAAAAATGGGAAAAGAATTGGGATGCAGTTAAATATTGCAGCGAACGCTGTAGGAAAAATAAATGAAGCAAGCTAACATACTCTTTCCGCATCAGTTATTTCAAGAGTCTCCAATTTTAAAGACAGATTTTCCGGTCTATTTGGTAGAAGAATACCTGTTTTTTAAGCAATATCCGTTTCACAAGCAAAAAATAGCTTTTCATAGAGCCACCATGAAGCGGTATGCAGATTTTCTTAGAGACGATAAAAACCTAGTCGTGCACTATATTGAAGCTACGGAGGATGTTTCGGACATCAGACAGCTCATTCCCGAATTAAAACAGCAAGGAGTTGTGCATGTTAACTACATAGATCCTGTAGATAATTGGCTGCAAAAAAGATTAGAGAAAGGTTTTTGCGAAAGCGGCATAAGCGCTAAGCAACATACCTCGCCTTTATTTTTAAATTCGAAACAAGACCTGGTTCCTTTTTTTAGGGACGATAAAAATAAATACCACCAGACCACTTTTTATAAAGAGCAGCGTAAGAAGCGAAATATCTTGATGGATTCTGACGGAAAACCAAGCGGTGGCAAGTGGACTTTTGATACCGAAAACAGAAAGAAATACCCTGCTAAAAAGACCCCGCCATCTATTCAATTTCCAAAGGTGGATGGGTATTACGAAGAAGCCAAGGACTATGTGAAAACGCATTTTTCAACGCATTTAGGAAGCCTCACCGAGTATCCATTGTACCCAACGAATTTTGCGGCTACAAAAGAGTGGCTCAATCAGTTTTTTGAGCAACGCTTTATGGAGTTTGGTGTTTATGAAGATGCCATTGTTGCAGAAAACTCCATACTCAACCACAGTGTGTTAACCCCCATGCTAAATGTGGGATTAATTACTCCAACAGAGGTTATAGATGCCTGTTTGTTATATGCGCAAGAAAACAGTATTCCCCTTAATTCTACCGAAGGTTTTGTGCGACAAATAATGGGATGGCGCGAGTTTATTAGAGGTGTTTACGAATGTAGGGGAAGTGAAGAACGCACGACCAATTTCTGGAAATTTAAAAAGAAAATACCCGCTTCGTTTTATGACGGAACCACCGGTATTGCGCCCATAGACCAAACCATTAGAAAAGTATTAAAAACAGGTTATTGCAATCACATAGAGCGCCTAATGGTGCTGGGTAATTTTATGATGCTATGCGAGTTTGATCCAGACGAGGTATACAGGTGGTTTATGGAACTTTTTGTGGATGCGTACGATTGGGTTATGGTTACTAATATATATGGTATGAGTCAATTTTCAGATGGGGGTTTAATGGCAACCAAGCCGTATATAAGCGGTAGCAACTATATAGTAAAAATGAGCAACTATAAAAAAGGGGAGTGGCAAGCAGTTTGGGATGGTCTTTTTTGGAAATTTATGCATACCCATCGCGATTTCTTTTTGTCAAACCCAAGGTTAGGAATGCTCGTACATATGTTTGATAAGATGCCAGTGGAAAAACAACAAACTCACTTGGATAATGGAGAACGCTATTTAGGATCTCTAACTCATTAAAAAAATCGCACAAGTAGCATTGCCTGCATAGGCTATAACGAACACTGCCCTCTGGGTAGCCGACTGATCGACATGCGGATACCGTTTCGACCCTTTTGATACAGTTTGGCGGCAGCGCGCTGCTCGAAACGATGCAGTGCGACGCTATGAAAGAAATTGCCCAGCACCGTGCCGCGGGGCTTGCCGGACAACTCAATATTGAGACTGTGGATGCGGTGGGCCTGCTGTTAACGAAGACAGGCGCATAACTTCGTTGTCTGAGACCTTGCCGTTACCGCCGTATCCTCTTAAGATCAACTGCTAATCACAATACACAGTAACAGAGGTATGACATGGCGGGCTTTACGGCAAAAGATGTACCGGACCAAACTGGCAAAACTGTCTTTATTACCGGAGCCAATACAGGGCTGGGTTATGAGACGGCTAAAGTGCTGGCGGGGCAGAACGCCAGGGTTATTATTGGCTGCCGCTCAGAAGACAAGGGCCGGCAAGCCAAAGAGACGATACTGGCAGCGCACAGCGAGGCCGATGTCGCGATCGTCAAGATTGATCTTGGTAGTTTAAAATCGATAAAGCGAGCCGCAAAGGAAGTGGCAAAAGAACCTAGGCTGGATATTCTAATCAACAACGCCGGCATTATGATACCGCCCTACGCATTAACCGAAGACGGGTTTGAATCGCAGTTTGGCGTTAATCACCTCGGGCCATTCGCCCTAACCAATCTACTGCTGGATAAACTGCGAGCGACTGCCGATGCCAGAATTATCAGCACGGCGAGCATCGCCCACAAGAGAGGAAAAATTTATTTTGACGATATCAATGCCGAAAAAAACTACAGCGCCACACAGCGCTACTCTATGAGTAAACTTGCCAATTTGTATTTTGCCTATGAACTACAGCGCCGCTTATCAGCGGCGGGAGACGGTACAATTTCGGTAGCCGCTCACCCCGGAGTGGCAGACACTGAGCTGTCCAGATATATGCCGGGCGCCCTGACGTTAATGGCCCCATTATTTTTCCCCTTGTTCAACACAGCCGCTCAAGGGGCATGGCCAACCTTATATGCTGCTACCGGCGAAGATATCCGCGGCGGGCAATACTACGGCCCGAGTAAGCGTGCCGAGACCTCGGGACCGGCGGTGCGGGTAAAATCTACCCGGCGCAGCCACAACCAAGAGGCCGCGAAAAAGTTATGGGATCTGTCGGTTACTATGACTGGCATTGATTGTGAAATATAAAACCCTGCGCATAATCTGCTCCTCAATAAAAATGACACATAGGTAAAACTCATGAATACAACGCGTCGCGATTTCAATCTCTCTTCTCTTGCTGTGCTCGGAGCAATGGCCGCACCCGGAGCATTGGCTGCTACACCCAGTACAAACCGACGCTGGGTGCTGGCCTCGCGTCCGGTCGGCAAACCGGGGCTGGACAATTTCAAGTTTGAGGAAGCGGCCCTACCCCAAGCCGGCGATGGTGATGTACTGCTACAAACTCTCTACCTGTCTCTCGACCCCTATATGCGCGGGCGCATGAATGCAGGGGACAGCTACGCCGAGCGAGTTGAGCTAGGTGATGTGATGGTTGGTGGCACGGTTGCTCGGGTAGTGCAATCACGCAACCCCGCCTTTGTAGAAGGTGATTTGGTGACTGCCTACTCCGGCTGGCAGGAATACAGCATCTCAAATGGCAGGGGCTTGACCAAACTCGACCCACGCATCAAGCCGCCCTCCTATGCTCTGGGCGTGCTGGGCATGCCAGGATTGACAGCGTATGTAGGACTGCTGGACATCGGCCAGCCCAAGGCCGGCGACACAGTCGTGCTGGCCGCCTCAACGGGCGCCGTGGGCTCTGTGGTGGGCCAGATTGCCAAGCTAAAAGGGTGCAGGGTTGTGGGCATCGCCGGCGCAGCAGAAAAATGCCGTTATGCGGTGGAAGAACTGGGTTACGACGCCTGTGTCAGTCACTATGACGATGATATGGCACAACAGCTCGCCGCCCAGTGCCCCGATGGTATCGACGTATATTTCGAAAATGTGGGAGGCAGTTCGTGGGAGGCTGTTATGCCACTGCTAAACAACTTCGCGCGGGTTCCTGTATGCGGTCTCATTGCACACTACAACCAAACAGAGCTTCCCCCTGGCCCCGACCGCATGAGTGCCCTACAGGGGCTCATTCTCACTAAAAGCATAAAGATGCAGGGATTTATCGTTAGCAACTATACCGATAGGGTTCCGGACTTCGTCCGCGACATGAGCGGCTGGCTTGCCGAGGACAAAATCAAGTATCGGGAGCACGTGGTTTCCGGACTGGACAATGCACCGGAAGCTTTCCTTGGATTATTCCGCGGCGCCAATTTTGGTAAGTTAGTGGTTAAAGTCAGCTCCTGAAACCGTCCGCTAAAAAAGTGTGACATTGCACCAAAGATAAGCTTGGCGCCAGCTGCCGCTTCTGGTAATTATACGTAATAATTGCGTTATCAGGAGACGTCATGGATGCATCAACACATAGCGCCCTACTAAGCCCCAAGCAATGGCGCTGGCGGGGCGAGTTCAAGACATTGCTGCGGCACTCTATTTTTGTGATGGACGAGGGCAACAGAGACTTACCCACCATTTTGCTTATTCACGGCTTTCCCACGTCGAGCTGGGACTGGCAGCCCATGTGGGATGCTCTGGGTAAACACTATCGTTTGCTGGCCCTGGACATGCTTGGCTTTGGTTTCTCCGACAAGCCCGATAATCGCAGCTATACCATTCACCTGCAGGCCGACATTGTCGAAGCGCTAGTGGACGCAAAACAACTCACGCACTTTCACGTACTCGCACACGATTACGGCGATACCGTGGCGCAGGAGCTTCTGGCGCGGCAGTTAGATGGCACCGGTGCAGGGGAATGGCTCTCTTGCTGCTTCCTCAATGGCGGGCTGTTTCCCGAGACACATCGGGCACTGCTAACCCAGAAGCTATTGCTAAGCCCCATCGGCAGCCTGCTGAATAGCATGTCCGGTTATGCCCAATTCAGTCGCAATTTCAGCTCGGTGTTTGGGCCCAAGAGCAAACCATCGGAGGAAGAACTGCAGGCGTTTTGGAACATCATCAATACCAACGACGGCAAGCATATTTTTCACAACCTGATCACCTATATGCGCGATCGAAAGCAACACCGCGAACGCTGGGTGTCAGCATTACAATACTCAACCATTGCCTTGGGATTAATTAACGGCTCCGCCGACCCTGTCTCTGGCGAGCACATGGTGGCACGCTATAAAGAGTTGAATTGCCGGCTGGATTACCTGGCACAATTGCCTTCGATAGGTCACTACCCTCAGGTGGAAGACCCGCAGAGCGTGCAACAACATTACCAGAACTTTTTAACCTCGCTGGACTAGTACTCAGGCGCCCAAAACCACTGGCACTTCGAACTGCGAACGCCGGGTCATCAGCAAAAAAGCCGCCGGTACAAAAAAGAATGACAGCAATGTTACCAGCACAGTGCCACCGGCAATCGTTGTGGCGAAGGGCGGCCAAAACAGACCCCCACCAATGAGCAGCGGGAAAAACCCGGCCACAGTGGTGATCGTGGTGGAACTAATATGGCGAGCGCAATGCATAACCGCCTCAACAATTCCATCGCTATTGCCCTGCAAGGCTGCTGGCGTTGAGCGCAGCTCGGCCAGAATGACTATCGCGCCGTTAATAGCCAGCCCCATTAGCCCGAGCAGGGCTATGATTACCTGGAAGCCGAAAGCGAAATTTGTGAACGCCAGGCTCAGCATACCAAGCCCTACAGACATAAATGCAACGGTGAGTATTAGCATACACAGCCGCCAGGAATTAAAGGACAACACCAGCACGACTATCAGCATAACGAAAATCAGTGGAACCTGAGCCGCCATTGAGCTGATAGTGTCCGAGCGATCTTCGGCCTCCCCGCCAATCTCCATTTGATAGCCAACAGGCAGTACAAAATTTGAAGCGGCCAGCGCTGCGCGGAAATCCACTACCACCGTATCTGCCAACACGCCCATACGGATATAGGCACCAATTGTGTTAACTCTGCGACCATTGAAGTGCGGAATGGAAACCACGTTGGGCGAGAGTTCCATGTCTGCCACGGCCATCAGCGGTGTTGGAATAAAAGGCTCGCCCGGCTGCGGCTGGTTCAACATTAAATTCAAACTCTGCAGGTCCAGCGGTTCATTTCGCTCACCCGCATCGATGCGCACCCGCACCGGCACTTCCTCGGTATCTTCCAGTAATGCTCCTGCGATCACTCCGTTGAGATTGGCGCGAATACTGGCAGCGGCAGCCAGAGGGCTCACTGCCGTATCGGCCATAATTTCTTCCTTGAGACGAAACTTTACGGTGGGCATGGCCTGCCCCAGAGAGGCGTTCGTGCCCGTTACATTTGGCACACTACTGATCAGCAGGCGCAGCTGCTCTCCAAGCTCCTCGAGTACGGCCAGATCGGTGCCGTACAGGCGCACTTCTACCGGCTGGAACACCGGCGGGCCCTGCACCAGTTTGCGCACAATAATCTGCGCTTCGGGGAAGAGTAGAGGAAGTTCCAACTCCAATTCGCGAATGAGCGCAGTCGTTTTATCAGCGCTCTGGGTTTTGACCATCGCATGGGCATAATTTTGCGCGCCAAATTTGCGCTCTATCAGGTTGTAGTAGAAAGGAGCGGCACTTTTTCCGATAAACCAGTCAACACTTTCCAGGCCAGACTTTGCCGCCATCACCTTATCCATTTCCCGCACAGTGCGCTCGGTACTGGCGAAACTGGTGCGTGTTGCGAGCGTTACTTCAATGGAGAACATATCTCTGTCTACGGGAGGAAAAAAGCTCTCTGGCACCGTCGTAATGCCGTAGAACCCTGCCAGAGGAAACAGCCATACCAATCCCAGAGTACGCCAAGGATATTTCAAGGCCAGTCGCAACGTACGCTCAAATTTAAGACTCAACTTGGGTAGCTGTAGCCCGGTCGACCACACACTCACCCTAGTTTGCGCACCGACATATCTACCCGCCAGAGCCGCCACCACGGTATGGGAAATCAGATAAGAACCGATCAAGGAAAACACGACACATATTGCCAGGCTGCCGACAAATTCTCCGGCGCCGCCAGGGGTGAGATAGATGGGGAGAAACGCCAGTATCGTCGTAGCAGTGGACCCAAACAGTGGTAACCACAGGTGAGCCAGCGCCTCGCGAACGGCCTGCGTTGCAGTTTTTCCCATACGCCTGCGCTGGGCAATATCGTCTACCATTACAATGGCGTTATCCACGGTGATACCCAGCGCAACAACCAGCCCTGTGACCGACATCTGGTTAATGGGAACTCCGGTAAAACTCATCATACTGAAAGTAAACAACATCATAAGTGGCAGAGCGAGGGACACCAGCACCGCTGAGCGCCAACCAAGAGTCACCAGCAGAATTGCCAGGATCAACACAAACCCTATCGCAATATTACCGACAAGGTGTTGCATGCGTTGATCGGTATAACTTTGCTGATCGAAAATCACCTCCATCTCAATATTTGAAGGCAACAGAGTGGAAAAATCATCCAGTAAATGAGTCACACTGGACTGCCAGCGGGCGATACGCATCTGCGGCAACATACGCGCGGCCACTATCAATTGCTCCTGCCCATTGCGCAGAACTTTTTCACTGTCGGGCGATCTTACTTCGCGCGATACACGAGCGATGTCGGCGACCCGTAAAACCTGCCCCTCGCCCCGCCCTGTCAGAGGTATCCGCGCGACCCTGTCTATGGAATCCAGGTCTCCACTCACCTCTACCTGTAGACGACTGGTCTCATTTTCTAAAGTACCCGCGGATGCCTTGGTATCAAATCGAGACAGTGAATAGGCAATGGTCTCCACGGTCTGGTCAGCGGCAGCGGCAGCAGCCGAGCTGACATTCACCAGGATTTCCTCGTTCACCTCTCCATCAATTTCCACCACGTCAGTTCCACCGAGCGATCGCAGCTGGCTCTGCAGCTCCCGTGCATAGCGTTGTAATATTTGAGGTGACACCTGACTGGCATCTTTGGCGCGCAGGGCAATCAGCATGGTGTAGGCAAAACCCCGTTCATCCAGCAAGCGACTGGGCAGGCTGCCTGCCGGTAAGTCAGGTTCCACCTCGGCTATCTGGTCACGAATTTTAGACCACACCAGATCAGGCTCAGTGATCTCATCTCGCAGTGCCAGGCTAATACTGGAGAGCCCATTACCGGATGATGATGTAATTTCCTTGATCTGCGGAAGCTCACGCAGTTTGAGCTCCAACTTTTCCGTCACCAGCGCTTCTACACGCTCTGCATTAGCTCCCGGATAAGCGGTCAGCACCAGACCATAGCGATTTTCCATACGCGGATCTTCGGCAATGGGCAGGGTATACAACGCACCCAGACCTGCCACGATGACCAGTGCGACCAACAGGCTTATCAGCCTGCCGTTCTCTGTTAGCGCGTAAATCACAAAGACTTCCCGGAACCCACCAGACGAACCAGCTGTCCCGGCACTATTTTATGCACTCCCTCACTGACCACCAACTCTCCATCACTGAGGCCACCCTCGACAAAGGAGGTAAACTCACCGCTGTAGCGTAGTTGCAAGTCCCGGGCCTCAACCATGTGCAAGCCGTCGCCTGAAGGTGCCAGCACATAGACCCGCCACAGCCCACGCAAACTGGCGGTCAAGGCAGACTGGGGAATAGTAAATCCAGTGGCTAAAATGCTATCGACAAGCTCGAGTTCCACCAGACTACCGGCCATAAATTGTTGTTCAGGAAGTTGAATACGCACCGTGGCCGTGTGCGACCTAGCCTTGAGCTCAGCACCTACAGCCAACACCTCGGCCTCAATCACAGCCTCTCCTACTCGAACAGACACTAATTGCCCTACCTCCATACCCCCGGCTAGCGACAGGGGAACACCCACATGCGCTTCCATGCGCTCCGTTTCCAGAGTGCGCATCACAGGCCGACCTGCGCTGGCGCTACTTCCCATTTCCAGATAACGCTCGCCAACCACACCACTAAAAGGTGCGTACAAATGGGCCTTCTGCTGACGCACCTGATTGCCATCCAGAGACGCCTGCAACTGAGCAATGCTGGCTTTAGTGGCATCACGTACCGCCTCCAACTCATCTCGACGCTGTTGCGAGGCAAAGCCATCCAGCTCCAGCGATTTCTGGCGTTTGAGGTTTGCCGAGGCCAAACGCAGGTTGGCCCGCGCCTCATTCAACTGTGCTTGCAACTGACGCCGCTCAACATCCAACAATGCCGTGTCCAGCTGGGCCAGCAAGTCGCCCTCCTCGAAACGGTCACCCTCATCGGCCAGCATAAATTCCACGGTACCGCCAAATTCAAAAGCGATGTCGGCGCTGCGAGCTGGCACCACTACACCGGTGAACTCACGTGTTACTGCAAACTCCGAGTGCTCATGAACCTGCACAGCGGAGACAGACTGGTAGATGACCTCATTACTTTCCACACCATTGGCGTCACACCCGGCAATAAGCAAGACAGCTACCAAAACTACAAATTTGTTCAATAAACGCATATTTCCACCAAATAATGGACTGGTAAGTCTAGTAATAGATCGCTATACTAGACTCAATAGTCCATTAACTCAAGGCTTGAAATGGCAATTCTTGGTAGACCCAAATCCGACAAGAAAAGACAGCAGATACTGAAAACCGC
Source organism: Halioglobus sp. (assembly GCA_047650635.1). Taxonomy (GTDB): domain Bacteria; phylum Pseudomonadota; class Gammaproteobacteria; order Pseudomonadales; family Halieaceae; genus JBALVT01. The sequence goes on from JBLHNQ010000007.1 coordinate 40,417, forward strand.
AACCGATATGTTTACGGCCCAAGGCTATGCCAACACCAGCCTGGATCAGGTGGCAGCTGCTGCTGGAGTGTCGAAGCAGACCATTTACAGCCACTTCAGTAGCAAGGACAACGTATTACGAGAAGGCGTGAAACACCAGTGTATGCAGGCACAATTGACTGTAGACCAATCTGACCTGTCCTTATCGCCCGAAATATTTTTGCCAATATTTGCAGCTCGCTTCGTCGGCACCTTGCTGGAAGACACGGCTTTGCGCATGTACCGGCTGTGCCTCAATGAGGGTGAACGCCATCCAGAGCTGGGTCTATCGTTTTTTGAGTCTGGTCCAAAGCTCGTCATACAGGCGCTGGCCCAATACCTCGCCGCAGCTACCGCAAGAAACCAAATGCAGGTGAGCTACCCTGAACTGGCAGCTGCGCAATTTCTGTTTATGGTTAAAGGTCTGCCCGTGGAGATTGCTCTACTCAACTTGCAAGATCAACCCTACGAGATCAGTAACGAGGTGTACATAGAGGAGACTTGCGCCATGTTTGTGCGAGCTTATCCGCCTACTTAGATCAGTAATATTGAACAATTTCTTATATACAATCTATAATACTGAACAACACAGGTGAGAGACAAAGACCAGAATCAAATGATTTCCATCAAGCAACTCATTTATGCACTCGCGGTAGAGAAAACCCTACATTTCAGGAAAGCTGCGGAGCTGAGCAATATCAGCCAATCGGCGCTGAGCACCTCTCTGAATGAGCTGGAAAAGCAGCTGGGATTACAGATTTTTGAGAGGGACAATAAAAAGGTCCTTGTCACCCCTGTAGGCGTTCAGGTGTTAAAGAAAGCACAAAATATCCTACTGCAAGTTGAAGAGCTACAACATCTTGCAGACAATCAAAAGTCCCCGCTCAGCTACCCTCTGTCCATTGGTATAATCCCGACCATAGCGCCATATTTATTACCGAAAGTTTTACCACTGTTGCATCAGCAATACCCTCATGCTCAGCTGAACATTGTCGAAGATCAGTCTCATGTGTTGGTAGATATGGTCAGGCGCGGCGAAATCGACACAGCGATATTGGCGCTACCCTTTCTCTGTGAAGGGCTGCTCAGTATGGAATTCTGGCAGGAGGACTTTTACTGGGTGGCACTAAAGGGAGAAAAACATGCATGCCAAAAGGAGATTACGAGCAAACAATTGGACCACTGCAAGTTAATGCTACTGAAAGAAGGGCACTGCCTGAAGGACCACATTCTGGAAGCGTGTAAATTTCAAGAGCAGACCGCCAATAAGGGCTTCGGCGCCACCAGCCTCAACACCTTGATACAAATGGTATTGGGGAAACAGGGAACCACTCTGATCCCGCAAATGGCGAAAGACCCTCTTATTGCCCAACACGAATCGCTTGCAGCAGTACACTTGAGTGAACCCAGTCCGCACCGCCGAATCGCCTTTATATTACGACCCAACTATACGCGCACTTCAAGTATCGAAGCCCTGATAAATATATGCAAAGAATCATTGTCGGCGTAATACTCATCTACGAAAAAACTAAACATGAAATTCTAGTTAACAAACTTTACCCATAGCGATATCCGAACTAGTCTTCTGTTGTGAGTGTTATTAACCAGCCCAGGGAGGGCCGTTCGATGATTAAAAAATCACTACCTTTAATTACCGCTCTTGCGGTTAGCTTTGCGTCTATTGGGCTGGCAAGCTCAGTGGCAGCGCAGGGAATGTCAAAGTCCACCCAGTACTGGTGGCCAGAAACTCTGAACCTACAGCCGCTTCGTGCCCATGATGACCGCTCCAACCCCTACAGTGACAACTTTGATTATGCTACAGCCTTCAGTAAGGTTGATCTCGATGCCCTGAAGAAAGACATTGCAGGAACACTGAGAAACTCGCAGGACTGGTGGCCCGCAGATTGGGGCACGTATGGAGGCCTGATGATAAGGCTGGCATGGCACAGTGCTGGAACCTATCGAGTGACTGATGGACGCGGCGGTGCGGATGGTGGCCAACAGCGATTTCAACCTCTAAACAGCTGGCCAGACAACGTCAGCCTGGATAAGGCGCGGCGGTTACTATGGCCGGTCAAGCAAAAATACGGACGGGACGTATCGTGGGCTGACTTGATAATCCTTGCGGGTAACGTCTCACTCGAATCCATGGGTTTTGAAACCCTGGGCTTTGCCGGCGGACGCGTTGACGACTGGGAGGCTGACATCGTTTACTGGGGTGCCGAGACCAAGTGGCTCGCCAACGACAAACGCTACGACAAAGACGGCAAACTGGAGAAGCCCCTTGCAGCTGTGCAAATGGGACTGATCTATGTAAATCCGGAAGGCCCCAACGGCAACAGCGACCCGCTTTCTGCGGCCGCAGATATTCGTGAGTCGTTTGGCCGCATGGCAATGAACGATGAAGAAATCGTTGCGCTTATCGCCGGCGGGCACACTCTGGGCAAAGCCCACGGTGCCAAGCCCGCTGACTGTCTTGGCCCCGCTCCTGCCGAAGCCCCTATCGAACAGCAGGGCCTTGGCTGGAAAAACAAATGTGGCAGCGGCAGCGGAGCCGACACCATGACCAGTGGCCTGGAAGGCGCGTGGACCTCCACACCCACCGCATGGTCTATTCTCTATCTCGACAACCTGTTTAGGTTCGATTGGAAAAAGACCAAGAGCCCGGCCGGTGCAACACAATGGATTCCAACAGATGAAGCGACAGCAAACATGGTACCGGACGCCCACGACCCGCAGAAACGTCACGCACCGATCATGTTCACAACCGATCTTGCGCTCAAGGAAGACCCTGGCTTCAGAGTGATCTCCGAGCGTTTCCTGAAGAACCCAAAGGAGTTCGACTTGGCCTTCGCCAAGGCCTGGTTCAAACTGACGCATCGCGACTTGGGTCCACGTACCCGCTATGTGGGTGGTGAGATTCCAGAGGAAGTGTTTATTTGGCAAGACCCGGTTCCCACTGCCGATTACAAATTGATCAGCACCAGGGACACGGGGAAGCTGAAGGCAAAAATTCTGAAATCCGGTTTAACCATGCCTGAGCTGGTTAGAACAGCCTGGGCATCTGCATCCACCTTCCGCGGTTCGGACATGCGCGGTGGAGCCAACGGCGCACGGATTCAACTCGCGCCTCAGAAAGATTGGGCTGCTAACAATCCTGGAGAACTGGACAAGACGTTGAAGGCTCTCACCAAGGTTCAGGAGGATTTCAACAAGTCGCTGTCGGGCGGCAAGAAGGTCTCTCTGGCGGATGTAATTGTTCTGGGTGGTTCTGCAGCTGTGGAACAAGCCGCCAACAAAGCGGGCTTGAAAATTGACGTTCCCTTTACGCCGGGGCGCACCGATACATCGCAGCAGATGACCGATGTTAACTCGTTTGCCGTGTTGGAGCCGACCGCAGACGCGTTCCGCAACTATTACAGCGACAAGAGCTACGGTTCACCGTCAGAAATGGTTGTTGAAAAGGCTGACCTGTTGACCTTGACCGTACCTGAAATGACGGCGCTGGTGGGTGGCATGCGTGTACTCAATGCCAACACCGGACAAACTGCTTACGGTGTGTTTACTGATAAACCGGGAACCTTGAACAATGACTTCTTTGTCAACTTGCTGGACATGTCCACAGTGTGGACGAAATCTGCCGAGACCGAAGGCATTTATGAAGGGAGAGACCGTGCGACTAGCGAGCTTAAATGGACTGCCACACCCGTGGATCTCATTTTTGGGTCAAACTCCGAGTTGCGCGCTGTAGCAGAAGCCTATGCCACTAACAGTGAGCTGTTTGTAAATGACTTTGTTACTGCATGGAGCAAAGTGATGACTCTCGATCGCTATGACCTAAAATAAGCTTAAAGTAAGAGTATCAGCCAGCTACCAGAAGGTAGCTGGCTGACCCTGTATTGCTCTAACTAACATTCTCGTGGCGCATCAACGTATCAGTGTGCCAGTCTGTATCACAGGTTTTGTATCTTCAACACCAGCTTGCCTATAGTGTGCCCCTCCTCTGATAGTTGATGAGCTTCCACTGCCTGTTCAAGCTCCATCAATTGGACGCGCGGAACCGGCAACGTTCCGTTACTGAAAAGCCTCAGAAGTTCGGTGAGCGATTCTCCGTCCGGTCTGTGATGCAAAAATTCAGCCCTGACGTTCCGCTCCTTAATTTCAGGCATTTCAGGGGGTTCGTTATTCATATAGGCAACTGCTCCGCCGTCCCTAACCAAGCTGATTGAGTCCTTGGAAGCCTGGTCGTCCAATAGAGACTGCAGAATCAGGTCCAGGCCCTGCGGTTCCAATTCTCTGATAACGCTAGCGTAATCCTGCTCCCGATAATCAATAACCACATCCGCTCCAACAGATTCGACATACTCTCGATTCCTACTACTTGCAGTGGTGTACACTTTCGCGCCGAGATATTTGGCTAAGGGAATTGCAACACTACCGAGGCCGCCTGCTCCCGCGTGGATCAGAACTGACTGCCCCGCCTGCAACTGTCCAAATTCAGAAAGTGACTGCCAGGCAGTCAAACTTACCAACGGCAGTGCGGCAGCCTGCTCGAAGGATATGTTCTTAGGTTTTTTAGTGAGAGAAGTGGCCTTGATCGGCGCGTATTGTGCATAGGTGCCGTACTGGATCGACCAGGTAAAGGCTAAGCCAACTACATCATCACCTATCTCATAATTTGAAACCGCATCACCCACTGCAACTACACGACCGGAGAAGTCCCAACCCGGAACAACCGGAAATGTACGAGTAATATACTCCTGAAGTTCACCAGACCTGAGTCGTCGATCAATTGGATTGACACTTGTGGCTGCCACCTGCACCAACACCTCATCCTCGGCAATTGGCGGTATAGGCAACTCGCCAATCTGAAGGACATCGGCACCTCCATGTGACATGTAATAAATCGCTTTCATAGCATCAGGCTTCCTACTTGTTAGATTGAGGCATCTTGAGGTTAAGTCTGTCTCTAAATTACCTCTAAAGACAGATCAGTTTCAATTAATCATTAATAAACAAGAATCATTAGAGTCTGCGGAGATTTCTGATACACAGGAAGTGATTACACGCACTGAGGCAGTCAACAGCTGGTGCAGGAGCGAACCAGTCTGCTGAAGTGGACCCCATCCCTGACACAGGGAACCAGCCTTTATAAGTGTAAACCCCAAGTCAGTTTCATGCTGCTATCGGTAGCCCTGAGGGCAAATCATAATAGACCTGGTCCGGCGTCATTCTGCTCAGGCTAGCGTGCCGCCGCTCCTCTTTCAAGCTGCGCTAGAGGCGCTCAATAAAAATATTATCCATCCATCGGCCCTTGCCGTCCATGCTGATGTTGATGCCGTTATCTTTCAGTACATCAGTGAAATTTTCACTGGTAAACTGGCAGCTCTGGTCGCTGTTGAATATCTCAGGTGTGCCATAGTTTGTCAGCGCTTCTTCCAGCGCCTCAACACAAGGAGCAGCATCCAGAGCGTTGGATAATCGCCAAGGCAGTACCTTTTTGGAATGCCAATCCATTATCGCAACCAGATACAGGAAACCCTTGGGCTGCGGGTTGGGGCGCGTTGTCTTCGCGCCTGGGTGCAAAGCCCTTATACCCATAAGTCTCATCAGACGCTGTACTCGTTTGCGATTGACCTGAAGACCCTGGTTATCCCAGAGGTCATCGCGCAGTCGGCGGGAGCCTTTGAAAGGACGTTTCAGATGCAGCTCATCCAGCTTGCGCATTAGATCAATGGATCAATATTCAATGCAATTCAACATCCTAAACTCCGAACGGCCGCTGTGAGGTGTTTGCCGCCGGTCACAGGCTATATCAGCCGAAATCGACTAATAACTCTACATTTAGTACTGTTAAGTTTCCTGACACCCTGAATGTCTCCGATGAGGTGAGGCTGTGTGAAAACGCAAACTAGCCAAAATTGGCCCGCGAAATTGCAAGTCTACGATGGCTGAGAGGTGGCTCAAAAGGGAAGATCTCTCTGAAATATTAAACGAGGCCACCCTCCGTGCGATCCGAAAAGCTGCGCCGGAGTTTTCACACAGCCTCGCCTAACAGCGGGCGTTAACAGGGCCAGAAATTCGCTACTTAGAGTATCTGCTTTGTGCGAACAGCGGCGTGAAACTTAATAGCTCGGCCTCAAATTAATGATCCGCCGCTACATCTGACGTTTTGTAAATATCGAGTGTTTCGATAGCTTCTTGAACCAATAACCCATCGACATATTCTGCGAATTCTGTGTGGAAGAACCCCCTTCTTTGCCTCCAATAGCGACCCATACCGGGAAGATCTTTTACTGCCACTATCGCTGTTGTGACCGCTTCACGAAACTCAGGGTCCAAAGTACCCTCCTTGGCGAGAAGAAAACTGTTCTGCATACCCAGTATGGCTACATGCATTGACATCATAAACTGAAATTCGTCGCGTGCAGGCAGTGGCTCCACGCTTGTCATCGCATTGAACCAGACATCGCTAGCCTGACGGTTAGTACCCATTTCGATATACCAGGATTGCATTGTTGTTGTCGCATCACTTGCAGCCGCAGATCTTATTGCGGAGGTGCTGTCGTTAACCTGCACGCCGACGTAAATCAGCGAAATAACTACAGCAATTCCACTCACAATTTCTGCTACTGATGCCAGATCCTGCAATTTCATCGTCTATCCCCTTATTATTAGGTTTAACCAAGGATAGACCGAAAATCTGTAAAGAGGATAGCCCTGCTTAAAGCCGCTTTCGCCTATTTTGAGACATTAGCAGCCCTAAATCACAGGCAATAAAAAGCCCTCACGAGGAGGGCTGTAATATCAGGGGTACTGTTTACGCTTTCTTGCGGCGTGACCATCCAAGGCCAGCAAGGCCGAGGCCGAACAGAGCAAGGGTGGCAGGTGCGGGGACCCGAGACCAGGGCGTCACGGCGTTATTCCTCTGAGTATTACCATCAAATCCACAACCACTCGCGTCATTAGCCTGAGCACAGGCTCCTTGATACCAACTCATCGCCAAGTGGGCTGCCGGGGTTCCATTTCCCCAAATATCAGCGTTTGTAGTTTGACCGAACGTTGGATCTAATTCCCACAAAGTAGGCATTAATGCGATAAAATCTACTTCTATACGAAAAGTTGTCGTTGTGTTTGTTTCATTAAATGAATTGAAACCATCTTGAAAGCTCCACATGACTGCAGGGTTTATGGCGAAAGAGTCCGTCAAGATTTTGCCAGTTCCAGCCGCATCCAACAGTGATGAATCGAAAGACAATGTTCCGGTAATGCGGTCGCTCGTTGTATAAGGTGCTTGTACATTCGTAAAAAGTGGACCTTCATAGTTATACGTCAATAAAGCCGCTTGCGCAGCGGCCCCAAATCCAGCAACTACCAATGCCGCTATCCATTTAATTAATATGCCCTTCATTTTACTCTCTCTAGTTTTCGTAGTTTTATTATCTATAGCAATAACCATGCCAGCCCAGCAAGCGCATGGTCTCCAGCACTTCAGGCCTGACATATAAATGAAAGTTGTAAAGAAATCTGACAAAAATAACCATAGCTTATATTAGGTTAATGGCATCTGGAATGGCGGCTTTGAGGTGAAAGCAGACATGGCCTAATGTCGGCTTTCGCCTATTTTGAGACATTAGCGGCATCAAATCGCAGGCAATAAAAAGCCCACCGAAGCGGGCTTGTAGACGTCAGTTGCTGTTAAGCCTTCAGCTGTTTGCGCTTTGCTACTACCAGTCCACCCAGTGCGCTAATGAACAGCCATGCTGCGGCTGGGATTGGCACGCTAGACACTGCGTAGCCTTGGAGGGTACCAGCAGTCGTTCCTGAATCGCGCCCCCAATATATAGGTACCCCGCCTTCGTCAAACATGCTCTGAGTCATCCCATGCTGCACATTAAATGTAAGTGAGAGTGACCCAGTCAGTTCGCCACCTACGGAGAACGGACTGTTGCTGCCGGTTGAGTTCCAGATTTCAAGGCTACCACCGTAAGGGGTGTTATTATAACCGCTATAGACGACAAACTCTGTAACACTGCCTATTGAGCCGCCAGTCACACCAGAGGCGATGGCTTCAATACTTGAAGGAACTGGCGTATCTATCCACAGAACCCCCGGAGTATTGTTTGGCACAGAGCCGGTTAGTACACCGGAGAAGGCGAGGTTAACATGAAGGTCGTCAACCACATCCACGGTTATAGTGGCTGCGTGGGCTGTCAGTGACAGCATGAGGAGAGTAAATCCGATAAATGCTCTTGGCATGAGAAACATCCCTGTTAGTTATTTATCAAAATAAATGCAATATCCATGCCACATTAATAAAATCAATCACTTAACAACACCATAGCCTTCGATAGAACTAAAAGTGTAAAAAAAGCTGACAAACATAACCATTAGAAATATAAGGTTATAGGCCGAAACCGTCTCTTATGTGGTGTTAAGCGACTAAACCCCGAACCCTGATCTAGGCTGCTTTCGCCTACAAGCGGTCTTTTCAGCTATGATGTAGAAAAGGGCCGCTCATTACTCTGAACGGCCATTCACCATATTCGGAATGGATGCCCACTTGTGACACAAGGGACATGTGGCAATTGACTGAAGTTAGATAACCCAACTATAATTTCGTGACTGAATGGCCAGTTTACTCTAAGAGTTGGTGTGTGCTCTACAACCAAAAAGGGATTTATGAAATGAAAAAATATTTGCGCATAGCAGCGGTAGTTGCGTGCCTTATTCCGCTACAAGCACTCGCGGCTCTGTATGGAACCATTTTGGACGCGTCAAATAGCGCGGCAACCAGTACGCTTGTCGAGCTTGATCCAGCAACGGGTGCGGTGCTAAATACCATCGGTGCTGTGGGCTACAGGATCAACGGCACGACCTACGATGCGACCACAGGTACGATGTATGCCACTACATCATCTAGCGATCCGAGTTTCCCGGACGGCTTGATTACTATCAACCTGACAACCGGTGTTGCTACTGAAATAGGTACTGGTGCAGGTCAATTAGTGAATGTACCGGCAGCCAACTCTTCCGGTGCTTTGTATGGATGGACAGAAGATGGTGACGATCCCGTACTGTGGGACAAGGCCGCGGGAACTGTCACCGTGTTGGGAGACGCTGGTTTCAGCTCCTCTCGACAGTCTCTGGCTTTCGATGATAGTGACACACTTTATTACGTCGACAGAGGCGAAATCCGGATAATAGACACGACCACAGGTATATCGGGAGCCCCTTTAGCGCCTACTGGTTTGACGGGCGCCGACTTGCATCACGGCGATTTCTCTTCAGGCACGACTCTCTATGCGATAACTGAGAGGGGGTTAACAAACCCGCGACAGATTGACATCCTCGATGTGACAACTGGCATTGTGAGCAGCACCATTTCTGCTCCTGACAACCTTCACACTTTGGCGTTCACTGATGGAGCGGGTGGCGGATCATCAACACCTGTCCCCACAATGACTATCTACGGTCTCGTTCTGACAATGCTAGGTCTGTTATTGGTAGCGAGTCGTCGTCTGCGGGCTTCAGCCAAGCGTACATAGTCTGGGGGAGCTAACAGCCCTAATGAAATTAGGCCCACTTCGGTGGGCTTTTTGTTGTCTTCGATTTGGGTTGGCCAATGTCTCAAAGTGGCACAAAGCAGACTATATTTGGGGCGAGATCACCTCCCAATCTTGTCTCAAAAGTGGTGAAAGCAGACCCTTTCAGCCAGCTGATGTGATAGATGAAAACGTCCGCTTTCGCCTATCTTGAGACATTCGTCTACTCAAATCGCAGACAAAAAAATACCCGCCGAAGCGGGTTGGTAGATATCAGTTTTAGTTACGCCTTTAGTTGCTTGCGCTTTGCTACTACCAGTCCGCCCAGTGCACTGATGAATAGCCATGCTGCGGCTGGGAGGGGGACAGGGGAAGGAGACCACTTTGCGAAAACGTGACTGGTTAACCCCCCCGTATTCGTGAACGTATTATAGGTATCCGGTGAAACATGGTCACCTTGTACCGTCCAAGCACGCTCCACGGTATAATTACTAGCGCTCATCACAGGAACAGTAGAATTGCTCTCTACCAAATCATACGCGGTTGTGACATTGCACAAGCTTGTGCTGCAACCAAGGGTCAGAGAAGGGACTGTGTCAAACTGGCCCAACGCGCTATCTAAAAGCACCTGATCTAATAATGACTGGGAAGCCGCCCTCGCTTGGTCAAATGTGCTAAATGTGAAGTCGCTGTCCTGATCACACCCTCCGAAAACACCGGTGCAATTGCCCTCTATAAAAGAGACGTCATAGAAAGCACCATCAACGTTAACACCACTGGCACCCGTTAACTGCCCGGCGGTGTTTAAAATAAGGGTTGCGGCATTGGCACCAAGAGAGCAGACCATTAAGCAGGCCAAAGCTATTAATCGGATCATGTTACGTCCTTGTTATTTTAGTATTACTTTAGCCGTGCAAGATTCATACCTCTCGATATAAATCAATGGGTTACCAATCACGAGCGTTTCGAAACCACTTGGAATGTAAAATATTCTGACACCTAATTGTATAAATAATAATCAATCAAAGCTGTAGGCGAATGGCGCAAAAGAGGTGGGAGCGGCCGTAAGTTGGAACTCTGGCGCGGTATTGATTTAGACTGCATTCGCAAAAAAGCGTGCGACTTTTCTGCATAGATATTCACAATTGATAGAGAGGAACACTCATGGAATACAACAATGCCCTTGAGCCCAACGAAGAACAGATTACCGGCTCTCTCGCGCCGGGGGATGACCAACCCATCTACATGCTCAACCTGCTCAAATACAAAGATAAGGCCGAGTATGCTGACGGGCGTAAAACCGAACTATCCGGCCGTGATGCCTACCAGATCTACGGTGTGGGTGTGATTGGCAGGCTGGCGGCCGTCAAAGGCGGCATCATTTTCTCCGGTACTGTCTCGCGCCTGATGCTGGGCGAAGTAGAAGAACTGTGGGACGACGTGGCGATCGCCATGTACCCCAGCCGCGCCGCCATGCTGGAAATGATCTCCAGCCCCGAATACCAAGACATCGCCGTGCACCGGGAGGCCGGGCTGGCGGGGCAGTTGAATATAGAGACACATGCGCAGTTTGCAGCGTCTGTAAACTAAAATCGGCTAATTCTTTAAGACCGCAATGAAGTGTTAAGGGAAGTTACCAGTGCCCCGGATCAGAGATACGATTACTTCCGCTTTAGCCTAACTTGAGACATTAGCCACGCCAAATTACAGGCAAAAAAATGCCCCCGTCATGTGGGGGCGGTACATCAGGAGTTCTGTTTAGGCTTTCTTTCGCCTTGACCATCCAAGACCGGCGAGTCCAAGTCCGAATAGGGCGAGCGTGGCGGGGGCCGGAACCTCTTCTGGATCGTGGTTAGTTAGCAGCAAAATTTCTAAAGTATCTCCAATGGTTCTTAAATTCTGACCACCTGTCGCGGTAATTGCGATAGCATCTAAATCAATCGACAATCCATGATCGGTTATTGTCAGGTCACCAATACTAAGCCCAGAAAAAAATCCGGTATTAGCTGTAATGGTCGCACCCGTTAAAACCCCATCTGGAGATCCTAGCCAATCCAAGCCTGTAAGTATAAAGTCAATATTAACCGCAATGTTTATCGCAGCTGCCGTGACGAGAAAAGTAATGCTCGTAGATTCAACATCTAAAGAAAAGGATGAATTGAGAAAACCTATTTCAGCACCTGAATTCTCAGTCGCGACAAAATTGAAGGTATTACCAAAAAAAACCGAATCCTGATAATGTACTTCAAAATTAACTGTATCCCCGATCAACGTAGCACTTGCTGTCCCCGCCCATCCCGTAAACGCCATTACCGCTATGAATCTAACTATTGCGCTCATTGCTATCTCCCTCGTTAATCATTGTTTCCAAGACATGGAGCATAAACCATGCCAGTCGAATAACCACGGGGCATCCAGCGGGAAAGCACAGGCATATTCCTAGAGGTTGTAAAGAATCCTGACATTTGGCTGTATAACTAATGACCAGCTGCGCGTGTCTCTAGTGTCGTGTAAGCAGTCATTCATGGGGTCGAAACCTACTGACCGCGAATGACTCCTTTGAGGTGTGATCTCAACCGGTCAACGCAACACTCTACTATATTAAGTAAAAATAGGAGTGTTGTAACATGGCTCGTCGAACCAATCTCAAGTACACAGATGAAATGAGGTCCTACATCATCTGGGACCGATACCAACAGGGTGATTCCGTCTGGTCGATTGCCCAATCATTTGATAGATCTTCTCTATCAATTCACCAACAGTTATCCCGAACCGGTGGAATTGGACCGCCAGATCGACAGCGGTCTCATCGTTCACTGAGTCTTGCCGAGCGGGAGGAAATATCCCGTGGTCTTGTCGCGGGGCTCTCCATCCGCGCAATTGCTGCTCAGCTTAATCGAGCACCTTCCACAATCAGCCGCGAGATTGATCGCAATGGAGGGTGCGCCCAGTATCGAGCCACACAGGCAGATGCGGATGCATGGGATAGTGGCCTCAGACCGAAACGCTGTAAACTGGTTAGAAACCGCCCGCTTAGCCAAGTCGTCGAGTTGAAGCTACGGCGGAAGTGGTCGCCAGAACAAATCGCCGGATGGCTGAAGCCGGAAAATCCGGGTGATGAGTGGAACCAAGTGTCACACGAAACTATTTATCGCAGTCTGTTCATTCAAGCACGAGGAGCCTTAAAAAAAGAGCTTCAAGCATACTTGCGCTCCAAGCGGAGTATTCGTCGTGCCAGAACGTCTATCTTGAAAAGCAATGGACCAGGCGGTATGCCCAATGCTGCCTCTATTCGTGAAAGACCCGCTTCAGTTGAAGACAGAGCTGTACCAGGTCACTGGGAAGGAGACCTAATTGAGGGCACGAACAAGACCTGTATTGCAACATTGGTTGAGAGGCATTCTCGCTACGTCATGCTGGCGAAACTGGAGAACAAGCGAACAGAGACCGTAGTGACCGCGCTTATCAACCAAGCACAAGAGTTGCCCAGCGAACTATACAAGTCGTTGACCTGGGACTGTGGTACGGAGATGGCGCAACATCAGAGATTTACGCTTGAAACCGATATACAGGTCTACTTCTGTGATCCGCAGAGCCCCTGGCAGCGTGGCTCGAATGAAAACACCCATCGTTTACTGCGTGACTATCTTCCGAAAGGAGCTGATCTGTCTGCTCATTCGCAAAAGGAACTGAACTGGATCGCCAGGGAGTTAAATGAGCGGCCAAGGAAAACCTTGGATTATGAAACACCAGCTGCTAGATTTAAAGCGTGTGTTGCATTGACCGGTTGAGATCACACCACATAACAGCCTACCGCACGCCAATAACCCTTATAGCAAAAGGTTATTTTATGTCAGTATTTTATACATTTGTTGCTATTTCTAGTTTGGGCTTTTCTTGGAGCGGTTGATTCCTATGGCTTTTCTTAAGCTGGCTTAGTTATTGCGTGCTTGTTGGAATAGCCCAGTTGTGTTCATTTGGAGAAGGTAATGCTTAGAATCATCGTATGTGCGTTAACGATACTCGGGGCTCAGCTAGCCCATGCCGTCCCTATGTCTTACAACTTCAATGTTTTGGGGGATAATGGGCTGGAATTTAACGGTATGTTCACCGCTGACGATCTCGCCGATCCCGGGTTGAACATGATAGAGCTGCATGAAGTCTCTGACATGATGGTCACTGCCACAGGGGCAGGATTGACGGGGTTTACGTTATCGACGGACGATATAGGGACCATACTCGGTGGATTCCGGTGGTTCGATCCCACGACGTTCTACTTTTCTATATACGATGGAAACCAGTCGGCGATTGAATTAACGAATTTGCGGTTCATGACAGCGTTGGACGGGGCGACCTTCGAAAACGCTTTCAAGGACTCGACCGCGTTCACGGTGGTGCCCAAGACGCCGACCGTGCCAGCACCAGCCACACTCGCACTATTCGGCCTCGGCCTCGCTGGCCTTGGATGGTCAAGGCTCAAAAAAGCGTAAACAGAACTCCTTATAACGAGCCCACTTCGGTGGGCTTTTTGTTGCCTGCAATTTGACGCTGCTAATGTCTCAAAGTAGGACAAAGCGTGACCACGTGTAAATACGTTAACGCTGGGCTGCCGTATCATCACAGACAAACTGGAGATATTTCAGCATGCCGCGCGCATTGGCAAGGGCGGCATGGTCGGCAATCTGCTGATTGGGAAACCAGTTGGCAATATCAGTGGCCAGTGCGGCACTGCCACCACCGACAAACAAAATGCTATCCAATTCGGCACCCAGTCCCAACTGTCGCCGGGTTTCGCTATAAAGGCGCTCTACCAATTCCCGCTTCGCTGCACAGACCAATGTCAACGATCGCCACCGGCGCACTTAATCTATCCGCATCCAGGGTCACACCGTCTTCCAGGGTAACAATCACATAGTCATACCAGACGGCAAGGGCCTCAGGGATAACCTCGTGAAAAGTGACACTGGCCTGCAACGAAGTCTAGCGGGGCTGACCGAGCAGCGACACCGGTTTCACGCCTACATTCAAGCTGTCACGTTTCCTCTGTATCGCTTTTTCCCGCCGCTGACCGTCATTGCGGTAGAACGCCGCCACGGGCAGCCCCGATACCATATGAAGTGAGCGGCCAAACAATCCTGCCTGCTGCAAGGCATGCTGTACGATGACGCGATTGAGGCCAGAAGTGGGGTATCCGTCAAAGCGGGTCGGTTCACCGTCCACAGCACCGCGTGGGTAATGTCTCCGGGTTTTTCCTGCATGCCGGGGTTGCGGCGAAAGCCAATGAGCGCCACAAACTCGAACGCCTGTGCCGTTACATTGCCCGGCCCGCCGTGTCTGAGAAACGGTTGTCGCTTACCGCACACGGCCAGGTTCGCTACTCGCTCAAAACCCCCTGGAACGACGGTACCACTCACGTCATTTTTGAGCGGGGCGGCCATCCGCCGCTGGATTTCATAGCTCGCCTCGCTGCACTAGTACCCAAGCCCCGGGGCAATCTGACCCGCTATCACGGTGTACTCGCTCCTAACAGTAAATATCGGGCGCTGATCACCCCCGCCCAACGGGGTAAGGGACGAAAACCCCAAACATCCGACTCCCCGGCAGACCGGACGCCCATAGAGCGGCATGCCGCAATGACGTGGGCACAGCGGCTAAAACGGGTGTTCAATATCGACATCACAACCTGCCAGGACTGCGGCGGTGCTATGAAGGTGATCGCCTGTATCGAAGACCCCGACGTGATCCAGAAAATACTCACCCATCTGCAGCTGAACACCGAGACTACTGCATCCAGATTCAGTGCCGGTAGGAGCCAACACCTATAGGTTGGAAATCTATCGATTAGGGGGTTTATACTTCCTAAACTCTACCTTTCCCTCGAAAAAGCTGTTGTCAGATTAACTGCCTGTTTTGAAGACCCAGTGCTGATCAAGGAAATTTTAGATCATCTAGATGCCAAAAACGGGAGCACTAGCCTCAGCTAATCAACTGCCAGAACCGCGAGCGCCTCCGCAAGTAAGACTATTTGATTAAGAAACATCGGGTGTGTGATCAAGGGTGCTTCTTATACTCGAAGCTCATAGCCGTGCACTCTGATTGACAGATTTGGTTCATAATCCCAAAACATCTGACAAGTGTTGATCCGGAAAAATATCGATACCAAGCCAAGACTTTATTACGTAGAGCAATAAAAGCACTACTGGCAATGCTATACATATAAGTGTGTATAGCATTATGAAAGCGCTAACTACACCCGCTTGGTAGCGTCGACCGGCTTCGCGGTTACTAATATCAATTCGACGGTCGCGGCCCATCAATATCACAAAATAGAATTGGGCAAAATAGAGCCTCAGCGTGCCTCTAAGATCGATTCCGTGACGTCGAAATGGCGCATTGCTACTAACGGCTATTTCAACGGCCTGTATTTGTAATAGATTCAAACTACTAAAGACTGCCGGGTCAATATTCGACATGACATGTTTAGTGTAAACATCTATCTCACGTACTGAGCTCATATATTCCGCTCTCCATTTTTTATCGAATACAACTCAGGCCTGCGCGTAATCTGTGCGGCTTCCCTAACATCGCTCAATCTCTATGCCATGTCGAGCGAACGGAACCAAAAAACTCAGTGACTGTTAGAGCCCCAAAGCATTATTCTATACGAGGATTGTTATGACAAGCACTAACATCAAGCCTCAATACATGTCTTTCGTAGCCATAACGATGAAGTCGCCAGCCGCCTCAACCGCGGTAATTGATTGCCGTACTTCGATTACTTAGGGTAAAGTAAATAAAAAAAAGGTGTTTATTCTTCTTATACTCAGACAATCATATAGCTGCTGACGGCCCGGTGCTATAGCCGGACATTCCGACGTTTCAGAGTACACAGTTTACGGACTTTATTGGAAATTCTACTCAATGGACTATTGGCCGGTTTGTCGCTGGTTGTGCCAAAGAATGACGGGCTGGTCCTGGCCGGAACTTTATATGGCCGCGGTTTTTCGGGCAACCCCGGGCTATCCACCTTTACATGCTGCGACAACCGACAATTCGATTCCATACCGTGCTGTGGATTACCCGGAACCCGCAAATCGAAAAAACGCTCATCCGCCATGGGCTACCCTATGTCCGCTTGTATTCACTTGCTGGTTTCTGGGCGATAGTTCGGGCCCGGTTGCTTGTCACGGGCTATAACATTCGTGATGTCAGCTACTTTCAGTTCCTGCCAGGTCGGTTTACAAAAATTCAAACTTGGCATGGCCTGCCGCTAAAAGGCGGTATACCCGGTATCCGCGACCGTTTCCCCCGGCCGCTGGGCTATTGGCTGTTTAGCCTGGAACGAAGGTCTAGCCACCTGTGCTGCACTACTTCGGAAGCGACCAAGGAAGTTGAAGACGCCATGGACGGATTCTATCCTCGGCTTACCATTACCGGCTTCCCCCGCAGTGATATGTTTTTTCGCCCCGAGCAGGCGCTGATCGATTACAAATCAGTGCTCGAACTGGGGCAATATAGCCGGATAATACTGTATTGCCCCACGTTTCGGGATGGTAGCGACCAGACGCAGCCATTTTCGGAGCATTTCCTTGCTGTACTCAATACGTTTTTCGCCGACACCAACCAAATTTTGTTAATAACCCGGCATCATCTGGACAGCATCCAAGACGTATCCGATCAGCTTTCGCATATAAAAATGCTGGATAATCAAGTTCAGGACATCCAGGATTTATTAGTGGATATAGACCTTATAATTACCGATTATTCAAGCATAGCACTGGACTACATTCTGACAGGGAAACCGGCTGTTTTTTATCCATACGACGACAATCTTTATCATACAGACAGAGGGGTTCTCTATAGACTATTTTGCTGATCTACCCGGCCCCTTCGCGTTTACCGAAGAAGAGCCATGCCGCAATGACGTGGGCACAGCGGCTAAAACGGGTGTTCAATATCGACATCACAACCTGCCAGGACTGCGGCGGTGCTATGAAGGTGATCGCCTGTATCGAAGACCCCGACGTGATCCAGAAAATACTCACCCATCTGCAGCTGAACACCGAGACTACTGCATCCAGGGCACTGCCTGAACCGCGGGCACCGCCGATATCTGATCTTTTCGATACCCTGTGAGGACGACGATTTAACGGTGTACATGCTATTTTTCGAAATGGTAGTGAACCGTATGGGTTGTCAGTGAGGAACAACCGAAACTCTCGCTACCATTGCTCCTATCACGCCATAATCCTGCGCAAAAGCCACCAAATTACACTGCATCCAGATTCAGTGCCGGTAGGAGCCAACATCTATAGGTTGGAAATCTATCGATTAGGGGGTTTATACTTCCTAAACTCTATTTTGATCCCATTATCGCAATTTCCATGGGTGGCGTCGGAGCAGATGTCTACTCGGCTTATTCCGCCAGGCTATTGGAAATGCCGGGCACCAACGCCAGGTTTGAAATTAGCCCCGACAAAGCGCCCTACGCCTATAGTTTACCAGGTGGGAATACCGGTATTTTCCGGCATATTGTCAAATATCTTATGCCTGACAGCATAGAGGATGGTCGCGGGATCGAGGAAGTATTGTTTAACCCCATCAATTTTAAAGGGCTGGACCGGCCTGAGAACCCGATAAAAATTCGCCTCAATACCACGGTTATCGATGTCAGCCATGCAGGGGCCGTGGCAAAGTCTGACCACGTTAATGTCAGTTATCACCAGGATGGTGAGGTTAAGAGGGTTAAGGCAAAAACCGTGGTGATGGCTATTGGCGGCTGGGTGGCGCGCAGAATTGTGAGCGATATGCCAGCGGCGCTGGCGGAGGGCTCAAGGGCCGCGATGGCGGCGATGAAACTTATATAGTGCGACCGTTTGCCCCTCTGTAATGCGCGCTAGCCCCGCTCATTTTTATGATTCATAGGCGTGCTTAGCGGCAGCTTTTTTCAATAGCGGCCATTCACGCTATGATGTTGCGTCGACCGGTTGAATTCACAACTCATTACGGCCATTAGCGCAGCCGAAAACTCTGCCCAAATTCACCCAGCGGCGAGTTCCGCTTTCACCTCGGAGCGGCCTCTATCTAGTAGACTGGCAATTTTAGCGAGTTGGGTGGCCTCTTTGTACAACGGTAGTCAAATAGAGCATTGCTATTTCTTCTTGCTTACCTTGACATATGAGTCTACATGAATGTAAGTTGATTATATTGGCCGGAAAGGATGCCACAATGAAAATACTAGAAGCTAGTTTGCTTATACCATAACAACTGGCGGTACGCGCCAAGTAAGGGAATGTCTATGAATATCAGATCCGTGATAGCTAGTGTTGCAGTTGCCGCGCTGCTGGTTTTAGCCGGGCCAACTCAGGCTGCTAGCATAACCATCACCCGCATAAGTGATCAGGAGGCAGTGTTTTCTGCGACAGGTGCCGGTAATTATTTTACTAACTATTTAACTCTCACGGGCGCGCTGGCGACAAACGGTAATACTGGCTCCGACAGTTTAGTTCAAGACGCGCCACCGCTCTCAATTGGTAGTACAGCTGTGGGACTAGCCTTCGATCGAGTTAACTCCCTAGATTTTACTTTATATAGTGGCTCCGGCTTCTTTAGCTCTGCGGAATCCTCGGGTACAGCGACTATAACGTTAAGTGCTGGTGATAGTTGGGCCGCAGTCGGCAGTTCAGGGGGTTTAGCTACTGGTACTGGTTATAATGGAAATTTTGGAAGCTGGCAGATCGTTAGTCCTGTCCCCATCCCCGCCGCCGCCTGGCTGTTCGGTTCCGCACTACTCGGACTAGGTGTGGTGAAGCGCAAGAGAGCGTAGACCTAACTGCTGATACACACAGCCCTGCATGTCAGGGCTTTTCTTAATTCCCGCGATTTGTTCGTACTAATGTCCCGAAATAGGTGATAGCGGTCAAAATGTGGTTACATTTTCACACTCGAAGTGGGTTTGAGCTTGCGGCCGCAGTTCGCACAATATAGTCCTCCAGTCCCGTTCTCGACCATACTGGTAAAGCGGCGCCTTGAGAGGGGTAAATCGAAGAGTTCTCTGCGCCGCTTTGATAAAAAGCAGATATTTCTACCCCTTCTATTTTTGACTTTTTATTAATTTCAAATTCAGTTTTATAGTGACAGGAAAAGCGCAACCGGTCTTCTAGTGATCGTTTGCCGTTGCAAATCAGCGATGGTGCATGAGGTAGTCAGGAAAGGGTACTCGGTGGTGCCGGAGGTAAATCGCCCTTCGCTTCAGCCGCGTGCCTCAATAATTTCTTTCTTCCACTCAGATAGGTTCATTTCAATGGCCGAAAATCCGAGAATCCACAAGGCTTCGTCCCAGGCATACATGAAGTGTCCCCGGTAAATCCAATAACCGGCTGCAAGCCATAACAGACCGTATAACAATAAACTTGTGACGGTAATGGCAACTACGGTGCGACCGCTGGCAATGCCGCGATCCTGCAAGCGGACCTTGAGTTCGATGCAGAACAGTATGGCCAGCCAGATCGTCGCCTCCATCAGGTCAATCCAAGTGAGTTGCCGCTCTATCGCCAGACCCGGGACGTCGGTGACGACGGCTCCATCTTCAATGAGGTAAAACTTGTCGCCGGTGGAAAGGCTACTGCAATTGGTTGGGTTCAGCTGCGTGTATTCCAGGTTGGAACCGAAGGAAATATCAGCGCCCGACAGTTGGCACAGCTGGCCGGCATCTTCGATGGGGGCAAGTTCACGGAGGTCATTAATCGAGACGGCATAGGCGTAAAGCGTGTGGGCCAGGAACAGGTAGCAAATGAAGCGAGTACCATGGAGCGTCAGGGTGCGAGCGCGAGTGAAGTCCGCATCAGACATGACGTAGGTCTCCAGTTCGAACAGGAACAACAGAACAAACCAGGCCAGTTCATCGATGGAAGGGGCGAAGGCTGAAGTCCAGTCGAGGAAGCTGCCGCTATTGCGCATGGTATGGGCGGCGACCTGCCAGTCGTCAACGATATACAGGGCAAAATTGATCAGCAGCCGTGTTCAGGATCGCTCCGGGGGTGTTTTCGATCTACGTTCATGGACCCAGAACGGTTTATCCGACACCGAGCAACTGGCCCAGGTGGCGCGCCACTCCAGTTCTTTCTGGTAATAAATCTCGGCCCAGATCACCTTTGGCATCATACCATTTTGATACTCAATATCCGCCATGGCGAGATTGGCCTTGAGGATAGGCGACCATGCCTGGGTCTTGATAGTACCGATGCGCTGCCCCTACCGACCTCGAAGGAGGAGCGGTCGTGGTCGGCGCGAATCGTGGTTTCCGCGGTATTGAAATCATCTCCCGGCATAATAAAGCGCGTTAATGCTACCTATACTCCCCCGACCCCTTTACCCAGACAGAAATAGAAAAAATACTCTCCACCCCGACCCGGCGAACTCAGGAAATCAATATGATGGGATTTGCGTTCTGGTCAGGGCTGAGAATCTCCGAACTCATCGCCTTGGCATGGGAAGATATTGACCTAAAAACCGGCACCGTCAAAGCCTGTCGAGCCAGGGTGAACGGATCCTATAAACAAACAAAAACCAAACGCTCCACACGCGAAGTCGAACTGATTGATCCAGCGATTCAGTGGCTGCAGGTGCAGCGTTCTTTCGCCGAGCAGCTGGACACTCGTCGCCTCACAATCATGTCACGAGACAATAAAAAAAGCTCAGGTACGCTATCGCGGGCCCAACACCGCACGGCACACCTTCATCAGCCAATTACTCACCGCTGGCATAGCGAAAGAATGGATCATTCGTCAGGTGGGTCATACCAGCACGCGAATGATCGATGAACATTACGGGAAGTGGATCTCCGCAGATGCGACCGGGATGGCACAGTTTGTGTCCGGGCAATTGGGGGTTTCTGAGCGTTT
Source organism: Halioglobus sp. (assembly GCA_047650635.1). GTDB lineage: Bacteria > Pseudomonadota > Gammaproteobacteria > Pseudomonadales > Halieaceae > JBALVT01. The sequence continues at coordinate 61,883 of JBLHNQ010000007.1, forward strand.
GGTCCCAAAATGGTCCCATGGAGGGGTGGAAAAGCCAACTTTTCCTTTAAAATCAAATAGTTATATGGCGGAGAGCGAGGGATTCGAACCCTCGATAGGGATTAACCTATACACCCTTAGCAGGGGCGCGCCTTCGACCACTCGGCCAGCTCTCCGAAACTCTGATTTTTCAGGACTCTGAGTGAGTACCACCGAGAATCGGATACGGCTCAATCAGAGGCGCGGGATAATACCATAATCATTGCTAAAACAAAGTAAAACAACGGGGTAGAGGAACATTTTACTCCGATTCGGTTGAATCGTCGCCATTTTGGATGCGTTTAAATATCTCTTCCCTGTGCACGGCCACATCTTTGGGCGCATCGATCCCTATGCGCACTTGATTTCCTTTGACACCAAGTACCGTTACGGTGATTTCTTCACCAACCATCAGGGACTCACCAACTCTACGAGTTAAAATCAACATGTCCTTCTCCTATCAGGTGCCTGACTACTGCACCAGTGGCATTCACTTAGTTAGTCAGCAGATTCGTTCTCAGGTTCCTTTTCGAGAGCAAAAGACGAGTGCAAAGAGCGCACGGCTAACTCGAGGAACTTCTCTTCAATAATCACCGAGATTTTAATCTCGGACGTTGTAATCATCTGAATGTTGATGCCCACCTCCGCCAATGCCGCGAACATCTGGCTCGCCACCCCTGCGTGAGAGCGCATTCCAACGCCCACAACCGATACTTTGGCAATTTTATTGTCGCTGCGCACTTCCCGCGCGGCCAGATCTACACACACCCGGTTTAACACCTCTTCTGCCAGGACCAGGTCGTGGCGCCCCACGGTAAAAGTGAAGTCTGTGCTTTTGTCGTCGGCAACGTTCTGCACGATCACATCGACCTCAATATTTGCCTCGCCAATGGGCCCGAGAATTCTGTAAGCCACACCTGGCATATCGGGTACGCCCAATATAGTGAGTTTGGCCTCATCACGGTTGAACGCAATGCCTGCAATGGTTGGGGTTTCCACGTCTGCTTTATCCTCGAAAGTAATCAGGGTGCCGGGGCCCTCTTCAAAGCTGTGTAAAACCCTCAGCGGCACATTGTATTTTCCGGCAAACTCTACTGCGCGAATTTGCAGGACCTTGGAACCCATGCTGGCCATTTCCAGCATCTCTTCAAAGGTGATTTTGGACAGGCGTCGCGCACCGTCGACCATGCGCGGGTCAGTTGTATAGACGCCATCCACATCAGTGTAAATCTGGCACTCATCGGCCTTTAAAGCTGCGGCCAATGCCACTGCCGTGGTGTCAGAGCCCCCCCTACCCAGGGTAGTAATGTTGCCCCTTTCGTCCACCCCCTGAAAGCCCGCCACGACCAGCACATAGCCCTGCTGGAGGTCTTCGTGCATTTTCTGGTCATCAATTTCACGGATGCGCGCCTTGGTGTGTGCGTCATCAGTGAGAATGCGAACCTGACTGCCGTTGTAAGACTTGGCTTTTACGCCGCGCTTATTTAGCGCCATGCTCAACAGCGCAGTGGTAACCTGCTCGCCCGTTGAAATTAAAACGTCCATTTCACGCAGTGTGGGGTGCTCTTCGATGTCATGAGCCAGACTGATAAGACGATTGGTCTCGCCGCTCATAGCCGACACAACCACCACAATGGTATGTCCATCGCTGCGAAATTGCGCCACCTTGTCGGCCACTTGCTCGATACGCTCGATACTACCGACCGATGTACCGCCAAATTTTTGTACTATCAGGCTCATAAGTTGTGCAAAGTGGATTCCACCCAGGCTGGAACCGCTTTCAGCGCCGCAGACAAACCCGCCACATCGCTTCCACCACCTTGCGCCATATCGGGTCGACCACCGCCCTTGCCACCGAGGCGTTGGGAAAATTCGCGCATCAGATCGCCGGCCTTTACTCGCCCGGTAAGGTCTTTGGTTACACCGGCCGCCAGGGTAATTTTGTCACCCTCCACTGCAGCCAGCAAAATCACGCCACTGCCCAGTTTATTCTTAACCTGATCAAGGGTGTCGCGCAGCGATTTTGAATCGGCTCCCTCTACGTTGGCTGCCAGCACTTTAATGCCCTGCACATCCACCGCTCCCGCAGTCAAGTCGCCGCCAGCTGAAGTGGCAAGCTTCTGTTTGAGGCGGGTAATTTCCTTGTCTTTGTCACGATTGTCACTGCGCAGGGTGGCTACTTTGTCAGCTACGTTGTCAGTGGTGCCTTTTACCAGCTCGCACACAGTGCCCAACTGTTGATCTGCCCGGTCGATGAGCGCCAGTGCTGCCGCTCCGGTCACCGCTTCGATGCGCCTGATGCCGGCGGCGATACCCGACTCGGAGGCGATACGCACCAGGCCGATATCGCCCGTGCGTGAAACGTGGGTACCACCGCAGAGCTCCACTGAAAAGTTATCGGTGCCCATGGACAGTAAACGCACTTCATCGCCGTATTTCTCCCCAAACAGAGCCATGGCACCAGCCTCTACAGCGGCGTCCATATCCGTCACTCTAGTCGTCACTTCGCTATTATCACGGATGTGTTCATTCACCATGGCTTCAATGGCTTTCAACTCTAGCGGCTTTATGGCTTCGGGATGCGAGAAGTCAAAACGCAGACGCTGGGAGTCCACCAGTGAACCCTTCTGGCTGACATGCGAGCCCAGCACCTTGCGCAAAGCTGCATGTAGCAAGTGCGTGGCTGAGTGATTCAGACGCGTGCTCTGACGCACGGTGGGGTCTACAACGCACTGCAGAGCGTCACCCACGCTGACACTGCCGTGCAAGACCTTGGCGTGATGCAAGTGATGATTGCTGGCCTTGGTGGTATTGCTAACCTCGACGCGCACGCCGTCTGCCGTTAAAAACCCGACATCGCCGGCCTGACCGCCCGACTCAGCGTAAAAGGGAGTGCTATCTAAAACCAGCACACCGGACTGATCAGCGCCCAGCGTTTCCACCTGCCCGCCATCAAGCAAAATAGCGGCAACCTTACCCTCGTCGTGCAACGAGTCGTAGCCTACAAATTCGGTACTGCCTTCGAGTTGTAGCGCGTCGTTGTAATCGACTTTAAAGCTGCCGCCTTCCTTGGAGCGACTACGCTGTTGCGCCATGGCCGCCTCATAGCCGTCCATATCCAGCGATAGGCCGCGCTCTCTGGCGATATCATTGGTCAAGTCAGTGGGGAATCCGTAGGTGTCGTAAAGCTTGAACACAACTTCACCGGGAATTACCTCACCGTCTAGACTAGCCAGGGCTTCGTTGAGAATACCCATGCCGTTGTCCAGAGTTTTGGCAAATTGTTCTTCCTCATTGAACAAGGCTTTCTCTATTTGGTTCTGTTGTTTGGCGAGCTCAGGGTAGGCTTCCCCCATCTGCTCCACCAAAGGAGCAACCAGCTTATAGAAAAACGGCGCACTGGCGCCCAGTTTGTTACCGTGACGAACGGCGCGGCGAATAATGCGGCGCAATACATAGGCACGCCCCTCATTGCCGGGCAGCACGCCATCCATAATCAAAAATGAGCAGGACCGAATATGGTCGGCAATAACATTAAGCGAGGTGTGCTTGATGTCACCAAGGTTAAGCACCTTGGCAGCGGCACTCAGCAGCGCGACAAACAGGTCGATCTCGTAATTGCTGTGCACTTTCTGCATTACCGCAGCGATGCGCTCCAGCCCCATACCGGTGTCGATGGAGGGGTTGGGCAAAGGCTGCATTTCGCCGCTCTGGCCGCGGTTGTACTGCATAAACACCAGATTCCAAATTTCTACGTAGCGATCGAGGTCGTCATCTTCGCTTCCCGGAGGACCGCCCGGCACATCGGCGCCATGGTCAAAAAATATTTCTGAACAGGGGCCACAGGGACCGGTGTCACCCATTTGCCAGAAATTGTCTTCATCAAGGCGCGACATGCGCGCGGGGTCAACGCCAATGTCATTCACCCAAATTTCAGCGGCTTCGTCGTCGGATATGTGCACCGTGACCCAGAGTTTCTCTTGCGGCAAACCCATCTCAACGGTGAGAAAATTCCAGGCAAACTCGATAGCGTCACGCTTGAAATAATCGCCAAAGCTGAAGTTACCCAACATTTCAAAAAAAGTATGGTGGCGCGCGGTATAGCCCACATTTTCCAGGTCGTTATGCTTGCCGCCGGCGCGCACACAGCGCTGGGAACTGGTGGCTCGCACATAGGCGCGTTGCTCGGTGCCCAGAAACGTGTCCTTGAACTGGTTCATGCCCGCATTGGCAAACAGCAGCGTGGGATCATCGGCGGGAACCAGTGAACTGCTGGCCACGCGGGTGTGATCCTTTTGCTCAAAATAAGCCAGAAAAGCTTCGCGAATCTCTGTGGTCTTCATAATGACATGGTCTTCATAGTGGTTTGGGTTACAGCTTTTGTTCGTTAAGTATTTGCCCGGCGATAATATGCAGGTGCAGGTGAAAAACGGTTTGCCCGACATCGGCGCCATTGTTGACCACCAGACGAAACGCATCCGCCACCCCCAATTGCTCAGCTACTTTACCCACGGCCAGCATCAGATGTCCCAACAGCGCCTGATCGTCTGCGCTCGCATCGACCAGACGCGGAATGGCCTTCTTGGGAATAACCAGCACATGCACAGCGGCCTGCGGATTTGCATCGGCAATGGCAATGCAGTGTTCATCTTCGTAGATAAACTCGCTGGGAATTTCTCCGCGGACAATTTTACCAAAAATAGTATCTGTGTCTGACATGGGCTTAATTCAACTTTTCGTCGGCGGTGAGTAATCGAGCTTCATTTTCCAGCATCACGGGAATTCCATCGCGCACCGGGTAGGCCAGGCCGCTGGCTTTGCACACCAGTTCGTCTTTTTCCTTGTCATACACAAGGGGGGCCTTAGTCACCGGACACACCAGAATACTCAGCAATTTTTTATCTATCATGTTTCTATAGCTCTGTGGGACTGTTCATCAGGTGGCGCATTATACGGGCTTTTTCAGGGCTTTGGCATGGGCGGCGCAAGTAATTGTGGGTCTATGCGCGTGGCGCGCCAATTCATGCGCCAATCAAGATGAGGCCCTGTAGCGCGGCCCGTAGAGCCTACTTCACCAATAATATCACCTGCTTCGACTTCATCACCCACCTCAACCCGTACCTTGCTCAAGTGCAGGAAGGTCGACGACAACAGATAACCGTGGTCTACAACAATGGTTCCGCCTGAATAAAATAAATCGGGCTCTGCCAGCGTGACGACACCCAAACCGGGAGAATGCACAACGCTGCCGGTAGGTGCCGCCACATCCACGCCATAATGGGGGCGACCCGGCTCGCCATTATAATAGCGCTGACTGCCGTAAACGCCCGATATTGGTCCCTCTATGGGCCAACTGAAACCCGCAATCATGGCGTATATCAGCTCGGGGCGCGCAATAAACTCACTGCGTGCCTCGCGCACCAGCAAGGCCTCAGCTCGAATGCGGTCTAACTGCTCTTTGGGTGGATGCACGGTTTTTGCCGGTACCCCTTCCACTTTCTGGATTTGGTAGTCACGGGCAGCCACCTGCAGAGTTTCGCTGCAACTGTCGCCTGAGTTGCCATTGCTCGCCACGGTAAGCTCAGCGGTTTTTGCAGCATCCCGGCCAAAACCCATAAAGGTGGTGCCGTCTGCCAATACATCCAGGCGCTGTCCATCCAGACTGACTGCGCTACCCGGTGCTACTTTGCCCCAGATAAAACCGCCCTGAATTGGCGCAGCATTAAACTCCAGGCAGGCGGCGGATAATTGGCCTGCGCATAGAGTGGCGATGATGGCTGTGGCGATATTCTTCAAGCGTTTCTTCCTCAGTGGTGGTGATTGTATTGAACATGTTTAAGACTCTAATTAGCGGTACATTGCCGTGCAGTTTGCTGCTAAAACGGGGGGCTACGAACCCAGTATTCATCAGTATTGGGCCCTTTGGCAAATCGGGTAATGCAAGCTGCGGAACACTAGAAATACACATCCCCAAAATCCAAACCATGATTTTAGCCCAAACCACAGTTACAATGCGATCCATGGGAAGATACCGACCACCGCAGCGCAGAGGGTCCACCTACATTACACCCGAAGGCCAAAAAGCCTTGCGGGAGGAACAACATCAACTGTGGAAAGTAGAACGCCCAATCGTAACCAACACCGTACATGAAGCGGCAAAAAACGGCGATCGATCCGAAAATGGTGATTACATCTACGGCAAGCGCCGGCTACGGGAGATCGACTCCAGAGTTCGCTTTCTCAACAAGCGTCTGGACGAACTGCAGGTTGTGGACCGCATACCGGACAACTGTGACAAAATTTACTTTGGCGGCTGGGTCACGCTGGAAGATGAGGACGGTGAGGAAACAAGATGGCGCATTGTCGGGCCGGATGAATTCGATTTAAGCGTTGGAAAACTCTCAATGGATTCGCCGTTGGCGCGCGCTTTGATGGGAAAGAGCCTGGACGACGAGATCACCGTCCAGAGTCCTTCAGGAGAAAATATCTACTACGTGACAAACATTAGCTACGAAAGCACCTGAACGTTTGTCAGAAGGTCCATTGCAGACCAACAGAAGCGGTACGAGGTTTGTTGGGACGCGCGCCGTCAGGTTGGCGTGAAACAATGGCTTGTTCGTCGAACACGTTTTCGACTTTCAAAAACACCATAGCACTGTCATTCAAGGCATAGCGGCTTACATAGTCGAGAACAAACAGGTCTTCGCTGCGATCAAACCTGGTGCCATCGTTGTTGCAGCCAATGTCCATGCACATTTCATCGATGTATTTGGCAATCGCGTAGTTTTCCCAGCCGTTATTGGCCACCACACCAAATCGCAGGCTGAAAACATTTTCAGGAATGGAAGCCAGCTGATCGCCATCCTCGAAGCCTTCTTCGGCGTTATCTTCGCTCACCGTCGCATCGGTATAGGTGTACATCAGATCAAGAGGCATCTCCAGATTACCCATATTGAATGAGGTTCCCGCCTGAAACTCAAGGCCCGAAATCACTGCCTCACCGGTATTAAACGAGCCCGATGTTGAACCATCGCTACAGGGGCTGGCGTTGGAGCAGTTCTCGGTTTTATTGTCGAAGTCGCTATAAAACCCAATCACCTCAACAAACCAGTCGCCGCGATAACGGATTCCTGCTTCCCAGTTGACACTGGTTTCCGGGTCTTCGTTTTCATTCGCTCCGCCACCCAGGGGCGAAAAGCCCTTGTGAACACCGGCCAGTGCCTGCCAATCTTTATTCAGATCGTAGGTGAAGGAAGCGCCGGGCAGCCATTCCCCGCTGGAATTACTGCGCTCGGAACCCAGCACCCGCCGGTCCGCGTCGTCATATTGCTTGCGCTGGGACTCTACGTCCTCATAACGCAGCGCCAGATTAAGGTTGAGAGCAGACGTCATCTGCCAGCTGTCTACGACCCACAACGAGAGTGCGTCGGCCTCTTCGAGGCGGTTGTTACTGCCGGTCGCATCGGTATTGCGGGCAAATACCAGTTCACCGTTTATCTGGTCATAGATTTCAGTGGGCTGAAAGCGATCCATTTCGTCTTTGTGTACGCGGCCACCCAGGGCCAGGCTATGAGCCCCCAAGGCGATATCGAAATTCAAATCTACGCCCTTCGACTCATAATCGCGGTTATTGTGTTTGTAGTTCAAACCGGAGGCATCCACCGTGCCATCCAGCACACCTTGCGCAACTTCGTCTCCAGCATTAGCCGCATTAATATAGCTGCTGCCTCCGCTGAGTTTGAACCAATCCCGGGAAAACTCGTTGTAATAGGCAATGGCGGTCATTGATACCTGTTCGCTCAGCGCCAAACGATAGGTGAGGTTATAACCCTGATGGTCGTTATTCATCTGATCGATTTCGGATAAACCATAACGGCGATTTTCATCGCGGTCAAAGTCAACGTCGGTTAGGCCGAGATAGGTTTCATCCGAGGTTTCTTCAGAATACTGCGCTTTGAACAGCACACTTTGGCTTTCCCCTTCCCAGCTCAACTTAACCACATAATCTTCTATATCAAAGCCCGTGTCTTGGGAGGTTCTGTCAATTTCCTTGAAACCATCGTATTGGCGCTGCACCGTTTCTACCAGATAACCAAAACCACCTGACTTGCCACCGTAACTGGCGCGAATATCCATTTGGCCGTCTTCGCCAAAGGCCAAATTCAATGCACCTGAATTTTCCTGTGGAATAGGTGTGGAGACCATATTAACCACGCCACCGGTGGTTTGCGGGCCGTAGCGCAACAACGGTGCGCCTTTCAACACTTCCACGGAACTCATGCGAGAGATCGTGGGAAAGTAGTAGGCCGCGGGATTGGAATAAGGCGCAGGCGCCATCATCACGCCGTCTTCCATTAACGTTACTTTTGATGACCGCTCGGAGGTGGCCCCGCGGATGCCTATATTGGGCCGCAGGCCAAGACCGTCCTCTTCCAGGATATAAATACCCGGGACCGTTTTAAGTAGCTGATTGATATCACTGGCTGCCTCAATGCTAATTTGCTGAGCATCAATCACAAACCCTGACCCGGGCAGCACACGGGCATTTTCACTGGACCCAATAATGGTGATCTCTTCAAGAGAAGGGGTACTCGCCGACGAGCCAATGCTGAACACCAAACCTGCTGTGACAGCCGCAACATTCGCTGCCAGGATCTTCTTTTTCATTTCTGCTATTCCCTTCTCTATTTAGCCAACTGGCTCAGTACGGACAGAGCTATAAAGCGCTCGCACTCCAAGAAAGGGAACTATAATAACAATAATTCTCATTTGCAACAGCAAATGAGAATGATTTCTATTCATAGTAAAGATTAATCCAGAGCTGCGTAAACCAGCGATTCTAACTGGCCGCGAAAGTTAAACGTACTGGAGGGCGTCAGCTGTGTCATGAAGATAACCACAAGCTCTTCCACCGGGTCCACCCAAAACAAGGTGCTAGCGAGCCCTCCCCAGAAGAAACTTCCCTCAGTGGCCGGATACGCATTTTGCGCAGCATCAACCTTACTGGCAAACCCCAGCCCAAAACCAACGCCCTCATAAATGGTTTCACTGAAACTTCCCAGCGCAATCTGCGACATATCGACCCCGCCAGGCAGGTGGTTGCGGGTCATAAAATCGAGTGTTCGTGAGCCGATAATGCGCTCGCCATCGAGAGACCCGCCGTTAAGTAACATCTGACAAAAACGGTAGTAATCACCCGCGGTAGAAAGCAGACCGCCGCCACCGGAATAAAAGGTGCAGCGTGCGAAATGGCTGTCCTGTCCGTCGTCATTACAAACCAGTTTTTTGGCCATATTGCGCTCGTAGCACGAAGCGAGGCGGGGCACTTTATCTGGGCTAATGTCAAAGCTGGTATCGTCCATACCCAGCGGGCCAAACACAGTGTTCCGAAGATATTCCGGCAAACTCTGCTCACTGATCACCTCGATAAGATAACCCAGCACATCAGTGGCCAGTGAATAATTCCAGCTTTCACCTGGCGAGAACTCCAGTGGCAACTGCGCCAACTGGTCAATCATGTCCTGCAGTGTGGAACCGTGCGTAGTGCTGCCGACCTGCAGTTTACGATAGGCATAATCAATATTCGTCGCCCGCATAAAATCGTAAGTAAGCCCTGAGGTATGCATAAGCAAATCACGAATTGTCATGGACCGCTTGCAAGGCTCGGTTAAAAACAGTGGCAGTGAGCCGCCGGTACGAACCTTTAAATTTTCCCAGGAGGGGATATAGCGATGCACCGGGTCGGTCAGTGAAAACAAGCCTTTTTCGTAAAGGGTCATCAGAGCTATGGAGGTAATGGGTTTGGTCATCGAATAGATGCGAAAGATGGTGTCTTCCGTCATCGGGGTAGCGCGCTCAATATCTCTTTGGCCCGCAACATCCAGATAACACAACTGTCCACGCCTGGAGACCATAGTCAGGCTGCCACAAATTTTTCCCGGATCAACGTACTGGGCGCGTAAATGTTTGCCGATTTGGCCTAACTGGGCGCCATTCATACCTACCGATTCTGGATCAACAACCTGCATCTAAAGCCCCTGTTTGCATTTCTTCGTGCACTATTGATACCCATATGAACTACAAAAGGCAAGAGCAAGACTTCCTCTTGCCAGGATAACAAAAGCCCATCGAGCTATGGCAGAAGTAAAGGTGGACGCTTATTGTACGGATTATTGCCCGTAGCGGGCACTACTGATATTATCGCCACCCTGACTTTAGCCCTACTTTTAGTCGCACTACCAATTTCGGAGCTTCTATGACTCGCGCCTCCCTCCTTGACCTGGAAAACCATCAGGATTTCATCCAACGCCACATCGGGCCCACGCCCAAGCAGCAGACGACCATGGCTAAAACCCTCGGTTATGACAGCCTGGAAGATCTAATAGACGACACTGTGCCAAGCGCAATTAGGCTAGCACAGCCTATGGACCTGCCGGGAGCCCAGAGCGAGCAGGCGGTCATTTCTAAACTGCGCCAATTAGCGCAAAAAAACGTGCTGAACAAATCTTTCATCGGCACAGGCTACCACGACACCTACACCCCCACCGTTATTCAACGCAACGTGCTGGAAAACCCGGGTTGGTATACCTCGTACACCCCCTACCAGCCAGAGATTTCACAGGGAAGACTGGAGGCTCTGCTGACCTTCCAGCAAATGATACTCGACCTAACCGGTATGGAACTAGCCAACGCCTCCATGTTGGATGAGGCAACCGCAGCAGCAGAATCCATGACACTGCTGCAACGCGTGAATAAAAAAAATCGCGTCAACACATTTATCGTTGCACAGGACTGCCATCCACAGACCATAGCGGTGCTTAAAACCCGCGCACGGGAGTTGGATATTGACGTTGTAGTGGGTGACCCTGAGACGCTTCTCGCCTCTACTGAGGCTTTTGGACTGTTGCTGCAATACCCTGGTACTTACGGCCACCTTGAAGACATAGAACCATTAATAGAACTCGCCCACGCCAACAAAACCCTGGTGAGTGTCGCTGCCGACATCATGGCATTGCTGGTGGTCAAGTCGCCCGGCTCACTCGGCGCCGACGTGGTTGTCGGCACCACCCAGCGCTTCGGTGTGCCCATGGGATTTGGTGGCCCACACGCCGCTTTCTTCGCCACCCGTGACAGTTACAAACGCTCAACCCCGGGCCGCATCATCGGCGTCTCAGTTGACCGCCGAGGTAACCAGGCCTTGCGTATGGCCATGCAAACCCGCGAACAACATATTCGCCGGGAGAAGGCCACCAGCAACATATGCACCGCACAGGCTTTGCTAGCCATTATGGCTGCGTTCTACGCCATGTATCACGGCCCCAAAGGCCTGCGTCGCATTGCCAATCGCATTCATCGTCTCACCAGCATTCTGCAGGCAGGTTTGCAGGGCCTTGGCTTTGAAGCTGACAACAGCAGCTATTTCGATACCCTTTGTTATACCGTCGGCGAGAACCAGCAACCAATCGTTGATCGCGCGCTGGAAAAAGGCATAAATTTAAGGATCATCGGCGATGATCGCCTTGGTATGTCTGTGGATGAAACCACCGACGCCGCTGACATCGAAGCGCTGTGGCAAATCTTCAGTGGGCAGAGCGCCCTGCCATCTGCTCACAGTGTTGATAAAGATGTTGAAGACACAGCCGGCATTCCCGATATGCTGATGCGCGCTACCGACTACCTGCAGCATCCGCTTTTTAATCAGTATCAAAGCGAAACAGAAATGCTGCGTTATATGCGCTTGTTGGAAGGTAAGGACATCGCCTTGAACAGGGCCATGATCCCGCTCGGCAGTTGTACGATGAAACTGAACGCCACTACGGAGATGCTCGCGGTCACGTGGCCTGAGTTTGCCGGCATGCACCCCTTCGCACCTGTGGAGCAAACTGCAGGCTATCAAGCCCTGATGGATGAGCTGGAGCACATGTTACTTGAGTGCACAGGTTATGACGCCATTTCCATGCAGCCCAACGCGGGTTCGCAGGGCGAATACGCCGGGCTGCTGGCGATCAAACGCTATCATGAGAGTCGCGGCGACACGCAACGCAATGTTTGCCTTATCCCCTCCTCTGCTCACGGCACCAATCCCGCCAGCGCCGCACTGGCTGGTATGAAAGTTGTCATTATAGAGTGCGATCAGGCGGGAAACATCGACATGAATAACCTGCGCGAGAGGGCCGAACGGCATACAAACGACCTCGCTGCTATTATGGTGACCTACCCCTCTACCCACGGTGTATTCGAAGAATCCATCATTGAGTTATGCGACGTAGTACACAAGCACGGCGGGCAAGTGTATGTCGATGGTGCAAACCTGAATGCACTGGTGGGCATTGCATCTCCGGGTAAATTTGGCGCGGATGTCTCCCACCTCAATCTGCACAAGACGTTCTGTATTCCCCATGGCGGTGGCGGCCCCGGTGTTGGCCCCATTGGTGTGGGTTCGCACCTGCAACCCTTTCTGCCCACTAACCCGGTACAAGCCGTGCCCGGGCTCAATGCAGATAACGCGGTTGTATCAGCCGCGCCTTTTGGCAGCGCCTCGATACTGCCAATCTCCTGGGCTTACATTGCCCTTATGGGCGGTGAAGGCTTAGCGCAGGCATCCAAGGTTGCTATTTTGAGCGCCAACTACATTGCCCACAGACTGAAAGATCACTATCCCATTTTGTATACCGGGGCTAGCGGCAACGTGGCACATGAGTGCATCATCGATATTCGCTCGATCAAGGAAACCAGCGGAATCTCTGAAGAAGATATTGCCAAGCGTCTGGTCGACTACGGCTTTCATGCCCCGACCATGTCGTTCCCTGTGCCCGGCACATTAATGGTGGAACCCACAGAATCGGAGTCACTGGCTGAGATAGATCGTTTCTGCGATGCCATGCTCGCCATACACGAAGAAATAGTCGCCGTGCAAAACGGCTCGCTAGATGAAAAGGACAACCCACTGTGCAATTCACCGCACACACTGGAAGATATTACCAATGGAGACTGGAATCACTCTTACACGCGCGAGCAAGCTGCTTACCCGGTAGATTCACTGCGCGCAAACAAATACTGGGCGCCTGTAAATCGCGTGGACAATGTGTATGGCGACAGAAATTTGTACTGTGCCTGCCCGGCAATTGACAGCTATAGGAATGATCCATAGTCGACAGTAATGAAACCACAACAAGAGAGCGAGTTATGCATACTGCTGTAATAGGAATATTGCTATTTGCCCTGACGGGCTGCACATGGGTGGAGCTGACCGAGGAAGGCGAAGCCGTCACCTTGGTCTCCTCAGTTTCCAATACCTGCAAGCGTCTGGGCAGCACCACATCGACCACCAAGGCAGACCTTGCGAGCATTGACCGTAATGACACGAAAGTTAGCTCCGAGTTGGTAACACTGGCTCGAAACTCAGCGGTCAGGATGGGGGGCGATACCATTACCACCGAGAGCGAGATATCAGAGGGCGGTGTGCAAACTTTTGGCATATTTCGCTGCGGCGAGTAGTCCCGGGGATTTTCTTGTCGATAGAAGCTGATGCACTCATAGTATCAACGGTCTGATTGTCAGCACTAAGCATTCAAATGAGAAAATTTTTCTCGCCATTTAGTGCAACGCTGTGCGCCACATTCCTCGTAAATACGGATGGCAGGTGGAAGGTCTAGCTTGAACTTTTTTTACATTTTTATGTCACTCAAGTCCTTTAGAGTAGCCCTTGGACTGTCGTATAATCAAGTGCTGTGGAAGGGAGTTTCAGCATGTCATTAATGGAAGACCTACGTTCACAAGTAACGGAAAAGAGAACAAATGAGCTTGCACAGCGAGAGGAGCAGCAATCTCAGAAAGAGTATTATACGATACATCTGCGCCCTGTGATGGTTCAAACTAGAGAGTATCTCGATGAGATTGTATGTAATATCAATGAAATAGAGCCAGATATTAAATGTGCATACCCGCTGAACCCCGACTCTACGGAGAGCGTTTATTTTTCTCAATCCGATCATAAGTTCTTCTATGACGATATACGAAACCCTCAAAAAATAGACATCAACTGCAAATGCTCGCTTAAAGGTACTGCAGAGTTCTTCGTCCCGACGAAAGCTAGCGTGGAAAAATATGCTGAGCTTTTAACAAGTCATGGATTAACGTTTCATCAAAAAAATATGTTGGACGAATTTTACAATATCCGCTCCGCAAATTTTTTTCTGGATGAGGTTATGCCTGCAAATATTTCAGTTCAAGCACACCTCGCTGATCGCTGCATATATGTGTACTTAAGAAATTTTACCAAAGAACCTCTTAAGAGATATCGCCTTGCTCCTGAACAATTAACTCCAGTCGTACTGGAAAAAATTGCCAGAATACTTCTTCGGGAGGAAACAGAGCTTATTAAGGTTTCTGTCCCTGACCCTGTTCGTGAGCAATTGCAGTCTCAGATTAAAAGTGAGCAACTGGAGAAAAAGAAAGAGATCGCATCGGGTTTAGCTTATCTGGAATCTGTGAGATTAACTGAAAAGGAGGTAAATCTAGTCAATCGAGTGAAGAATGCGGTACTAGCCAAAATAGGTAATATGGCGGCGATCGTATCCTCTCTCTCTGGACTGATGGGTAAAAAAACGGATCGTTCAAATCTAGAGTGAATGTTCCTCAGCAGAGAAGGCACCTCCTCTTTAACTTTATACTAACCACCGAAGTTGGCACATTTGTGACGTTAGCTGGATAGGGCAGCCGAGCCCACTTAATTCCTCTTTCGAGGGCGCTCGAACATGAATCAGCTATTATCGACGCTTTAGAGTTAGCTTTTGAAAGGCTCTCTCGAGTCAGACCTAAATGTTTGTAGATAAATCGTCACTAATCCAGTCAGCTAGCGATATTGTTGACTCTATACCAGAGAAAGCCCGGATATATTAAACTTCATGTTTTCGACTTCACAATCTGCGCCCGTTTTCTTGATAGCGCGTTCATACTTCTGTGCTTCTTCCAGGGTAATATTTTTTCGAATGGTCGTAGGCACTGAGCGAAACATATCCTTGGATTTTTCGTGACTTATTTTGAACAGCTCTGCGAATTCTTTTTCAATATAGTATTCGCCTTTATTCGAGCTGAAACCAAGTAATATAACCCTGAAGTTTTTATCCACTACAATACTCTCGCATAGGCTCTCCCGAAATCTGGGATGACACAATAATTAAATGCGCGCCCTGTGAGATGAAACAACACACCTACAACGAGCAGTCAAGTGGGATCTTACTAAAAAAGACCAGCTTGCGAAACGAATCGCGCGTGATTTTTATCACAAACCCGTAAAAATAAATCCACAGAGCGAACTATGTCATGTGCTTTTTTTTAAAGGATCCACACACGCTAATCGTATTTGACTTGAAAAGGTCAAAACTAAGGGTGCACTGCGTTGTAAATATCAGAGAATGTCTTGGCCCGCTCGCTAATATGCACCGATACATGCAACCTTCTGGCAATATCGCTCGCCGATACGATTCCGCGAACACTTTTGTTGGCAGAGTCGACAATCAGTAGATGATTTTCCCCGAGATCTTCCATCGTCGACACCAGATCTCTTATTTTAGCATGACTAAATTCCTTAAATTCAATAGCATGCATGTCGCTCTTTTGAGTCATCACATCACCCACTGTGAGCTCCCCTCGCTTAAGCCCTGTTGCAGCCATTGCCTTGGTAACCTTAACTGACACAAGGTCTGCAAGACTGACAACACCGCGGAAGCTCTCCTCTTTGCTGATGACCAGCATCAGGTGTACATGCGCTTTTTTCATGAGATATTCGGCGTCAGCTATTCCGACGCTGGCTTCCAGCATCAAAGGTTGTCGCTGTTCAAAATCGGTGAACATGTCCAGAGCCCTACTATCCATATCAAGATGCCCACTGCCATCTGCCGGGCGCTGAATGGTCTCAATAACAGCCAAATCTGTGGTGACAATTTTTTTATATGTGCACATTTTCCTCTCCTTTAAATCGGGTGAATGCGCAGAACACATTATTTTACAGCGCGCTATTGCAAAACAGCACAACATAGTCGGGCTTATTATTGGTAATATTGAGCGAATTTAATCAATCGAATGTATCCAGCCCATGACTGAGAATAGAGAAATGAATGCATACCAAAAACTGCATGAGCACTTTCGCGAGATCGCCAACTTTGAACACGCGGTGAACATACTAAATTGGGACGATGCTGCCATGATGCCCTCGGGAAGTAGTGACGTCAGGGCCTCTTCTATGGAGACCCTGAGTGTTCATATTCATAAGCTGTCCAGCGACCCCAGAATTGCGGATTGGATTGCCAGCGCCCGAGAGGAGAACCTGGACACCTGGCAAACTGCCAATGTGCGCGAGATTGAACGCGGTTTCACAATAAATGAAGCCATGCCCACAGACTTGGTTGCCGCCCTGTCCCGCAGTGCATCGGAAGGGGAACAGGCCTGGCGATCCATGCGCGAAGACAACAACTGGACCGACTTCAAACCTCGTCTGGAAGAGATTTTTAAACTTTCCAGGGAGCAGGGACAGATTCTTGGAGAGACTTTAGGCAAAACACCCTACGACGCCCTGATATCTCTTTACCAACCCGGAATATCGAGCAAAGATATTGATCCCATCTTTTCAGATTTACGCGCTTTTTTACCCGGCGTTATCCAGGCGGCGGTCGAACGGCAGTCAGCGCAGGGCGAGGTGCCCACTATGCCCATCGGCATCAGCATAGAGAAGCAGCGCGCGTTGGCCTTGAGCACTATGGAGGCGTTAGGCTTTAACTTTGCACGTGGACGGCTGGATGTGTCTCACCACCCCTTCTGCGGCGGCGCAGCAGGCGATGTACGTTTAACCATACGTTACGACGAGGACAGTTTTCTCGACTCCCTTCAGGGTGTCATACATGAAACCGGTCATGCCCTGTATGAACAAAACAGACCGCAGGCTTGGCTAGGTCAACCCGTAAGCGAAGCCATGGGAATGGCTATTCATGAGAGCCAAAGCCTGTTTATGGAAATGCAGCTGGCGCGCAGCAGGGAGTTTATCGACGCTATGGCCCCCTTAATAAGACAACAATTAGCGCCCCATGCTGGCCCCGATGACAAGCAGTGGAATGCAGCCACGCTATATTCGATTTCGACCCGGGTAGAACCGGGTCTGATAAGAGTGAATGCCGATGAATGTACCTACCCGGCACATGTAATTTTACGTTACGAGATGGAGCAAAAACTGATCGGTGGCGACATGCACGTGGCCGACATACCCGAGGCCTGGGACGCAGCCATGCAGGAACTTCTTGGCCTGTCCACTGCGGGTAATTACAAGGATGGCTGCATGCAAGATGTGCACTGGCCATCCGCCGGAATTGGATATTTCCCCACCTACACATTGGGGGCTATTACAGCGGCGCAACTCAAAGCATCACTGCTGCGGGAAATCCCCGATATGAATGATCAAGTTGCCCGCGGAGATCTGGCTCCCACCATGGCCTGGCTCAAGACCAAAATTTGGTCTCAGGGCTCACTGCAAGGCATGCAGGAATTATTAACAACAGTAACGGGTAAACCTCTGGATGTGGGAGATTTCAAAGCTCATCTGAGCAAACGTTACCTGGAAGCGTAAACATTCTACCGGGTCGAATTTTTCGTGTGGCAGATCAGCTCAATCACTTGATCGCGCTGTGAATGTACCAGCAGTAAAGCCAGGTCACCCGGCGCCAATAGTTCAAGGACACGCGCGGCGCCCTGTAACGGATCGGAACAAAAACTCATTTGATGTTGTTGCAAGCCGCCCCTCAAACATTGCTGTCGAATAACCTCACTTACCTCACCACTTTCGCGCCCGCGCAAATACTCGGGCAATTCGACGATGACGATATGCTCGGGTTGCAGTGCAAAAGCACCGGCAGTGAGAGCATTAATGTCTTCGTCGCTGCGATCTCCAGCATGGCCGATCATAAGCAGGCGTCGTTTTGCCGGTATGTTTTTCATCGTGGCCGCCACCGCCGCGATGCTGTGAGGGTTGTGGGCAAAATCAACAAAAACCCTGGCACCCTTAACCTCGAATTCATTACAGCGCCCGGGATTGTCCTTGGGACTACTGTGAAAGTTGCCAAGGCCTTTGCGCACCGCATCCACGGGTAGACTAAAGGCGATACACAGACACATAACTCCGAGCGCATTCTGGACATTGTAGGTAGCGGCGCCGTCCATGGTAATAGGCACGTCGACCACTGCGATAACTTCCTGCTGCGTTTTCCCATCAGAGTAATGCAGCACGCCATGTTGCAGCCAACCACAGGGCAGCCCGCGAGAGTGAGACTCGACAATACATGGATTATCTCGATGCAGCGAAAACCACACAACAGTCTTCTCCTGCAGTGCAATTTCATTTCGAAGAGAACGCGCATGCGTAACTAAACCCGCATCATCAGCATTCAGAACCAAGACGCCACCTGGGGCGAGAGTTCTGAACACTGAAAACTTTGCTTCGATTAATGCGGGCACCGTATTGATGCCATATTGCCCCAAGTGATCGGCCGCCACATTGGTCACCAGCGCAGCCTGCGCCCGATACAGAGCAAGACCGCGGCGCAAAATACCGCCGCGGGCCACTTCCAGAAACGCGACCTGCAAACGCGAATCGCGCAATAGCATGCGCGCACCACCGGGGCCCGAATAGTCGCCCTTGTCTAAAACTGTATCTCCCACGCGGACAAAATCAGTGGACGTGACACCGGCGACTTTCCCGGCTGCGGTGGCGACGGCTGCGGCCAGTCGCACACAAGTGGACTTGCCATTGGTACCTGTCACCATTGCAACAGGCACATCGTGCAAGCGTGGCCAGTCTATCTCCCCGGGCGGCGGAATGTCAGTTACCGCCCAGGTTTGCGAACCACAGCCATGTCCAAGGGACACCTCGTCATCATCAGAAATAAAATCAACGCCGTGCTCGGCCGCTGCGCTTTGCAGAGAAATTAATGCCGGGTTGGCTTCACTCACCATCACCGCATTGAGATCGGCGATCATGTCTTCAAAAGGCAGAGGCACTGTACCTAGCAACTCACTAGCACAATAGTGCCAGGCGGCCTGTGCGACAAAAATGGCGGAGTAGAGTTGATCCATGGGGGCAGAGATGGCGAGATTAATACCGTTTTCATGAGGGCGTGAGCAGCACTGTTCTAGGTTCCAGCCTACGCCATCCAATACGCGACGCGCCTGACGATGCCATACATTAGCCAGAGTTTCGGGACACCAGCCAATGGCAACCACTTCGATAATAGCGCCGGGCTTGTCCCACAACAAGCCCGGCCCGGTAAGACGACGACTGTCTTCCATGTACAGTCGGTCGCTGCCAGGCAGTGGTATTTCCAGAGCCTCTTCCAGCTCTTCAACACTGGGCCGCATACGGTCTAGTCTCCCTCTTCCTCGCTCCGGGCCAGACGCACACCTTTATCATCACTAATCAGCTGCATACCGTCTTCGAGCATGAGCCCAAGAGGTACACCGGAGATAGTCTCATCGATAGTAATATCCAGGTTTTCGGGCACTTCGCGGTCACCACCGTGATAAATAATCTGCTTCCAGCAGCGAGTAATATTGTCACCGAAGATCACCAGCAGATCTCCTTCAGCGGCCTCTTCCAAGGCCGCAGCGATCGCGTCCTGCTCATCGGGAACAATCGAAATACTGTCCTTTGCAACGTTATTTGCCAGTAAACCAGAGCGCAGCAATTGTGGTACTTCATCATCTGTGCGGCCCCGGCGATTGTCGTCAGCCTTACAAATATAGTGGTCAAAGTGACCCGCCACTATGCCAGCAGACTCTGTAATATCTTCATCGCGCCTGTCGCCTGGCATCGAAATCACAGCAATTTTTCGCCCCTTGACTTCCATCCGATCAACCATTTCTGAAATGACACGGAAAGCGGCAGGGTTGTGGGCATAGTCGAGAATCACTTTGAAGGGATACTCATTAAATACGTTCATGCGCCCTGGAGCCTGGAAGAAGCTGCTATCAAAAGTACGAAGTCCGTGACGAATCTCATCGAATTCTTTGTCAAAACAATAGGCCATCGTGGCTGCGAACATCGCATTCTGCACGTTGTGCAATGCTTTGCCTTCCATGGTGGCGGGAATCAAATGCGACCACAACAATGGCATGTGTGAGCCATTGTCATAGAAGGTAATCATATCCCCATTAATTCCGCGCTCTAACACACAGGCCATGCCGCCGGCACGAATATGTTCTCGTACCAGGCCATTATTAGCGTTAAGAGTTACATAACAAATACGCTTGGCATCGCAGTAATCAGCCATTTTCAAACAGTTGATATCGTCGGCATTGAGCACCGCAACATTTTTGGCTGTTTCCACCACGACCCGTTTTACTTCTGCAAGTTGCTCCAGCGTGTCTATTCCGTTAAGACCGAGATGGTCGGCATCAACATTGATACACGCAGCAACATTACTTTCGTGATATCCCAAACCTGCGCGCAAAATGCCCCCACGGGCTGTTTCCATCACCGCGAAGTCTACCGATGGGTCACGCAACACAATTTGTGCGGACGCCGGGCCAGTCATGTCACCCTTAACAGTAATTTTTCCATCGATTTGAATGCCGTCCGTAGAGGTCAGCCCCACGGTGTGGCCACAGTCCTTCAGAATATGCGCCAGCATACGCGAAGTAGTTGTCTTGCCGTTGGTTCCGGTTATGGCTGCCAACGGAATACGACCCGTCTCACCGGGGCCGAATAACATATCCATGACCTTACCAGCCACATCTCGCGGCTCTCCTTCACTGGGGGCCACGTGCATTCGAAAACCCGGAGCTGCATTCACCTCAACGATCGCACCGCCTATATCCTTGTATGACCGAGTGATATCCGGTGTAAGAAAGTCCACCCCGGCCACATCCAGTCCTACCGCACGCACTGCACGAACTGCCATTTCACGATTATCCGGATGCACCACATCCGTCATATCGATAGCTGTGCCGCCCGTTGACAGGTTGGCAGTTGATCGCAAATAGAAAATCTCGCTCTCATCAAGTACTGAATTTTCGTCTTTCCCAGCCTCGGCCAGCAGACGGCTGGCCTGTTTATCCAGCTCTAGTTGGGTCAAAACTTTCTCATGGCCAATGCCTCGTCGTGGATCTTCATTGACCTTGTCTACCAGTTCTCTAATCGTGTTGCTGCCATTACCCACTACATGCCCCGGCACACGTTTTGCCACCGCCACCAGCTCGTTGTCGACTAACAGCATACGGTGGTCAAAGCCCTCGATGTAACTCTCCACCAGCACAGCGCGCCCGGTACCCTGTTCCAGTGCCATTTCAAAGGCTGCTTCAATCTGCTCTGGTGTCGTCAGATTGATAGAAACGCCGCGACCATGGTTGGCATTGAGTGGTTTGACGACCACGGGATAGCCAATGTGCTCGGCAGCCGCCACCGCCCGCTTTGCGCTATAAATCATGCGCTGCTGTGGCACTGGCAGGCCCAGATCATTCAGCAGTTGGTGTGTATCTTCCTTGTCGCAGGCAATTTCGACGGCTATGTGCCGTGTTTCGCTGGTGATAGTTGCCTGTATGCGTTGCTGATGAACGCCATGGCCAAATTGTACGAGTGAATACTGGTTCAATCGCAACCAGGGAATATCTCTGTCCTCTGCCGCTTTAACCAGTGAAGCGGTAGATGGACCAAATTCCCGTTTCTGAGCTCGCAGCACAAAGTCTTTCAGCTCTTCCTGAAAATCGAAATCTTGCTCCAAACGTGTATCGATCTCCTCCTGCAGCGTTTTCGGTAACAGGTGTAACAGTAGCTTAAGAGCTAATTCACCTGCTTCGCGGCCCACATCGCGCTGGCGATAGGCATAGACCATATTGTATTGGCGGGGTTCACCGGTTGATCGGGTGCGGCCAAATGTGACATCCGAACCTGCAACACACTGAATCTCCAGCGCGCAGTGTTCCATGATGTGCCCCATCCAGGTTCCCTCGTCTTCACGCAGACGGCGCAAAAAACCGCCGGTCTCGCGGTAGGAACAGCCGTGTTCCTGCAACCCCGGTAGCGCTTCCACCAAGGGGTCAATAAAATCCGCGCCCAGCTTGGCCGAGGGCCACTGCTCAAGCACACCCAGATCAAGTACGTGTTTAATAACAGGAAAACGTGCCCAGGTGTTTGGACCCACATACACATTGGTCGATAATATTTTCATGCGCGCTCTTACCTTCTATTTTTCTGGCTTATGACTTTGTGGCTTTACGTGACTGCATGTCGTAGTGGCACCCTTCTGCCAGCACATGCATGCGAATATCGAGCAGACTCAAAGCATCTCCGCTGCCAGCATGGGCGCGGGATGAATAGCTCACTTCGCTGGCATCTACAATGGTAACCACCCCACTACCTACCACTTCACCGCAATCATCACCGTCTATCAAAAATGCGGTGTCTTCATCTATGCCAACACCGATGAGAAAGGGATTATAAGACAGGGCGGTGAGCAGGCGTCCCAGCCTGTCTCGCTGACTAAAATGCTGGTCGATGATGGCAATGTTGGTCAGGCCGATGCCGGGCGCAAGATTGACCCCATCTTCGCGCGGAGAAGAGCCTGAAGCACCCCCGGCAATCATATGCTGCGACATCATTGCGGCGCCAGCCGAAGTCCCTGCGACGGGAATGCCCTCGGCATTGCGACGGCGTAACTTTTGCCCCACGGGTGTTCCGCCAAGAATACCCGACAAACGCAGTTGATTACCTCCGGTCACAAAGATACCTGTTGCATTGTCCAGTTCTTCCAATAGCAATTCATCATCGCAGTCACTGCGCTCATTGATATCGGTAAACAGGGCGCGCTGCGCACCAAGGTCAAGGAACAGGTCGGCATACATGGGGCCAGTCTCCTCCAATCTAGATGCGGTTGGAATAATCATAATGCGGGCATTTTCTCCACCGCACAAATCGAGAAAACGACCGAGGATACGCGGGTTTTTTCCCTTATCTTCTGCGCCGCCAATGGGCATGAGACAGCCGCGGGTGGAGCCAGTCTTAACAGGTGATGGACACATTCAGGTTTCCTATACGATTTACTCAGTCTAGCAGCTTATTTTGCGTCGGCCACTTCATAGCTTCCCCATTGCTGCTGTTCACCATTTTTAATATGCCAGCGACCATTCGCCATGACATGCTGCAACTTCAGATTTTCATCCAGCACCAACAAATCTGCATCCTGCCCCTTAGCAAGGTAGCCCTTGCCATGCAGACGCATCAGCTTGGCGACATTGTTAGTAAAATAGGGTAGCACCTCGTCGAGGCTCAGCCCTTCGGCAGATAATATTCGAAGGGTTTCAAGTAGCGTGCGCGAGCTGCCGATATCCATACTTAACAGTTCGCCCTGCTGGTCAAATGCAGGCAGACAACCGCCGCCGTCAGAACTAATGGTCAGGTTATGTTGAGGTAAACTGGCCTTGCGATAGCGCAACACGGCTTCGGCAGCACTCCAGCCGGGATCATTCTCTGCTGCCGGAAAGGCAGTCAGGTCGATGCTACAGCCCTGATCCGCAACCAGTGCACAGGCCTCTTCAAACAGAGGTTTATTACGATTGACATGCGTAGGATGGAACACCCTCGAAGGCAGCTCGCTTTCGGCCAATGCACGACGCACCAGAGCCAGGCCCCGTTCGCCGTCCCCTAGGTGTAAATGGAGTATGCCCGCTTTGCCTGTCATTAGGCCCGCCACGTGTGCTTCGCCTGCTAAAGTAAGGATATCCTGAAGGCTGGGCTGACTGGAACGATGGTCACTGATGGCAAATTCACCGATGCCAATCACCGGCTCGAGGTTGACGATATCACTGCGCGCACTACCGGTGAGCGTAGTAAGGGGCAGGTGGTAGCCGCCGGTAAAGCACCAGGCAGACAGGCCCTCTTCGCGCAGAGCGTAGGCTTGGGTAACGAGTGTTTGAGTATTGCGGGTGAGATCGTCGGTGCCCAGCACGCCGATAACTGAAGTGACTCCAGCCCGGGTAAACTGCCCCAGGAAGGGCGCGGGCACACGACTGGAGGGCCCCGATTCACCACCACCACCGGTAATGTGCGTATGCCCATCTATAAAGCCGGGCACCAAAGCTGCACCTTCCAGGTCCGTGCGCTCCACGCCCAGAGAAGCATCGAGTGAGGGCTCATCATCACCTATATAGACAATCTTACCGGCGCAGACAAGCACCACTTTACGCCCCAGAGAACGGGGGGCGAACACCTTCGCGTTAGTGAGTAGCTTAAACACTAATGTATTATAGCCGAAGCAGAGGTATGTTCGCTGATAACTGCCAGAAAAATGACGCCGTATTTTTCCAGCTTGCGCTCGCCCACTCCCCCAATATCGGCGAATTGCGACAGGCTTTGCGGCAGGGTGACGCACAACTCCTGCAAAGTGCGGTCATGAAAAATGACATAGGGAGGCACGCCCTGCTCATCCGCCAGCTCCCGCCTGCACTCACGTAAGGCTTCCCACAGAGCCACGTCAATATCCATCGGCAACTGTGTTTTAGTCTGTTTTTTGGCTTTGCTCTGCTTGATATCGCGGCGCAATTCTATGCTTTGCTCTCCGCGCAGCAGCGGGCGGCACTTCTCCTCAAGGCGCAGCGCGCCGAAACGCTCCAGATCGACACTGAGAAAGCCCCGTGCCACCAGTTGCCTGAATACGGAACGCCACTGGTTGTTGTCCAGAGATTTACCCACGCCATAAGTCACAAGGTCTTGATGATTGAACTGGGCTATTTTGTCAGTTTGTGCGCCACGCAGCACATCAACGAGATGGTTAACACCAAAGCGCTGTCCGGTGCGATAAACGACGCTCAAGGCCATCCGCGCCGCCTCGGTGCCATCCCAAGTGGCCACTGGCTCCAGGCAGTTATCGCAATTACCGCAGGCCTGCTCTTGTGCATCACCAAAATACGCCAGCAGAGCCTGGCGTCGGCAACTGGTTATTTCACACAGCCCCAATATGGCATTCAGCCGGTGCTGTTCAGCACGCTTGTGTTCTTCGGAGCCCTCCGACCCTTCCATCATTTGCCGCAGCTTAATGACATCCTGCAGGCCATAGACCATCCAGGCGTTCGCTGGCTCTCCATCGCGACCTGCCCTGCCCGTCTCCTGATAATAGGATTCCACTGTTTTAGGTAGATCGAGGTGAGCGACAAAGCGCACATCGGGCTTGTCGATACCCATGCCAAAGGCGATGGTAGCCACTACAATAACGCCCTCTTCTCGCAAAAAGCGGGCCTGGTGATCGGCTCGGGTGCTGGCATCGAGTCCAGCATGATAGGGCAGCGCATTAAAGCCCTGCTGCTGCAACCAATAAGCTGTTTCTTCAGTTTTTCTGCGCGACAGACAATAGATAATACCCGCGTCTGACACATGCTCCTCCTTGAGGAAGCGCAGCAACTGCTGCCGGGCATTATGCTTGAGCGTAATACGGTAGCGAATATTGGGGCGATCAAAGCCCGCGATAAATTTCTGTGCCTCGACTAAATTGAGCCGGGTAATGATTTCCTGTCGCGTCCGTTCATCGGCGGTGGCAGTCAAGGCAATGCGCGGCACGTCGGGAAAATGCTCATGCAACACGCTCAAGCGTAAATAGTCTACGCGAAAGTCATGGCCCCACTGCGACACACAGTGCGCCTCGTCGATAGCAAACAAAGCGATGTCGGAAGATTTTAACAGCGCCAGCGTGCGTTCCTGATTAAGCCGTTCGGGTGCGATATACAGCAAGTCCAGCTCACCACTTCGCAATGCGTCCTCTACGTCTTGCGCAGCCTCTCGGGACAAGGTTGAATTCAGAAAACTGGCCCGAACACCTAATTGTCGTAGGGCACTAACCTGGTCTTGCATAAGGGCAATGAGTGGCGAAATTACTACGCCACAGCCGGAACGTACCAGCGACGGTATTTGATAACACAGTGATTTTCCTCCGCCGGTTGGCATTAAAACCAGAGCATCGCCACCGTCGATGACGGTTTCAATGATGTCGTCCTGGGGCGGGCGAAAAGAGGCGTAACCGAAAACGGTTTGGAGGATTTCTTGAGCTGAATTCATAATCGAAAATTGTACCCGATGGCGACTTCAACAACC
The DNA here is from genome assembly GCA_047650635.1 of Halioglobus sp. Lineage (GTDB taxonomy): Bacteria > Pseudomonadota > Gammaproteobacteria > Pseudomonadales > Halieaceae > JBALVT01. The sequence goes on from JBLHNQ010000007.1 coordinate 88,020, forward strand.
TAGTGGATTGATTAGTCAGTTACGCCCAAACAGGCATAAAAAAAGCGAGACCAATAGCCTCGCTTCTCTTAAGCACTCCGAGGAGTGCTCAATCAAACTTGGGTTTAAACGGCAACTATGTTCTCTGCCTGAGGACCCTTTTGACCTTGAGTTACAGTGAACTCAACTTTTTGGCCTTCGGCAAGAGTTTTAAAGCCTGAACCAGAGATTGCAGAGAAATGTGCAAAAACGTCGGGGCCAGATTCCTGCTCGATGAAGCCGAAACCTTTTGACTCGTTAAACCACTTAACCGTACCAGTAACTGTTGACATAATAATATCCTAACTTTCATTTAGTAATTAAGACCCCTGCTCAAGTTGAGCAAAAGCCGTTGGGCTGGAATGCTGTGCTATTTACTTATGAAAAACAGGACGAAACTCAAACAGAGGGAACATCGAATTGAACGCATAAATATAAGACCTACTTCCTAGCTGGCTGCATTGTACACGATTTATTGGCTACGTCAATACCTCACGACCAAGAGCTTCTACTCTACATCTAAAGTTGTTGCGACAAGCATTCGTCGCTCCGGCCAACCGCTTCACCGCAAATGAGCGTCATCCCTGCTCCAAATGTCAAAAAGTCATATTTTTACCACGCCTTTCCTGCGAAAATTCTCCGAACTAATATACATAGAGTCTGCGCATGAAAACAACAATAACTCGCGTATTGATGCCAATACTCGTGCTGGCCAGTAGTATCGGGGCCTATGCAATACTCCATGCCGCAAAGCCACCCCCTGAGAAGTCCGAAGAGGGACCGCGCCCCATCAGCGTCTACACCCAGAGCGTCAGGCAAGAACCCGTTTCGCTAAAAGTCACTACCCAGGGCGATGTGCGAGCTAGAACCCAGATCGATCTGGTCACACAAGTAGGCGGACGCGTTGTTTGGGTATCATCACAGTTTACAGAGGGTGGCGAGATCGAGCCCGGGGCGTCGCTTCTCAAGATAGAAGACGAAGACTACCGCCTTGCTTTGAGCCAAGCCAAAGCCAATGTTGCGGAAGCCAAAGTGGGGGTGGAGCAGGCACTGGCGGATGCCGATGTGGCACGCAAGCAGCTGCGCAACACACCCAACCCCTCTCCTCTGGCATTGAAAAAACCCCAAGTGGCACAGGCGCAGTCACGCCTGGTTGCGGCTCGGGCCAATCTCGATCAATCCAGCTTGAACCTGCAGCGCACCAGCGTCAGCCTCCCTTTCAAGGGTCGTCTAATTAGCACGCGAGTGGACGTTGGCCAATACGTCACTCCGGGCACCATAATTGGACGCGCCTTCGCTACCAAGGTTGTGGAAATTCGCCTGCCGCTAAACGATTCGCAGCTTTCCGCGCTGGGTCTACCCATTGGCTATACAGCACCGGAAGGCGAAGAGCTGGATGTCAACTTCAGCGCGGAAGTGGCTGGAAAAATACAGCAATGGCACGGTAAATTGCTTCGATTAGATGCGTCAATTGATCCCGCCACGCGCATGCTTTACGCCAGCGCCATGGTTTTGGATCCCTACGGTAAAAATATCTCGAGTGGCGGTATGCCGATGGCAGTTGGTTTATTCGTAGAGGCAGAGATCTCCGGGCGTGAACTGCCTAACGCATACACTATTCCCCGCAGCGCTCTGCGCGCGGGGGAGTTAGTTTTCCTGATTAAAGAAGGCCAACTGGAAGTACGCAAGGTAACGGTGACTCACAGCTCATCTGCGCGCGCCATCATTTCCGAAGGACTTGCACTCGGAGAGAAAGTTATTGTCTCCCCCATTAGAAACCCGATACAGGGCATGGCGTTAACCGAAGTTGAAAACAATAAAGCTAACTGAAGGCCGATAAAATGGAACGAATAATTCGCTGGTGGGCTAACAACCCGGTCGCAGCCAATTTACTAATGATCGGCATTCTGCTCGCGGGCTTCCTTGGTTTTCAGGCCATGGAGCGCGAAGCTTTTCCTGTCTTCAAGGCCCAGGAAGTCGAAATTGAAGTGATCTGGCCCGGGGCAGCACCCCAGGAAATAGAAGAACAAATTATCATTCGGATCGAAGAGGCCCTTACAAACCTCGACAGCGTTAAACGGGTGAGCTCAACTGCCGATGAAGGTTACGGCAGACTGGACGTGGCGACGTATAACTTCGTCAACATCAACACCTTCCTCAACGATGTGAAGAACATCATGGACTCAGTGAACTCGCTACCCCGGGATATCGAAAAGCCCCAGGTCAGGCGCAGGGAATTTCGTCAGGAAATGATGAGTGTCGCGGTGCACGGCAATGTTGGTGAGCGCGAGTTAACGCGTCTGGCAGAAGACCTGCGAAATGAAGTGGCTGCCCTGCCCTATATTTCGATCGTTAATTTATTCGGCACCCGCAACGAAGAAGTCACCATAGAATTAACCGAGGCCTCCATGCGGCAATTCGGTGTCAGCTTCAGTGAAGTGGCCAACGCCATTCGTTCAAGCTCTATAAACCTATCCTCGGGCCAAGTTCGAACTGCCACCGGCGATGTGCGCCTGCGCGCCAGAAACATGGCTGATTCTGAGGAAGATTTTGAGAAAATTATCGTGCGCCAGACATCCAGTGGCGCCGCTATTCGCGTCGGCGACGTAGCTAAAGTGATCGACGGCTATGAAGAAAATGAAATTCTGGCGACCATGAATGGTGAACCCGCCGTGCTGGTCCAAATGATGAGCACAGACAATATGCAGGTGGTTAAGGCCAGCGATGCGGTTGCGGCATGGATTGAGGAGGCACGGCCAAAACTTCCCCAAGGCGTAAGCCTCACCATGTGGCGTGATTCGGCTGATATGTACAAAAGCCGCATGGCGACTATTTCAAATTCGGCCTACCTGGGCTTGCTGCTGGTATTTCTGGTTCTTATTTTGTCATTGCGACCCAAAGTGGCGCTTTGGGTGACCGCCGGTATCGGCGTGGCATTTCTGGGAACTTTCTCGCTACTTCCAAGCAATGACGTCTCGCTGAACATTATGTCTACCTTCGCCTTCTTGTTGGTCTTGGGGATCGTGGTAGACGACGCCATCGTTGTGGGAGAGAGCATCCACGACTACACAGAAAAAATGGGCGGCGGTATAGAGGCCAGCGTAATGGGCGCCATGGCTGTATCAAAACCCGTTATCTTTGCTGTTATCACGACGATGATCGCTTTTGCACCGTGGTTTTTCCTCAGCTCGGAAGGCGCACAGATGACCCGACAGTTCTCCATCGTGATTACCGTGGCCCTGACGATATCCCTGATTGAAGCGTTTTTCATTCTCCCTGCTCACCTGCGTCACCTTAAGCCACGCGAGAACCTGAAAGGTCTGGCGTTGCAACAAAAGCGCATTGAGCACAGCATTATAGATTTTGCCAACACCCGTTATCGCTCCGTGTTGGTGTGGGCTACAGATCATCGCTATCTGACCGCTAGCATATTCGCCGCCAGTTTTATTGTCAGCCTGGGAATATTCAGTTCTGGCTGGGTGAAATTTTCCTTCATGCCGGAAGTAGAAGCGGAGCAGATCTACATTAACGTGCGCATGCCCAATGGCACCCCCTACTCCCGGGCGTTAACCGTGCTGGACCAATTACAAGCTGCCGAACGAGCGCTTATCGCAGAAATAGAAAATACCGCAGAAACAGAGGGAGGCACAGGAAAGCTTATCGAGGGCTGGTATACCCGATCGCGACGGGACAGTGTTCTCGCCATTGTTAGCCTGGCACCTCCGGAAGTACGTGACCTGTCGGCAAAAGAAGCGGCTAATCGTTTACGCGAATTAGTCGGAGACATACCCGATGCCGACGAAATTGAGGTCAACTACACGATAAACGACGGTGGCCCCGGAATTACCTATGTGCTGCGCCATCGCGATCTGGACCTACTGCGAACAGCCAGCCTGGATCTACAGGCCCAGTTGCGCAGTTACGATGGCACATTTTATGTTCGCGACAGCCTGCGAGGTGAAGCTGACGAAATTCATATGCAATTGCGCCCTGGCGCGGAGAAACTCGGAATTACGCTTGCGCAGGTTTCAAGACAAGTTCGCCAGGCCTACTACGGGGAAGAAGTGCAACGACTTCCGCGGGAAAATGGTGACGTAAAAGTGATGGTGAAATACCCGCTTGAACTGCGCGAGAGCCTCAGCAGCCTGAGCAATTTCCGCGTACGCACAGCGGACAAACGCGAAGTGCCACTGTTGTCTGTGGTAGATATTAGCGTGTCTTCCGGCGTACAGCGCATCCAACGCAGGGACGGTGAGCGCGTTGTCAGAGTAACTGCCGACGTCAATTCTGATTTGATGAGCGATATAAACAAGGATCTTCAGGACAATTACATCCCCACTCTGAGGGACAAGTATCCCGGCCTGCTAGTTCTGAAAGGAGGAGAGCAAGAAAATGAAGAAGAGTTCTTCAATGAAATTATCACACTCTATGCTATAGCCCTGTTCATGATGTACGCGGTCATTGCGGTTGCATTTAAATCGTATTGGCTGCCGTTGTTGATAATGACCGCAATCCCCTTCGGATTTATGGGTGCCATCTACGGCCACCTGATGTTCGGTGTGTCTATGGCGATGTTTTCTTACTTTGGCATAGGTGCGGCGGCTGGCGTAGTGGTAAACGACAACCTGGTATTGGTGGATTATATTCGAACCCTGCGAGAACAAGGTGAGGACTCTATACAAGCGGTGATAGAAGCAGGGGTAAAACGTTTCCGCCCCATCTTACTGACCACGGTAACAACTTTTGTAGGATTAATTCCGATTATGGCGGAACGTTCAACCGACGCCCAGTTTCTCAAGCCCGCCGTATTGGCCCTGGCTTTCGGTGTGGCTTTCGCGCTGCTGGTCACCCTTTTTATGGTACCGGCCTTGTATGTCATTGGTGAAGATTGCTCCCAAGGCATGGCGCGCATCAAAGCGCGCCTGCTCGGGCGCAAGAGCGATAGCTATTTAGAGTCCAAATAGCGCTCAGTCAACTTGTCGATAGACCAGGAATCTGGCTTCTGACTGGGGGGGTATTCCTCAAAGGTCTCTAAAAACTGGGCGGTCATAGCAAGGCCAAGGTACATCTGCGGTGCTTTGCTGATCATCCAGTCCCAATACGTATTGGAATTATGATCGGCCCGTTCAAAGGGGTCGCGGCGAAGGTGAAACAACTTGGCCAAACGCAGTGTCACAAAGGGCTCCGCCCACAGCGCCATGGTTTGCGCCCTGTTCTCCGCATAAACAACCTTCCAGTCCCCCACTCGAATACCTACAGGCATTCCCTCATCATCGAGATAATGAAAGACATAGCGTGGACTGTCTTGGGTCTCACCGGTCAGGTAGGGCAGGAAGTTATAGCCATCGAGGTGTAACTTGGCCTTTTTACTGCCAATGCGTTTGCCTTTAAGGAGGTCTGCTTTCAAGGAATCATCACCTGCCGCAGCGGCAAATGTTGGCATCCAGTCCAGGTGTGACATCACGTTATTCGAAACCACACCGGCGGAAATTTTACCCGGCCAGCGAACCATAGCAGGCACGCGGTAAGCGCCTTCCCAGTTGGTGTTTTTCTCACTGCGGAAAGGTGTGATACCGGCGTCGGGCCAAGTATTGTAGTGCACACCGTTATCAGTCGAGTAGATCACGATGGTGTTGTCAGCAATTTTCAGCTCGTCCAACTGGTCCAACATCTCACCGATGAGCTCATCGTGCCCAACCATCACATCGTTATAAGGCCCCTGGCCAGACTTACCCAGGTTCTCTTTGGAGGGATGGGTCCTGAAATGCATTCCCGTGGTGTTCAACCAAACGAAAAAGGGTGTATCTCCTTTGACTGCTTTATCGACAAACTTCTTCGCTGCTGCGACAAACTCTTTGTCGGTGGTTTCCATACGCTTGCGCGTCAAAGGACCCGTATCTTCAATACGGCCATCTGCGTAAGAGTGTATAACTCCACGTGGGCCGAACTGCTTGCGAAATGCTGGGCTCTTCGGATAGTCGATATCTTCCGGCTCCTCCTCTGCATTGAGGTGATACAGATTGCCAAAAAACTCATCAAAGCCATGGTTGCTCGGCAGGTATTCGTCTTTGTCACCCAGGTGGTTTTTGCCAAATTGCCCAGTGGCATAACCGTGCGTCTTTAACATCTCCGCGATGGTGATATCACGGTCCTGCAAACCCAAGTCGGCGCCGGGTATGCCCACTTTAGTGAGGCCGGTACGTAAGCCAGACTGGCCAGTAATAAAGCTTGAGCGCCCCGCGGTACAGCTCTGGTCTCCATAGTAGTCAGTAAAGCGCATGCCTTGATCGGCGATGCGGTCGATGTTGGGCGTTCGGTAGCCCATAATGCCATCGCTGTAAGCACTGATATTGGTGATGCCTATGTCATCACCCCACAGCACCATAATGTTCGGTTTATCTGCCGCCTGCAGCGGCAGGGCCGCAGCTGCAGCGAGTAGCAACGTACTACGACTTATTATTTTTCGAAATTGCATGCCGATCCCCCATTGGGTTGGTCATTGAGTTTTCCACGAGCCTCCATGGACAGCTAAGTATCAATGGTTTGAGAAAAATATCAACACAATGCATTGCACTGAGCCCCGGGGTGGTTAACATGGCCCCACCAAAAAACACTAACAGGACTGAACCATGTCACTTGAATCCTGGGACCCGGAAACACATACCGGGGTTCTACAGTTTGAGCTCCAAGAAACACTTCTAGCTCGATTAATAGGCTATAGCGCAGCAGAGCAACTAGAGGAATTGGATAAACTTATCATTGGCGACGAGCGACAAGCTTTGGCCCAGCTGATGAAAGTGGATCACCGGAGCTGGCAAGCGGCATCTGAGCCTCTGGCCGATGATGAGCTGCTACATCTGATTCGTTTTTTCGCCATGGCGGAGAACCTGCCCGGTTGGGAGGCGCAGGAAACCTCCCCTGTTATCCCGCTGGCAAAAGCCCTGCGAAAAAGAGGGGTTCGTCTGGAAAAGCCGCTATTGCAGTGGCTTCGCCAAGTAAACAACAATCGTTTTTTACCTTACGGGCCGCTTTAAAAACAGGCACCACAATGGATGCCTGGTCGCCCCTAGCCGGTCGCCCCTAGCCGG
>JBLHNQ010000008.1:0-94296 GCA_047650635.1 Halioglobus sp.
AAGTATAAAAAACCCCATATAAACTAGAGAGTTACATCATTCGGTGAATTAGTTGAGTCTCCGAGCCAGTGAATTTGTAAAGAATTCTGACATCCCACACCTGGGGTGTATTTATCCGCAACTCTGACTGGGAAGCTATCCCAAAGAGGAAAGTGGGAAGTGCCCGACTGGTGAGCACTGTTACAACAACTGGCTAGCCACGACCGTTTTCACCACAAGCGCTCCAGAAATCAGTCGCTGATTTAAGCCATTCAAGGATGACTTTACGTTATCAACAGCCACAAAAAACCCCGCGCTGGGCGAGGCTGTAGACACACACAAATGCAATTAGGCGTTGCGTAGTTGCCTGAGACCGAACACGGAGAGTAAGCCCGCCATAACGCCAAGCAGCCAAAGAGGGTTAGTTGGGACCGGATTCACTAGTTGAGGTGAAAACGCGGCTGCCCAGATATGCGCTTCGTAGATGCTGCCAGCGTCCGTCCATGTTCCCACGAAGCAGTCCTCCCCGGGACCACGGGTCAGCGTCATTGGGACAGAGCTTGCCGTGTCAGATCCGACGAGCTGGGTGGTATCGGCCGACAGCGTAAATTCGTACGCCGCGGTGACGATACAACCCCCACCTGACACGCTGTGGTGCGCTCGAAGCTAAAATAGACATAGTAGGGTATCGCTCGCTTATAATTTGGCGGAGTGGTAGCACGCGTTAATGTTTCATAACAAGCCAACGTTCTGCTAGAGCTAGAGCTATACGCAGGTCAATATTCGATGCAAATATGGGGGGTATGTGGGGCGATTTAACACCTCACAGCAGGATTGTCTCAAGCTAGAATGTTGCGGTCTAAACCTACCGCTGTGTTCACGCTCTGGTTTAATTTGAGCTAATGTTCCTTCATGGCACATTCCGGCCCTCCTGGAAACCAAAATTAGCCACGGATAACGACCGCTTTCAAGTGGGTTACCAACTCTGACAAGGAAGCAATACCAAGAGCTGAGGGCGGGACTGATACTGGCTGCTGGGGACAATTTGGCTTATCCGCCCCCGTTCGATCAGTACCGTCATGTCCGTCAGGGTGTCGCCACCAACCGTGTCAACGACAGCAACCTCGCTCAGAGAAAATTACCTTTTAGCCCCACCATAGGTGCTCTTTTCAGGGGAATAAAAATTGCCAGCGCAATCACCACGCTGCATAGGATGCTCAGCGAGAACAGGTGTTTCAAGATTCGTTGCACTCTGGGCTTATAAACCTACTTTTCAATTGATTGTATTAGGATAGGGTCGCTTGCTGATGGTCAGGCAAAGCGCCTGAAACCCACGAGGCGAAGATAAATGCAAGTCCACCATACTCATCATCATATGGAGAAACCGCCGTTGTTTCGACGGTGCCACTGGTCAATCTTTGGCCAATGCCACCCTCTTCAATAGCGAAGAAAAAAGTGCCTGTTCCGGGGCCTAATTCCAGGCCTGTGTCCATATTAGAAAAGGCAAACACCTGGGTGAAGGAACCAAAGCCAGTAACATCCCCACGGGCGTTTCGCGTCACTGTCGCTGACCACACAGCAGAGTCAGACTCTTCGCTTTCATCTAGAATATAAGCCGTGTTGCCGTCGTTGCTGAACAACATTGTACCTAGTGAGCTGGTCAGACCTGCTGGCACATCAAATGTACTGATTATTTCGAATCCTGGTTCCACCACGCTTACCTGCGCCAGCACTATCGAGTTAAAAATCAGTTCACAGAAAAGGGCGAGTAGTGTTTGAGCGATTATCATGTAGCATTCTCCAATTGAAAACGTAAAACCATAGTTGGCCAAGCCTAAATTTAGTAGCTTGAGTCGCCCTGAATCAGGCTAGCGTTCGTGTGCGTAACGAGCCGCTACTTTCATCTGCATCTAGCTTAATAATCCAATTGGGGTTACATAGAGGATAAATATTCCCTTGGTCAGAGAATGATCGGAGCGAGTATAGGAGGGTCAACAACTACTGCCGTTGATCCTCCTATGCGGCCAGTCGTGGCGTATACGATTACCGACGAGTGCTTCTCGCTGCAAAGAAGTCTGGCGAGACCTGCGGTAAACATCGCCTGGGACGAATGATTAAACCTAACGGTATAAAAGTGTTATATGGCTATAAAGTGCCGCGCATGATACTGGGGCGCAGCTTTACAGCCGCCCGCCCTGACTGTGTTTGGGTGACGGATATAACGTACATTCGCACTTGGCAAGTTAGTATTGCCGTTACAGTCAACCGTGACCGTATCTAGATTCTGACCGCCAAGTTCGGCAATCAGTTTATCCAAAAAGCGCTACACCTTGGCCTTTATGTGGCCAGGTTTATCTCTGTAAGTGTGGAACGCAACATCCCACAGTGGCGAACTCAAGCCAAAATGAATACTGGCATCCCGGTAATGGTGCGCCATATGGTTGCGCCGCATTAGCCGGCCCAGTGCTGTTTTCTGGTTACCATGATGGGAGTAGTAGTGCACCCAGTCGTAGCACGCGTAGCCAAATAAAGTCCCAGCCAAAATTCCCGTCCACCCTGCGGGAAAGCAAAGCACCACAACTGTGGTGAGAATAACAAAAATTGGCACCGCCATGACTAGAGGTGCCACCAAGCGACTTGGATCTTCGGGAAACTCGTGATGATAGCCGTGTAACATAAATTGAACGGTTCGAATAAGTGGATTTTCGCTGGGCCGCAGATGGAATATCCATCGGTGCAGCCAGTATTCGAAAAGCGTCCAGCCCAATATCCCGCAGACAAATAAAGAACCTATCGTTACCGGGCTGTGGCCTACCACAAGTGCGGCCCGGTACAGCAGGTAGGTCATCAGTGGAATAGCCCACAAACCCGGCAACGACCAATGCGCTGTAGCAAGATATTTTTCCAGAAAATCGTTTTCCAGAACTTTAAAGCCTGTGCGGAAAGGTCGATTTTTTTTCGCAGGGCAATCGCCTATGCCCTCCCACTCGGATACAGCATCGCGCCATTGCTTGCTTGTTGCAAAAATACTCATTGGCGCCCTCTCACACTCCTAACAAAATCAGGCTGGCAATGCCGCGAGAGTATCTCTAACCGGCCGCACCCGCTCCACTACACTCACCGCATCCTTACGCACATGATCATTGAGCATCTCGCGCTGCACCATCTCCTGTGTGACTGTTCCCTTCTCCATACACTCCTTTAACAATCCGAAAAATAAGTCCTCCTGATTTTTGTCGGGATGAGATTTATAACTGCCAAGAAAAGCATAATCGCCAAACAGTTTACGTCGGGCATACAGCAACCACCCCAGCGGCGGAAATTTATCAAATTTATCGGCTGGCACAAAATCAATAGGTAATCCCGATTTCCAAGGCTGAGTCCAGCGCTTGGTTGTGTGCAGCATTTGGGTAGTTTTATTAAGCACATCCAGATCATTCCAGGAGTTCTCTAACAGCCCAATAGTACTGCGATCCTCATACATCAGGGTTATCCACTTTTTATAGTCGCGCTGCGCATCGAACATCTCGTTAAACTGCTCTCGCACGTTCCAGTGTTTAAGTTTGGCGCAATCGAGCAACATAACACTACTGGCCAGTGGGCCATTAATATCCCGGTTGCGCTTGCTGCGCTGCCGGCACATGATGGCTTTGCCTTCCATATCGCGGGTGAGCAGATCCCATACATCGCCAACGGCGAAAACATCCGGGTCAATCACAACCGCACGGCCGCTGTAATTCATTAATTCTGGCGGCATAAAGCGCAGTGGTGTAAACGACTGCAGATCATTCATACGCCACTTACGTTTAACGCCGTTGCGCAGGAAGTGGTCGCCTTCCCTGGCCAGCATAAAATCATGATCTTTCGTCTCTATGAATCTAACATCGAATTTGTCATTGTGTTTAGAAGCGCGGCGTATCGACTGTTCGCCAACGTGGGCGCCCAGAATTTGTTTGTGGTTAACATGAATGAATACACAAGGTCTAGATTCATGCGTTTTCGCAAGGTTTATTTTCATCATCCGATCTCGGTAAGAATTCCATTTAGAGGAGAAACGAAACATCTGCTGCACTTCAAGCGCTACAGGAGATTACGCATCAGGTAATTCATTGTCTGACCGTGAGTAAGATATCGATATCGGGGCGCGCGCGCATCGGTGATATGACCGATGTGATCAGGCATGTTTTCGGTATTAGTCGACATAAAACACTCTAAAGTGTTTTATGTTGCCAAACGGGGGGGCTGCGAAGTGATCAGTGTTAGCTTATGTAACCCAGACGAAAGCCGCTGGCTACCAATGCCGCTCGGTTCTTGGCTCCCAGCTTGATGAGCATTTTTTCAACGTGCGTACGGACTGTAGACTCACTTATTTCGAGAAAACCGGCAATCGCTCCATTGGTTTTCCCCTCTGCCAGAAGCTTCAACACATCTAGCTCGCGAGGTGTCACGTTCTGCCACGGCTTCGGTTGGTCGCTGGATTGATCATTCAGGGTGCAAATCACGTTACCATCGAACGGCACACAACAGAGACGGTGCTGCTTACCCTCAATGTTTATATCATTGCGCAAAGCACGATTAAAGCCCAGCCCCAGTAAATTGGAGACGCAGTTTTTTTGGCAAGGGAGATTTTCGGTGTTTTTTAAGCGGCTAAACACCTCCCAACAATTGACACCGTGTTTGTTGCCCAACAATTGTCTTGCAGGACGATTCTGCGAATGGATTTTGCCGTTGTCGCTCGCGATTAATACAGCGGGAACACTGCCCAACATTGAAAGCCTCCCATTAGACAAATCGATCGATAAATAAACATAAAGTGAAAAATAGAGAATAATTGTGGCACTACTTTAAGTCCAGCGCTCTCAGACCCCAAAAATACCAATCGAGGCTAGTTCAAAACTCTGTAACCACGCCCTCTCAGGCAGTTTTTTACAACGCGGAGCTTACTCTGCTCGCCCTGGTTAATACCTCTGGCACCACCTGTAATGGCCCCCACACCTGCCCCGCGAACGGCATCACTACTTCCCCCAATAACAGCGCCAACGGCACCGCCCACAACGGCGCCTGATGCCGCCCCTTTTACGGCTTTCTCTCCACTTGCCACCTCTGATGAATACACCCTGCATTCGGCAAGATCTGCCTCATAGCTGACTCTATTGACACCTTTACGGTCGATGATAATTTCATGTGTGGTGGTGCAGGCAGTCACACTTAGCAAGAGCAGTATTGGAAGCCGCCGTATTCGGGTCATCATTGGATCCTGAGGGAGATGAGAACCGCTATATTACCTCAACCGACAACTTTCACGCGCTTAGAATTATGTAAAGAAATGTTAGCTAAAGGGTGCAGCGCTAGAAACAATATCATCACCTAGCGACTGAGAGGCCACCCATGCTGTGGGCGACAATATCAACCTTTAAATCCGGCGTACAAAAGTATCCAGTGCGCAGGCTGGTCTGCGTCAGTACGCGGGGCTTTTTAGAACTGCTGCAATCAATGCACTGCGGTCTGCGCCATCAATGTCAGCCCCTCAAACACCAGGTCGGGAGACAAGAGTCCCGCACCGCCCAATAACAACTGGAGTGTTTCACCACCACCACCGCAGAGTACAAGCTGACCTTCGGCAATATCTAACTGCGCAAGAGCCAGACGCACTGCACCGGTCTGAGCGAGGGCTATGCCGTGTCTGACAGCCTCGGCGGTGGATTTTCCCGGGGTTAATTCATAGTCCGCCTCTTCACTGAAACGCACCCTGTCCGTATCAAATAACAGTGCTCGTTCCATCAGTGCTGGACCCGGCAAAATGTAGCCGCCTTCATGCAGGCCATTGGCGGCAACCACATCGATGGTGAGAGCGGAGCCCGCATCAACAATGCAGATTCGACCAATAAGTTGTTCTCGCGCTGCCAGCATGGCCAACCATCTGTCCACACCCATGCGGGCCGGATTAGCATAGCTATTGACCAGACCATTTGTCTGTTTTTCTGATCGGGCGAACCAGGGCTCCACGCCCCACTGCCCCACAAGAATACCTCTGAGTTTTGCTTCTGAGAGTTCATCGGCAACGCTGGAAATCCAAATTTTATCAGGCGCCGTCGAGATTGAAAGTAATTGCCTCAGCGTGTGGGTATCATCCGCGCTGTACTCACCCCGCTGCGCAACACTGCTGTCCCCGACCACTAGACGCCACTTGGCGCTACTGTTACCCACGTCCATTTGCAAACAAACGTGTGTCATCGTTATTTGGCCTCCCGCAGAGAAATTTCACCGCCAAAAACACTTCGAATACCCAAGCTGGTTTCCAGTTGCAATGCCCCTCGCTCATTGACACCTCGGGCGACACCTGCCATTTGTGCATTACCACTGTTAAGTATGACCGATTTTCCAGCGTGTGCATCCAACGCCTCCCAGGATTGTCGCCATGGTGCAAAGCCTTCTCCTTCAAAACTGGCAATCAGTGGTAACAATTCGTTCAACAGTGCGCTGAGCAAGTCATTACGACCGGGACAAGCCACTCCTACAGCATCGGCGATACGCCTCACGTCGGTCCATTCCTGCTCAATGGCTTGCGCAGCGCGCTCTGGCATCGCGACATTCAAACCCACTCCGATGGCAATCTGACAGGATCCTGCGGCATCCCCGACCATTTCCAATAATATGCCACCCAATTTTGCGCCTTCATACAAAATATCATTAGGCCACTTGAGCTGCACACCTGAAATTCCACTGCGCTCCAAAGCTCTAGCCACACCCACGCCCACTGCCAGACTCAGGCCCTCCAATGCCGCAGCTCCCTGGGTGAATTCCCCGGTCAGTGAAACATACACATTGCGGGCAAAAGGACTAACCCAACTTCGCCCACGTCGACCCCTGCCCGAGCTCTGTTGTTCAGCGGTACACACAACGCCCGATCCGGCTCCCTGCGCCAGTCGGCGCAACGCTTCAGCATTGGTTGAATCGGTAACCTCATCAATAATGAGGTTAGTCAGCAAAGCCTCACTTTGAACCGCTAGTCCGGCTGTTATCCGTGCTTCATCAAGTAGTTCAAGACCACCGGGGATGCGGTATCCCCTGCCTTTCACTGACTCAATTGCCAACCCCAGGTCTTCCAACTTTTTCAACTGCTTCCAAACCGCTGTGCGGCTGACGCCCAGAGTATCTGCAATTAGCTGGCCAGAGAGAAATTCGCCGCTGGATAAAAGAGGCAGAATGATAGTTTTGGGCATAATCTTCGGGCGCAAGCGCGCAATGTATTGAATTGGACACGATAGTAACAAATTATCAGCTGACACCCAGCAATTAACAAATCAGGATTCTGCGACACGCTCCGCCCATCGTATAACCACATGCAACAGCCATTGTCATAATTCTGTAACGGAAATGATATTTAATGGAGCATCAGTACATAGCAGAGCAGCGTGAGGTATGAAAGATCCTCTTATATTAGTCATTGAAGATGAAGAGTCCATTCGCGGAATGTTGCGGATGGCTTTGGAGATTGCAGGCTTTGAGTGTATTGAAGCCGATAATATTCAGATCGGTCATACAATGGTCATAAACAAGCGCCCCGATCTCATCCTTCTCGACTGGATGTTACCCGGGGGCAATGGCATTGAACTTCTACGCCGCCTCAAACGTGAAGACAGCACCAAAGAACTACCTGTCATCATGCTGACCGCAAAGACCACTGAAGACAACATGATACAAGGCCTGGACGTTGGTGCCGACGACTATGTCACCAAACCCTTCGCACCCAGAGAATTAATCGCCAGAATAAAGGCCCTCCTCAGACGCAGTCCGGGGGTTCTCCAGGATGAGCGCATGCATGTTGGTCAATTGGTTATGGACGGCGAAAGCAAGCGTGTTTTTCTGGGGGAAGAAATACTGGAAATGGGCCCAACCGAGTTCAATTTGCTCCACTTCTTTATAGCGCATCCCGAGAGAGCATTTACCCGCGGACAACTTCTGGATCGGGTATGGGGAGCCAATGTCTATGTGGAAGAAAGAACAGTTGACGTTCACATCCGAAGACTAAGAGTGGCGCTGCAATCAGCTTGTCTGGACTACAGCAGCATCATTGAGACTGTGCGGGGAACAGGGTATCGATTTTCCTCGCGCTCCGTCGTCCCCGCTACCGAGCGCTTCGAAACA
The DNA here is from genome assembly GCA_047650635.1 of Halioglobus sp. Lineage (GTDB taxonomy): Bacteria > Pseudomonadota > Gammaproteobacteria > Pseudomonadales > Halieaceae > JBALVT01. Next base: position 8,128 of record JBLHNQ010000008.1, read on the forward strand.
GGCGGCATACACTCAGCCCACTGAAAGTAGAGCAACGGTCACATCGTTAGCCCAATACTCACATCGGTGTTCGTTGTACAGGCTTGGCTGTTAAGAAATACTATCGTGCGACTACTGACCTGACGCTCGTCTTTATTATTAATGCCGAACATCAGTCCATGATAGTAGCCCAGTGCCTTGGCATAAATAACATCACTTTGGATCTGGTCATATTCATCCAGTACCCGTTCAGTCATGTCTGCATATTCGTCATCATTTAAATATCCCAGTGACTGCTGAGCCAACACACAGGTAAGGCGCTCTGCAGCCGCAAACTCGTCCGGCCCCAAAGACAGCGCCTGAGCTCCCGAGCCGGCCAGAATTGAAAGTACTAAAATTGCTATGAAGCGCTGCATGCCTGTGTTCCACCACGATTAATTGAGGCGCAGTGTACAATTTGAAGATGACAGAAAAATGACGAAACCGTGACAAAGTGCCACGGCTGCTGAAATGAAAGCTCTAACTCTGCTAAAAATAAGCCCGGATACTGAAACTGTACGTTAAGCCAGGATCATAGCGCTCATACAGGTTGCCACCCTGAGTCCATTCAACGTCCTCATTAGTGAGGTTCGCCGCCTTCGCTTCAAACTCCGCATCTGAACCAAACACCGTAGTCTTGTAACGAAACAGCATATCCAACCGGCCTCGAGCTTCTTCGATGACATCAGGCGCGCTGTCGGCTCCCACCAACATAATACGCTCGCCGGTGTAATTGTATGCCAGCGTAGACATTATTCCGCTACCTTCATCCTGGTAGGTCAGCAAAATATTGCCCAGCCAATCCGACTGACCGGTTATGGGTCGTTCATTGGAGTACAGTCGGGCAATTTGCCGCCCACCCGTCAGCGGAACGTCCACAGCGGTCTCGCCATTACCCAGTAAAGTCACTTCGGAATCTATCCAGGACAAGTTGGCCGAAACCGCGAAGTTGTTCCACTTCTGGCCCCAATCAAACCACTCTCCCAGATAGAGGTCCTTGCGGATATCATATTCGATGCCCTGCAATTGCGCCTCTTCGGCATTAAACCAGGTAAAAATATCACCCTGAGCCTGCACTTTTGCCAACTCAATGGGATCGGTGAATTCTTTACGAAAAACGCCCAATGATGTGCTGTCAGCCATCCCAAAATACCACTCCCAGCGCAGGTCGTAATTATTCAATTGTGCAGGCTTGAGGAATACATTGCCTCGATAAAGGTTAGAGTCCTCAGGGTTGCGGATGGTCGTACCCGTAATTTCTAGCAAGCTTGGCCGGTTTACTGTTTCTGAGTAAGCCGCCCTCACCTGCATATTGTCGATAAACTCCCAGGTCACAGAGACAGACGGCATGGTGTCTTCGTAGCCCTGTACCACAGCATTTACCGTTCCCGGGGCAGTGTTACCACCCCAGGCGTCCGCTGTTAAGGTGACATCTTCGAAACGCACACCCGCTTGCAAGCGCACTCTGGGAAGAATCTGAGCATCGAAGGCCGCATAATAGGCCGTTACCTCTTCACCCGATTGAGCGAAGGGATAAATGCCACTGGCGTTAGCTGCACCGGCCGAAAAGTCTCGCACGGTCAAAGACGAGGACTGCCAATTGGGTGTATCAAACAATTGGCTAGGTGTTTCCAAGCTAATATAACCCTCAGCCTGCGACGATAAGTCAAAACGGAACAAGCGATCTTCACTCTCTCGACTCCGCTCATAGTCTGCCCAGCCAGCGCTCAACACAATATCCATATCGCCGACAATAAAGGGCAGCTTAACATCCAGGCCATAGTCAGAAATGTCATCTTCCAGGGAACTGAAATTACGCTGAGGTGCCTGAAAAACATCCCGCAAATCGCCAGCCGCTTGCCGGCCTGGCGTCACAATCTCATCCAAGCCATCACGGTTTTCCGCATAAGTATAGGTGCGTGTATCCGGCGCCTCGCGGGAACCCGAGCCATCTACCGCTCGCCAAGCGATAGACAAATCGTTCAACACGGGAAAGAAATGATCGCCAGTAAGTTGCAAAGACTCAATTTCATTCTCTGTCCATTGTAATCGGTAGCTCTGGGCATAGGTGCCATCGGATACGTCGTCCTCACTGGACAAGCCCTTGTGCTGCTGCAGTTCATCGTCAGTTTGACGCATAAGTGCATAAGTAAGCGCAATAGAGTGATTCAGCGTCAACTCTAAACCAACCGTGGCGAAGGCATTCACACCAACAGTTTGCTTCGTGGTGAACTGCTTATAGTCTACAGTTTGGGTGCCCTTATCGCCCTCTACGCCAGAAAACTCATAGCGCTGGTAATCTTTGTCGCGGTTCAACCAGACATTGGAGTATTTGACGGCGCCGATAAAACCGAGAACCATGTCGTTGTCTAGATCAAGACGTGCGCCAAGCTCAAACTCCCCACCCATATTAGGGTCCATCTTTTCTTCTTTGATATCCCATTTATTATAGAAGCTATTACCTAAGGCCAAACGATCTGGCCCGGTCACAGCTTCAAATTCATCACTAGACAATTTGCCTATATTTTTTGGAATTTCGCGGGTACCGTCATCGTAACCCAGGTTATCCAAATTACCTCCGCTGTAATAAAGGCCGTCACCTCCCGTCGTCTGGGCATTTCCACCCGTGGACAGTTTTATATTTAAAAAGTTGTCATCGGGTGTACGTTTGGTACGTATATCAACAATCCCGCCACTAAAGTCGCCGGGATACTGTGCCGAATAGGTTTTCTGCACTAACAGGCTTGCCACGATTTGACTGGGAATAATATCCAGTGGCACTGTCTTTTGAAACGGCACGGGGCTGGAGATACGAGAGTTATTCATTAAAGTGGAAGAATACCGCTCGCCCAGTCCCCTCACATAAACGTACTTGCCCCCCACAAGGCTCAGGCCGGTCACCCTGGACAAAGAAACACCGACATTGGTTTCTCCCATGACAGCCAAGTCTTCTTGGTTCAACAAATTGGAAATTTCAGATGTATCGCGCTTCTCATCAGGGACAAACTCCCCAAATACCACCACCTCTTCAATCGTGGGCTGCGCTATTTGAGGAACCTGAATATCCTGCGCTAGCAGCGATAAAGGCGATACACCAAGAGTAATCGAGACGGCCGTAGCCAGTTTGTTACGCTTCATATTGATCTTACCTGCAGACAAGGTTTGATTTTCCTGGCGGTGTATTCAAATGAACAACCACGTTATAAAAAAGAGCCAGGCCCCAAAGGGGGAACCTGGCGAGCGGATTCAGAATCATCGAGTGATCTAAAGTCCCACGGTCCAGCCATCCTTCCAGCTGACCACATCTGAACCGATAATGGTGTTCTGCTCAAAGAAACCATCGTTAGGGACAGTGGCGGCCGGAGGAGCAGACCCGTCCTGGGTTACATTGGCAGAACTATTGAGGAAGGACTGCAATGCATCTATGTCATCGCCCTCGGCAATCGTTGTACAGTCCAGCGAAACGCTCTCGAAGATAATACCGGTTCCGTACAGGTTCTCTGATTCGCCCTGCACACGGACACAGTTTGCAGCCCCGCTAACGGCAGCATTAAACAGTTTAAGGCCTGTTCCCCTGCGCAGCCGTATGGCCCGCTCATCGGCATTCCCTACCAAGGTCATATTGGCCAGTGTGGGGCCGGAAACGGGTGTTGCCAGTTCGTCACCTTCACGGTTGTCCGCTTCGATACCATTGTCGCCGGCACCTTCGGTTTGTACGATGTGAAGATATTGGACACTGCCAGTCCAACCGTCAGTCCAGTCCAGTCCATCGTCAGCGTTGCCCGTCAGCACAAGATGTTTGACGCGAACGGTGCCACCGAAAAATTCGATGCCATCGTCCAGGTTGTTGTGAATCTGCACAAAGTCTACTTCTGTGCCAGAACCTACACCCTGAAAGCCAATACCATTGAGCTGATTTTCCGGGTCGACGTTGGAGCCGGCAAACTTGACCACAACATACTTTAGTACGCCGCTACTATCATCGGGCCGGTCACCACCAAACAGGCCTGAATTCGCTTCGCCTTCTTTGGTGCAGGCGGCAGTGCCCCCCTGAGCGCCTTGCGGGCAATCGTTAATCGGGGCAAAGCCATTAATAACCAGCCCACCCCATAAACCACGATCGTTCACCTGATCGGCAGTACCCACCACATCTGATAATGAAGTAAACACGATTGGCGACATTGATGTCCCCTGCGCTTTAATCATAGAACCCTGAGAAATCATCAGGAAGTCTTCAGAGTCATCCCCAATAATGGTTACTCCCGACTGAATGGTCAGCGTTGCAAAGCTATTGGCATCACCAACCGATACCCGGCCGTCAAGAACGTAATATTGTCCGCGGGTCAACTGCATGTCACTGGCGATTGTGCCACTGAGTGAACATGCCGGCGTACCGTCAATAGGAGCTAGCTCAGTAGTGCCCGAAGGACAACCGAAGACCACCGAGCCACTGGGCATACCCACTGTCCAGCCTGAGGCCCAGTTATTGGCTTCGTCTTCAATGGCCCCAACAAAGGATGTCGCATCGAAGAACGCATCGCCAGACAAGTCAGTTGCCGCTACGGCCCCTCCTTCCGCTACATTGCTGCCGTCCAGGAAAGCCTGTACTGCGGCCACATCATCGCCCTCATTAACTTCGAGGCAGTTTAAGCTAACGCCTTCAAACTCGATCCCGGAGCCAAGTTGGTTCAGTGACTCGCCCTGTACTCGCAGACACTTGGCACTATTTTGTACGACCGAGTTATACAGCTTAAGGCCTGTTCCCCTGCGCAGACGTATGCCACGCTCGTCAGGATTGCCGGTGATCGTCATGTTGGCGATGCGAGGCATAGACCTTGGCTGGGCATTTTCGTCACCCTCCCGGTTATCCGCCTCGATGCCATTATCACCTGCGTCAATTGCCTGATCGATCACCAGGTACTGAACGTCACCCTGCCAGCCATCGGTCCAATCCAGTGAATCATCAGCGTTGCCAGTGAGTACTAAGTATTTTGCGCTCACTGTGCCACCGAAAAACTCCACACCATCGTCAAGGTTGTTGTGAACCTGCACATAATTTACCTCTGTACCGGAGCCCACACCCTGAAAAGCAATACCGTTCAACTGGTTTTCCGGGTCGACATTTGATCCGGCGTACTTCACCACTACGTAGTTCAAGATGCCGCTGCTGTCGGCAGGATCGTCACCACCAAAGGTACCCGAGTTGGCCTCGCCTTCTTTGGTACACGCTGACGTGCCACCTTCGGCGCCCTCAGGGCAATCATTGATAGGGGCATAGCCATTGATAACAACGCCACCCCAAAGACCACGGTCATTGTCGATATCCGCAGTTCCCTCAAGATCAGCTTGAGCGGTAAAAGTTACCGGCGCAGATCGCGTGCCCCTGGCCTCAATTCTGGATCCCTGCGAAACCACAAGAAAGTCGAAGTCAGTACCGCCGAAGACAGTTGTACCTGCCAGAACTTCCAACGTAGTGCTATTGGCCTCATCACCGACAGTAACCTTACCCACCAGCTTGTAAACATTCGAAGAATTCAATGTAAGGTCGCTCGTGATAGTGCCTTCCAACTCACAGACCGGCGATCCACCAAGGGTCTCAGCGTTATCCACAGTTCCTTCAGGACAACCAAATGAAGGTCGCTCAACGAAATTGACACTCCCGGAAACTGTCCAGCCTTGGGTCCAGTCTTCAGAGCCCACTGCGCCGATATAGTCGGTCTGTTCCAAACGCGAGTCTGATACAGCCACGGGATCTACAGAGCCCCCCGCTTGCGAAACATTATCGGCGCTATCCAGATAGGCCTTAACCGCCCCATCATCGTCAGACTCGTTCATCTCGTTACAGGAAAAAGTGGTGCCAGATACCGTTAAAAGACTGCCCAACAGATTTCGAGACTCACCGTCTACGCGCATACATGTGTTGGAACTAACGAAGTAAGAGTTATACAGGTGAACCCCTGTTCCGCGACGCAAACGCAGTGCGCGCTCGCCAGGGTTGCCATTAGCCGACATATTGGCAATAGCAGGCTCAGAGCGAGGCTCAATATTTTCATCGCCTTCGCGGTTATCTGCTTCAATAATGTTATCTGCTGCATCCGTTTGCTCTACATACACAAACTGCATGCTGCCACGCCAGCCGTCGGTCCAGTCTAGAGAGTCATCCGCATTGCCGGTCAAAACAATGTGGCTAGCGCTGACCGTACCACCGAAAAACTCTATGCCGTCATCCAGGTTGTTGTGCACCTGCACAAAATCAACCACGGTTGCAGAACCCACACCCTGAAATGCAATGCCGTTTAGCTGATTTTCCGGGTCAACGTTCGAACCCGCATAGCGCACTGAAACATACTTTAATACGCCCGAATTATCTTCCGCATCGGAGCCACCAAAGGTGCCCGAGTTAGCTTCACCTTCTTTAGTACATTCGTCCGTACCGCCGGTAGCGCCCTCTGGGCAGTCATTTATCGGTGCCCGACCATTGATGACAACGCCACCCCACAGGCCGCGTTCATCTTCCTCTACCGTGCCATTTACATCGGCTGCTGCTGTAAATACGATGGGCTGTTCAGCGGTACCTTCAGCATCTATCTGACAACCCTGCTCTATAACCAAAAACTCAAACTGCGAACCGCCGCTGAGCGCTGCTCCAGGGGCGAATTCCAGCACACAATTACCGGCGGTGCCGGCCACTCGCAGAGCGCCACCGCTAATCTCATACACCCGATCATTACCCAGGAGTAAACCCTGAGGGTCCAGTGTACCGCCGGGCAATGCAGCTATATCAATGGTAAATATTGGGCGATTGCCAAATGATTCTCCCGCAACTCTACCCGAGTCAGAAATAGCCTCGCCCAGGTTGGCGGGTATCACCGAATCAACCGAATCACCGGGCGTCGTAGGAGGCTGCACAGGGGGCTCAACAGGAGGTTCAACCGGCGCTCCAGGGACCTCTATTACAATAGACCCAGGGGACCGATTATCCGAAGACCCACCACAAGCCGCCAAAAAGGCGGTCATTGCCACAACCAAGGTCTTTTTCAACATAGTTTCTGACTTCATTCCTAGCCTCTCGTACTAATTTATGTGAGAAAAACGGCACGGAACCTGATTGCCCGCACACCAACGTGCACGAGAGTAAGGTCAAAATATGACGAGAGTGTGATAGCTATGTTACATAATTGTTTCAGTGGGAAAGGCAACAGCTCGATGTCTCACACCGAGAGCTAACCGCAGCGGCCAGGAGAATCCAGCCGCGTGAAGGGTGTTTTGGCTACATACCTACAGTGACAAGACTCCACTGACCATCATTGTTATCTTGCTCAACATAGCGATAGGTAACGGTGGAGCCAACGGGTGCATGTTCAATCATCGCGTTCTTGGGTTGCTTAAAAGCAACCCGCTTCTGGCGATCGATGCTGCAGTTGGTTTGCTCATTGGATTTTTTGACGGAGTGAAAGGCAACATAGACGTTAGTGCCGTTTTCCTGGCCCGACCTCTGCTTGACCTTACCCTCTACCACGCAATCCTGCGTTACCTCTGCCTGCACACCAACAGCCAACATTGGAAGTAGAAGAAGTGTGCCTACCTTTATTATACTTTTCATAACCGTCTCCGTGAATCAGCACTGGCTGGAACAATTCACTTAATTGCAATAAGAATGTAATAAACTTCTGTTATGCCAGACCTGCATCATAACGCCACAGTCCGTTATATTTCTATCGCTAGCGCAAATTGTAATAAAAGGTTCACAAAGATGTGTTAAGGGGCGTTTTGCCTCTAATGTTGCCCGCACCCCATATTGCACCTACACTGACATAAATAACCCAACAGGAATAACACATGACCCAACTGGCTGAAGGCATATTGAGAGATACCGCCGGAAAATTAATTCGCGCGCATCAGGAAGCCTCTCAAACAGGCAATTGGACATTTTTTGTCGATGAGCTCTATGCACAGGACTGCGTCTACACCTGTGAATACGCTGGGGTAATGCGGGTGGAGGCGCACGGTATTGACGACATAAAAACAACGCACTACGGGCGCGACATGCAGGCAGGCTGGGAGGGCTGGACATTTCCCTACATGGGGGTTTATGCAGGCACTAACAATTCCATCATCACGCACTGGATGAACCGCGGGCCTGGCAGGCGTGCAGATGGAGAGTATTACGAAACTCCTGGCGTCTCTATTCTGACGATAGACAGCGATGCCCGAATTATTCGCCAATTTGATATGTTCGATCTGGCTCACCAGATAAAACTCTGTGACGAACTGGAGGCGGAAGGGCAGCTTTCTCCCGATTTAAAAGAGAACTGGGTTACACCGATGAAAGCCAAGCTGGTGGCGCAGTTAAGTTAAGGCTCTTAACAGACTAAATCTAAAGACATTTATTGACGAATATAACGTTATAAGTAAGCGGCAAAACTCCTCACGCATTACACCCAGAGGAGCGACCTGTACTCATGGCCGCTCCTCTTCCCTTCAGCAATTAAAATCACTAACTCCGTTTTCACGACCAATTTCATATATTACGTTTACGTTAACGTCAGCTTTGTATATAGTGCCATGACTTTCAATGACTGCGGACAAACCCGTGTCTGACAAAACCTACACAATCTCGGAACTGGCCAAGGAGTTCGGCGTAACGACCCGAACTATGCGGTTCTATGAGGAAAAGGGCCTCATCAGCCCTCGACGCGAGGGCCAGAAGCGCCTGTACTCGTCCGCCGACCGAGTGAGAATCAAGCTTATATTGCGCGGCAAACGCATCGGAATGAGCCTCGATGAGTGTGTGGAGGTGATCAACATGTATGACCCCGAGCACAACAACTCAGATCAACTACACTCTTTAATCGATAAAATTAAATACCGTAGCTCACTTCTGAAGCAACAAAAGAAAGACATTGACGACATGTTGACAGGGTTAGCGGAAGTCAAAGGCATTTGCGAGACCGCCCTGAGCGACATCAGTCACACCAATCCAACACATAGGAAAGGAATATGAACACCGGATACCCCACTCTCAATTTTGGCCTAGGCGAAGAAATCAATATGCTGCGCGATGCGGTTTACCAGATGGCGCAGAAAGAAATTGCTCCCAGGGCCGCTGAAATTGATCGGGAAAACAACTTCCCCGCAGACCTGTGGCGCAAATTCGGTGACATGGGTTTGCTCGGCATGACGGTTGATGAAGCCTATGGCGGAAGCAATATGGGCTATCTGGCTCACTCCATTGTCATGGAAGAGATCAGTCGGGCTTCGGCCTCTGTGGGCCTGTCCTACGGTGCCATGTCTAACCTGTGTCTCAACCAGCTTAACAAAAATGGCAACGAAGAGCAGAAGCAGAAGTACCTGCCAAAGCTGTGTAGCGGCGAGCATATTGGCGCTCTGGCCATGTCTGAACCCAATGCTGGTTCCGACGTGGTCAGTATGAAACTGCAGGCACGCAAAGAAGGCGATAAATATATTCTCAACGGCGCAAAAATGTGGATAACCAACGGGCCCGATGCGCACGTTTACATCATTTATGCCAAGACTGACTCCTCCGCCGGCTCAAAGGGCATAACAGCATTTATCGTGGAGCGCGATTATCCCGGGTTCTCTCGCTCACCCAAGCTGGACAAACTGGGCATGCGCGGTTCCAACACCTGCGAGCTGGTATTTGAAGACGTGCAAGTCCCTGCGGAGAATATTTTACGCGGCGAAGGACAAGGCGTGAAGGTATTGATGTCTGGCCTCGACTACGAGCGCACGGTTTTGTCTGGAGGGCCCGTTGGAATTATGCAGGCTTGTCTGGACGAAGTCGTACCTTATATCCACGACCGCAAGCAATTTGGACAGAGCATAGGCCAGTTTCAATTAATGCAGGGCAAGATGGCCGATATGTACACCGACCTCAGCGCTTCGCGAGCCTACCTTTATGCAGTAGCCGCCGCTTGCGACCGGGGTGAAGAAAGCCGAAAAGACTGCGCTGCTGTTATTTTATTCACCGCTGAAAAAGCTACTCAAATGGCGCTACAGGCCATTCAGGCTCTGGGCGGTTTCGGGTACACCAACGAATCAGCCACCGGACGCCTTTTGCGCGATGCCAAGCTGTATGAAATCGGTGCCGGCACGTCGGAAATTCGCCGCATGTTAATTGGACGGGAATTGTTTCAAGAGACCATCTAGCGCCGCAGGCCCTGGGTTAAACCTTCGAATAGGAAGTCACAATGGCGATATTAAAAAGCCGAATAAATACACGCGATGCAACATTCTGTGAAAACCGGGAATATATGCAAACGCAGGTCGACGACTTGCGCGCAAAAGTTCACAAGATACATCGCGGCGGCGGGGAGAAAGCCCGACTGCGTCACACATCTCGCGGGAAGTTGTTGCCCAGAGAGCGCTTGAGCGCCCTCCTCGACCCGGGCTCACCCTTCCTCGAATTGTCTCAACTGGCAGCCTATGAAGTGTACGATGACCCAGTGCCCGCTGCTGGAATTATCACCGGCGTAGGCCGTGTGGCTGGGCAGGAGTGCATGATATTCGTCAACGATGCTACGGTTAAAGGCGGCACCTATTACCCGCTCACCGTAAAAAAACAGGGGCGCGCACAGACCATCGCGGAAGAAAATAATCTTCCCTGCATTTATCTGGTCGACTCCGGCGGTGCTTTTTTGCCACTACAGGACGAAGTGTTTCCCGACAGAGACCATTTCGGCCACGCTTTTTACAATCAGGCCAGAATGTCCGCAAAAGGCATCCCACAAATTGCAGCTGTGCTGGGCTCCTGCACCGCAGGAGGCGCCTATATCCCGGCGATGGCCGACGAAGCCATTATCGTCAAAAACCAGGGGACTATTTTTCTCGGTGGCCCACCACTGGTTAAAGCCGCCACCGGCGAAGTGGTCAGCGCTGAAGATCTGGGAGGCGCCGATGTGCACTGTCGCACTTCGGGCCTTACCGATTACTACGCAAATAATGACCATCATGCTCTGCAACTGGTTCGCCGCGCCATGGCCCGCACTAACCGCATCAAACCGCTGTCGATGGACATCGCAGAGCCGGTAGAGCCCGCCTATCCCGTGCAAGACCTATACGGGGTTATTCCCGCGGATAAAAAACAGCCCTATGACGTTCGCGAAGTCATAGCACGCATCGTGGACGGTTCTGATTTTGACGAATTCAAAGCGCTCTATGGCGAGACTCTGGTCTGCGGCTATGCGCGCATTCACGGCTATGCGGTTGGCATCATTGCCAACAACGGCATCCTCTTCGGCGAGTCGGCACTGAAGGGAGCACACTTTGTCGAACTGTGTGCCAAGCGGAAAATTCCATTGGTGTTTCTGCAAAATATCACCGGGTTTATGGTGGGGCGCCAGTACGAAGCTGGAGGTATCGCCAAACACGGCGCAAAAATGGTACACGCTGTAGCCTGCGCCAATGTCCCCAAATTCACAGTCATTATCGGCGGTTCTTTCGGGGCGGGTAACTACGCCATGTGCGGTCGAGCCTACGAGCCTCGTTTTATGTTTATGTGGTGCAACGCGCGCATCTCGGTGATGGGCGGCGAACAGGCCTCAGGCGTTCTGGCTACGGTCAAGCAGGACCAACTGGCGCGCTCCGGTGAGAGCATGTCGGACGAAGAAGAGGCCGCGTTCAAGCAGCCTATCCTGGATTTATACGAGAAACAGGGCCACCCCTACTACGCCTCCGCGCGCCTGTGGGATGACGGAGTAATCGACCCGGCTGATACCAGAATGGTGTTGGGACTATCGATATCAGCGGCATTAAATGCACCGATTGAAAATTCCACTTTTGGTGTGATCCGGATGTAATCGCGAGAGAGACTTTACTCAATGAGCAATAAAACAGTAACCACAGCAATAGACGCCCGCGGCGTTGCAACCGTCACACTCAATCGCCCGGACAAGCACAATGCATTCGACGACACCATTATCGCCGAATTGAGAGAGGCATTCGATGCCCTTGCCCAGCAGCAAGAGGTGCGGGTTGTTATTCTTGCCTCCAACGGCAAGAGTTTTTCTGCCGGCGCAGATCTGGGCTGGATGAAACGCATGGCAGAGTATAATTTTGGCCACAACCGCAAAGATGCCGAACTACTGGCCGGCATGCTTAATTCGCTGCATGAGTTGCCACAACCGACCATTGCCCGTGTACAAGGGGCGGCTTTTGGCGGTGCGGTAGGTCTGGTGAGCTGCTGCGATATGGCCGTGGGCAGCGAGCGCGCAAGCTTTTCCTTGTCAGAAGTAAAAATTGGCTTGGTGCCAGCCACCATCAGCCCTTATGTCATCAGGGCCATCGGTGAGCGGGCATCGCGCCGCTACTTCACCACCGCTGAACGATTTGGTGCGAGCGAAGCTCATCGCATTGGATTATTGAGCGAAGTAGTTACCGAAGAAAAACTGGATGAAACTATTGAGACCCTGGTTGGCGCCCTACTTTCAAACGGCCCCGCTGCAGTTCGCGCTGCCAAGGACCTCATAGCCAGTGTTGCCAACCGCGAAATTGACGCGGCACTCATCGAAGACACCTGTGTGCGAATAGCCCACATCAGAGTTTCAGAGGAAGGCCAGGAAGGTTTGGGCGCTTTCCTTGGCAAACGCAGCCCCAATTGGATCACAGAGCGCTAACACGAAGGGAATAGTATGTTCAGCAAAATATTGATAGCCAACAGGGGCGAGATTGCCTGCCGCATCATCAAGACGGCTCGCAAAATGGGTATCGCTACGGTCGCGGTTTACTCTGATGCGGACCAAAGCGCCCTGCACGTTAGGCTGGCCGACGAGGCCATTCATATTGGCCCTGCCCCCGCGCGGGAGTCCTACCTGCTGGCAGACAAAATTCTCGATGCAGCCAAGGCAACCGGCGCACAGGCAGTTCACCCCGGTTACGGTTTCTTATCTGAAAATGCCGACTTCGCAAGAGCTTGCGCCGAGAGCAACATCGTATTTATCGGTCCGCCCACCGCGGCTATCGAGGCGATGGGCTCCAAGTCTGCCGCGAAAAATATTATGCAAAAAGCAGGCGTGCCGCTAGTTCCGGGCTACCACGGAGATGACCAAAACCCGGAATTACTGCGCGCTGCCAGTGAGCAAATGGGTTATCCGGTGCTGCTAAAAGCGACTGCAGGCGGTGGCGGCAAGGGAATGCGACAGGTCTGGTCTGCACAAGAATTTGATGAGGCTCTGGCCGCTGCTAAGCGCGAGTCGCTTTCCAGCTTTGGCGACGACACCATGTTGGTAGAAAAATATTTAACCAAACCTCGCCATGTTGAAGTGCAGGTATTCTGTGACACGTTAGGCAACGCGGTCTATTTGGCCGAACGCGACTGTTCCGTTCAGCGCCGTCACCAAAAAGTCATCGAAGAAGCACCAGCACCCAATATGAGTACGCAGCTGAGAGTCGAAATGGGCGAAACGGCCGTACAGGCAGCCCAAGCGATCAATTATGCCGGTGCGGGCACCGTTGAATTTTTGTTAGATGAAGATGGCAGCTACTACTTCATGGAAATGAACACTCGCTTGCAGGTAGAGCACCCGGTGACGGAGATGGTTACCGGTCAAGATCTGGTTGAGTGGCAGTTAAGAGTAGCCTACGGTGAGACATTGCCCTTAAGTCAGGAACAAGTCCGGGTGAACGGGCATGCCTTTGAAGCGAGAATTTATGCCGAAGACCCCAGCAACGACTTTCTTCCCGCCACCGGCACGCTGGAGTTTTTACGACCACCGGAAGAGTCCCTCCATGTCAGGGTCGACACCGGTGTATGCGAGGGGGATGAGGTCAGCGTGTACTACGACCCGATGATAGCCAAACTGATTGTCTGGGATGAATCGCGGGAACGCGCATTGCACCGCCTTGCCTCAGCCCTGAAGGACTATCGTATTGGGGGAACAGTGACCAATCTCGATTTTTTGTACAATCTTGCCACTTCACAACCATTCGCCAATGCCGAGGTCGACACGGGTTTTATTGAAAAACACCACGACCTGATTTTTCACGATAGACAGCAAGATATCGAGAAAGAACTGCCTCTTGCAGCTTTCGCTCTGTTGCTTCACAAACAACAGCCAACGCCAACGGGCATTAAGGCAATCGATCCCTGGTCTCCGTGGCAGGGCAACGGTGCATGGCGCCTTAACGAGCCCCATGTACACCGTCTCAACCTGCTCTATCATCAGCAGGAGTATGCGGTAGAAATTGAACAACGCGGTGCGCTTTATATCGCATGTGTGGCCGGCCGAAAAACTCACCTACGCGGCGAACTTGTCGACGATGTTGTACATTTTGATGTCGATGGGCACAGGCTACAGGGCACTTTGGCGAGCACTGCCGATGGCTTTACTTTGTACCTGCCGGAAGGCGCCTGCCATTTCAACCAAATTATGCCCGACACTGGCGAAGCCGACAGCAATGAGACCAACGCGGGGCTCAGTGCGCCGATGAATGGCACGATTGTCACATTGCTGGTAGAACCCGGCATCGAAGTGGAAGCCGGTACTGCCCTGCTCGTCATGGAGGCAATGAAAATGGAACACACCATCAAGGCGCCTGCAGATGGCAAGGTTAAAATATTCTACTACGCGGCGGGAGATCTCGTGGACGGCGGCGCTGAACTGATGGAATTTACGCCCTCCGCAGAGGTGGTATAGATGACCCTGCCATCGCAGGCAACACTGGTTGAAGTGGGCCCCCGGGACGGCCTGCAAAACGAGGCGCAAACCATATCCCTTGAAAACAAGGTTGAGCTGATTGAAAATCTCGCTGTTGCCGGACACCGCGTGATCGAAGCAGGTAGTTTTGTAAATCCCAAGTGGATTCCACAAATGGCGGATAGCGAAGCCGTTTTCGCAGCCATTAAACGCCACGATGGAGTGCGTTACGCCGCCCTCACTCCAAACCTGCAAGGGTTCGAGAGGGCTCTCGCTGCAGGTGTGAGCGAGGTGGCAATATTTGGTGCAGCGTCGGAGTCATTCTCGCAAAAAAATATTAACTGCAGTATCAGTGACAGCTTGCAACGTTTTGAGGCGGTGATGGCGGCTGCCGCGCATAATAATATCCCGGTGCGGGGTTATGTATCCTGTGTATTGGGCTGCCCTTATGAAGGTACTATCGAGCCTGCCGCAGTAAGTACAGTCACAGGTGCACTGCTGGATATGGGCTGCTATGAAGTCTCATTAGGTGACACTATAGGCACCGGCACCGCCGGCAGCATGAAAAAGTTACTGGACGTTCTGCTGGGCAACTACAGTGCCAACCATCTTGCTGTGCACTGTCACGACACCTATGGCCAGGCTCTGAGTAATATACTGGTTGCCCTGCAACACGGCATCAGTACTATTGATTCATCTATTGCCGGACTGGGCGGCTGTCCTTATGCAAAAGGCGCCTCCGGCAATGTCGCTACCGAGGACGTGGTCTATATGCTCGATGGGCTGGGTATTCACACAGGATTGAACCTCGAGGCACTAGTCGCCGCCGGCAATCAAATAACCAGTGCGCTGGGACGAGAGAGCGGTTCGCGAGTATCCAAGGCACTTGGGGCGACTTAAATGATGACACTTTCCCGCCTGCGAAATACTGCCGCAACGCTGCTTTGCCTGTCTGGCATCACCCATATTGCAGGACTGTGGTTTCAAGATATTAATTCACACGCCTTGGTGGGCGCTTTGTTTGGGGCTGTCTATCTCTATATAGGCGTTGGTCTGTATGGAATATCCCGGTTTGCCTTGGTAACGGCTATCTTATTTCCATCGATTGGCGCGGCCCTGGCCTTGACGAATTCTCCTATTTCCTCCTTTAGTGCTTTGCAGCTAACTCTGCTGTGCGCGAATGCTGCCGTGATTGTGCTATGCAGCACC
This sequence comes from Halioglobus sp., assembly GCA_047650635.1. Lineage (GTDB taxonomy): Bacteria > Pseudomonadota > Gammaproteobacteria > Pseudomonadales > Halieaceae > JBALVT01. The sequence continues at coordinate 24,009 of JBLHNQ010000008.1, forward strand.
GTATTATTTGTTGTACGGAAAAACCCCAGCATCTAGCTGCTACTAGAAAGCTATCGCGTTTTGCGCTTGAGCGCACTACCCCAGCCGCAGTAGAATAGGCCATGTTGGACCCCCTGATAATTCTCATAGCGCTGGCTTGTGGCATGGCGAGTCGCGCACTCGGTCTTCCCGCTCTTATCGGCTATCTCGCCGCGGGTTTCCTCCTCCACGCATTAAATATTCGCGGTGGCGAAATTCTGACTATCCTGTCAGAGATGGGCATAACGCTTCTGCTATTCACCGTCGGTCTGAAGCTGCAACCCGCAGAACTGCTAAAAACTCAGGTATGGGGCACAACGGTTATCCATATGGCAGCAATGCAATTGTTGTTTTTGCTTGCCTTATACCTGCTGAACCTTGCACTTCCTTCGCTGGGGCTAAACCTGACATCTTCGATGGTAATCGCGTTTGCGCTGACTTTCTCCAGCACGGTTTTTGTTATACAAATAATGCAGGAGCGGGGAGAAATGGCGTCTCGCCACGCCGGACTCGCCATTGGCATACTCGTTGTTCAAGATCTGGCGGCCGTGCTATTTCTCGCCTTCTCTACCGGTAATATACCCCATCCTTCCGCGATGTTACTGCTGCTTTTATGGCCGCTGCGGGGTGTTGTGTTGAAATTTTTGGCCCGCACTGGTCACGGAGAACTGTTCACCTTGTTTGGTCTTACCCTTGCTCTGGGCGGAGCTGAAATATTCGATTTGGTTGGAATAAAAGGCGATCTGGGCGCTCTTATTATCGGAGCCTTGCTGGCCGGCCATCAAAAAGCTAAAGAGCTATCGCGCAATCTACTGCAACTTAAGGACCTGTTTTTGGTCGGTTTTTTCCTCACGATAGGTCTTGCAGGCTGGCCGGGAGCAGAGATAATTGCAGTCGCCGTTTTCCTGGGTATATTGGCGCTACTTAAACCACTACTGTATTTCCCCCTGCTAACCCAACTACACACTCCACCCAGAACCGCCCTGCTGAGCTCGGCTGCCCTCACTAACTATAGCGAATTTGGCCTGATCGTTGTGTCCGTGTCAGCAGAGGCGGGATGGGTAGATGCACAGTGGACCGCCGCACTCTCTCTCGCCATCGCTGTCAGCTTTGTCATTTCCTCGCCGCTTAACACCAAAGCGCATGACCTGTACCGTCGTTGGCATCCCTTTCTGCGTAGTTTTGAAAGCAAAAAACTACGGGCGCGCCCTACAAATACCAGTAATGCCAGTGTTATCGTACTGGGAATGGGCAACATCGGCTCCAATGCCTACGACACCATGGCCGAGCAATACGGTAAATTTGTGCTGGGTGTGGACGACAATGACCAGAAGCTGGAGATGCATCGACAGAATCGGCGCCGGGTGGTAGCCGCCGATGCCAGTGACCCAGACTTTTGGTACCGGGTAAACCTGAAAGAAGTCGAGCTGATTATGGTGGCGCTCACCAACCACCAGGAAAACCTGCGTATCAGTAAACTACTCAAAGGGCTGGGATACCGGGGGCGCATCGCAGCTGTAGTCCGATTTGCGGAAGAAGCCGAGGAGCTACAGCAACTGGGCATATCAGCCTTTAACCTCTACGCACAAGCGGGCGCAGGTTTTGCCACTCACGCTGCCGAGTCTTTAGACCAACTCTAACATGACGGGAATGAATTATGGCTCTCAAGCCTACAATCTACAAAGCGCAAGTCAGTCTTGCGGACAGCGACAACAATTGTTTTGAAGACTTGTCGCTTACGGTGGCAAAGCATCCCTCGGAGACGATTGAGCGCATGACCGTCCGCTTATTAGCCTATTGCCTTAACAACACACGTGGATTGGAATTTACCAAGGGGTTGTCAACAGCCGATGAGCCGGACATCTGGCAACACACCGATAGTGGCGAGATAGAACACTGGATTGAATTGGGACAACCTGAAGAACCGCGATTACGAAAAGCCTGTGGGAGGGCGAAAAAAGTCAGCGTCTATTCTTTTGGTAAAAGTGCTTCCACCTGGTGGAAGCTCAACGGCGAAGCTATTGGGGCACTACCTCGTGTGCAAGTTTGGCAGCTACCATGGCCCGAAGTAGAAGCCGCTTCAGCACTAATGAATCGCACAATGAAGTTGGGGCTCAGCATTGTTGGCGGCACACTCTATCTTGATGATGGCAGAAACTCAGTAGCACTGGAACCTGCGTTACTGTTTAGCGCGCAGTAGCGAGAGGATTAATCTCGGCTGATGGTGGCGACACATTGCGAGCCAGTCTGCGCACCAGTGGCAATACGGCCAGATTAATCACTCCATACACTGCCAGTAATATGAGCGCAGTGTTGTTGAAATTTACTTGCCACCCCAGCCAAAGCAGGGTGAAAAGTACAGCCAAACGCAAGACTTCCCATCTCATGATCGCTCTCATATCGTAAGCTTGCAACCATAGTGCGGCGGTAACCGCAGTTGCTACCATCAGGCCCCACTGAGCCGCGCCAGCAGTCCTTAGCCATATCGATATGAATGTGCAGGTTAGCTTTTACGGGGTTGAAACTGTGCAGCTGACCTCTTATGCCGTAAATGCAGGGTTCCTCATCCAGCTCTTCCTGAAAGGTGCCAAAAAATCGATCCCAAAGAATAAACACACCACCATAATTGCGATCGAGATAAACATCATTTTGCCCATGATGAACCCGATGGTTCGATGCGGTATCAAAAACCCACTCATACCAACCGAGTTTAGGAATGTGTTCGCTATGCACCCATAAACAGGCTGCCCGCTGCATCGTTGAAACGGTAAGTGTTACGGCCAGTGCCGATGCCGTAGACTAACTCGATAACGATTGCCAATACGAAGAAGGGTACGGCGTAAACGATCAGGTTCATATCGCCTCGTGATGGAAGTTTTGCAGGCTGATAAGACAGTCCTCGAAACATACAGGGCCGATTCTGGCTAGTGCAGGCAGCCGGCAGAGACTATATTGTACACATGAACCCCAGCTACAACATTACACAGTCAGACGATAAATTAAACTCGGAAATCTGTCGCCGCGCGCGCCTCGCCCGCGACCCACGTTTCGATGGCGAGTTCTTTGTCGCGGTAAAGACCACGGGTATATACTGTCGCTCAATATGTCCGGCCCGGCCGCCGATTGAAAAAAATGTGCTGTATTTCAAAAATACGGCGCAAGCAGCGAAAGGTGGTTTTCGCCCCTGCCTGCGCTGCAGGCCCGAATCCGCACCAAACAGCCCTGCGTGGCGCGGGACATCCACGACAGTGCAACGAGCGCTGGACCTGATCCAGACGGGAGCGCTGAACGGTGAACCCTTAGAATCACTGGCTAACCGACTGGGCGTGGGTGAACGCTATTTGAGAAAATTGTTCAAACAGGAAGTTGGTGTATCACCCCTCGCTGTCGCTCAAAACGAACGCCTTCTATTTGCCAAAAAGCTACTGGTGGAAACTGATCTTGCAATGACCGATGTGGCCTTTTCCTCCGGGTTTGGCAGTGTCAGGCGTTTTAACAGTGCGCTGCGCGAGAGTTTCGGTTTGACACCAGGAGATTTGCGCTCAAAGCGCAAATCCGCCGACAACTACACTGATATTACGCTGCAACTTCACTACCGTCCGCCCTATGATTGGGCCGGAGTCATCGGTTTTTTTGCTCGTCACGCGTTGCAAGGCATCGAGACGGTAGATGCAAATAGCTACCAACGAAACATTGTCGTCGACGGATTACCTGGCCAGATACGAGTAAGCCCCATTGCCGGGCGCCATGCTCTACAGCTTACATTACGTCTTCCCACCCCTGGCCATTTGATGCCCATTGCTGCACGTGTGCGCAAGATGTTTGATTTGAACGCAAATCCGGCAGTGATTCACGAGGCGTTTGAAAACGATCTGGTGCTTGCACGATTGGCAATAATAACGCCTGGTATACGCTCACCTGTACAGTGGTCGATCTACGAGTCAGGCGTGCGGGCAATCGTTGGCCAGCAGGTGAGCATACGGGCTGCCCGAAATGTGAGTGCCAGATTGGTTGCTGCGACGGGTGAGGCAAGCGGTGCCTTCCCCTCACCTGGTGCCATTTCCTGCCTGGACGACAGCCACTTTCCCATGCCCACGCGACGGCGCGACACACTGCGCGAGTTTTGCCGTCTTAGCGCAAAATCAGAAACCCCGCTGCAGCTAGATTCATTCGCGCAGCTCAAAGGCATCGGCCCTTGGACGACAGCCATGGTCGCTATGCGCGGCTATGGCGACCCAGACGTATTTCCTCCGGGAGATCTGGGCCTGATCAAAGCTTACGAGGCATTAAAAACTAAAACGGATGATGGCCAAACACTCAAACAGAATATCGAAAGCTGGCGCCCCTGGCGCTCTTATGCCGCCAATCTGCTCTGGAGGAGCCTTTCCGTATGAAATCCAAACTAAACACGCACTGTCACTACCAACTGCTGGACACACCAATAGGCACACTCAGGCTGGTTTCAGACGGGGTTGCGCTAACAAAAATCGAATTTCCCCATCAGCATACCATTGCGAGTGGCGAGACAGAAACTACCGACCCGGCGCTTTTGGCCTGCGCTGTGCAGCTCATCGAATATTTCGCCGGAGAGCGCAAAACATTTAAACTGCCATTAAATGCGGGAGGAACGATATTCCAAATTGAAGTCTGGTCGGCGCTCGCGGACATCCCCTTTGGGGAGCTGCGCAGCTATAGCGATATTGCCATTGCCATTGATAGACCCAAAGCGGTTCGGGCGGTAGGCGCAGCCAACGGACGTAACCCCCTGCCAATCATAGTTCCATGTCACCGGGTAATCGGGAGCAATGGCTCGCTCACGGGCTTCGCCGGAGGAATCCCACTCAAAACTAAGCTCTTAGAACTCGAAGGCGCGTTACTGCTCTAGGGCGCAGGACCTCCACAACCATTCAGGCATTGAGGTCGGGTATGATTTCGTTCTTCAATTGCTCAATGGCATCTTTCAATCGCAATTTCTCTTTCTTCAGCCGCTGCAGCAAAATCTGATTTTGATAAGGAAACCCATAAATCTCATTAATACGCACATCCAATGTCCTGTGCTGTGTTTGCAGTTCCAACAATCGCATACCAGGAGTAAAGAGTTCGTTCGCGGCCTGATCGCAATCGCCACTTACTTCAGGTGGTTCATTCATTATGAGAGCTTATTTCCTGTCACCGGTTACGATTAGAACGAACACTACACCCAGAATGATTGCCGACACAACTAGTAGCTGAGTATTAAGCGTACATTATTGATTTAGCTCCAGGCGGTGCTCGGGAGGCCGGTTAAAAAAGACTTCGCCAAAAAGGGTTTTCAGCATCTGATATCGCATAAAAATCAGGATTTAGCAGCGTGTCTCTGGTGTTGTAGCGAAACGCATGGCCTTTCAGATCCACAAGGCAACCACCGGCAGCCTCCAGCAGAGCCTGGCCTGCGGCAGTGTCCCATTCAGAGCAGGGCGAAAACCTGGGATAAAAATCTCCCTCTCCATCAACCATCTGACAGAATTTTATTGCACTGCCACTGTTGACCCGGGTTATGTCTCCCCAGCAGTCGCGCAACCAGCAAAAACATTGCTCCAGCCTTGGCCCGCGGTGCCGCCTACTGGCGAGCACCGTCATGGTGCTCCCCTCCTGCAGAGCCCGGGTAATAACAGGCGTGGAGGACCATCGACCATCGCCCTGGAGCTCATAGCGCCACGCCCCTTCTCCGGGAATACCTATATAGGCCTTTTGTGTTAATGGCACATAAAGCAGGCCCAGCACCGGCTTATTGGCATCGATCAACGCAATATTGATAGTGAACTCACCGGTTCTTGCGAGAAACTCTTTAGTACCATCCAGCGGGTCGACCAGCCAAAACTTCTCCCAAGACAAGCGCCTGGCAGTTTCTGCTTCATCAGATTCTTCAGACAAAACCGGAATATTATCTGCCAGAGCTTCCAGTCCGGTTTTTAATATTGCATGAGAGTCCATATCGGCACGGGTTAGTGGAGAGTCGTCTCCCTTTGTTTCAAACTCCCTCGCATCGGCAGCCCCATAATGATCGCAGATGACATCGCCAGCCCGTCGGGCGAGCTCAATCAGCGGCTTAACTAACGCTTGCAAATTTCCACCACAGATTCAAAAAATTTCCAGCCAACTATAACATGAGGCATAATCAGGGGCCTTGCTTCAAAAGCGGATTGCGTATGATTGACTGGAATAGCATCGACACCGTTCTGCTGGACATGGACGGTACGCTGCTGGATTTATACTTTGACAACTACTTCTGGACCGAGCACCTGCCACGAAAATATGCCGACAAACACCAGATTAGCGAAGAGTCATCTGCCGAGCATTTACATCGCCAATCTCGCGAGAATGAAGGGACTCTCGCATGGTATTCAATAGACCATTGGTCCGAGCAACTGGGGCTGGATGTACCCGCCCTTAAGCGAGAAATGGGCCATATGATTGCACTGCGCCCTTATGCCATTGAGTTTTTACAGCAACTCCACAGCAGCCCACGAGATGTCGTTATGGTCACCAACGCTCACCGAAAGACTCTTGAAATCAAGATGAATGAAGTGGATATAAGCCCGTGGTTTGACCGAATTGTTGTCTCTCATGACCTAAACTCTCCTAAGGAAGAACAGGCCTTCTGGCACAGACTACAGGCGTTGCACCCCTTCGATCCTGCAAGGACGCTGCTAATTGACGACACAGAACGCGTACTACAGTCGGCCCGGGAATACGGCGTGGCCCATCTGCTAACCTTACTTCAGCCTGACAGCCGGCGCCAAAAACGAATCGACACGCACTTTCCCGGTATCCATCATTTCGATGAAATCATGCCCGTGGGTGCCCCATGAAGCATAAACAGGAAAGCAAACCCGAATCTACTGAGAAACTGCGTATCGACAAGTGGCTTTGGGCGGCGCGTTTTTTTAAGACTCGCAGCCTGGCCAAGGCCGCTATAGAGGGAGGCAAGGTTCAATTTGAAGGACAGCGCATAAAGGTCTCCAAAGAAATTAGCATTGGCGACACCTTACAGATTCGTCAGGGCTGGGATGAAAAGGTTATCCTGGTGAAATTGCTGTCCAACCAACGCCGGGGAGCATCTGAAGCACAGATGCTGTATGAAGAGACGATTGAAAGTGTCGCGAAACGTGAGACAGAGGCAGTGGCGCGCAAAGCAGCGGGCGGAATGATCGACAGGCCCCCTGGTAGACCCAGCAAGAAGCAGCGGCGACAAATTCACCGATTCAAGGAGAGCTAAAGGTCTAAGGCCGCGCCCGCCTCCCCAAACCCTACTTCCGACACCTCAATGGCATTGCGGCCCGCATCTTTAGCTCTATAGAGCGCTTTGTCAGCCAATTCTATTAGACTTTTAGGGTCCAATTCGCTATCGGGGCGAACAGTAATAAGGCCCTGACTCACGGTGATATGGTCAGAAACTTCAGACGTTTTGTGCAGTATATTTTCCAGGTTCACCAGCTCACGTAAGCGAGTCGCCGTGCGCAGTGCGGTTATACCCGATGCGCCCGGCAAGATGAGAATGAACTCCTCACCTCCGTAACGGCCGAGCAATTCCCCCGCTCGGCTGGTAGCTCGTTGCATAACATCTGCCAGCAACTGTAAAACCTCGTCGCCGGCAGGATGGCCGTAGGTGTCGTTATAATTCTTGAAGTAATCAACATCCAGCATAATAACCGACAAAAGTGAACCGCTACGCCGTGCCCGGTTTATCTCTTCCTGCAGAACAGTATTCACTAGTCGACGATTGCCCAGACCCGTGAGTTCGTCTACGTTAGCAAGGTCTGTCAGCTGCCGTCGTGCGTCTCTCAGTTGCCGGTTCCTATCGCGTAGAGACCCTGTGAGATCCCCCAACTCTTGTGAAATCGCCTCCCGCTCCCAATTCATGGAAATCATATTCTCGAAGGTCACACACATACGGTTTGTTGCAGAGACAAGCACCGCACAAATCAATAGCAGGAACAAGCCGATATTCAAGTTGTATGGTTGCTGCCAGTAGTGAATAAGACTCCACCATGCTATCGGCCAAACAGAGCTAAACAGATACACAATGAAATATTCCCGGATGACACCTGTCACCCCCAGTGAAATAGCAGCAATGACGATAATAACCATCAGAAAAACGTATTGAATGGCAACTGGCACAATGGACGCCGCATAAATATAAACAACAGACCAGGTGAAACCAGTCAGCGCGGCAGAAAAAAGAAGCCGCCTATATACATTTTTAGGGCTATTCACATAACGCCGCTCAACCAGCGCATTACTCATGGAGAGGGAGTTCACAAGCAAGAAAATGACAAAGAAACTCGCCCACATCAACAGGTAGGGAAGATCCAGAAAAGGCCAGAAGATCAAAAGTGTTGTAAATATACCGGCCAAGTGCAGGCCCAGAGTCGCAACACGCGAATTTTGCATCAGCATTTCCAGCTGTGCAGAAAAGAGCTCATTTTGCGGTATATGGCGTTGATAAATCATGAGTGAATCGTACACCTATGCTGTATGAAAGATAAGCGCTAGCCAAAACTCTGCCAACCTCATCACAGACATATCGGCAAAAATTGCCTGTCAACGGCAATTAGGCGACACTTGTCGTCCCAGCTACCCGGAACTAACACCATGCATTCCTGGAAGACAATTCGCATCGTATCTGCCATCTTGCTGCTGATACCGATTATCCACCTGGCCGTATTGGTTTCCAGGGACGCGCTCACTGCCTTGGACTCTTCGCCCACAGCCTGGAACTCTGAGCTTGAAGCCTATGTTAAAGCAGACCGGTTGGTCGAGCGTCACACAGAACCCATTTTGGTTATTGGAGGGCGGCGCGTTCTGTTGTGGCAGGGGCTGGAAGCGCTGATGTCACCAATGCCCATAATGATGCGCGGTCTTGGAGATGCTACCGTTACCGACCTGATTTTCCATTATGAACGACTGGTAGCGTTCTATCGGCCCCAGACCGTGGTGCTGCTGACGAGCAACAGCGAGTTTCATATCCGCGACATGAAGAGCGCTGAGGACCTGGTAGACGGCATACAAGAATTAGTAGAGCTCGATTTTTCAGTGCGCAGCCGTGGTATGTTCTATGTATTTACACCGCTGAACACCAAGTTATACCCACAGGACAAGCCAAAGATAGAGAAAATAACCCGACAATTGGAATCTTGGGCCGACACCGATGAAAGAGTCGTTGTGCTTGATGCGAATAGGCTTCTTTCAGACGCCTCCGGCTCACCTAAACCGGATTATTTTCGCCCGGATGGGGTTAACCTTAACGAATTGGGTTATTTACGACTTTCAATGTTGCTGATGAGCCAAATTAAAAAGGACAACCCGGAAGCGGATGTAGGCCTTTAAAACGCCCAATTGATAGCTTTTTGCGCTAGAATTGCCGCCATGCTTTCAGAAATACCTATCACACCTCCATCCACCCCCTTGCTCACGTCCCTGGACGAGGGAAAGCCCCTGCACGACCTCCCTGTGGAGTCGCTACCAAATTTAGCAGAAGAGCTTCGCGCCTTCCTTTTGTACACCGTTGGCCAGACAGGGGGGCACTTCGGAGCCGGCCTCGGGGTGGTAGAACTCACGATTGCCCTGCATTACGTCTACAACACGCCCCACGATAGAGTCGTATGGGACGTGGGCCACCAAACCTACCCGCACAAAATACTGACCGGGCGAATGCAGCAAATGAAATCCATACGCCAGGCAGGCGGTCTGGCGGGCTTCCCAAAACGGAGCGAGAGCGAGTACGACACATTCGGTGTTGGTCACTCTTCAACCAGTATTTCAGCCGCTATGGGTATGGCGCTCGCCTCCGCAAATCTGGGAATCAAGCGCAAGACTATCGCAGTCATTGGCGATGGCGCAATTACCGGGGGAATGGCCATAGAAGCGCTGGCCCATGCCGGCCATGTACGCCCAAATATGCTGGTGATCCTGAACGACAACCAAATGTCTATTGGCCATAACAAGGGTGGACTTGCGACATACTTTGCCAAAATCTGGGCAAGCAAAACGTATATTGCTATGCGCGAAGGCTCCAAAAAAGTGTTGGAGAAAATTCGTCCAGCGTGGGAATTGGCCAAACGTACCGAAGAACATATGAAAGGAATGGTAGCCCCGGGCACGCTCTTCGAAGAATTAGGTTTTAACTATATTGGACCACTGGACGGACACGATCTACCCGGATTAATCCAAACTTTGGAAAATATGAAAGACCTCGAGGGGCCACAACTCCTGCACATTCGCACCATGAAGGGAAAAGGGTTTCTGCCTGCAGAAAAAGACCCGGTTGGCTACCATGCTATTAACAAAATTGAAGCCACGACTAAAGGCCCCCAGCCCGCATCGGACCCAGCAAAGCGCCCGGGGCCGAAGTATCAGGACGTATTTGGTCGCTGGCTGTGCGATATGGCAGAGAAGGATTCACGCTTAGTTGGCATCACTCCCGCCATGTGCGAAGGCTCTGGCATGGTAGATTTTTCCAAGCGATTTCCCAATCGCTACTTTGATGTAGCCATTGCCGAACAACACGCCATCACTCTCGCCGCCGGAATGGCTTGCGATGGTGTAAAACCAGTCGTTGCCATATATTCTACGTTCCTACAACGTGGCTATGACCAGCTAATACACGATGTTGCATTGCAAAATCTCGACGTAACCTTTGCCATCGACCGGGCAGGGCTGGTGGGGGAAGATGGTCCAACTCATCATGGGGCATTTGATCTCAGCTATCTGCGCTGTATTCCCAATATGGTTCTTGGCGCGCCGTCTGATGAGAACGAGTGTCGGCAGATGCTCTATACCGCCTACCAACACAATGGCCCTGCGGCCATCCGTTACCCTAGAGGCACTGGGCCTGGGGCAATTATTGCCGAGGAAATGACTGCCATGAAAATAGGCAAAGCAGTGCCGGTACGCAGGGGCGCGCAAGTCGCCATACTTAATTTTGGGGCATTGTTGCCCACGGCAGTAAGGGCAGCCGCTGCACTGAATGCGACTGTCGTCGATATGCGCTGGGTGAAACCCCTGGACGAAGCCATCCTACTCAGCCTTGCAAATGATCATGAGTTATTAGTCACCCTGGAGGAAAATGCTCTGGCCGGCGGCGCCGGTTCGGCGGTCAATGAGTTCCTCAATAGCGAGCGGCCTGGGACACAGTTACTCAATCTCGGCATCCCCGATAAGCTGATTGAACACGGCTCGCCTGAAAAGCAACACGCCGACGCAGGACTGGATACCGCGAGCCTGGTCGAGGCCGTTCGCCGGCGCACGCAGATAATAACCCGCGCGTATCCACTGGATAACACCAAGAACAGTGTCATCAGCTAGCAGCGCTACGATGGCAGTTAACCGTCCACTGCTCACCATCATCGTACCGACCTACCGGGCACTGGCATACCTCCCCGGCTGCATGAACTCCATTATCAACAATCTGCAAAAGGAACTGGGCGAGAATGTACTCGTCAGGGTACAGGACGGGCAGTCAGGTGACGGAACCGTCGAGTTTATTCATGCGCTGGCAAATCCGGGCATCAGTGTTAACAGCGAACCGGATGACGGCATCTATGATGCCATGAACAAGGCAGTGCAGGACTCAGCCACGCCCTGGGTCTATTTTCTGGGAGCAGACGACCGCCTACTGCCTGGATTCCTGCAAATGCTACCGCTGCTGCAAGATCTGTCATCCATTTATTACGGCAATGTCCTGTTCACCGGCAACCAACAGAAATACGACGGCAAATTTACCGCCCTGAAATTGGTGTACCGCAACATTTGCCATCAGGCGATTTTCTATCCCCGTAGCCTGTTGAAAGCACAGCCCTACGACAAACGCTACCCATTAAAAGCAGACTGGGCCAGCAACATCTCCCTCATGTCCCAAAACCCATTTCGCTATAAGGACCACACTGTCGCGCTCTATAACAATGAAGATGGCCTGAGCAGGAACCAGCGAGACACTACATTTGATGAAGAGAAAAACCAGATGTTTCACACAGCCTTCGGACCGGCCTACTTCCTACTGTCAGTCACTGCACCTCTAGCAACCCGCATCTATCACTTCTTCGCGGGCAAACTCGGTGCACCAAAAAACTGAGAATACCAACAGACATCAATACGTCTAGCGGCGAGACAGACGATAACATTCCAACGCGTGATCATACTCAAAAGTATTCGAACTGAAGCGCTTATTAAGCGCTGTCGGCAAATACGTCATTAGTTTATAGGCCCAGGCCAGGCCATGATCATACCAGGCGCGAGTGTCTGACAGGGCGCGGATTTCTGACTCGTAGTCTACAGCGAAGACCTGGCTAAGCTGACCCTCATGTATTTTGAATCCACCCAGCCAGGAAGCCACGATATACAACGGTGCCTGGCGGATAAACCCCTTCCACAGCGCATAATCCCCGGCCAATCGGCAAGCGCGCAGGGCAGCGAAGTCGATGTTGCGGTGAAGTTCGGTTCCCCAGAACGTCGACTCCTGCTGCAAATGGGGTAACACGGTACCGTAAAAGCCCTTCAGCATCAGGCCTCGGTGATAGGCAAACGGCAAACGGCACGCCACCAGATGACTGCGCTGATTGTAAATGACTGAGAAGCCTGTAAGAAACTGCACCGGGTGGTTCGAAAAAATTTCGGCCACCACGGAAAAGGCGTGCACCGAATAAAAGTCACCGGCATTGATGTAGGAGTAGACATCCGCACCCCTATCACCTTCGAGACCGGCAGCCAGGGCATCGTACATTCCCTCATCCTTCTGGGAAACCAACTCGATCTCGATATTCTCCCTGTCGGCGAAGATCGCCTGCACATGCTGAACAATCGCCACCGTATCATCCGAGGAACCGCCATCACGGATGCGGTACACAAGGCGGTTAGCCGGCGTACGGAATGCGCTCTGGGTTAGCACCGACAGCATAGTCTCCTCAATGTATCTGCTCGCGTTATAGCAGGGTGTCACACAGGAAAACTTCATAAACACACCTCAAAAAAACTGGGCACGTTCGCCCGTTACCGACCCGCAACCGGCGCCAACCCCTCACTGCGACGGAAGCCAGACAAGGTTTTCTAAAGTATCATAAATGCCTAGAAAAACGGCCTTAAAATCCTACAAATGCATTGGCTGAATTGAGGGAAAAAGGTCTGAGGGGCCAACAAATAGTTTCAAACAAGCAGCCTCACTACTGCCCTATATAGCATAATATCCAAATATTCTGCGGATATTATGAGTGTAGGCAGTGTTTTGGGCCTGTCTGTGGGTTACACTGAAAGTCCGCGAGAAAATTCAAAAAAAGTGGTGACGGGGTGAACTGCATCTGCTTCTAGCCTTTCAGTCTTGGTCATTTTGTAGATTTTTGAGTTCATTTTTATTAATACGGTAACGACTGAATCCAGAATCTTGCATAGGAAAAATGCTGGCGACCAAATGCAACTCGTATCTATTGTTATCAGAACGCTTAATGAAGAAAAGCACCTCGATGAACTGTTGTCTTGCATTGGCAATCAGAGGCTGGCTGATGGTTTGCGATTGGAAGTGGTAATCATCGACTCTGGATCTACCGATAGGACTTTGGAAATTGGCCAGAAACACGGCTGTCGCATCACTCATATCCAGAAGCAGGATTTCACCTTCGGTAGGTCTCTTAATAGGGGGAGCGCCTATGCCGAAGGCGATATGCTCGTATACGTCAGCGGACATTGTGTTCCGGTCGACAATGATTGGCTAATGAAAATCGTGGCGCCGCTCGTGGAGCAGACCGCGTGTTATACCTATGGTCGGCAAGTGGGCCGTGATTCTACTAAATTCAGTGAACGACAATTATTTCAGAAGTATTTCCCCAGCCGTGCACGTGCACCTCAAGCTGATCTGTTTTGTAATAACGCCAACGCCGCCCTGCTCCGTTCATTCTGGGAGACCTACTTATTCGATGAGGAGATTTTGGGATTGGAGGATATGGAGCTGGCCAAGAGATTAGTAGCTGATGGGGAAAACATTGCTTATGTTGCTGACGCGCCTGTGTATCATATACATGATGAGAGCTGGACTCAGACCAAGCGACGCTATGAGCGAGAGGCTATTGCGTTGCAGAAAATTATGCCTGACGTGCATGTCTCTTTTTTCGACACGGTGCACTACATCATTGTTTCTATTTTATCGGATTGCCAGACCGCGATTCATCAAAAGTGTTTCCGGGTTGAGTTTTGGGGGATAATAAAATTCCGCTTGGCGCAGTATTTGGGGGCATATCGAGGTAACCATGAGCATCGTAAGCTCTCAAGAGAGCGTAAATATAATTATTACTACCCAAATAAGGTAATTGGTGACTAAAGAGTGAAACGTGTTGCGTTGCTACCGATGAAGGCTAATAGCGAGCGGGTTGTAGGTAAGAACTTTCGGGATTTTTGTGGTAGACCACTTTTCCGCTGGACACTTGAAACTTTACTCTCGCTAGAGTGGCTGGATTATATCGTCATCAACACTGATGCTGGTGCCTTGCTAGCGGCGCATGGTCTGGTAGAGAGTGACCGGGTAATTATCAGGGAGAGAAAGACCGAGTTATGTGGTGACGATGTGTCGATGAATCTGATTATCGCTGACGACATTAGGGCGGTCGATGCCGACACATACCTCATGACTCATGTGACTAACCCACTACTGGCAGCTGACACAATAACCAGGGCAATGGACGTCTTTGAATCAGGTCAGAGAGATGGCACAGCCGATTCCTTATTTTCGGTCAACAAGTTTCAGACTCGATTCTATCGAGTCGATGGCTCACCGGTGAACCATGATCCCAAGAATCTGATTCCAACGCAGGAAATTGAGTCCTGGTATGAAGAGAACTCCAATCTGTATTTTTTCACTCGCCAAAGTTTCTCTGAAACGAGCGCACGAATAGGACAGAGGCCGATTTTGTTTGAGAGCCCTGCGCTTGAATCAATTGACATTGATACTCCTCAAGACTGGCAGCTGGCTGTCACTACACAGCACTATCTGAGAGAACGCCAAGGAGAGCCACAGTGAAAATCCTGATCACCTGCCCTCCGATGTTGCGTGTGTTAGAACAGTTCCGGCCACTAATCAAAAAACATGGCGCTCAGTTCACGGCTCCGGACGTGGTACAAACGCTCACAGTGCCTGAGCTACTAGAGTTGGTTCCCGAGCACGATGGCTGGATTATAGGTGACGACCCAGCCACCCGCGAGGTCTTCGAAAGAGCAAAAGCTGGCAAGCTCAAAGCTGCAGTAAAATGGGGTATTGGCGTAGACAATGTTGACCTGAAGGCTTGTGAGGACCTTTCGATTCCGGTGACAAACACCCCCAACATGTTTGGTGCAGAGGTGGCTGATCTCGCCCTCGGTTATATTATTGCGTTAGCACGACGAACATTTGAAATAGATCGAGGGGTTCGAGCAGGACTCTGGCCTAAACCGCAGGGTATATCACTGGCGGGGAAAACCGTTGCCATACTCGGCTTTGGGGATATAGGGAGACACCTGGTTAAGCGCGCACTTGCGGTTGGCATGAAAGTGGTGGTCTACGACCCATTTGTTGATGCAGCAAACGTTTTAGATGATGTTGTGGTGGCAACCTGGCCCCAAAAATTGGGCGATGCTGATTTCGTTGTTGTCACCTGTGCACTCACACCAAGTAGTGAACATATGATAAATAGCCAGACATTTGCCGCTATGAAGCCGGGCGTCAGGATTGTCAATGTCTCGCGTGGCGGTATCATCGTAGAGTCCGCACTAATCGAAGCGTTACACAACGGCCAAGTTTATTCTGCAGCTCTGGATGTGTTTGAGCAAGAGCCCCTGCCGATTAGTTCCTCTCTTCTTGCGTATCCCAAGTGTGTGCTCGGTTCACATAATGCCTCAAATACGTCAGAGGCCGTAGTACGCACTAGCCAAATCGCGATCGAAAAACTGTTTAAGTTGATTGAGGAAGTTTCGTGAATCAAAGGACGATACTTATCACTGGGGCAAATGGCGGTATTGGTCGGGCACTATGCCAGGGGTTTGCTGACGCGCACTGGCGGGTTATTGCGAGCGACATACATGAGGTGGCACAAATCCCTGTTGATCATTATGTGTCACTGGATTTGAATCAATTCGCAACTCAAAGTTTAGTTTATCAGCAAGCCCGAGATGAGTTGCTGGCGCTATTGCCCGAGGGCCTCGATTGCCTAATAAATAATGCCGCCTTTCAGGCGGTGGCCTCCGTTTCTGAAATGAGCATGGATGATTGGCAACACTCAGTGAATATCAATATAACGGCCCCCTTTCTGCTCATACGAGCTCTTTTAGACTCGTTGGAAATTTCACAAGGGAACGTCATCAATATTATTAGTATTCACGCGAATCTAACCAAACCGTATTTTAGCGCCTACGCGACGAGCAAGGCTGCACTGGAGGGGCTTACTCGCTCTCTGGCGGTGGAACTGGGGCATCGAGTCCGGGTAAATGCGATTTCTCCTGCCGCAATTATGACACCCATGCTAAAAGCGGGGTTTAAGTACAATGCTGAAGGTATGTCCTTGTTAGAGAGTTATCATCCCACGCAGTGTATTGGTTCTGCTGAAGATGTGACCAACCTAGCGGTCTATTTAGCGGACAATAGCTCTAAATTTTTGAACGGAGCAATAGTAAACCTGGACGGTGGCATCGCATCCCGGTTACATGACCCGCACTGAAAACCTGAGTGGCATGGTGGAATACAACGATGGTAGCAAGACAGTCTATGGGCAATCGCGTTGTTTCAAGATTTTGGCTGTCGCCGACGTTTATGACGTATGGCAGTTTCCTTACTCGCTCGATGAGCATGGTCGTGCTACTGCCTCTTATTCTAACGCGGCTGGATACTGATGAGATCTATCTTTGGTTTCTGTTTTCGGCGGTTACCGGATTTCAGCTAGTTTTTGATCTTGGTTTCAGTCCAACGTTTTCTCGCATCATAGCGTTTGCAATGGGCGGCGCCACTGTCAGCTCGATAGGCGATCCTGAAGCGGGCGATTCAAATGCTCCGAACTGGGATTATCTGCAGCGCCTTTGCTCTACCATGGGTTATATCTACTTCCGTCTGTCCGCACTCTGGCTGATTTCCCTGCTGACCGTTGGCACTCTGGTGATCATTGGCCCGATAACGGTTGTGGAGAGTAGTAACTCTGCATGGCTGGCATGGATAACTGTAGTGATTAGCTCGACGATAACCATGGGGGGAATTGTCTATAGTGCCTTGTTGCAAGGTGTGAATGAAATTGCACTTTTGCGCCGTTGGGAGATATTTTTTTCGATCGGCTCAACGGCAACATCGGCACTGGTACTGTTACTGACTGGCGATTTGCTCTTTGTCGTCATTAGTCAGCAGGGCTGGTTGGTTGCAGGAATATTAAGAAACGCTTGGCTGACCAGAACAGTATTTGTCAAACCCATCCCCATATACTCAAAAAAATGTCGTGACGCAGAAGTTCTCCATGCAATGTGGCCCAGCACGTGGAGAACTGGGATTGGAGCCATTACCGGTTATGGTGTAGTGCAGGCAAGCGGTATCGTCTACGCACAATTGGCGAGCCCCCAAGAGTCCGCTGCCTACTTTTTGGCACTCAGGCTTATACAGCTGGTTAGCCAGTTTTCACAAGCCCCGTTCTATAGCAAATTGCCAGCTCTCGCAAGGCTCTACGCGCAGGGGAACGTGTCAGAGGTGATCGAATTAGCAAAAAAAGGCATGCGCCTGTCATACCTCTCTTTTATCGCTGGATTCCTCGGTCTGGCTTTAATTGGAACCCCGGCACTCGATTTTATTGATAGCAACGCGAAGTTTCCCGACTCGACGATGTGGTTACTGCTTGGGATTGCATATTTTATAGAACGCTATGGCGCTATGCATATCAATCTTTACAGCACTACGAATCACGTTGTGAATCATATAGCGAATGGTGTATCCGGTATCATTTATCTGGTGGTAGGCATGGTTGGCTACCGCTATCTTGGTCTATACGCGTTTCCTTTTGCGTTGATTGCAGGCAATATAGGTTTCTACGCTTGGTACGCTTCGATACATTCTTATCGAAGCTTCGAGTTGCAGTTTTATACTTTCGAACGTACAGTAATGCTACCTTTTGCGGTTGTCATTACGACTTACACAATTCTGTATTTTGTTTTTGAATGAAGCATTCGAGAGCACGATACGCATCATATAGAGACGTTTAGTGCTTACATTGACTCATGCCAGCTTTGCTACCACGGAACAATTATTCCAGTACAAGGAAGATGGTTTTCGACTAGAAGAATTTCCGGGATATACCCCTGACCAGTGGGGAATTAAGGCTCATAACCGTCCTTGGATAAATGCCACTGGTAAATTTACGCGAGGCCAGAGCGTTATTGAGGTAGGTGGCGCCTATAGTCGATTACCCGAATATTTGCAGGAAACTCATGGGGTTGAGGCATGGATTGGCGACGACTTTGGTATGGCTGAAGAAGAAGATATTTGGTCCAGGTGGGGAAAACCACAAGACTTACCTGACAAATACCCTTCAGTGAATTACGTTTTCGAACCGTTCGGGAAGTATGATAAAAAGTATCCCAATCAGTATTTTGACCGAATTTTCAGTGTATCTACCCTTGAACATATTCCCTTCAATAAACGGCTAGATGTCTTCAAGGATATGAATCGATGCCTCAAGCCGGGAGGTCGACAGCTCCACACTATTGACATCAATACTTCCTGGAAAAAACTGCTCCTGTCGTCAGTGGTTGATTGTGTACCCGGTATCTCACGCCTGGCGTGGGCAGGACAGTCCGAAGTTAGATCCTGGCTAAATATAATGCGGCGCTCGGGCATAAAAGTTCCCTTCAACATACCCAGGCCATGGGAACTGTTCAATAGGGAATTACTGGTGGAGTCTCCGGACGTTGTCTATCGTTTCTATCCACCAATAGATCAGGTCAAGCCGTATTGTCCCACGGCATCTCTACTAGTTGTGATAGACGATATATAATGGCAGTCATCGGATTCCAGAACTTTCTACGAAAGACGAGGTCTTTTCTTAGGTCTCTGTTTTCACCGCCGACTACCGATGAATCCCGAATTATATTTGACGCGCTGGATGCGCGCTCAAAAAAGGGTGTAATGATCGATGTTGGGGCTCACTATGGTGGTAGTCTGGCGGCTTTTGCGGAGCACGGTTGGAAAGTCTTCGCGTTTGAACCCGATCCCGACAATAGAGCAAAACTTGAGGCAGGCTTTGCCAACAAACCGAATGTCATTATCGATGAGCGCGCGATCTCGGATCAGCCTGGCGAAAACGTGGCCTTCTTCGCAAGTGAGGTTTCAACCGGTATTAGTGGTTTGTCTGCTTTTCATGAAAGTCATGAAGAAATAGCGAATGTATCTGTAACAACTTTGGCCCTATTTCTTGCCGAGCAGTCCCGCGAAATTCAAACGATTGATTTCCTTAAGATCGATACGGAGGGGTTTGATTTAAGCGTGCTGAAGAGTGTTCCCTGGGGCGACGTGCAGCCGCGTATAATTCTCTGTGAATTCGAAGATTTCAAAACCCGGCCCCTAGGCTATGATTACCATGACCTCGCCAGCTACTTGGTCGACAAGGGTTACTCCTTAATTATCTCCGAATGGCACCCGATCGAACGCTACGGTATTCGTCATAAATGGCGCTGTTTTTCTCGCTATCCGAGTGATCTATGCGATAGCGATGCATGGGGGAATATAATAGCAACAAAGGATCCTGATCTGTATGCGACTCTTGAGAGATGTTGTCGGTTGAATCAGGGTTAAGTCAAAGATTTTAACTCCACTGGAAAAACTTTATGAAACGAAATTCTAAATGGAGGCTGTGGTTGTGTCGGTAGACGCCAAAAACCCACTCCTTAGAGTTCCTGCGGTGATAAATCCGTATCGAACTTCTGCAATTTTATTGAAGAACCGTCTGTTGTGGGATCTCCGCTGGGAGTCATGGTGTTCGCGCCGAAAAATCAAAAAGTGGCATAATAAACACTTGGGAGAAAAAGCCGTAATTGTCTGTAATGGCCCAAGTCTATTGGAGACCAATTTTGATCTTCTAGAGGGTGTTTTTACCTTTGGCCTGAATAAAATTGACCTGCTTTTCGATAAATCCAGCTTCAGACCATCATGTATAGTAGCTGTCAACCAATTCGTCATCGAGCAAAATTCTGATTTTTATAATGCCACCGCAATTCCGCTTTTTCTCGATAGTATCGCAATGCAATGTGTCAGTCCCAAAAGCAATATAGCCTATCTACACTCTTCGGCCGGATTAGGATTTGCGCAAGATTGTTCGATGAGTGTGCTACAAGGACATACCGTAACTTTTGTGGCTATGCAGATTGCTTTTCACATGGGGTTCAAGGAGGTTGCCCTGATTGGTTGCGATCACAGTTTTGCAGACCGTGGACCCGCTAATGCGGTTGCCGTATCCGGAGAAACAGATGCAAACCATTTTGACCCAAATTACTTCGCCGGTGGAACAAAATGGAATTTACCTGACCTTTTCGAGAGCGAGGTAGCTTATACGCGAGCAAAAAACATGTACCACGCTCACGGAAGGAAGATTATCAACGCTACTCAAGGAGGAAAGCTGGATCTTTTCGAGCGATCCAGCTTGCTGGAATTTGTGACCTCAGCAGGCTAGCCAAGGGTGTTCAACTAGACCTGCAGCTGTTACTCATTCAATTCACATCACGCTCGTGATTTTAATGTTACTGCTTCGGCAGATCACTACTATAGCTGTTATATGAAAACACATCGGAGGTTTCTCGAATAAAGAAAAGGTCTATCTGCCAAAATGCTTGGTCATGCTTTCTGAGCATAGGGTCTGCGACGTCATAACAACGAAAACCCAATTTTTCCAGGTAATGGCACATTTCATGAAACCTGAGAGAATTATCTGTAAGCTGAAAGTTATAGGTTTCCATGATAATAACGTCGGTATTTTTCAGCGTATTTTCAGCACCACTGAGAATGGGCAGCTCATAGCCGTGGGTGTCGAATTTCAACAGGAAGGGCCCTGTTAGAGAGTGGTTCGAAGCCAAGCTGTCAATCGTTGTTCCCGGGACAATCCGAGGCTGGCCGCCGGATCCGTCGACAGTGCTACCGTCAAGATCGTTCGAAACGTTGAGACTGACAGAGGTATTTTTCGTATCTCCAGCGACGCATAGCTCATAATCGAAGTTGTCGTATTTTCTCTTTAAGTTTTTCAGCGACTCCTCCCGTTCCTCCAGAGGCTCTACGGCAAACACAGTTGCGTTGGTGAAATACCGCATTGCCGTTTTGCTCCAGGTGCCATTCGATGCTCCAATATCAATGATTGTCCGGATTCCTGGACTTTTAATTGACGCTCGCTCAATAGCCGCAGACATGTTGAAGCTGCCATTTTCAGTGCTGACAAGCCTGATTCCCAGAGTAGCCAGCATCGAGTTGATAATCGCAACTACTTTTTTCATAAACAGCGCCGACGTTTCCATTATTAAAGAATATTTATAGTACCTTAGAACGATTAGTATGGCTTGCTTGGTAGTCCGTAAAGATGCGTTGGTTTATGGGAACTCCATGGGCGGTCGTGCAACACTGTATAGTGGTGAATTTATAAAATTTGCTTATGCCACACCTTGCTTGAACTTGGAAAAAACGTTGCGGAGACCATGCTTTCGGCATCGACCCAATACCGATTTTCAGGAGCCGAAGGATTATAAACAGGGTGTGTCGAGCAGACTGTCTACTTTGGCTTAGTTGGTGACGCCTGCATTTTTGCGAAAAGCTTACCTCTAGTTCCAAAACTGTGTCCACAAAGGTGGTCTTTGTAGGCCAAATTCGCTCATTCTTGAACTGTAGCCCAGATCGCGCCACCCTCTGATACCGTACAGAGTTTTTGATGTACTCAGAGCGGCAACAGCAATTACAATACGTTCCCACCGTTCAATTTGCGCGAGATATTGATGGCTAAATCACACACGAAATCACTCGAAGACACGTTTGCCCACCTGGAGACTCTGATTAGCAAGATGGATGATAAAGGCGCCAGTCTTGAGGACTCGCTGCGTGCGTTCGAAGAAGGTGTAAAACTCACAAGCGAGGCTCAGCAAACGCTTCTTGAGGCAGAACAACGCGTACAGCTGCTAGTTGATAAGGACAATAGTCTAGCGGCGGAACCCTTCAACGACGAAAATGTTAAATGAGTCATGCTTTTTCAACTATGTTTGAAAAGCATAAGCGTCAAATTGAGAGTCAACTCGCCGCGTTTTCATCCAATGAAGAGGTTGTCGCTGCAGAGATAAACTGCAATCTGGGAGATTTTTCCACCGCTAGTCGGTACGCCCTGTCGGTTGGCGGTAAGCGTATACGCCCCATGCTCGTACATATCGCTGCCTATGCAGTAAATCAATCATCCCAGGACAGTTCTCTGAACTACCCCGCCCTGGCCATAGAACTAATCCACACCTACTCCCTAATCCACGATGACCTCCCGGCAATGGACGATGACGACCTACGCCGGGGCAAACCCAGCTGCCACAAAGCTTTCGACGAAGCCACCGCGATACTGGCAGGCGATGCACTTCACAGTCGCGCATTTGAACTACTGGCAGACGCCCCGGACCTCAGCGCGGATCAAAGAATCAAAATGATTAAGGTCCTCGCCGCCGCGGCTGGCCCAAGTGGCATGGTAGGCGGTCAAGCCATTGATATTGCAGCCACCGACTCGGACATCACGCTTTCCCAGCTCCAAATCATGCATGAGATGAAAACGGGGGCACTCATCCGAGCCGCGCTCGCACTTGGCGGCATCGCATCTGGAGCCAGCCAAGTTCAACTAACAGCTCTGGACGACTATGGTCGCCACATCGGCCTCGCCTTTCAGGTGGCAGACGATATTCTGGATGTAGAAAGCGATAGCGCCACTTTAGGTAAAACACAGGGCAAAGATGCCCAGGCAAATAAGCCCACTTACGTGAAACTAATGGGGCTGGAAGGCGCTAAATCTGAAGCGCAGCGACTGCTGGTAGAAGCTTTGGCATCACTGGATTGTTTTGGTGAATCGGCAGACCA
The DNA here is from genome assembly GCA_047650635.1 of Halioglobus sp. GTDB lineage: Bacteria > Pseudomonadota > Gammaproteobacteria > Pseudomonadales > Halieaceae > JBALVT01. The sequence continues at coordinate 47,125 of JBLHNQ010000008.1, forward strand.
TTTACGAGAGCTGGCCCGCTACATTATCGAACGGAAGAACTAGACTGCGCAGCAACATTGCGCGGCACCACTAACCCTCAAACAAGTGTCCCAACTTCCCAGCCTTGGTTTGCAGATACTTCTCATTATGTGGGTTCCTGCCGGTCTTCAGCGCCAGACGCTCAACAACGTCAATACCAATTTCCTCAAAGGCAGTCACTTTACGAGGGTTGTTGGTCATTAATTGCACAGATTTAATGTTGAGATGTGCCAGCATAGGGGCCAACATACTGTAGTCGCGCATGTCAGCACCAAAGCCCAGCAGCTCGTTAGCCTCTACAGTGTCCGCACCTTCATCCTGTAACTTATAGGCTTTGATCTTGTTGAGCAGCCCAATCCCGCGACCTTCCTGACGCAAGTAAATCAGCGCACCACGACCTGTCTCGGCAATCATTATAAGGGCAGCCTGCAACTGGCTGCCACAGTCACAACGCAAGCTGAACAAAGCATCCCCGGTAAGGCACTCGGAGTGGACTCTGGTAAGCACGGGCTGGCCATCCGCCACATTTCCCATGGTGAGAATAAGGTGCTCTTTATTACTCTGCACATCCTCAAAACCGTGCATTTCGAAACTTCCCCACTGTGTGGGTAGGCTGGATGACGCTACATATCGTGCCGGCACTCTATTTGTCCTCTGCATAGGGGGCGCATATTCTATCAGCTGTGTGGGGGTGGCGCGAGATATAGCTGTCTGGGGTCAATAGGCTGTAGATAGAGATAGCACGCCACCCGTTTCGCTCATACTCACGTGACGCAGGAAGGTCATGCCCAGCAATATAGTCGTTGGAAACTCCCCCTCCAGCACCGATGCCTGAACGCTTTCAACTCGAATGCCTCCAACATCAACTGACTTCAGCATTACAACTCTAGCGTTTGTCATGCCCGAGGCCGTTTCAACCCGGGAAGCCTCTCCAGCGTCGGCAGGCAGGCCAATTGCTCTGGCGTGGAACTCGTTCATAGCTACAATGTTAGCGCCTGTATCCACCAGCACTGCTATCTGGCGACCATTAATCGAAGCATTGGTTTGATACTGCATCTTTTCGTTGCGCGGGATCAGTACTTCCCGAGCGTCGGGCACTGTGTAGTTTGAAGATATTCGGGTGGACATGGTTAGCTCAAAACTCTCGCCGTCTATTTCCACTGTTGCGCTGCGGGAGCTCGCCTGCACCAGCGTGACTCCATTGAGAGACTCGCCCACACGCATCAACTTACTCTGTCCGTTCACCCCCAAAATGGCTGCGTCTTTCAATAAACCATGCACTTCTACTACAGGAAATTGAGCCCATAATGGATGACAAAAAAACACAGCAACCAAGGCAAGTAGGCCTAGCTTTGACATAAAAAATTCCTTTGGGGTGTCGTTTCAACCACTACTGCATGCCCTTAGCCTGCAATCCACAATGCAAGATGAAGGGTCACGCACGCCATAATACCCGCCACAACATCGTCAATCATAATACCGAAGCCACCCCCCACATTTTTATCCAATACGCTAATAGGCCAGGGCTTTATAATATCGAACACGCGAAACACTAAAAAGCCCGCGATTATCCATGTCCAGGTCACAGGCATTGCCCACATAGTTATCCAGTAGCCAACGAATTCGTCCCACACGATGCCGCCGTGGTCGTGCACACCCAGCTGCCTACTGGCGGCTCCACAAATCCAGATTCCAAGCACCGCCGCAAACAAGACAACCGCAGAGTACAGAGGCAGGCTCCAATTTTCTGCCAGCAGGAACAGTGGCACCGCCATGAGTGTGCCGGCCGTGCCCGGGCCTTTCGGCATAAGCCCACTGCCAAAACCAAACGCGAGAAACTGTATTGGACTGGAAAACACTCGAGGTTTTGCGGGCTCATGACTCAAGGCTGAACGACCGGGTTGAGGCGCATTTTCTGGCAGCTTTGGATCGGCGGAATGAGTCATGGTCTAAAAATGCCGATATCCACTCGTCGTGTCAACTGCCAGGTCACAATCAATCCCTTCGCCTGCCGTGACATCACCAATATAAGTGCAGCCTTCGGGAGCCGGCAAATTCGCTGGCAGAGTAAAACACAGCTCGTAATCATCACCCCCGCACAGCGCCCACTGCCGTGCCTGATTTTGATTCGGGTGAGACTTCAGGGCCTCAGACAAGGGCAAACAAGCCGATTGTATGTTAAGCCTAACCCCACTGGCCGCAGCAATGTGTCCTGCATCTGCCAACAGACCGTCTGAAATATCAATCGCGGAGGTCGCTTGGCCCAGCAGAGCTTGCCCGAGCTGCAGCCTTGCGGTGGGGCGATAAAATCGATTTATTACATAATCAGCATGGTCGGGCTCCGGCTGCCACTTCTCCTGAATAAAAGCCAGCCCGCCCGCCGCATCACCCAACGTGCCGGACACATAAAGTTTATCGCCAACGGCAGCACCACTGCGCAATAGGGCTAATTTGGAAGGAAGTGAACCCAATACCTGCACGGTAATAGTTAGCGGACCTTTTGTGGTATCGCCTCCGACCAAGGGAAGCGAATACTCACTTACGGCTCGCGCTACGCCTTCACTGAAGGTGGTTAACCAGAACTCATCAGCCTCTGGCAAAGTTAGGGCCACAGTAATACCCAGCGGGCTAGCCCCCATAGCAGCTAAATCGCTGGCGGCGACGGCAACAGCGCGATAGCCGATATCTTCCGGGAAGGCATCATCGGGAAAATGTACCCCGGCGACCAGAGTATCCATAGATGTAGCCAGACGTTGATCATTGGCTAAATGCAAAATGGCACAGTCATCTCCCACCCCCAAGTCAATAGCCTCGCCTCGGCCCAGCGAGGAGAAATAACGGGAGATGATGGAAAACTCAGTGACAGCCATCAAGAGGCCGCGTCGACTTCAACCTTGCGTATTTGGCGAGCGGCTCTATCCAGAACACCATTGATGTATTTGTGGCCATCGGTGGCGCCGAATTTTTTTGTAAGGGCAACCGCTTCGTTGATAACCACCTTGTAGGGCACGTCAATACGATGAGCCAATTCGAAAACTCCCATGCGCAAGAGCGTTCTCTCAATAGGGTCAAGGTCATCAGTTTTACGATCCAGAAACGGAGTAAAAATCGCCTCCAACTCGTCAACACAGCTAGGCACACCGTGTAACAGGGCCTGAAAATACTCGAGATCAACATGACTGAAATCGTATTCCTCGAGAAACTCGGCTTCGATATCAGAGAGGGAAGCCCCGGCCATATGCCATTGATAAAGCGCCTGCATACCATAGTGTCTGGCTTTGCGACGCTCGGCTGCGAGGGTATTTCTACCCGTTTGCTTTGTGGATAGTTTTGTCACAGTTTCCTCAGCCAATTTGATCGATCAAGTCGACCATTTCTATTGCCGACATAGCGGCTTCTTCACCTTTATTGCCCGCCTTGGTCCCAGAGCGCTCTACCGCCTGCTCAATGGAATCAACTGTCAGCACACCAAAGGAAATGGGCAAGCCGTGCTCCATGCTTACCTGGGCAATACCCTTTGTGCATTCCCCTGCCACATACTCGAAATGTGGCGTACCGCCGCGAATCACCGCGCCCAGGGCGATGATGGCGTCTACTCCACCTTTTTGTGCGACCTTCTTGCAAACCAGTGGTATTTCAAATGCGCCCGGCGCACGTACGATAGAAATATTTTCCTCACTCACACCGTGGCGCTTAAGCGTATCGAGAGCGCCCTGCAGCAGATGTTCCACAACAAAGCTGTTCCAGCGACCTACAACCAGTACATAGTTGCCCTTTCCGCTGACAAATGCGCCTTCGATTGTCTTGATATCACTCATAATTTTTTCCTTATAAGACCCCTCTATTTGGGGTTCACAAATTCCTGCACTTCCAGATCAAAACCGGAGATTGCATTGTACTTGATGGGGGCGCCCATCAGGTGGATTTTTCCGACGCCCAGATCCTTCAAAATCTGCGACCCCAGGCCAACGGTGGTATGAGAGTTAGGGCCTTCACTTGTAGGGCCGGAGGTTTCACCAATTGCCGTATCTATACTAGCCAACAATTGCTCTGCGGTCTCTTCTTTAGACAACAGCACGATGACACCTCGCCCATTATCAGCCACTGCCTTCAAGCACTTACCAATGCCCCAGGTAGGATGCCCGGGAATCTCGCTGCCAACCATATCGCGCACAATAGAACTGACATGCACGCGCACCAGAGTTGGCTCTTCAGGCGAAATATCGCCTCGGGAAAGAGCCAGATGAACCCCCCCCGCTGTCTGGTCACGGTAGGCGACCAAGCGGAACTCACCGTGAGCTGTCTGCACCAACCCTTCCCTAATGCGCCGCACGGTGCGCTCGTTAGCGATACGAAATTGAATCAAATCGGCAATTGTGCCTATTTTTAAGCCATGTTGAGCAGCGAATTCGCGCAATGTGGGACCGTCTGCCAGCATACCCTCGGGCGTGAGAATGTCGGCAATCACACCAGCGGGCAATAGTCCCGCCAACCTGGCGTAATCCGATGCGGCCTCGGTGTGGCCCGCCCGGGTGAGCACACCCCCGGGAACAACCATCAACGGGAAAATATGTCCCGGTTGCACAATATCTGCGGAGGTCGCGTGAGGCGCCACGGCTGCCTGCACTGTCAATGCACGATCCACTGCCGAAATACCAGTGTCAATTCCCTCGGTAGCCTCAATAGACAGGGTAAAACTGGATTTTTCACCCTGGGCATCCTCCACCATGGGCGGAAGGTTCAACTGCCGACATCGCTCCTGGGTGAGAGCCAGGCAAACCAGACCGCGTGCCTGACGCGCCATAAACGTGATAGCACGGGCGTCGGCGTGCTCTGCCGCCACCATAACAACACCCTCGTTGTGGCTGTCTGCATCATCATCAAGCAACACCACCATCTTACCCTTGCGAATATCACTGATTAACTCATCTACTGTATTTACTTGCATTGCTCTCGATTCCTGATGGGTGCGCTTGGTTAGTGCCCCAAATAGCCTGATTCGGCCAGAGTGGACATGGATAATCCGGCGTTTACGCTCGAACTGGCGGCATTATCCCCTAGCATTAAACGTTCCAGATAGCGCGCGATAACGTCAACTTCCAGGTTCACTTTGCTCCCCGGACGGTACTGCCCAAAGACCGTCTCAGCCATGGTCTGGGGGATAATATTTATTTCAAACTCCGCCCCGCTCACCGTATTAACGGTAAGACTGGTACCGTCGATGCAAATGCTACCTTTGTGCGCAATATATTTAGCCAGAGCATCCGGAGCCCGCATAACAAATCGTATAGAACGGGCATCTTCCTCCAGGCTGACAACCTCCCCCACACCGTCCACATGGCCACTCACAATATGGCCTCCCAGACGATCGGTAGCGGTTAGTGCCTTTTCAAGGTTCAGCCTGGAACCTGATTCCAGCTTACCCAAGGTGGTGAAGTTGAGGGTTTCAACCGAAACATCGGCCCAGTAGCCATCCCCGGGCAACTCGATCACCGTGAGGCATACACCATTGGTGCAAATGCTGTCCCCCAGGCTCACATCATCCAGCGACAACTTACCGGTATTCACCCGCAGGCGCAGATCGCCACCGCGGTTCTGCATTGCGGCAACTTCACCAACTGCCTGAATAATACCTGTAAACATTTTAACCCTTTGTTTGTTGTGGAATAACGGTGAAACGCCAGTCCTGCCCTACTTTGCGAACATCTTCAACCTGCAACGCCACCTTGTCTGCCATCACGTCCAGTGGCAAATCCAACAGGGGCCGCGCACTGCTGCCCATCAAAATCGGCGCCATATAAACGATTAATTCGTCCAGCAGGCCCTGCTGCAGAAGTGCACCTGCCAGGCGGGGGCCAGATTCTACCAGAATTTCATTACATTGCCGCCCACTGAGCGTGTTTAACAGGCGAGCCAGATCCAAGGCTCCACCGCGCAGAGGAAGCGCCTCGAACTCAGCCGCAGTGCGCTGCAAATTAGCAGGTATAACGGTATTGGGTGAATGAAACAGCAGGGTTTGCTGTGTACCTTGCAGTACACGAGCGTTGGCAGGCGTGCGCAAATTCGAATCGAGTACAGCACGCAACGGCTGGCGCATTGACGCCCGTTGGCTCGCCTCAACATCCAACCCCAATTCATCGGCCCGCACAGATAATGCACAGTCGTCGGACAACACGGTTCCACTACCGGTAACGATGACACAACTGCTGGCACGCAAGCGCTGCACATCTGCTCGCGCAGCAGGGCCGGTAATCCACTGGCTCTCTCCACTGGCCATAGCAGTACGCCCATCCAGCGACATGGCCAGTTTTGCCCTGACCCGCCCACGCCCACGCGTCATTCTGGCGATAAAGCCGGGAATAAGCTGACGTGCCTCCGACTGCAAAAGCCCGCATTCCGTTGCCACGCCGGCTTCGCGCAGGCGCTGTAAGCCCGAACCCGACACAGACGGATTGGGGTCTTGCAGTGCGGCCACCACTCGACTCACGCCCGCCTCAACAAGCGCCGCAGCACAGGGCCCAGTTTTGCCAGTGTGACTGCAAGGCTCGAGAGTGACGTAGGCTGTGGCGCCTTTTGCATCTCCAGCGGCAAGCAATGCTTCAATTTCAGCATGATTGCCGCCGCTGGGCTGGGTGTAGCCTTCACCAATAATGTGGCCATCGCGCACTAACACACAACCCACATGGGGGTTGGGCATTGCCCAATACTGCCCTAGCTTTGCCAACTGCAGAGCGCGGGTCATCATTTGTGTATCAAAGACTTTATTCAAGGGGAAATATGAGGGCAGTTTCAGCTGGAGTCGGCGGCGGCGGGCTCCGCCTCCAACCGCTCTATTTCTTCGCGGAACTCGGACAAATCCTGAAAGCTTCGATACACCGAGGCAAAACGCACATAGGCAACCTGATCCAGACCCTTGAGGTGATTCATCACCAGCTCTCCCAACACCAGAGACTTGACTTCGCGCTCACCCGTGGCACGCAGCGTGTGTTTTATCTGGTTGATCACCGCTTCAATGTCCTCCACAGACACCGGACGTTTCTCCAGAGCGCGAAGAAAGCCAGCACGCATCTTATCTTCGTCAAAAGGTTCGCGGTTGCCGTTTTGCTTGATGATGCGCGGCATAACCAATTCGGCCACTTCGTAGGTTGTGTAGCGCTCTTTACAGGTTAGACATTCGCGACGGCGACGCACCTGGTCGCCCCCGGCAACCAGCCTGGAGTCGATAACCTTGGTGTCGTCTGCGGCGCAAAATGGACAGTGCATGAAGCTAACCCTTCAATCTAAGTGATTGAAGAATAACATGTTTCAGCACCCATGGTATTCCAAAATAACGCCTTTGACGACGGCATCATCACTCAATAGCCGGCTACCCAACCCCCGGGCCTGCGCGTATCGGTAGCGCCATAGATCCATCCATCATCGAGCATAATGGACTCCATACGGCCCGTGGTTCGATTATTCTTTTCCACCTTATGACCCATGCTCTGTAACAGGCGCACAGTGTCCACACTCACCCCCTCTTCAATGCGCAAGACATCGGGCAACCATTGGTGGTGCACTCGCGGCATAGCGGCAGCGGCAGCCACATTCATATCAAAAGCCATTGAGTTAAGAATGGTTTGCAGCACCGATGTAATAATCACACTCCCTCCGGGGCTTCCCGTAGCAAGCCAGGGACGACCATCCTTCAACACCAACGTTGGGCACATCGACGACAGCGGACGTTTGCCCGGGGCGAGACTATTGGCCTCACCCTCTACTAGGCCCCAGACATTGGGTTTGCCGGGTTGTGTGGCAAAATCAGCCATCTCATTGTTAAGTAGCATGCCCGTACCCGGCACCGCAATATGAGAACCAAAGCTAAAATTCAGGGTATATGTATTGGCCACCACATTGCCAAAACTATCGGCGACAGTGAAATGAGTGGTGTCTGTACTTTCAGAATGTAACAAGCTACCCGGAGAAACTTCCTCCGACGGTGTCGCCTTATCCATTTTTATAGTTGACCGCTGGCGTGCGGCGTAATTCTTGTCGATAAGCTCTTCCACCGGGATTTTTGAATAATCCGGGTCGCCAAGATAGCGCCCTCTATCCGCATAGGCCCGCTTCATGGTTTCGGCCAGCAGATGTATATAGGCGGCACTGTTGTGCCCAAGAGTTTGCAAGTCATAGCCCTCCAGCATATTCAAAATTTGGATAATGTGGACGCCGCCGGAAGAAGGCGGTGGCGTGGAGACAATCTCATAACCGTGATAAGTGCCGCGCACGGCTTCCCGCTCGACTACGCTATACGCTGCCAGATCCTCTCGTGTTATCAAACCTCCGTTAGCTTCCATATCGGCAACAATGCGCTCGGCAACAGGTCCGCTGTAAAACCCATTCAGGCCATGTCTGGATATCTGTTTGAGGGTCCAGGCCAGATCTTTTTGCTTCCAGCGCTCACCAATATCGTAGGGTGTACCATCGGACTTGAAAAACAGCCTGGCAGCCTCTTTATTTTTCAGCAGCTGCTCTGCTCTGGCACGTATTTCATAGTTAAGGGCGAAGGATACAATAATTCCATCACTGGCAAGTTCAATAGCGGGCGCCAGAACCTCCTTCAAACTCATCGTGCCATACTTTTTAAGTGCGTAAATCATCCCCGCTACAGTGCCGGGAACACCGGCGGAGGCATGACTGAAGTATTCACGCATGCGATTGATCTTTCCATCTTTGCCTATGTACATATCGCGACCTGCCGCGGCGGGAGCGGTCTCACGATAGTCAATCAGGGTTTGCCGATTCTGATCGGCCAGGTGAATTAGCATAAAGCCACCCCCCGCCAGGTTTCCGGCTCTGGGGTAGGAGACCGCAAGTGCAAAACCGGTGGCAACAGCTGCGTCTATGGCATTGCCCCCACGCTGCAATATCTGTTTTCCAACTTCAGCGGCCAGTTTTTCGGGGCCAACCACCATGCCATTTTTCGCCACTACCGGTAAAAAGCGTGTTTGATAATCAACTATGGGGGTTTTTTCACCGGCTTCGGGCTGCACAGGACCCTGTGCCGAGACAAGGCCAGGCAATATAAAAATGATCGTTGATAGTGCGAGCAAAAAGCGTTTGGAAAGATTCACGTAACAGTTCCATTGATAGATTTTCGCCAGACTTTAACGGTTTTACCGCGCCAGGCAAACACCTAAGTTGGTGTGTCTGGTGTAAATCTGCCAACATCGGTCAATCTGCAGCAAAGACGGGACGCATAAGGCGATCGAATGAATACACTTTTAACCGAACTTGAAACCCGTTGGCATAACATTTTTTCCACGCTGAAGGCTGGGGGAGATGTTGCCCCTGGGCTGAGGTTGCGCACAGAGGGATTGATGGAGGCGATGGTGCTGAGCGGAGCGGCCACTTCAGACGATGTCAGTAGCGCCATGGAAGCCTGCTATCTTGAGGTTTTCAATTGCTCCATCGCACAGGATTTTGAAGATAATTGGCGGGTATTTTTCCCCTTTCCACAGATACCTGCCATGGGACGCCGTGCTCCGGTGTACCCCAGCACTCCAGATTGACTATAATGGCACCCAAATCTACAGGAAGCCTCCCATGACAATACGCACTATCGAAATTGCCCTCATCACATTTTTTGTGCTCATGCTATCAGCCTGTGGCAGCACACCTTTGCAATCAGTTTCAGACTTTGATGAGGCGTTTGATTTTTCCAAGGTACACAGCATCGCTTTCCTACCTATAAACAGGGCCAACCTGAACACCATAAAAGTGAGCGATATGCAGGTAAACAGAATCAATGAAGCTATGGAGACTGACCTGCGCCGCAAAGGCTTCACGGTGTTCAAGGACAAGCAGCAGGCCGACCTGCTGCTCACATGGCACCTGGTCACACAGGAAAAGACCGACGTGCGCAGCTACAACTCCATAAGCTACTATAACTGCTGGCGCTGCGGCCCATCTGTATCAGATGTGAGTGTCCGCCAGTACACTGTAGGCACTTTAATTGTGGACATGATTGATCCGAGCCGGGACCAATCGGTCTGGCGCTCAACCATTGAATCTAAACTGGATTCCAAGCCAGACCCTGAAACTGCACCAGAGCGGCGACGTCAAGCGGCTATGGCGATATTTTCCAATTTCCCTCCCCGCTAGGGCTCACGCGTTGCAATACGAAGATTTCAGGCGGGAGTACTTGTCGGGCGGACTGAGCCGGGAATCTCTGGACCAATGCCCTATCGCTCAGTTTGAGAGCTGGCTGGCACAGGCCGTTGAAGGAGGTCTAGGCGACCCAACCGCAATGGTCTTGGCCACAGTTGATACGCAAGGGTGGCCCTGGCAGCGCATCGTCCTGCTCAAAGATGTGTCTAGCAAAGGTTTTGTGTTTTACACCAACTACGGCAGCGCCAAAGCTCAGGCCATGGCACACGAACCGAGGGTGTCGCTGCATTTCCCCTGGAACGAGCTAGAACGCCAGGTCATTGTCGGTGGCACAGTGGAAAAAATGTCTGTTATGGAGTCCACCCGATACTTTCTTTCCCGACCCAGAGAGAGCCAAATTGCGGCCTGGGCATCGCGCCAGAGCCGTCCGGTGTCCGCCAGGGCCATGCTATTGAAGGAAGTCATGTCGATGAAGGAGAAATTTGGTAATGGCGAGATCCCCCTACCAGATTTCTGGGGTGGTTACAGGGTTGTCCCCCGGCGCATCGAATTCTGGCAGGGAGGCGCGCATCGATTACATGACCGTTTTTTGTATTCGCTACAGACCTCTGGCGACTGGGAAATCACTCAGCTGCAACCCTGAAGGGGCTCACAGACGAAGCTTGGCGCTCTGACCACTTATCGCAACAAGAGTGCCCGCACTATCCCAAAGCTCTCCATCTTCCGCAACGATGCCATGGGTCAAATGCCGCCAATATAAATATGCCTGCAATGGCCCCAAAGCGGGATGAGCACGCTATTGCACACTGAACTGCGTCATCGGCACCCAGCCCTTGTGTCATTCGCCACGCTACAGATTTTCTTCCAGCTAGGTGGCAGCGGTCTCAAGTTCGAACTGACTCATGCCCTAATATCCTCTGGGAAAACAACAAAAGCGCGAATTGATACAGCAAGTACGCGGTGATGTAAAACGTTCGGGATAAACCGCTATACTTGAGCCTTAGAGAAAATTTGGCAAGGACTTAAGCTCCGCATGAAATCAAGCGCGAATACACTATTGATAACAGGCGCTCGCGCATCCGCCCTCTATGCGCTCGCGTTAGTGTTCGCTATGGCTAGCAATGAACTCGTACATGCCGAGGACGAACAAGCAACGACACCCGAAGCCACACCGGCGATTGCGCCCGACAGCGAACAGCTCAAAGCAATCCGCAGCGCAGTAGAAATTGCTGAATCAGGCAGTGGCGCCTATGCTGTTGAGCTACCTGAACAGTTGCTCAGCATGGGCTTGGCCCTACAGCGTGAAAGTCGCCACACCGACGCGGTCACTGTATTTAAGCGTGGCTCGCACCTTGCGCGCATTAACAATGGACTCTACAGCGCGGAACAAATTCCGTTTCTGGAGCGCGAAATTGCCAGCCACCTTGCTCTGGGCGAATATACCGAAGCAGATAAAGGTCAGTCACGTCTGTACCGTGTGCAAAAGCGCAGTTTGGCGAACAGCGAATACTTGGTTGACGCACTGATGCAGCAAGCTGATTGGCAGCGCAGAGCCTATAAGCTAAACATTGGCGGTGAGGAGATGAGTTTTACTCATTTACTGTACATGTGGGACCTTAACCGCATGGCACTGACTACAGTCATAGAAAGAGAAGGCGACAAATCGTCTAATTTGCTGTCCCCTCTATACGCCATGTTACAGGCCCAATACCTCATTTCCAGCCACAATGACCACACCAAGTCCACAAACTATGATTTCAGCTCAGGAGTGGGCAGCAGGCAATCCTATGCGAGATTCAACAACTACCTGACAAAGAGTTATGATATGGGCCGCTCAATTATTGGAGCAGTGCATGGTATCCAGGTTTCGCACTACGGTGAAAAAAGTTTACCGACCATTGAAGCAAGAATTTTGCTGGGCGACTGGATGCTATGGCACGGAGCGCGCGACCCGGCCCTGGCATCTTATACCCTCGCTTTCAGGGAACTTGCCGAACTCGATGATGCCCAATTACAGACACAGCGACTATTGGGAGCGCCCGTACCCCTACCTGACTTTGACGGAGTGCGCCCATTGCTTCCCGAAGTAGGCGCGAATGAGGGCAATATTCTGGTAGAATTTGGGGTAAGCGCGCGCGGTAAAGTCGTAGACCTGAACCGCGTGCGGGAAGATAACAATGCTGAATTTGAACCCGATGAAGCGACAGAAGGTAAAGCAAACCGCTTGTTACGGGCCTTGCGAAAAACAACATTTCGCCCCAGTTTTGCGAATGGGGAACCAACTCCAACTGAGAATATTGTGAAAGCCTATGCTATTCCAGAATAAACTATCGTTTTTAAAACCCAGTGTGCTAACAAGCGTGCTTGGTTTAATTGCAGCTTGCATGCTGCTAAGCGGCTGCCCCAGCGCGAGCAATCCCACGACACCACAACCACCGACGCCACCACCGAGTTCCCCTTCGACACCGTCAAGCGCACCGCCTTCTTCTTCGCCACCTGCGAGTGGGAACTCCCCACCGAGCAATCCATCCGACAGCAGTACTAACAGCAGCGAAAGTAGTAGCAAGAGCAGCGCGCAGCCAAGCAGTGCCGAGAATGAGAGTGCCAAGTCCGGCGGCGAAGACATGGGTAACATGACCCGCGAGGGCAGTGCCAGCGATGGCGATCTGGGGAAGTTCCCCGGTGGCGAATTCCCGACTCAGGGGGAGCAAACTGCAAGCGGTGAAGGTGAGGCAAGCGATGGCACCCAGAGCGCAGAGGAACCTGGCTTTGGGGGCTCAGAAGGCGGTGGTGAACCCGCCGACGCGGGCATACCCGACCTGAGCGATGAGGAGCCCTCTCTGGAAGATGCCATGGCGACTTTGGAAGAGGCGATGGGTGACAGCAATACGTCTGCGGGCAGGCAATCTGGCCGCGACGGAGCCAGCGCTCCGGGCTCCACGTCCTCTGGCGCTCAAGACGCAGGGGCAGGCAGGCCATCCAGATCCACCTCAGGACAGCCCGCGGGCATCTACGGAACCGGGCGTGGTGGCACGGGCCCTCTCACCACGGCAGAGCAGGTCGCGATTCTCGATGGGCAATTGGAGCGGGGCGCTGGTGAGTTTGACGCCATGATTTTAGAAGAACAGACCGAGCAACGGCGCACAACGCGCGAACAGACCAACACCACGCAGACCAGCGGCCAGACCAGCAGCGCTGGAGGTAGCGCCTACGAAGAGGGCGGCGTAGCGGATGCCGGCGGCTATAGCAGCACAGGCGGTGGCATGGGTGGCGTGTCCCGTGGCGGTGCTGGCATTCCCGAAAACACGGCCAAATACCCACCACCGGACAACATTCCATCGGGCAACGATGATGACGTGGTCGCCAGGCAGCTGCGCGAGGCCGCCATGCGCGAACCCGACCCCGCATTGCGCGAAAAGTTGTGGGATGAATACCGAAAGTACAAAGGCATACAGTAGTGAGCATTGGGGCTGACAAAAAGCCAGCACTATCATTTTGCCGCTTTATAGGCCTGTTTTTACTGTGCACCACCTTGCCCGCGTGTGTTAATCAAACGATCAAAAGCACCTCGGTGCCCAGCATTAACACTCCCAATGTCCAGGTAGGAGAAAGCCTTCTACTTGATGCCAGTATCGCGATTTTTGACCCGGGGCTGGAGGATTACGACGAAGACAGCCTGATTTATCCGGAAGTGCGTAAAGCCGAAGCCCGCTACATGCCCACTTTGTTATCAGAATCGATGCAAAACAGCGGCGCTTGGGGTGCGGTCAGAGTTGTACCCACAAAAGAGCAGATATCCGACCTTATGGTCACGGGAAAAATTCTTTATTCCGATGGGGAAAAGTTAAATCTGCATATTATTGCCACCGACTCTCGAGACGTTATATGGCTGAACAAAAAATATATTAGTCACGCTAGTCGCTATGCCTACAGTACAACCACCCGCGAAAAACGTGACCCTTTCCTGGCCGTCTACAACACGATTGCAAATGACTTACTACACTCTTTAGAGACGCTAAAAGAAAAAGACCGCAAAAATATTCGTCTGGTCACTGAGCTGTTGTTCGCGCAAAGTTTTTCCCCTGATGCCTATAAAGGTTACCTCGAGAAAAACCGCACAGGACGGAAGCTGGTTATGCGCCTGCCCGCTGAGGGTGACCCGATGCTGGAACGAATTCGCACCATTCGCGATAGAGACAATGCTTTTATAGACACCATGCAAGGGCATTACGGCAGTTTCAACAATGAAATGCTGGACCCTTACCAAGAATGGCGCAAACTCAGCTATGAAGAGGCCACCGCCCTGCAAGAGTTAAAAGCTGAGAGCACCCGCCGTCTGATTGCCGGTGGTGTCGCCCTGATTGCAGGTATAGCCGCAGCCAGTAGCGGCAACAGTACAGCCTCCCGAACCGCAGGAAATGTTGCCATTCTCGGTGGTGGCTATCTGTTGAAGAGCGGGCTTGAAAAACGCAACGAAGCCGAAATTCACGTGCAAGCTCTTGAAGAGCTGGGGCAGTCACTGGAAGCCGAAATAACACCGCAGGTTATCGAACTGCAAGACCGCACCGTTATGTTAAGTGGCAATGTCGAAGACCAGTATGCCCAGTGGCGTGAAATTCTGGGGGATATTTATCGTGCAGAAGTTGGAGAGCTGGAAGAAACACAGAGTACATTAGTCGACACTATCGAACCGCCTCATTAAACCAAAAAAACCACACACCAAACCATAAGTTTATGCCAGGGCACCCATTACCGAATGTCTTCCCAAAATGAAAAAGTTAAAGCCGCTGAGTTTTCCCTGGCAGACCCCGCACCCGTCCCTATCCAAAAGACACCCGCCAACTCAAGCTCCACCCATTGGGTACTGGCGGCGCTAGCCGGCCTTGTAGTGCTGGCACTCATTGTAGTTTTCTGGTTGCCGGGAAAACTCGACGGGGGCGACTCGACTCCGGCTGCCACAGAAACCCGGCAAACAGAAGGTTCGACTGCTATTGCCGTAAACCAAAAAAAACAGCCACAAATTGAAGAGGCCTCACCTTGGTCGGATGCCCAGCTGGCGAAACAACGTAAAGAAGCACAGGACGTTCTGGCCATATTGCTGGATGTACAGTTTGAACTTCAGGAAAAGGGTGTAGAGCAGTGGGCGCCAGAAGCATTTGACACGGCCAAGGCTCTTGCTCAGGAGGGTGACACACAGTATCGAGAGCGCGACTTTGTGGCAGCTAAATTCAGTTACGATAAGGCCCTGTCGGATATGGAGGCTCAGGTAGAAGCGGCCCCTCTGGCCCTGCAGCAAAGACTCGAGTTAGCACGCCGGGCTATTGAAGACATGCAACAACAAGTCGCTCTGGATGCCCTTTCCATCGCCCGCGCAATAGAGCCTTCCAATTCTTTACTGGCATCGCTTGAGCAAAGGGCACGCTCTGTGCAACAACTACAGCCCTTGTTATCACAAGCACAAGAAGCCGAAAAACTCGGTAATTTGGCATCCGCTGAGCAACTCTTGCAGCAGGCGTCCAGCCTTGACCCGGAGCACCTTACCGTAAAAAGCGAGTTGGCGAGGGTGGCAGGTGTGCACACACTTCAACGCTTCAATAACGCGATGAGTGAGGGCTACAGCGCCCTGGATGAGGGTCAGTTCACTCCTGCGAGAAAAGCATTTCGTCACGCCGCCAATTTGGTTCCCGGCTCCGCAGAAGCAAACAGCGCCATGAGAGACCTGGAGGCTGCACAAACCAGCTCAACTCTATCCAGCCTACAAAACCGCGGAAGCAGACAACAGGCCAGTGAGCAGTGGCAACAGGCGGTAGACACTTACGATAAAGCGCTGTCTATAGACTCCAGTCTGCTATTTGCACAGCAGGGCCTAAAACAAAGCACGGCACGTGCGCAGCTGGACAAGCAATTTCGCGCAGCGATAGAAAAACCCGAGAGACTCTCTGACCAGACCGTGGCGGCGGCGACTGAACAACTGGTAAAACATGCGGCGACGATAACGCCTCATGGGCCGGTACTGGAAAAGCAATTGTCTGCCCTGAACGTATTGCTGCAACAGGCCGGCGCTAAAGTTAAACTGACCTTGCGCTCCGATGGCGAAACCGAGGTGACGTTGCGCAAGGTGTCGCGTCTGGGCCAGTTCAATACAAAGCAGCTCACCCTGAGGCCTGGCACCTACACCGTGATAGGCTCGCGCGATGGCTATCGAGACGTGCGGCAAAGCTTTACGCTCAAGCACGACACCGGCGCACTGGACATATTAATCGTTTGTACCGAGGAAATTTGATGTTGCTCAAAACCACCCGATCATTGGTCAGCTTTAGCTTGCACGGATGCGGTAATATGGCCTCGGCAAATCTGCCCTCACCTCTATGAGCGATAACATACAAGCCAGTACTTTTGAGCCACTAAATTCAGCAGATGCTCCGCCTCCCGCCACAGGCAAGCCCATACGTTGGGTGGCACTGGGGATTGGCATTATTTTTCTGGCTATTATGGCGTTTTTGCTCACCGCGAAATCTCTGCAAATCAACATTGAATCTCTGAGCCCAGCCGAAGTCGAACTCAGTGGCGGACTACTGCTCCCTTTTGGCGACCGGTATTTACTGCGTCCCGGTGAGTATATGGCAACTGCCAAAGCGTCTGGTTATCACGATTTACACGCCCAAATAATCGTTACTGACAAGGACAGCCAAATTGTGCAGCTGATGTTGCAGCCCCTGCCAGGCAAACTCAGCATTAGCAGCGCGCCTGCCGGCGCCAGGGTGTTGCTGGACTCTGAGTTTCTGGCCGAGACGCCCTTCATAGACTTACCCGTAGAGGCAGGGGATCATTATCTGGAAATACACGCTCCTCGTTATTTATCGCTGCAACGGGAGCTTGCGGTAACGGGCCGTGAGGTACAGCAAAAGCTGGATCTAACACTAGCACCTGCATGGGCCGAGATCACAATTGGCACAGAGCCTGCGGGCGCCACTATTTTGGTGGACGGCGAAGATGCAGGGACCACTCCCGCTGTCGTAGAAGTGCTGCGCGGCGAAGCTCAGATCATGCTGAAAAAAGACACTTTTGCGAGTTACCTGCAAGACATAACCGTCATACCTGGAGTGCCGCAAAACCTGGGCACAATCAAGCTGACAGCGGCAGCTGGTGTTGTCGAGCTGAGCAGCGCGCCCTCCGGGGCCAATGTTACTCTGGATGGCGAATTTCAGGGGCAAACACCGTTGACGCTCGAAGTAACACCCGAACGCTCGCATCGTCTGGCTGTGTTTAAGGCCGGCTACAAACGCCATGCCTCCAGCCTGGAGATGTCCGCGGGTGAAAGTGCCAGCCGCACGATTAAGTTGAGCGCTATGCTGGGAGAAGTAAAATTTAATATTTCTCCGAGCATGGCTCGCCTGAAGGTGAATGGAAAAACACGCGGCGCTGGCTCCAGCACTCTCAGTCTCCCCGCCGTCTCGCAGTCGGTAGAGGTGTCTCTCGAAGGCTATGCCACCGTGCGCCAGCGCGTGACCCCCAGGCAGGGTCTGCAGCAAGTGGTAAACATTACTCTACAAACGGCCAGAGAGGCGCAACTAGCTCGCATCAAACCAGAGATCACCACATCCATGGGGCAAACCCTGCTGCTGTTTTCCCCGGCAGAAAGTGGTCATGGTGATTTCGCCTTGGGGGCATCTCGAAGGGATCCGGGGCGCCGTGCCAACGAAGTACTACACCCGGTTTCTCTTACCCGCATGTTTTACATGCAGACTACCGAAGTCAGTAATGCGCAATTCCGCCTGTTCCAGAGCGACCACAACTCTGGCCAAATTGAGGGAAATAGCCTCAACCGCGAACACCAGCCGGTTGTACAAATTAGTTGGCAGCAAGCTGCCCAATATTGCAACTGGCTGAGCAAACGAGAAGGCTTGCCGCCGTTCTACCGGCAGAGCAAAGGTATTGTGATTGGACACACTCCCTCCGCAACCGGATATCGTCTCCCCACCGAAGCAGAATGGGCGTGGACTGCGCGCATGGGCAGTGACGGCACACTCAAAAAGTTTCCCTGGGGTGATGAATTCCCGCCTACCAGCGCCGTAGAAAATTACGCCGACAACACGTCCGCCTATGTCACCGGGCGGATTCTGGACGGTTACACCGACGGCAATGTCGTAAGCGCCACTGTCGCCTCCTTTCCTCCCAGCGGCAACGGACTGTACGATATGGGCGGTAATGTTGCTGAGTGGATCCACGATGTATATAGCATTCCAGCGGCCAATAGCACTGTCGCGATAGACCCAAGTGGCGGCCAAAGCGGCGACAATTACGTCATTCGCGGAGCCAGCTGGACTCAGAGTAAAATAGGCGACCTGCGACTTTCGCACCGCGATTATGGGCAAGCGGGCCGGGATGACGTAGGATTTCGAATCGCCCGGTATGCGGAGTAAACAATGAGAGCGATCTACACTTTAAAACGAATAATGACTCTACTCCTGCTCACACTGGCGTTATGCGGCACTGTTCAGGTTATCTGGGCGCAGGACGCAGCAGTGGAAGCCACACAACCCAAAACCAATACAAAAGAATCCGATGTGCCCAACACAGCTACTACGGAAAAAATCACACCAACCCCTGCCAGCAACGATTCACCTTTTGACTATGAGGCCTCAGAGGAAATCTCTCAGGACCTCTCCGTGTCGTTTCCAGTGGATATTTAGGATTAACCTATGAAAAGCAAGATGTCATCCGAGTTCATCTTCCAAATGTTCGCTCTGTTAATTGCCATTATCGTTGTGCACGCCGCCTATGTTGGTGTCATTAGGCCCAGCGCTGATGCGCAGCTGCAAAGACAGATGGAAATGCAAGCGGCGGGGGAAGAGTTTGTTCCGCAGCGCACCATGGCCGTTGTGATTCGAGACTTCGAGCAGGAAACCTGTTTTATTTTGCTAATCTGGGCTCTGGCCATTATGGCCTATAAGGGCAGGCGCACCATGGCCGAAAATAAAATACTGGAGCGAGCCCTGCTCGATATCCCCGAAGGCACCAGTGTGCTGCCAGAAGACGCGCGGGTCTACAGCCGTTCCCTGGAGGCTCTACCGGATGAAGAGCAGGACTTATTAGTGCCTAGGACACTGCTTTCGGCGCTACAGCGATTCGCCACGACAGGCAGTATTCAAGCAGTTTCCGATACCATCAAGGAGCAGTGCGAGATTGAGTCCGACCGTCTGGATACTGAGTTATCTATGGTGCGTTATATTGCCTGGGCAATTCCCTCTATCGGGTTTATCGGCACGGTACGCGGTATCGGCGACGCACTGGGCCAGGCTTACAAAGCGGTCGAGGGTGATATTTCCGGTGTTACCGTGAGCCTGGGTGTGGCCTTCAACAGTACCTTTGTGGCTCTGGTGCTGAGCATCATCATCATGTTTTGTCTGCATCAGTTACAACTGTCACAGGAGCGTTTGGTACTCAACGGGCAACGCTACGCTGACAAGCGCTTACTACGCTTTCTGGTGGTGCGTTGATGACTACCTCGGCTCTACTGGATTTAAATGATACCAACTTACAGCTCTGGCATGAGGATGCTTTGCTGCAAAGCCCCGGCTACGCCCTGCTTGATGGCAGGCAGTACACTTTCGGCAGCACCGCACGCAGCGCTGCCCGCCTGCGTCCCAGAGATATTAACACTCGCTACTGGTGGCAACTGAACACTGAAAAGCTTCAGCCGGCTCTGGGCCACGCGCGGCATACGGCCGACCTGGTGCACGCTCATTTGCTGGACATTCACGCTCAAGGTGGAAAACCGGATGAATTGATACTGGCGGTGCCCGGCAGTATGGCGCGGGATCAACTGGCCCTGCTACTGGGCATTATTGGGCAGTGCCCGTTCAATGCAACAGCCCTGGTAAATCGCAGCGTTCTGCTAGCCAGCGCCTATGCAGCCGACGCACCGGTCTCGGGCAACTTGGCTCATCTGGAAATTCAATTACACCAGGCCGTTATTTCGCAGCTGGCTCACAGCGATGGTCACATTGTCTTGCAGCAGACCACACCACTGCCAGGCTGCGGCCTGCTGCAGCTGCAGGAGCGCCTCATCGAGTTAATAGCCGCTGATTTTGTCAGGCAGACCCGCTTTGACCCCCGGCGCAAAGCAGACTCTGAGCAGCAGTTGTACGACGCCCTCCCCAAGGTTCTGCAATCGCTAACTAACAACTCGGAAACCAACGTCGAAGTTATGGGCTACCGCGCCAGAATAAACCGAACAGAACTGCGCGGCGCCTGTGACCTGCTGTTCAGTAGTGTTACCGACACCCTGGGCATCGCGCACCCTCAAGATCAAATAATCATCGACCCGATCGCAGGCTTATTGCCTGGCTTACTTGAACATTTCCCCCAAGCAACGCTGATCGACAATGAATCCCTGCCAAGCGCTTTTCAGCGTCACAGAAAATTTCTGCTAGAGAACAAGAGCGGTGATGAAGATGACACCCTGCCATTCGTAACGTCTCTTCCCTGCGAAATTTCCAGCGTCCCGCCACCGAAGACATCGGCCTCTAACAAACCTGCGCAACCCGGCTCCGAATCCACGCCAGCCGAGCCCGACGCTCCAGCAGCCACCCACCTCTTAGTCGGCGCCGTGGGCAAAGTTTTACTACCTTCCGGCACTGTGGTGAAGCGTGGCCTGGAACTATTCAAACAGGACGACAGCTGGGTGCTACGAGGCAGCGTTAATGCCCGCGTAAACGGAGCCGAATACAGTCCCGGGCGGCCTCTTGTCAGCGGCGATCGAATAAGCTGCGTTGAAGACCAAGACTTCAGCGCTCAACTGATCACTGTTTCCGGCCCCTGAAGATAAGAAAATGGCCAGGAAAAAACGCCCTTTTACGACTTTTAGCCTCAGCTTTCTGGACATCATGTCCTGTGGCTTCGGAGCGGTCATACTGGTCTTTCTAATTATCGATCACTCAATCGTAGTCCAGTCAAAAGTGCTCAATCAAGACCTGCTTTCAGAGGTCAATTTACTCGAAGAGGATATTTCTGAAGGTGAGAAGGATAAGGTCCGTTTGCGCAATGTACTGTCGGATGTGGACCTGCAAATTGTAGAGGCCCAGGGGCGAGCTACACGGATCAATGACGACATCAGCGAATTTGAAGCATTGATAGAATCGCTGAAACGCGATGGCTATACCGAGCGCTCCGATATCGAGTCACTCAAGGCCGAAATCCAGTCTCTGGAAGAAGAAGTAAAAAAACTCAAAGCAGCTGCTGAAGACAGCAGCGGGAATAACGCCCGCACCTT
This sequence comes from Halioglobus sp., assembly GCA_047650635.1. Lineage (GTDB taxonomy): Bacteria > Pseudomonadota > Gammaproteobacteria > Pseudomonadales > Halieaceae > JBALVT01. Next base: position 68,568 of record JBLHNQ010000008.1, read on the forward strand.
TGTCGGCGAGGGCAACCGACAATACCTCACCGGCCTTAATCTTGGCGGCGACAATATTGCTATACTGCTGGACATCTCCTCTAGCATGCTCGCGGAAAAACTGGTGAACATTATCCGCTTACGAAATATGAGTGCAAACGTACAGCAAAGCGCCGGAAAGTGGGTGCGTGCGCTTAAAACGGTAGACTGGCTGACCGCCCAATTACCGGTCAGTAGCAAATATCAGGTGATCACGTTCAACACTAAAGCCGAGTCTATCTTACCCAAAAGTGATGGCAAATGGCTGGAAGTGGCAGACCAGGCACAGCTGAATAAGGTGTCAACTGCACTGCGAAAGCTCGTGCCCAGTGGCGGTACCAGTTTGGAAAATGCATTTGTCGCCCTGCAGTCACTCTCCCCCAGCCCGGACAATATTTTTCTGATTACCGATGGGCTGCCCACTCAGGGAATAAATCCTCCGCGAGGGGGCAAGGTGAGTGGCAAAGAGCGCCTTAAACTTTACCGCCAGGCTGTTCGCGCTCTACCGGGAGGTGTGCCGGTGAATATCATTTTGGCCCCTATGGAAGGTGACCCCATGGCAGCCTCGGAGTTCTGGCAACTGGCGCAGGTAAGCCGGGGCTCTTTCCTGAGCCCCTCCAAGGACTGGCCCTAATGGCAAGGCGTAGACAAATCGCAGAATTTGGCATGTCGTTTCTCGACGTTATTTGCTGTGGCTTCGGTGCCATCATTCTGTTGCTGATGATAACCAAAACAGTACAGCCACAGATAATCGAAGCCTCAACCATCAATCTTGACGGCAAGGTGGCAAAATTGCAGGAGCAGCTGTTTGAAATACGCGGCGAGACCACTATTCTTAATCGCGACCTGAACGCAAAGCACGAACAGCTGTCAGAGTATAAAGATCGCATCGCAATTTTGAGAGGACAACTGGCGAGCGTGAAGTCGCGCCACGACAGTATCAACGTGCAAACCAACAGTAATGACATCGTTATGGAACAGCTGGCCATCGCCCAACAATCTCTATCAGAAGAGATGAAACGCCTGCTTGGATCTCAGTATCAATCCAAGAATAATTTAATTGGCGGCATTCCTGTGGACAGCGAGTACATTATTTTTGTTATCGACACCTCCGGGTCCATGTTTTCTTATGCCTGGGAGAGGATGATTGAAGAGCTGCAGGCAACCTTAAGTATTTATCCGGAAGTAAAGGGAATTCAAATTCTCAATGACATGGGCAATTACATGTTCAGCCGATATCGGGGCAAATGGATTCCAGACACACCCGGCCGACGCAAGGTAATCGTAGACACGCTGCGCAACTGGAATGCCTTCAGTAACTCCAGCCCGGTTGAAGGCATTACACAGGCCATCAAAACGTTTCATGATCCGGGTAAAAAAATTAGTGTGTTTGTATTTGGCGATGAATTTACCGGCAACTCTATAGCTCAGGTCATAGATGTGGTCAGTCGCATCAATGGCGTGGATGATAAGGGCAATCATCTGGTGCGCATTCACGCGGTGGGTTTTCCGGTACAATTTATAAGGGCGGCCCATCTGCAGACGACAGGTATACGTTTTGCCACGCTGATGCGCGAGCTCACTTATCGTAATGGAGGCACCTTTGTCGGGCTTAATGATTTCCGCCCCTAGCGACAAAATCGCATGCGCCACAGGCCTGTTAAAGTGTGCGGCCTGTGTAATCATTGTGCTATTACTGAGTGCCTGTGGCGCCAATAAAGTTCTGGTAAAGGGGGATTTCCCCAGGCCCATCATGACACCTCTGCCGCTTAACATAGGCGTGTGGTACACCGATGACTTCCGTAATCACGAATTTACCGAGATGGCGAAAACGCCTCAGGATTCCAGCTGGATAGTGAATACGGGGAACGCCCAGGTAGCGATGTGGGATGTCCTGCTGGGGGGAATGTTCCAAAGCTTTGTTGAAATGAAAGCCGCCCCCGGAACAGGTGCGATGAATCAGGCGGTAGACGCAGTACTCATCCCCGAAATAGATGAGCTACAGTATGCTATTCCAGCCCAGACCCACGTGAAAGTCTACGAAATCTGGATGCGATACCGCTTCAAGCTGGTAGACCTCAATGGCAAACTTATCGCCGAGTGGATGATGACCGCCTATGGCAAAACACCCACAGCCTTTTTGCAGAGCGACATCTCAGCAGTCAATCAGGCCGCGGTAATGGCTCTGCGCGACGCCGGTGCAAATTTCGTGCTCAGCTTTAGTAGAACTCCGGAACTAAACGATTGGCTTGAAAACAGGGTAACCAAATCGACGAAGGTGAAGCCGTGACCCGCAGCAAACTGCGCAGCTTGGCAAAAGCAGCACTAATGCTGCCGGCAGTAGTGTCGATTCTCACCGGCTGCGTTAACGCCTCCGTTGACGAAATGGTGTTCAATGAACCCACCGAGGGTATCGGTGATGCCAGTATTGTTATTCTGGGTCGACGCCACTCCAGCGACTACGACACGGAGCCCGAATTCATAGACTGCGTGGGCGACCACATCGCCGCCAAAGACAAAGGTATACGGGTGGTCGGTGAACTGGAATTTGTAAATGCTGTATACCCCTGGTTTGAGCCGCGAACCGCTCCCATGCACCCCCGGGACATTGACCGTCTGCTGCAACAAAAACCTGTGGCAGACAAAATGCTCGAACTCAATACCGAATATATGATATGGATCGATGGCAGCACCGAACGTACCAACTCATCAGGCTCACTGGCTTGTGGCATTGGCCCCGGCGGCGGCGGCTGCTTCGGCTTTGGCACCTGGGGTGACGAGGCAAACTATGAAGCAGTGATATGGGACTTTACTGATAAAACTGAAGTAGGTCGTATTAGCACTACAGCCTCAGGCCAGTCTTATATGCCAGCAGTGATAGTGCCTATTCCCATTATCGCTCCGGTGCAGGGCACAGCGTGCGATGGTATTGCCAACCAGCTTTTGGAATTTTTGTCGGAAAAGTACTGATGACCGCTACGATCAAACAGCGCTGTATTACCTCTATCCAATTATTGGGACTGTTGGCCTCTATTGCCCTTACAACCGCCTGCGGCAGTACCGTTACCGCCGGAGGTGCCAGAGTCGATGTGCCAACAGAGAGCGGCGGCAGCGAGACCGGCCGTGAGATGTATGAAAAAATGATCGCGCAGGGAGCCGCATACGACGACAAGGCACTCCAGGATTACGTCAACCGTATAGGTCAGTCACTGGCGACTAACACAGGCAGTAAAAATCAGAAATTTACCTTCACAGTACTCGACAGCCCTGACATCAATGCCTTTGCCACACCGGGGGGCTATATCTATGTGAATCGCGGCTTAATGGCATACCTGGACAGCGAGGCAGAGCTCGCTGGTGTGATCGCCCATGAGATTGGCCATGTCACAGCCAATCACGCAGGACGCCAGCAGACAGCCAGCATGACTAACAGTGTCCTCGCCGCCATGGCCTACGTAGTAACGGGAAGCCGAGACGTCGCCGACGCCTCCACGATGGCCGGTACGGCGCTGGTGCGGGGCTATGGCAGAGACCACGAGTTGGAAGCCGATAGCCTGGGTGCGCAGACTATGCACAAAACGGGATACGATACAGACGCGCTGCTGGAAGTCATTGGCGTATTAAAAGACCAAGAGCAATATCAACGGGTAAAGGCCAAGTCTTCCGGTAAAAAAGTATCCAGTTATCACGGACTGTATGCCACCCATCCCCGCAATGATGCGCGCCTGCAGCAGGTCATCAGCACTGCTCGCGACCTGGATCAGGACGCAGAAAACCCTGCTAAACCGGGGGAGTTTCGCAAGCTAATGGAAGGTCTGGTATGGGGGGCAAGCAGCCAGGGCCTGCGCAGTGAAGATCGCTACTATCACAATAAGCTGGGCTTCACCTTCGCCCGACCCAAGGGCTGGACTGTCACGGCCAATGCCAAGGCGATTGTTGCCTTTGAATCCAATAGCAAGGCATCACTCACCGTCACTATTCGCAAGCGCGACAAAACATCGACAGCGCAAAACATGTTGGAAAAAAATACCAGCGGAAGTTTGAGTAATGCGGCCGAACTCGAACAATCTGGCCTTAAAGGCTACACAGCCGTGGCCAGCAGTAGCAACGCATCACGGCGAGTGGCAGTAATCGATTTCAATGGCTTGAGTTATCTGTTCGAGGGCAAAGCTGACGACTTCGGAAACTTTGACCCCATCTTGCTGGAAATGGTGAAAAGCTTCCGTCCCAGTCACCCAAAAGAGAAAAAAGCGGGGGACCCTGCCCATGTGCACTACATTCAAGTGCCGCGGGGTGCGACACTGGAAACCTTGGCCTCTGGTATTCGTACCCCTGACGCCGAGGCCCAACTACGCTTGATGAACGGTTTCTATCCGCGCGGTGAGCCCAGGACAGGCGATTGGATTAAAGTCATTCGGTAGATCTGTTTCCCGCCACCTACTTCTGCTGAACCAACACCCAGGGCGGTGCTACCACAGACCAAAGCGAGAGATTATCATCAAACCAGCCCTGCGCCTGCTCTTGCGTGACAGGGGCTATCTCTCCTGAGCCAATCCACGCTTCAAACCGCTGTGTGTTATCCATACCCAACTGCACTGCCACGTCGATCAGGTTTAAATCTGCACCGACGTGAATCACACAGCCACGGGCGTAGTACGTCTGTAAGTCATGCCAGTGGATACGCGCAGTCTGCTGATGGAACTCATCGCGCAACAGCGCCTCGCGATCAACCATAACGGGAATCTGCTACAAAGGGATTAGTTCGGCGTTCCTGACCGAATGTTGAAGTGGGGCCATGACCGGGAATGAAAGTGACGTCATCACCCAATGGAAATAATTTCTCCCGAATACTCGCGACCAGTTGCTCGGCATTACCCATAGGAAAGTCGGTACGCCCGACAGAACCCTGAAATATAACATCCCCAACCCAGGCAACTTTCTGCTTCGCATAGTAAAACACCACATGACCCGGCGTATGTCCAGGGCAAAAGAGTACATTCAACTCCTGCTCTCCGACAGTCACCACATCGCCATCTTCTAACCATCGATCCGGTACAAACGCATCGGCGTGGGGAAAGCCAGACATGTCACACCACTCGGGCAATTTGGCTATCCAGAAATCATCGGCCTTCTGTGGCCCCTCGATGGGAATACCCAGCTGTTGTCGCAATATATCGGAGGCTGCACAGTGATCCATATGCCCGTGGGTGAGAATAACTTTTTCCACGGTTGCCTCCATTTTTTCGACCGCCGCCATAATGCGCTCAATATCACCCCCGGGGTCAACGATAGCGGCTTTACCCGTACTCTCGCATTTAATAACGCTACAGTTTTGCTGATAAGCCGTTACCGGAACTATAGTGCATGTAATTGACATTAAAGTGTGTTCTCTCAGGCCGTGGGCGTTTCTTGTTCGATGGGATCATCGGTGTTTGGTTGGAGGTCGGCATTGGGGTTGAGCCAGACCTGCTCTTCAAATTGCTTTTCACTCTTGCCGACAATGACACTGACCGTCGCATCGCCGGTTACGTTAACAGCTGTGCGCACCATGTCCAACAGGCGGTCAACGCCAATAATCAAACCGATACCCTCAACCGGCAAACCGGCCTGCTCCAGCACCAGGGCAAGCGTAATAAGACCCACGCCGGGAACTGCCGCTGTACCTATAGACGCCAATGTGGCAGTAAGGATCACAGTGATGAAGTCGGCCATAGAAAGGTCTATGCCGTAAACCTGCGCAATAAATACCGTCGCCACACCCTGCATAATGGCAGTGCCGTCCATGTTAATTGTGGCACCCAGTGGCACGGTAAATCCAGCTACAGAATTATGCACACCCAGCTTGCGTTCCACAGTGCGCAAGGTGATAGGTAAAGTTGCGCCGGAAGATGCCGTACTAAATGCGAAAGCCCATACTGAGCGCATCTTAGTCATCAAGATACGCGGCGACAAGCCACTAAAAGCCTTCAATAGCAGGCTGTACACAACCAGTGCGTGAATCAAAAGCACCGCCAGAACGGTTAAAAAATAAGCAGCCAGATCAAAGATGGCACTAATGCCCATAGTGGAAAACAGTTTGGCAAGCAGCGCAAACACGCCGTAGGGTGCCAGCTCCATCATAATGCCAACCATTTTCATCACAATCACTTCCATATCGCGGAAGAAACTTGCTATGCGCCGCCCCGCCTCCCCAGCGTGGGATATTGCATAACCAAACAACAAAGCGAAGACGATTATCTGCAGCATCTTCCCCTCTGCCAAGGCGTTAAAGGGGTTGCTTGGGAATATATTGACTAAAACATCAATAAGTGGCGGCGCCTCTTTTGCCGCGAACACTGTATCGCTAGTGAGGTGCACATTACTGCCCGGGCTTATTAAAACAGCGAATAACAGTGCCAAGCTAATTGCCACCGCCGTAGTACCCAGATAAAAAACCAGGGTTTTCACGGCAATCGGACCCATGCGAGCGCTGTCTCCGAGAGAACTGGAGCCACAAATCAAGGACACCAACACCAAAGGAACAACCAAAAGTTTCAGGGAAGCCACAAAAATTCGGCCGACAAAATCTAATAAGCCGTGAATCAAATAATCGTCTACAACAACCCAGACCCCACCAGACAAACCGCTACTGTGCATCAAGAGATTGAGCAGCGATCCGATCAATATTCCGGCTACCATGGAAATCAGTATTCGGTTGGTCAAACTCATAAAGCTCTCCTGCTTACTTATCGATTAAACATACACCGGGAAGATAGCGCTTAACCGCGTCATCGGCGCAGGCGTTACAAGGTGAGGAATACTTCTTGCTGCTGCCATCGCCCAGCACGGCACACACCGGATTGTATTCCATGGTGCACACTTGCGGGCGCGGGTCGACACACTGATTGCCCTCTGAAGAAGAGGTGTGAGGCACGGCAGTGCCATTGCAGGCGCTTATAAACGAGCCAAGCGCAACGACAGTAAGAATCCGCATTAATTTCTCCCGAAATAATTGGCCAGTGTAGTGTATTCACTGCCGTCATAACCAGCGCGTTCTGGATTTCGGCGCGGTCGCCGCCAGGGTTGACTCAGTCAGGTCGAACCGCGAACTTGCCGCTGCCAATTAAAACCACAATAAGACCACCCATCAAATAGAAACCCTGGAGTTCCAGTGCCCAACCACCAGACCCCGAAACAGTAAAAATCTCACTTTGATGTGCTAAAAATAGGGCAAACAACATGTTGACAAAAATCAGCAAACCGCCAACACGCGAGTACAGGCCTGCGATTAGCATCAGCGGAGCCAGTATTTCGCCGACGTACACGCCATAGGACAATACCGTAGGCAAGCTGTGTGCCGATAGCGTTCCACCTATCCAGTCTAGGGCTCCGGGACTCACTACCTTGGAGTAGCCATGAAACAACATAAGCACTGCCACTGTAAGCCGTAGCAGTAATTTCCCTATGTCTTCGCGTATTTGATTGCTGTACACACTATCTCTCCTGCTTATGGTTTTTATAATAATCATACTAAGATTGCGCGCAATTTAAGCAGGACTGGAAAATTTTCGCCAGTTTCTTGCGTTTAGTTTTCAACATCGCTAGAGTCGGTAGCGTTGTAAGTGGTAACTGTACCCAAGTCACACGCTTACTCACACTGTGTGCTTCACAGTTGTGTTGTAAGAGCACCAACATAAACCCTAGGGATTTGTGGAGTTTGGATGCTTGGATGTAGATCAGTAGCACCATGTTACCGACAGATCGCGTTGCGCGATTTGCCAAGCCCCCCCTCGTACTTAAAATCAGCTGTTCTACAATCACGTTACCCGAATACGGGGGCACAAGTTTGAGCGAGGTGGATACATCCCTCTGGCCCTTCGTAGTTTATTTCTGTGCTGTGCTGGCCCTGGTCGCAACCATGCTGGGCCTGTCCTGGCTGCTAGGCCAACATCGAGCCAATGCAGCAACTAATGTTCCCTTTGAGTCCGGCGCGCTGTCTGTCGGCTCACCACAAATTCATATGGCGGTAGAGTTTTACCTCATTGCCATCTTTTTTGTCATTTTTGATCTTGAAATCGTTTTCATTTTTGCCTGGGCTGTCGCTTTCTTTGAATTAGGCTGGGCGGGCTTTATTGCGATTTCAATATTCATTTTCATTCTGGGAGTGGCTCTAGTCTATGAGCTTCGTTCAGGCGCTCTCGACTGGGGAATAAAAACTCGCTCTGCGGCCCCCGCTTCTAAACTGACGCAAAAGGACATTAAATAATGGAGTGGAACCTAACCCGCCCGGAGGACACCATTGCCGTATCGCCCGGTTCTGCGGGAATGTCAGAAGACAGCATCAAAGAACAAATTGAACGCAATGTGATGTTCGCCAAACTGGAAGACTTGATCGCATGGGGTCGCGCCCATTCCCTATGGCCCTTTAACTTCGGCCTATCATGTTGTTATGTAGAAATGGCCACCTCATTTACCAGCCGTCATGATATTGCCCGCTTTGGCTCCGAAGTGATTCGGGCGACACCCAGGCAGGCTGACCTGATGGTTATATCGGGTACTGTTTTTCGCAAAATGGCTCCCGTTATTCAGCATCTTTACGACCAACTACTTGAGCCGCGTTGGATAATTTCAATGGGGTCCTGTGCCAATTCTGGTGGCATGTATGACATTTATAGCGTTGTCCAAGGTGTAGACAAGTTTATTCCGGTGGATGTTTATGTACCGGGATGTCCACCACGTCCCGAAGCGTTGATGCAGGGTTTAATGATGCTGCAGGAATCCATTGAAAAAGAGCGCCGCCCCCTGAGCTGGGTAGTGGGTGATCAACAGGTGATCAAGCCCAACATGCCCTCCCAGCGAGACAAACTGCAGGAACAAAGGTCATTGGCCACAGAGCTACGCAGCCCCGACGAGGTTTAACAACAAGAAACGTTTTAATCTGAACAGACGATAGTGCGAGCGCCAAAATAATAATTCAGAGGCCCTAACAGCCCGGGAATCGTAAATGCTCAATGCTCAAGTATCAAATACCAACGCCACCGTGGACGATTTGTTCGCACGCTTTGGTGAGCATGTATTTGAACTGCAGCCCACTCCTGATAATACCCCAACTCTGTGGCTGGACCGCGGAAAACTCATTGAGGTTCTGAGCCATTTGAAACGTGAGTTTCCTATGTTGCTCGACCTATTTGGTATCGACGAGCGCCTGCGCGAGCACAGACATCCGGCATCCGCAGATTTCACCGTGGTTTATCACTTGTTAAATTTTACCCGGTGCGAAGAGATCAGGCTGAAAGTCGGGGTTGCCATGGGTGACATATCGGTACCCACCGCTGTTGGTGTCTTCCCCAACGCCAACTGGTACGAACGCGAAGCCTGGGACATGTTCGGTGTTGAGTTTAGCGGCCACCCCAACCTGAGACGCATTCTACTGCCCCCTACCTGGGTAGGTCATGCCCTGCGCAAAGATCACCCCGCCAGAGCAACCGAAATGGAACCCTTCAGTCTGGATGATGAAATGCAGTCCCAAGAGATGGAAGCGCTGACATTTCGTCCGGAAGACTGGGGCATGGAAAGGGCCACCGAAGACACCGAGTATATGTTTCTCAACCTGGGGCCCAACCATCCGTCGGTGCATGGCGTATTTCGCCTCGCCTTACAGTTAGATGGCGAAGTGGTGGTGGATGCTGTACCCGATATCGGTTACCACCACCGAGGGGCAGAAAAAATGGGTGAACGACAGAGCTGGCACTCATACATCCCCTACACCGATAGAATTGATTACCTCGGCGGCGTCATGAACAACATGGCCTATGTGATGTCGGTTGAAACACTGGCAGGTATCAAAGTGCCCGACCGCGCCAGAGTCATTCGCATAATGATGGCAGAATTGTTCCGTATCTCCAGCCACCTTGTGTTTTACGGCACATTTGCCCAGGACGTGGGGCAAATGTCACCGGTATTTTACATGTTCGCAGACCGTGAACGTTTGTTTGGCATCGTAGAAGCCATCACCGGCGGCCGCATGCACCCTGCCTGGTTTCGTATCGGCGGTGTAGCGCAGGACTTACCCAGAGGCTGGGAAAAACTGATACGCGATTTTATCGATTTTATGCCTGCGAGACTGGACCACTATCAAAAAATGACCATGGACAATAGCATTCTCAAACAACGTACCGTAGGGATTGGCACCTACAGTACGCAAGAGGCTTTGGACTGGGGCGTGACAGGCCCCAACCTGCGCGCCACGGGGTTGGACTGGGATCTGCGCAGGGACCGACCCTATGGTGGCTACGACCAGTTTGATTTCGAAGTGCCCGTTGCTAGCAACGGCGACAGCTACGACCGCGCCGTGGTGCGGGTAGAGGAAATTCGCCAGAGCCTGCGCATCGTGCGTCAGTGCCTGGATAATATGCCAGAAGGACCCTACAAAAGTGACCATAAGCTCACCACCCCGCCCCCCAAAGAGCGTACGCTGCAGGATATCGAAACCCTCATACACCATTTCTTGAATGTTAGCTGGGGCCCGGTCATACCTGCAGGAGAGGCGTCGGTTCCCATTGAAGCCACCAAGGGTATTAACAGTTACCACCTGATCAGTGACGGCGGCACGACCAGTTATAGAACACGCATTCGAACACCGTCCTTTCCACACTTACAGCAAATCCCCTTGATCAGCCGGGGGCTGATGATTCCCGACCTGATCGCCATCATCGCCAGTATCGATTTTGTGATGGCAGACGTGGACCGATGATGATGCGCGAAAATTTGATAGCAGCATTGAGCGACCAGGAAATTGCCGAAATTGATGCGGAGCTGGCCCATGTACCCATTCCCGCCGGTGCAGCCATTGACGCCCTCAAAATCGTGCAAGCTCACCGCGGCTGGATATCGGATGAGAGCCTGAAGGCTATCGCGCAGCATCTGGGTATGTCGGCGGCCGAACTGGATGGCATAGCGACGTTCTACACCTTGATTTTTCGCCGTCCCGTGGGCGAGAAAGTTATCCTGCTGTGCAACAGCGTTACTTGCTGGATGAAAGGTTGTGACAACCTGCAACAATGCATAAGCGATCAACTGGGCATCGGCATGGGGGAAACCACTGCCGACAATAAGTACACCCTATTGCCCATGACCTGTCTGGGTGCATGTGACAAGGCGCCGGTGCTGATGGTCGGAGACGACTTATATGAGGATGTCAGCCCACAATCTGTGGCACAACTATTTCACAAAGGGGTAGCAGAGCAATGAGTCTCGATCGCCCTCTTACCCGCAATGTGCGAGCTGACCGCTCCCCCACCGACATGGCTGCCTATGAAGCCAATGGGGGTTATCAAAGTTTGCACTCAGCCATGGGCAAGATGGCACCGGCGGATTGCCTTAAGGCTATTCAGGAATCAAATTTGCGCGGCCGTGGTGGTGCAGGTTTTCCCACTGGCATGAAGTGGAGCTTTGTCCCCATGGACGATACTGCCGACGCGCCGGGGCCAAACAAACATAAATACTTGATCTGTAACGCCGACGAAATGGAGCCCGGCGCTTTCAAGGATCGACTCCTGCTGGAGTGCGACCCACACCAGCTCATTGAAGGTATGATTTTGGCGGCTTACACCATTGGTGCCGATGTGGCCTATATATTTATTCGTGCCGAGTACATTGTTGCCACCGCTTTATTGCGCAAAGCCATTGCCGACTGTCACGCAAAAGGATATCTGGGGAAAAATATTCTCGGCACCGACTTCAGTCTAGAAATGCATGTTCATCTCAGCGCGGGTCGTTATATTTGTGGTGAGGAGACAGCGCTCATCAGTGCCCTGGAGGGCAAGCGGGCCATTCCAAGAGCCAAGCCACCTTTTCCGCAAGTGAGTGGCTTATGGGGAAGACCAACCATTGTTAACAACGTTGAAACCCTGTGCAACATCCACCACATTATCGAGCGTGGACCGCAGTGGTTTCAGGATCTGGGATTGACCTCAGACGCAGGCACTAAAATGTATGGTGTCAGTGGGCGGGTTAAAAACCCCGGCTGCTGGGAACTGCCCATTGGCACACCCATCAGAGAAATTCTGCAAGAGTATGCCGGAGGCATGGAAGACGGCTACAAAATGCGGGGGTTTCTTCCCGGCGGTGGCTCCACCGATTTTCTGGTGGAGGAACATCTCGATCTTGCCATGGACTACGACACCATCGGTAAAGCAGGCAGCCGCATGGGAACCGGCACGCTGATTATTCTCGACGACAAAACCTGTCCCGTGGGCTTTGTAAAAAATCTGGTGGAGTTTTTCTCTCGCGAATCCTGCGGGTTCTGCACACCCTGCAGAGACGGCCTGCCCTGGTCGGCTCAAGTTCTCGATGACATTGAATGCGGGCGCGGGCTCCCCGAAGACCTGGATACCCTGGCAAGGCAGGTTACATTCATTGGCGCCATGGGCAATACGCATTGCGCGCTGGCACCGGGGGCGATGGAACCTCTGGCCAGCGGCTTGAAATATTTTCGCGCGGACTTTGAGCGACACATCGCCGAAGGCAGCTGCCACTTCCACAAGGAGGGACACAGCTAATGCCCGTTATTCAAATCGACGGTCAAGAGTACGATGTTGAAGCGGGCCAAAACGTACTGCAAGCGGCGCTATCGCTGGGATTAGATCTCCCATACTTTTGCTGGCACCCGGCGATGGGTTCAATTGGTGCCTGCCGACAATGCGCAGTGGTGCAGTATTTAAATGCAGACGATGACCGCGGCCGAATTGTTATGGGCTGCATGACCCCGGTGGCAGACGGCGCTATCTTTTCTCTTGAGGGTGACAAAGCCAGGGGCTTCAGAGAATCCATCGTAGAAGCTTTGATGCTAAATCATCCCCACGACTGTCCGGTGTGCGCCGAGGGTGGTGAGTGCCATCTACAGGATATGACGGTCATGGTAGGTCATCGCGATCGCCACTATAGGGGTAAGAAACGCACACACCGCAACCAATATTTGGGCCCGTTGATCGAACATGAAATGAACCGTTGCATTACTTGCTACCGCTGCACTCGTTTCTATCGTGACTACGCCGGTGGTACAGACCTTGCGGCGATGGCGGCTCACGATCACATCTACTTTGGTCGCCACGAGGAAGGCGTTCTACAAAGCGAGTTTGCCGGAAACCTGGTAGAGGTCTGCCCCACCGGCGTATTTACTGACAAGACTCTGGCTAAGGGATACACCCGAAAATGGGACCTGCAATCAGCGCCTTCGGTGTGCACCGGCTGCGCAGTCGGTTGCAATACCATGCCAGGGGAACGCTACGGCAAATTAAAACGCGTTCACAATCGTTTTAACGCCGAAGTAAACGGCTACTTCCTATGCGACCGCGGTCGCTTCGGCGCTGGCTTTGTCAACAGTGATAAAAACCTGGAGTTCCCGGGTCTGCGCTCGCCCGACGGTCGCTTTGATGCGCTCGATCACCACAGCGCGCTGATGCATATGGCAGCCGCGTGCCGCAGCGGGAAAGTCGCCGGTATCGGCTCACCGCGTGCCTCGGTGGAATCAAACTACCTATTGCGGCTGCTGGTCGGCGCGGAGAATTTCGCGCCAGGGTTCAGCGACGCCGAGCAGCCTCTAGTTGACCTCGCGCTCAGCTTGGCGCAAAACAGTCCCGCACTGACCCCTGATATCCAAACGATAGAATCGGCCGATGCGGTGCTGGTACTCGGGGAAGACCTTACCAATACAGCCCCTCGAATTGCGCTCGCGCTGCGTCAGAGTGTACGCAACAAAGCCTATGAAATGGCCGCCGAACTTCGCCTGGAGAGTTGGCAGGATGCCGCAATACGCAACCTTGCCCAAACTGCGAGGAGCCCGCTGTTTATTGCGACAACAGCCGACACCCGCTTGGACGACATCGCCGAAGACCGGGTCAGCCTCTCTCCGGACAATATCGCGAGCTTGGGTTTCGCCGTCGCCCGCTTGATTGGCGGCGAATCTGTCGGTGAAATAGATCAGGACTTACTGCGACGCGCCGAGGCTATTGCATTGGCACTGCGTGGTGCACAGCGCCCACTAGTAGTCTCCGGCACCGGCTGTGGAAGTGCGGCGGTGATGCAGGCAGCAGCACAAATTTCCCTGGCGTTGTGCAAGGCTGACAATCGCGCATTGCTAAGCTTCGCTGTGCCCGAGGCGAACAGCCTTGGGCAGGCTATGCTAACGGGAGCTGACGCTCCCACCCTTTCTAATTTGTGCAAGCGCGCCGCTGCCAAGGAAATAGAAACCTTGGTAGTTGTCGAAAATGACCTATACCGACGAGGCCCAAAAGAATCCATTGACGCCTTACTCGCGAACGTCCCAACCGTCATTGTGCTGGATTCCATGGACAACCCCACGCTGTCTGCCTGCTCTCTCGCACTTCCCGCGGCAAGTTTCGTAGAATCCGAAGGAACCCTGGTCAGTATGGAAGGTCGCGCCCAGCGCCACTTTCCTGTCTTTGTGCCCGCGCATGAGCGTCGTAGCAGCTGGGTCTGGTTGCTGGCCTGCATGAAAGAGAGCGAGCGCGAAGAAGTTCACAATCTGCATCATTTTGACGATGTGACTCGCGCATGTGCAAGCCAGGTCGCAGCATTGTCTGGTATAACCGGTGCCGCGCCAGATCATAATTTTCGCAATGTAGGCCTAAAAATTCCCCGCCAGCCCCACCGCTATAGCGGCCGAACCGCTATGCATGCCGACATTTCAGTACACGAACCAAAGCAACCGGTTGATGAAGAGTCACCACTTGCCTTCTCAATGGAGGGACTGAATCGATCGCAACCGGGTTCATTACTACCTTACGTATGGGCGCCCGGCTGGAATTCAAATCAAGCACTCAATAAGTTTCAGTCGGAAGTCGGAGAACATCTCAAAGGCGGTACTGCCGGCGCGAGATTACTTTTGCCCACTTCTGGCGCAACAGATAGCGACATGCCCAAATGTAATTTCACTTCAATTACGCAGCAGGCCGGGCAGTGGTTAATGGTAGCCCGCTATCGCATATTCGGTAGCGAGGAACTGAGCGCACAAGCCCCAGCCATCGCTGAGTTGGTGGACCGTGGATATGTGGAAATCAGCAACGCCTGTGCACAATCGCTGGGTGTGATCGAAGGCGATGGTGTCGAACTACAACGGGCAGAACCGCAGGTGCAAGGCGACATGCTAAAAGCCCCGCTGGCCACACTGCAAGTTCGCATTAATGACACTGTCGCCGATGGCTGTGTCGGCTATAGCGCGGGCTTGTCTGGCACTGAAAATATCATCACCGGTGAGCAAATAGCCTTGCATAAGGCACAGGGTTGGCAGCGTCCCAGTCCGCAGATTATTGGCTCTGATGGAGGGAGCGATGTCTGATTTGGGTTCGATGTACTTCGGTCTTTTCCTATTATTTGCAACCATTGGCGGCGCGGCCGTTCTTACCTGGTTCGAGCGTCGACTGCTGGGCATCTGGCAAGATCGTTATGGCCCCAATCGTCTCGGGCCTTTCGGGATCGGTCAAGTTGCAGCGGACATGATAAAACTGCTCACCAAAGACGATTGGGTACCACCCTTTTCCGACCGGGTTGTTTTCATTTTCGCACCCACTGCTATCGTAGTTGCCATGATGCTGGGTTTTGCGGTGGTCCCCTTTGGGCCAGACCTGTATGTTATCGATCTGAATATTGGACTGTTATTTTTCCTCGGAATGACCTCGCTGGCAGTGTACAGCGTGTTGCTGGCGGCACTGGCATCGAACAATAAATATGCACTCTTGGGTGGCCTGCGCAGCGCTGCGCAGATGATCAGCTACGAAGTTTTCATGGGTTTGTCGCTGATGGGTGTGGTCATGCTGACGGGAAGCTTCAGCCTGCGAGCCATCGTTGAGGCTCAAGCAGATCTATGGAATTTTATTCCACAATTTTTGGGCTTGTTCACGTTTGTTATAGCGGGTATCGCAGAGAGCCATCGTCTGCCGTTTGACCTACCAGAAGCAGAACATGAATTAACCGCTGGGTTTCATACCGAATATGCGGGCATGAAATTCGCTATGTTTATGCTCGGAGAATACCTAGGTCTGATTCTAATCTCCTGCATGATTGTCGCCTTGTTTTTTGGTGGTTGGCTGGGTCCTTTTTTACCTCCTTTCGTGTGGTTCTGTCTGAAGACCTTTGTCGTAATATGCTTTTTCATTTTGCTACGTGCGGCGATACCGCGTCCACGTTATGACCAGCTTATGACCTGGGGCTGGAAGTATATGCTGCCCTTGACCCTATTCAATGTGGTTGCAACCGGGGCTATCGCTCTTGCGATGAGAGGCTAGGACTATGTTCAAATCCATACGCAGTCAGCTACAAACCATTTGGACAATTCTTCAGCACAGTTTCACGGCAGCAGAAACAGTCGAATACCCTGAGCAGCAGCCCTATCTCGCACCACGCTACCGTGGCCGAATTATATTAACCCGCGACCCAGACGGCGATGAGCGATGCGTGGCCTGCAACCTCTGTGCCGCCGCCTGCCCTCCCGACTGTATTGCACTGCAACAGGGCGTTCGAGAGGATGGCCGTTGGTACCCTGAATTTTTCCGTATTAACTTTTCTCGCTGCATTATGTGTGGCATGTGCGAAGAGGCTTGCCCTACCAACGCCATACAACTGACTCCTGATTTTGAAATGTGTGAGTACAATCGCGACAGCATGGTATACGAAAAAGAACATTTACTAATAAGCGGCACGGGGAAATATCACGACTATAATTTTTATCGTGTATCGGGGCTGGCAATTGACGGCAAGGATAAAGGACAGGCACAAAACGAGGCCTCTCCCATTGACATAAAGAGTCTACTGCCATGATGGAAACTCTATTTTACATCGCTGCTGTTGTTGCGCTTTCCTCCACCATGCTGGCCCTCACGCGTGCCAATGCTGCGCATGCGCTCATATACCTGATTGTGTCACTTCTGGCAGTAGCTGTGTTGTTCTTCCTGATGGGTGCACCCTTCGCAGCCGCGCTCGAAATTCTAATTTATGCGGGTGCCATCATGGTGCTGTTTGTTTTCGTCATCATGATGCTCAACCTCGGTGAAGCCGGGGAAGAGAGCGAACGCAAAGGCCTGCATCCACGCAACTGGATAATACCGGGCATCATGACCACCGTGCTATTTGTAGAACTGGTGTACGCCTTACAGCAAGCTCCTGCGCTCACCAGTGGAGTGGATGTGTCACCGAAAGAGGTAGGAATAATGCTTTTCGGCCCCTATGTATTGGCCGTCGAACTAGCCTCCATGTTGTTAATGGCTGGGCTCGTAGGTGCATACCATCTGGGACGAAGATTTAACATACGTAATGTGAGGAATAATTAATGGGCGGCCTGCAAGTACCGCTGGAGCACGTTCAGGTGCTCGCTGCGCTCCTGTTTAGCTGCGGTTTGCTGGGGCTGATGCTGCGGCGCAATATTATTTTTATGCTTATGTCACTGGAGGTCATGCTGAATTCAGCCGCCTTGGCCTTTGTAGCGGCAGGAGCCAAGTGGGCAGAAGCGGACGGCCAGGTTATTTTCCTGCTAATTCTTGCAGTAGCAGCGGCAGAAATCTCTGTGGGTCTTGGTCTGGTCCTACAAATACAGCGGCGCTTCAAAACTCTGGATATGGATAACGCCAACAGGTTGAGGGGCTAACGACTGATGAATTCACTGTCACTCATTCCTGCCTTGCCACTTATCAGTGCAGTGCTTTTAATGGTCGGTGCCGGGCGCCTATCAAAGCGCGTAGTGGCAATGTTTGGAGTGGGCTCCGTCGGCCTATCTGCATTACTTGTGGCCTACGTTGCGCGGGCTTTTTTGACAACCGGTGAAATCCAGCAAGTTACGCTATGGACCTGGATCTCCGTCGCCAACTTCACTCCGGGCATCGCCTTTTACATCGACGGTCTGACGGTCGTCATGATGTCGGTGATTACTGGCGTAGGCTTTCTGATTCATCTGTATTCCGTCGAGTTTATGGAATCTGATGAATCTTTTGCTCGCTATTTTTCCTATATGAACCTGTTTGTGGCTGCCATGCTCTTACTGGTGATGGCCGATAACTTGCTACTACTTTACCTGGGCTGGGAAGGTGTGGGAGTCTGCTCCTATTTGCTGATTGGCTTTTGGTATCGTGATCCCAACAACGGCGCGGCGGCTCGAAAAGCATTTATTGTAACCCGGGTAGGTGACACCGCTATGGCGCTGGGTCTTTTCCTCCTGTTCACTGAATTGGGGACACTGCAGATTCAACCGTTGATGGAGGCCGCAAACTCACAGTGGACGGCTGGAGGCACGTTGCCTGTGTTAGCTACAGCGCTTCTACTGGGCGGGGCCGTGGGCAAGTCTGCTCAACTGCCCCTGCACACCTGGTTGCCTGATGCGATGGCGGGGCCCACACCGGTCAGCGCCCTAATCCATGCAGCCACCATGGTTACAGCCGGCGTCTATCTGATAGCCCGAACTCATGAGTTGTTCCTTCTCGCGCCGGCAACAATGCAGGCAATCGCATGGTTGGGTGTGGCGACAGTACTATTGGCAGCCTTTGCTGCCTTGGCACAAAATGACATCAAACGCATACTGGCCTACTCCACCATTAGCCAGATTGGCTATATGTTTCTGGCATTAGGTGTGGGCGCTTTCAGTGCGGGCATTTTCCACCTGATGACTCACGCATTTTTTAAAGCCCTGCTATTTCTCGGGGCGGGTGCAGTTATCCATTGCCTGCACCACGAGCACAACATTTTCAAAATGGGCGGTTTACGCACACGGCTCCCCGTGGTGTTTGCCAGCTTCCTTATTGGCTCAGCGGCTCTGGCAGCCCTACCCTTCACATCGGGGTTCTATTCGAAGGACAGCATCCTGCTGGCGGCCTGGGCACTACCCGACATCGGCCCCACATTGTGGGCTGGAGGGTTGCTGGGCGCCCTGCTTACCGCAATTTACAGTTTTAGGCTGGTATTCATCGTCTTTTTCGGCGAGGTAAATACAGAACCAGACAAGCAGGTGGGTTGGAAGATAGCGCTGCCACTGGTGATCCTATGTGTACTGGCAGCGCTGGGGGGCTGGATCGGGCAGCCACTGGACGAGGTATTCTCGGCGACTGACTACCATAACGATGTGGCTCACAGCGTGGAATACATCGGCATCGCTGTTCCACTAATCGGCCTACTGATAGCCTATCTGGTATTTCTGGGCGGCCAGTTATCAGTTTCAAGACTTACAGACTCTTCGCTGGGAAAGGCTCTTCAAGGCTTTTGGCAGCAAGGCTGGCGCTTCGACGACCTCTATCACTACTTACTAGTTCGCCCATTCACCGCGCTTGCACGAGCGTGCCGCAATGAACCTGTGGATTTATTTTATAACTCAGTCGTAAGCCTTCTCAGATGGTCACACCGCGGACTGGTTTCACTGCAAACGGGTGAACTGCGCTGGTACGCCACCACGATGGTATTTGGCTTGCTATTACTGGTGGCTATTATGCTGAGGAATGCATCATGAGTCTTGCAATTCTCATCGGTATTTTGCTCATCGGAGGATTGCTGGCAATCCTCTCAGAGCGCTGGGATAGCGGCGCGCCACGCTGGGTCTCCCTAGCAATTATAGCCGTTTCTCTTGTTTACCTTCTGACCATAGCCGCAGGCGCAGCACCAGAGCAGATCAATACGACTGCCGCTATGGGGAACAACTGGATTGCCTATCTTAAACTGGACTGGATTCCACGCTTTGGCATTTCCTTTGAGCTAGCGATGGATGGATTGAGCTTGTTACTGGTTATTCTAACGCTGCTATTGGGGCTTATTGCCGTGTCCTCCTCCTGGTCGGAAATCGATTTTAAACAGGGGGTTTTTCAGGCTAATATACTGTGGACTCTGGCTGGCGTGACCGGCGTTTTTCTAGCGATGGATCTGTTTCTTTTCTTTCTCTTCTGGGAAGTCATGCTGATCCCCATGTATCTTCTCATTGCAATATGGGGGCATGAAAACAAAGCCTATGCAGCGATGAAATTTTTCATTTTTACACAGTTTTCCGGGCTGTTAATGTTGCTCTCTATTGTGGTGCTGGCCTGGCAAGCTTCTCTGGTAAACGGAAGTTACAGCTTCAGTTATTTCGATTTATTGGGAACCACATTAAACATCAAGCTTGAGTTCTGGGTAATGCTGGGCTTTTTTCTCGCCTTTACGGTAAAGCTACCGGGCTTCCCCTTCCACACCTGGCTGCCGGATGCCCATACCCAGGCACCTACAGCTGGCAGCGTGTTATTGGCGGGGATCTTGCTTAAGACAGGTGCCTACGGTTTATTGCGCTTTGCAATTCCCTTGTTTCCCGAAGCTTCAATAACTTTTGCCCCGATCGCCATGTCTCTGGGTGCGGCGGGTATTATTTACGGCGCTGTATTAGCCTTTGCCCAGACCGATTTCAAGCGTCTGGTGGCGTACAGCAGCGTCAGCCATATGGGATTTGTCCTGCTGGGACTATACGCCTGGAATAACATTGCCATGCAGGGAGCCGTCATGCAGATGGTTGCCCATGGCATAAGTACCGCGGCGTTATTTATGATGGCAGGTGCTATTCAGCATCGCCTGCAGACGCGGGACATGAACAAAATGGGCGGGCTGTGGCACAACGCACCACGCATGGGTGCTTGCGCCCTGTTTTTTGCAGTGGCCTCATTGGGCCTACCAGGGCTGGGTAACTTCGTCGCAGAATTCCTGGTGCTCCTCGGTCTTTTCGCTGTGCAACCATGGATTACCGCCGTCGCCGCACTGGGTGTGATTGGCGCAGCTATCTATGCCCTGCAGATGATGCAGCTCGCTTTCCAGGGCAAGCCAGATGAGACTCGTGAGTTCGCTGATTTTGGCCCTAGAGAAATGACCACTATGGCTGTAATGATGATAATCCTTATATGGCTGGGTCTATACCCCCAGCCGGTATTCGACCTGGTGCAGCCTGTATTGGACAGCTTGCAGAAGCTTACATCAAATACAGGGATGGTGAGCCAATGAACGCCGACGATCTCCTGAGTTTACTGCCACTTTTGACATTGGCCGCCGGCGCTACCACATTAATGCTGCAAATCGCCTTTGCCCGGAACATAAAGCTAACTTCATTACTTGCTTTGGTAACACTGCTAGCCGCCACTCTATCAATTGTGTGGGCGGGAGATAGTGCTCCCCGCTTCGTTACCCCACTACTACGAGCGGACAAACTCGCGCTGGTGTTTTCGGCCCTGTTCTGCCTTGCGGGCGCAGCGACTGCACTGCTTTCAATGGACTACCTTAATAAGCGCGGAGACGAACCCGAGGAATACTTTTTACTTCTCATCTTAAGCACTTTGGGGGCATGTGTTCTGGCGTACGCTTCACACCTCGCCTCACTATTACTCGGCCTGGAGTTGATGTCTGTCTCTCTGTATGCCCTCATCGCGTACCCCGACAAAACAAAACTGCCGCTGGAAGCAGCCATTAAATATTTAGTTTTATCTGGCGCCGCCTCTGCCACAATGCTATTTGGCTTTGCTCTACTCTACGCCACAACAGGAACATTGCAGTTCTCCGCAATGGGGCAGCAGCTGGCCAACGTTGACACTGGCAATATAACGCTACTGGTCGCCAGTATTATGATAGTGGCCGGTCTGGGCTTCAAACTCTCACTGGTCCCATTTCATATGTGGACTCCCGATGTCTACGATGGTGCACCTGCTCCAGTAACGGGGTTTTTGGCCTCGGTAGCCAAGGCAGCCGTTTTCGTAGTGCTGGTGCGATGGTTTCTTGCGTCTGATTTGTTCCGTTTCAGCATTTTAATCGACTGTATCGCTCTGCTCGCTATTTTTAGCATGTTGGCAGGCAATGTGTTGGCGCTGCTGCAAACCAACATCAAACGAATGTTAGCTTACTCTTCCATTGCTCATATGGGCTATCTGATGATTATTCTAGTGGTGGCTAGCGACCTCGCACACCGCCCGCTAGCCATTGAAGCGGGCATGTACTACTTGATTGCCTATACGGCTACAACCATAGCCGCCTTTGGCGTACTTACTTTGTTATCCGCGGGAGAAAGCCAAAGGGAAAACATACAACTGCACGATATTAGTGGATTATTCTGGCATCAACCTCTCTATGCCTGCCTTATGCTGGTGGCCCTACTGTCTCTGGCTGGCATCCCTCTCACTGCTGGCTTCGTCGCCAAGTTTTATCTGCTCAGCTCCGCAGTCAGTGACTCTCGCTGGGTTTTACTGGGGAGCCTCATTATTGGCAGCAGTATCGGAATCTACTACTACCTACGCGTGGTTTTCTACATGACACGCCGAGTGGAAGAGCATAATAATAGCCCAGAGGCACCACATGGATTACTAGAAAAAGTGGTGTCCTGCGTTCTGATTGCAAGTATTTTACTCTTGGGAACCTTACCACAGCCCCTCGTGGAGTATTTGCAGTCTATAATTCAGGTGATTAATTAAGTCAGATAAAAATAGGGAGTCATTATGCTTAAATCAGTCAGCCTCCGGGACTACATGCTAAAAAACCCGGTGAAGGTTAAGAAAGACGACAATTTACTGGATGCTATGCAGGTCATTATTGACAACAAAATTTCGGGAGTTTGCGTTGTCGATAACGAACAAAATTTGATTGGAATCCTGTCAGAGCTGGATTGTTTACGTGGAGCTTTAGGCGCCATCTATAACGAGTCTGGTATCGGGTCCGTATCTGAATATATGGCCAGCGATAATTTGGTGGTGGCTCATCCGGACGAAGATATTATTGATGTTGCCCAGGATATGCTGCTAAAAAACAAACGCCGCCGCCCAGTGGTAGAAGACGGTAAGCTGGTGGGGCAGATAACTTGCAGACAGCTACTCAGTGCGGTGAAAAACTTTCGCAGCTAATTCTGCTACTACAGTGTTTGATAGGGGTCAGAAAATCGTTGCGCTCAAATGGCAGTCAATCGATTGCTCGATGCAGGCAGCGAAGTTAAAACGCTATGATTGAATTTTGACAACCTGCAGGTAGGACATGAAAGGGCGGAAAATAACAAAAGAGCATTCTTGGGCTATAAAGACCCCCTAATTTAATACAATCAAATTTTCTAAACAAGCAACATGCATACTTCCTACAGGAATACCATCTCGTAATCTCAGTATGACTGGGGCATAATCCATTCCCTGGTTTTTCAGACCCTCCTCACCATCGTAAAAAGAATCCCTCTATGAGCAAGTCTATACCCCAGCGTATTGCGGAAGAATTATCCGTGCGCGAAGCGCAGGTAACCGCGGCCATTCAACTATTGGATGAAGGCGCAACCGTGCCGTTTATTTCCCGCTACCGCAAGGAGGTAACCGGCGGTCTCGATGACACTCAGATGCGTCTGTTGGAAGACCGCCTGAATTATTTACGCGAACTGGATGATCGCCGCCAGAGTATATTGACCAACATAGATGAACAGGGGAAACTCAGCCCTCAATTGCAAAGATCCATAGAACTAGCAGATACAAAAAATCGACTGGAAGATTTATACCTACCCTACAAACAAAAGCGCCGTACCAAGGCACAGATCGCCCGCGAGGCTGGACTTGAGCCTCTCGCCGACGCATTACTTCAAGAACCGGGGTTAATACCGGAGGAAATGGCCCAGACCTACATAAACCATGAGGCAGGGATTGCTGACAGCAAGGCCGCGCTCGATGGGGCAAAGCAAATACTGATGGAGCGTTTTGCAGAGAATGCGGACCTTCTGGAGAAAGTGCGCTTCTTCCTGCAGGATAACGTACTGCTGGCCTCCCGTATGATTGATGGTATGGAGCAAGAGGGAGCCAAGTTCCTAGATTATTTTGAACATACAGAGCCGCTATCGAAAGTACCCTCACACCGGGCGCTCGCCATGTTTAGGGGGCGAAACGAAGGATTTTTAAATCTTACTTTGGTCATGCATCCCCAAGAGAAGTCGACAGACGCCCACCCGTGTGAGGCAATGATCGCTGAGCACTGGCATATAGAGAACAAGGGGCGCGCCGCCGATAAGTGGCTCGCTGAAACGGTGCGGTGGACTTGGCGTATAAAACTGTTGACCCACCTACAAACCAACTTACTCGGCCTCCTCCGAGAGCGAGCCGAATTGGAAGCCATTCGGGTTTTCTCTGATAATCTCAAAGATCTTCTACTGGCAGCACCTGCCGGACCCAAAGCAACTATAGGTTTAGATCCGGGATTGCGCTCTGGCGTAAAAATGGCCGTTCTGGATGCCAATGGAAAAGTGCTGGACCATGGAGTGATATTCCCCACATTACCCCAAAAGCGTACCGCTGAAGCTGCAGCTGTCCTACTCAAAATGATACGTAAGTACTCGATAGAACTTATCGCTATTGGTAATGGTACCGCCGGGCGGGAAACTGATAAATTTGTAGGCGATATACTCAATGATCACCCTGAACTGATTGTGCAAAAGATAATGGTCAATGAGTCCGGCGCTTCTATCTACTCCGCATCCGAATTCGCCGCAAAGGAATTTCCTGACCTCGATGTCACTATAAGAGGAGCAATTTCGATCGCCAGGCGATTACAAGATCCCCTGGCAGAGCTTGTGAAGATAGAGCCAAAATCGATCGGTGTAGGCCAGTACCAGCACGATGTCAGCCAAGTTAAACTCGCTCGACAACTCGAAAGTGTTGTTGAAGACTGCGTTAACGCAGTCGGTGTGGACGTAAATACGGCCTCTGTACCGTTGCTTACTCGTGTATCCGGACTCAACCAGACCATTGCATCGAACATCGTCGAGCTGCGTGATGAAAAGGGTAGCTTTCCAAGCCGCAGGAGCCTGCTTGAAGTGGCGCGCTTCGGCGCCAAAACTTTTGAGCAGGCCGCTGGGTTTTTGAGAGTTATGAATGGCACAAACCCACTGGACATGTCAGCCGTTCACCCGGAGTCCTATACCGTCGTGGAGGCTATCGCCGACCGACAGAAGCGCCAAGTGTCGAGCCTGATCGGAGATTCAAGTTTTCTTCGCAGTGTCAAACCCGAAGACTATGTGACTGATGCTATAGGCTTGCCGACGGTAAAAGACATCCTGAGTGAGCTCGACAAACCGGGACGAGATCCTCGGCCAGAGTTTAAGGTCGCGGCTTTACTGGAAGGCGTGGAAAAAATAGCAGACCTAAAGCCAGATATGATTCTTGAGGGCACCGTAACAAACGTTACCAATTTCGGGGCCTTTGTTGATATTGGTGTTCACCAAGATGGGCTTGTTCACATCTCTGTTCTGGCTAACCGTTTCGTAAAAGATCCCAGGGATGTGGTTAAGGCGGGTGACATCGTGAAGGTAAAAGTAATGACCATAGATGAAAGTCGAAAACGCATTGCGCTCAGTATGCGCCTCACAGATAAAGCCGAAGACGCTGATAACAAACGCCAGCAATCAAAACCCCAACAAAAACCCGGTCATAATGGGAAATCGAGTATTAAATCAGCAGGTAACAGTCGGGCCAGTGCAGTCAACAACTCTACTTTGGCAGCGGCATTTTCAAACGCCAAAAAGGGTAGATAGGCGTTGTTTCCCCTGCGATGAATTTTACAGTGATGTGTTTGTGTCCCCGCCAGTCTATTTCAGCAGGCATAAAAAAACCCCGTAGCTCGATGAACTACGGGGTTTTCGGTATTAAAGCCTGGCAATGACCTACTCTCACATGGGGAGACCCCACACTACCATCGGCGATGCATCGTTTCACTTCTGAGTTCG
>JBLHNQ010000009.1:0-92712 GCA_047650635.1 Halioglobus sp.
AGGATATTTATGCCAACGCACCTAGACGCATTGCGCGACTCAAAATACTGCCCACTGTGGCACGATCAGGATTGCCGCCCGCAACCGTTGCCGGCTCTTGTAGGGAACACCACGTGTGAGCTATTAATAGTAGGGGGTGGCTTTACCGGTTTGTGGGCTGCACTGCAGGCGAAGGAGCGCCGGCCCGACGCCGATATTATTCTCATAGAGAAAACCCTTATTGCCGACGGCGCCTCTGGTCGCAACGGTGGTTTTTTAAACGCCAGTTTGGCTCACGGCGAAACCAACACCGACCATCATTTTCCCGGTGAGGCACAGCGCCTCTTTGAGCTGGGCGAACAGAATATTGTAGAACTGCTTGAAACCCTTGAGCGACACAATATTGATGCGCGTTACGAAAAAGTGGGCGAAACATCGGTGGCCACTAATTCGGGGTCGGTAGCGAGTCTGCGTGAAATCTATGAGCGAGACAAAGCCGATGGCGAGGACGTGGTGTGGTTTGATCGCGATGCCATGCGCGCCCAGGTTAACTCACCGACTTACCTGGCTGGCCTGTGGTATCGAGGTGGGCACAATGGCATCGTTGACCCGGCGCGTCTTTGTTGGGGCTTGAAGCGGGTTATTCTAGAGCTTGGTGTGCGTATTTTTGAGCACACGGGCCTCGATGAAGTTAAGCCATTGGGGCGAGACCGTATGAGAGCCTTGTGTGAGGGCGGCGTTATTGAAAGTGACAAAGTACTCATGGCTACCAATGGCTTTTATAACAAAATGCGCAAAGTGCGTAGGGCGATAATTCCTGTGTGGGATTATCAGATAGCCACCGAGCCCTTGAGCGAGGCGCAGCTGGAGTCCATAGGCTGGCACAAAACACGTCACGCTCTGTCTAATGATGCCAATATGTTTCATTACTACCGCATAACGACGGACAACCGCATCACCTGGGGCGGCGGCGGGGCGGTGCGTTACTACTACAATCGGGGCACCGGTGCGGATTGTGCAGACATTCCCGAACGCTTTGAACAACTCTCGCGTGAGTTTTTTGAAACCTTCCCTCAACTCAAGGGAGTGAGGTTTACGCATCGCTGGAGCGGCATCATTGCCACGTCCACTCGTTTTTGTATGGTGCCTGGTGTTACTTACAACGGCAGGGTGGCATGGTCGGTTGGCTACACCGGCCTAGGTGTGGGTGCCTCTCGTTTTGGTGCACGAATTGGCATAGAACTTTTGGGCTACCAGCCTAGCGACGTTCTCAAAATGAAGTTTGTGACTAAAAAACCCATGGCCTGGGTTCCCGAGCCGGCGCGCTGGATAGGCGTGCGCCTGACCCAACTCGCCCTGATCAAAGCCGATGCCAATAATGGCAAGCGCGGGCTCTGGTTGAAGCTATTGGATAAGCTCAATTTGGGATTTACCTGTTAGTACTGTCTTATGAATCGGAGTAAAGAATGCGAAAAATAAAAATATTAGTGCGCGCCGCGTCGGTATTGATGCTTTTGTGCCTGGCCAGTTGTGTCAGTAACACGGGGCGGGGTGTCGACAGTATCTTCTTTAATGCGCGAGCCTATACTCTCGACAGCGCTACTCCATGGGCTGAGGCGGTTGCTGTTAAGGACGACAAAATTGTCTATGTGGGCGATAACGCGGGAGCCCTTGCACTCGCCGGAAGCGTCACCCAAACGCATGATTTGCAGGGGAGCATGCTCTTGCCTGGCTTTATAGATACGCATATGCACCCCGTTTCCGGTGGAGGCTATGCCAGAGCCCTGTCGCTGGATACGTTCGGTACGGTGGAGGAGTGGGTTGAATCTATCAAGGATTATGCGGTGGCCAATACCGACAAGCCGCTGATTTTTGGCTATGGATTTTTGGGGACTACTTTCGGGGCACAGGGCCCCACTGCCAGCATGATCGATGCGGTTGTGCCAGACCGCCCGGTGTTGATTATGGACGAGGGTTTTCATGGCGCGTGGGCCAACAGTAAAGCACTGGAGGCCCTTAATATCACCAAGGACACGCCTGACCTTGCTCCCGGTTTTAGCTACTACAAGCGAGATGAGCAAGGTAACCCCACGGGCTATCTGCTGGAGGATACTGCTGTGATGGCCATGGATGCCTTGAATGTCATCAACGCAGATGTGCAGGTCGACGGAACCGCTTATGTCATTGAAACCCTCAATCGCTATGGTGTTACCTCCGTGTTTGATGCCGGAGCGATTGGTGATAGCGCTGAGCTACAAACGGTGCTCAACCGAATTGAAGATGCGGGAGACATGACGGTGCGAATTGTTGGTTCATATTTTGTCGGTGCACCAGGCGACGCTGAGCACGCTGTTGAAAATGCGAACAAGTGGCGAGAGACCATGAAAGGCGATAACTATCATTATCGTATGTTAAAGATCATGCTTGATGGCACGGTTGAGGGGCGCACTGCGGCCATGTTCGAAGATTATCAGGGTGAACCTGGTAACAGCGGTGAAACGATTTTTACCGAGAAACAAATGATCCACATGATAAGTGGCGCAGCGGCAGAACACATTGATGTTCATGTGCATGCACTGGGTGAGCGCGCGGTGCACGAGACGCTGAACGCCATTGAGGTAGCGCGTCAATCGCACCCTGATAGCAGCACACGATATACCATTTGCCATATTCAGGTGCTTACCGACGAGGATATTCCGCGCTTTGCCGAGCTGGATGTTATCGCCCAAAGCACACCGTTATGGGCCTCCTACGATACTTTCGGTGAGCCCTTCGTCAGTGAAGGTCAATTTAACCGGTACTGGCGTTTCAAGTCGCTGCATGATGAGGGCGTTAAGCTAACCTTCGGTAGTGACTTCCCCGCCAGTGGGGCGGGTATGTTGGGCATGTCGCCAGTACTGCAAATGGAGATTGGTCATACACGGCAAAATCCCGGTGAACCCGATGCGAAAATCCAGCCCAGCGAATCAGAGCGACTTGATATCGATACGTTAATTCGAGGCTACACTCTGGATGCTGCCTATCAGCTGCATATGGAGGATGAGTTGGGGTCTTTGACGGTGGGTAAAAAAGCCGATCTTGTCGTTTTGGACAAAAACCTGTTTGAAACCGAACGCTATGAAATCCATAAGGTTAAGGTGCTTATGACGATGATGAATGGCAATGTGGTCTATGAAGCGGGGCTATAAGGGGGTTTACAAAATTCGCGGAGGCGGCTTCATATAAGCCACCAGAGTGTCTCCGCTTTCGTAATTCTGCGCGCTCATCACCGAGTCCAGAAACAGGTAAAACAACTCGGCCTGGGAGTTTATTTCCAGTTTGGCGTAGGCGTGTTTGCGGTGAAGCTTCACTGTTTCGACCGAAATAGATAGTTTTTCGGCCACGGTTTTGGTGCTGTGACCGTGCAGCACCAGGTTGATGACCTGAGATTCCCGCTCAGTCAAGACACTGCTGCCAAACGCATCCAGGGCGCTGTGCAGCTGGGCGCGTATATTGACACCACCCGGTTCCGGTTCACAGTGAGCCCAATGGGTTTGGCACAAAGCCTCAATGGTGGGATGAATAGATTGGAACAGGTTTAATTGTCGTTTGGTAAACGGCGATTGCCCTCTGGTTCTACCCAGCGCGATATTGATAAACCCGCCTCCACCGGTGGGAATAATGTAACCGCATTCATCCTGATAGCCGCAGTTTTTATACCAGGTTTTATAGTATTCACCCTCTTTAAAACCGCTGGGGGCTAGTTCGCGCATTCTGAAGACACCAAACTTCTCTTTGTCGGTTGCCGCCAGATAATAGGGGTCGAGCAGGAAGGCGCCTTTGACAAAAACATCCAGAGTAGACTTAGTGCGGTCCTTGGGGATTTCGAAATATTCCACTACTGGTAAGTTGGTACCCGGATAGACCAGAATGGTCGCATCATCGACGGGTACCATCGCCCTGAATAGCTTGATTAATTCCTCTGGAAATTCGGCGTGGCCCACAGTGGGGAGCAGGTCGGCGAGATGTTGGCTGAATTGGTCTAGAGCTGACATTGGCTGATACAGGCTTAGGTCGTGGCCGCAAGGTAGGCCATCATAACTTGAAAGCGGCCCAATCGAGAAATGCCTGGTTCGCCTTGGAAATGGTCCGGCCTCTGCGCTTGGCAAGCGCCATGTTGAACTCTGTCTTTGGGTACAGGGGAATGCCGACAATGCCGGGCTCTTCTCGGGCCATCATTTTTAGCCCGACGGTTGTGCCCATGCCCTGCTTAACCATTTTTAAGAGCAGCGGTAAAAAATTGGACTGCATTCGAATGTCGGGTGTGACTTTGTATTTAGTGCACAGTTGTTCCAGCGCAGCGCGTATAAAATAACCGCTTTCGTACACAACCATGGGTGAGTCGTGGAGGTCGTTAACAGACAGGCGTCGACGTTTGCGCCAGGGGTGCTCGATACCAACACAGAGCACCATCTGCTCTTGCAGCAGTGGAACCAACTCCAGTTCACTGAGCTTGGGCGATTCCTGAAACGTGGTGACTCCCAGTTCTATTTGATCGTCGAGTAGCATTTGTTCGACTCGAGTCGTCCCGGCCTGGGTAACTGAGGCTTTCAGACCGGGGTGGGTGGTAAGAAATTCGCTGAGTAAATCGGGCAAGAAATAAGTGGCCAACATGGACGGGCAGGCAATGGAAAGCTCTCCCTGAAGCAGGTTGTTCATAGCGCCCATGGAGCGATTCAAGTCCTCCACCTCAGCCAACAAGTGCTGCGCACGGGTCAGCAGGTTTTTGCCTTCGGCAGTGAGTGCTATCTGTCGGCCACTTCGATCAAACAGGCAGCTGTTGGTGGTCTCTTCCAGTTTTCGAACCGCAATGCTCACTGCCGGTTGCGCCATATGCAGGCTGATGGCGGCCTGGCTAAAGCTGTTGTGCTGTGCCACGGCGACAAAAATTTCCAGTTTGCGTAAATCCAACGAGTGCCTCCTGTGACGTAATATCTGCTCTGGCCCTTTGAATAAACGGGCAGTGGCCATTTCCTCTGCGCATTGGGTTCAGTCTTGTATATATATAAAATATATACTATACATAT
The DNA here is from genome assembly GCA_047650635.1 of Halioglobus sp. GTDB lineage: Bacteria > Pseudomonadota > Gammaproteobacteria > Pseudomonadales > Halieaceae > JBALVT01. The sequence goes on from JBLHNQ010000009.1 coordinate 5,046, forward strand.
AAAACATATATTTTATTAATGATACTTCTTTTGTTACTTTGACTCTTTAGATACATAACCCACAGGATAATTCTCATGGCAAAAGGCAAGCAGTGGCAAAAAATTGACTGGCAGGACCCTTTCCTGCTAGAGCAGCAACTCACCGACGAGCAGCGCATGGTGCGCGACTCTGCGCGTCAGTACGCCCAGAACAAGTTGCAGCCGCGGGTTCAGAGTGCGTTTCGCAAAGAAGAGACTCCCCCCGAGATATTTCGGGAGATGGGTGAGCTGGGTCTGTTGGGTTCAACGATTGAAGGTTATGGCTGCCCCGGAGTGGATTACATCTCTTATGGTCTGGTGGCGCGCGAGGTAGAGCGGGTCGACTCTGGTTACCGTTCCATGCTCAGCGTGCAGTCCTCGCTGGTTATGTATCCCATTTATGCCTATGGCACCGAGGAACAGCGTGAAAAATATTTGCCAAAGCTGGCAACCGGCGAGTGGATTGGCTGCTTCGGCTTGACCGAGCCCGACTACGGCTCCGACCCCGGTGGCATGGTGACCCGTGCCAAAACGGTCGAGGGCGGCTATAGTCTGTCCGGCGCAAAAATGTGGATTTCCAACAGCCCCATTGCCGATGTCTTCGTGGTGTGGGCCAAAACCGACGACGGAAAGATTCGCGGTTTTATTCTGGAAAAGGGCATGAAAGGCCTAAGTGCGCCCAAAATTGAAGGCAAGCTGGCGCTGCGTGCCTCTATTACCGGCGAGATTGTGATGGATGAAGTGTTCGTTTCCGAAGCGCAATTGATGCCCAATGTTGAGGGCTTGAAAGGCCCGTTTGGTTGCCTCAACAACGCCCGTTACGGCATCGCGTGGGGTGCTTTGGGTGCGGCAGAAGCATGCTGGCACACTGCGCTTGATTATGTGATGGGTCGCAAGCAGTTCGGCAAGCCTCTGGCGGCCAACCAACTTATTCAGCTTAAACTCGCCGATATGCAAACTGAAATAAGTCTGGCTTTACAGTCCTGTCATCGAGCGGGCACATTGATGGACGCGGGGCAGATATCCCCCGAGTTAATCTCATTGATCAAGCGCAACTCCTGCGGTAAATCCCTGCATATAGCGCGTCTGGCCAGAGACATGATGGGCGGCAACGGTATTTCTGATGAATACCCCGTGATGCGCCACATGGTGAATCTGGAAGTTGTGAATACCTATGAAGGTACGCACGATATTCACGCCCTGATTCTGGGTCGTACGCAAACCGATATTCCGGCTTTTTAGGAGGCTATCGCGTGGGAGCACTGTCACATATCAAGGTTCTGGATTTGTCCCGCGTGCTGGCAGGGCCGTGGGCCAGCCAGATTTTGGCGGATCTGGGCGCCGAGGTGATCAAAGTAGAGCGCCCCAAGGTAGGTGATGACACCCGCAGTTGGGGGCCGCCTTTTCTGCGCGACACCCATGGTGAGGAGACCGCCGAATCCGCCTACTTCCTGTGCACTAACCGGGGCAAGAAGTCGGTCTGTATCGATATGAAGTCGGAGCAGGGGCAGCACACTATCCGCCAGTTGGCAGATGGGTGCGACGTGGTTCTGGAGAACTTCAAAGTCGGTGGTGCCGCAAAATTTGGTATCGACTACGCCACCCTGTCCGCGCGAAATCCCAAACTGGTTTACTGTTCGATCACCGGTTTTGGCCAGAATGGTCCTTATAAAGACCGGCCCGGTTATGATTTTCTGGTGCAGGCCATGGGTGGTTTGATGAGTGTGACGGGGCAGCCAGACGGAGTACCGGGAGCCGGGCCGCAGAAAGTGGGGGTGGCGCTCACCGACATTATGACCGGCCTTTATGCCACCATAGGCATTCAGGCGGCACTGACCGAGCGCGAACGTTCCGGACTGGGCCAGTTTGTTGACCTGGCGCTGCTGGATGTAACTGCCGCTACTCTGGCCAATCAGGCCAGTAATTATCTGGTGGGAGGCATAGTGCCGACTCGAATGGGTAATGCACACCCCAATATTGTGCCCTACCAGAGTTTTGTGGCCGCCGACGGGCACGTGATAGTGGCGGTGGGTAACGACGCACAGTTCAGTCGTTTTGTGCAAGCCTTGGGCGTGAGCGAGTTGGCCGAAGATACGCGGTTTTCCTCCAATCAGTCTCGCGTGGCCAATCGGGATACGCTGGTGCCACTGTTGCAAAGGCAGATGCTGGAACACACCAAGAATGAGTGGCTGGAAATCTTTGAAGCAGTCCAGGTCCCAGCGGGGCCCATTAATTCAGTCGATGAAGTGTTTGCCGAACCGCAGTTACAGGCGCGGGGTATGCAAGTTGAATTGGCCCACTCTCTGAACCCTCACTTACAGGTGGTAGGTAATCCCATCAAGCTATCTCGCACACCGGTGCAATACGACCGGCCTCCGCCCATGCTGGGGCAGCATACTGATGAGGTGTTGCTGTCTCTTAAGTAAGGATGCCGTTAGCTCATTATCACCGCTAGCAATGGCGGTGCACAGCAAGGGTGGTGCATTACATCAGTACCATTGAAACGTATATCGAAGCTTTGATGATATCACTGAGAAGTGATGGGCATCCCCTTAGGGTGAGATCGGGGGCTTGTTAAGAGCAGCGTCCCAAAGCCAATGATAGCAAGTGGTAAAAAGGGTTCAAAAGGCCAAAATGGAAACCATACCTCAAGGTCGGCAGACCATTGTGGCGATGTTAGAAAAGTTGATGCTGAATCCTGCCAATGCGAGCCTGTAGCCGATGCAAAAAGACCAACAGCCACAAACGTGCTACCTAGTGTTTTTACGGTGACAGAAGCGCTTCTTGCGTCCGCCTTTTCTGCAGCCTGTAGTCGTTGCTTACCCCAAGCGGCAATCCTCAACGCAAAGGCAATAAATCCGGCCCAGTAGTATATATAGTCATGTAGCATCGGAGGGCCTTCATAGTAGTAAAGGTTCCACCAATAGACGCTAAAGGGGTAAGCCCATAGAATATAAATGCCGCCCTGCTGTATCAGCTTCCATTGTTTTTGAGTGATTTTTTTACGCGTAACCTGAAAAGAGGTCAAAATCATACAGGCCAAAAAAATGTAGCCTACCGAACCTTCAATCTCGTCGCGCAGGACATAGATGTTTTCAAAATAGTACTCGCGAAAAAAGGTCGATATGATGAAAATATAGAGGCCTTGCCATGCCATGGCTACTGCAAAACATAAGCCTACATATTTTCGGTTGCGCAGTAGCCATTTAGAAAACACACTGGGGTAGAGTATTTGCAGCGACGATGCCGCAACTACGATATAAATAAAAGGGATAGCCAAGCGCACGGAGTAGCCGATCATCTCCGAGATCGCAGGGCCAGTAGACATATCCAGACTCATCATTTCAACAATGACGAGTATGGATATTGGTACCGAAATAAGGGCAAACAATGGCCAGCCATTGATCGCTTTACTTCTAAATATTGCGTTGAGATTAACACCCATAATTATTTATTTAGCCCGTTTAAATCGCGCGAGTGTTATATCATCGTGCCACTCTACAGCCCAATAAACGTCCCAGCCTATAGGGCATTAGAGAAATAATACAATCACCTCAAGCTTAGTATACGAAGCCGCTATTTCATGGTAGGTTTTGAAAACTGTAAATAAATTTGGTGATTTAGTGATGCCTGTCACAGTAAAAAAACAATGCCATTCAGTACTCTTCGCAGCCATAGCTTTCACTCCTTGGCTATTGTCTATGTACATGCTTTACTGGCTTGAACTGAATGAAATTTGGGCAGTAGAGACCCTTCATCGAGACAAAATGACAATCGCTATTTTGGCGGCTGGCATGGCGTTATCTTTTCTTCTTCAATCCCATTTCTTGAAGCGTGAGAGGGCACGCCAAGCGGCAAGCAAGGCATAAGACACGCGAGACTACCTAACGACCCAATACGAGGACCACACTGTTCATGGATATAACGCAGCCGATCAGGGAGCTGGGAGCAGTGGACTCCGACAAGCTTCGCGAGGCCATTCTTGACCTCGGCGCGCTGATATGGCGTGAAGAAGAGCTCCGCCAAAAAAAGTATCAGGAGGTGCACTACAACACCGAGTCCCTAATTTTGATCTTTTGTGACCACGATGACTGGCCCAACATTGATCTCGTTAAAGGCGCTAGCTGGGAACAGCTCTCGCCACTCGCTCTGCCCCTAATGCACGAAATCATCGGCCGGGGGTACGCACCCGGGGGCACCATCATCCGCGCGATGGCCGCCAAGCTCACGGCGGGCAAGACCATCACTTCGCATACGGATCATCATCAGTCGTTTCGGCAAAGCCATCGTATCCACGTGCCGATTACGACCAACAACAAAGTGCGTTTTATGATTGATGGTCGTCCCTATCGTATGAAAGTTGGCGAGGCTTACGAGATTAACAACCAAAAACGCCACGGCGTCATAAATAGCGGTGATGAAGACCGCATTACCTTTATATTTGATTACGTACCTGGCAATGAGGCTTCCGATGCATAAAGCGCGAGTAGCAGTAGCTTGACCTGCCTGATCGCAACGTCAGTGGTGCGTGGCAGCAACCAGGGAGATAGCCATGGCGGCGTCTACCTCATTAATACTGACACGGACGAACTGCTCAAGCCTGTCGACTGGAACAATGTGGATATCGACTGGAGAGGGCGGGGCTGGGACCGTGGGCTGCGAGGTATAGAGTTTAACGATGACAAAATCTACATTGCGGCCAGCGACGAGATTTTTGTCTTCGATCAAGAGTTTAAGATGGTCGCAAGCTATCGCAATCCTTACCTCAAGCACTGCCACGAAATGTCGCTACACGAGGGTCACCTTTTTGTGGTCTCCACAGGCTATGACAGCGTGTTGGGGTTGAATCTGGAGACTGAACGTTTTGACTGGGGAATGAATGTCGCTACCAACGGTATGGCGTTTGTTCCGCGGCGCTTTGATCCGCAGAGTGAATCCGGCCCACTGCTGCTCAACAAGCTGCATTTGAATAATGTGTTTTGCAATGCTGGTGGTATGTATATCAGCGGCCTGCGCAGCAACGCGTTGCTGCGCTTTGCCGGCAAGAGCCTGGGCGTGGTAACCACGCTTCCCGAGGGCGTGCACAATGCTCGTCCATTTCGTGATGGGATTGTTTTTAATGATTCTAGTGCCGATACGCTGCGCTATGAAAGCCCGGATGTCCGTAAGGCGTGGCGAGTGCCGCGCTTTGCGGATCATAAGCTGACGCATACGAATAAGGAAGACGCGAGTATTGCGCGGCAAGGCTTTGGTCGTGGTCTTTGCGTTGTGTCCGAAGCGCAAGTGGCGGCTGGCTCATCACCTTCAACCGTCACCCTCTATGATCTGGAGGAGCAGCGCCCGCAAAAAATTATCAATCTTAGTATGGATGTGCGAAATGCAGTGCATGGGCTGGAAGTATGGCCCTATGCCTGGCCAAAAAATCCGGCTGCGCCCTAAAAACTCAGCCTGGTATTTGCCCGGTGCCTAACGATTAAGCAGTGACTTTGGACGGTCGTGCTCCGGAAGTTCCAGGAGGACCGGCTCGAGATAGTCAATGAGCTCTTCCAGCTGGTTCTCATAACGCCGCCAAAGCGCGACCGAGCTGCTGTAAATCGGCTGTCGTACTTGTTCGGAGCTCGCTGTTTTTACCGCACGCTGGTTCTCATGGAAGTTGAGCATGCTGTCTTGCCAGTCGAGGCCGCAGTGCGCCGCAATCGCCCGAGCCTGGGTGTCAAGATCAGCCACCACGTCTTCATAGTTTACGCGAAGCACCTTGCCCGGCAGCACCGCATCCCAGTGCTTCATCATGCGAACATACTGCGTATAGTAATGTGCCAAATCGTACAGATCGTAGGAAAAAACTTGTCCGTTGGCGAACAATTGCTTGAAGGTCCCCAGGCAGCTGTCCAGGGGGTGACGTCGGGCATCAATCACCTTGGCATTGGGCAATATGCTGTGCAGAAACCCTATCCCTGTAAAGTTATTGGGCATTTTGTCGGTGAAAAAGCGCGCCCCACTGCGGTGTCTGAGCGTACTCTCAACGTACTCCTCGCCGATACCACGAACATGGTGGGCCTTGAGTTCGTGCATGGCCTGGGGGTATTTGATGCCGTCAGCGCGATTAAGGCCAGCTTGCGTGGCACCGCGAAGCAAATAGTGCAGCTCTGCCGTACCCTCAACCTCACAATGGCTGGCAAGAATCTGTTCAAGCAATGTCGACCCCGAGCGCGGTAGGCCCAGAATCAGAATCGGGGACTCGTCTTTAGCGCCCCAACCCTCGCGTTCGGCAAAAAAGTCCGCCGTAAACACGTCGATTATGCGATCGTTCTGTGTCTCGTACTCGATAGGATCGTAGTTAACACTAGAGCGTTTCTTAGCGTTGCCTCGGCTGTAAAACTCAAAGGCCCGAGGGTAGTTTTTGCGATCCTCATAGGCCTTACCCAGTGCAAAAGAAAACGCGACCTCTGAGTTCTCGCCGTCCAGCGTATCAGCCAGCGGCGCAAGCTGCGCCTCCATGGCGTGTACTTCATCGTTCGAAAAACGGAAAGTTTTAAGATTGGCCAGGCTCCAGTACACCTCGCCAAAGCCGGCCTTAGCGGCAGCGCAGCGTCGATAGGCATCGATCGCTTCATCCTGCTTGCCAACGGTTTTCAGGGCGTGCCCAAGACACAGCAGGGAGGGGACATACTGGTCATCCAAAACAAGGGATTGCTGCAGCCAGTCTATGGCCTTTTCCAGCTCTCCGGCCTTCAGAGCATTGGCACCGAGACGCTCCAGGGTATGTAAAGAATTGGGGCCCAATGCCAGCGCTGACAGGAATGCTGCCTCGGCCTGTTCGAACTGTTGCTGCTCTCCAAGCGCCGAGCCAAGATTAATCCAGGCCTTCCAGAAATCTGGTGCCAGCTCCACCGCACGTCGAAAAAACGCAGCCGCGTCGTCGTACCGTTCTCGCTTGACGCACAATAGGCCAAGTAACCTCAGCGCATCGAAGTTCTCTGGCTCCTGGCGCAGCACCCCATCGTAGATTTTCTCAGCCTTGGAATACTCCCTGCGCTCAACATGCTCCATAGCCTCTGCAAGGGACCTGCGCGTCGGATTTACTGCCAGTGAATCGACAAATACAGTTTCCGCCTCGCCCTCTCGCCCCATCATGCTGAGAAGCTCACCGAGGCGCTGTCGGGGACGCTGGGCGTCTGGGTCCTGCTTAATGCAGCTGCGCAGGGATCGCAGTGCCTCTTCGAGTTTTCCTTGGGACATCTGCGCATCGGCAAGATCATCATAGGCCGGGGCATGCTGCGGGACTAGCCGTACCACATGTATAAGCCGCTCCTCGGCCTCGACATAGCGCTTTTGTTTGGTCAGTGAAATGCCGAGTAGGCGCAGCAGATTTGGGTCGTTGGGGTGGTTGACTAACGCGGCTTTCAACGTTGCGTCGGCAGTAGCGTAGGCGCCAGAGCGAAGTGCCGCTCCGGCTTCCTCAAAGGCCTTGCGGCCGTCAATCTGGGGGTTCAAATACTTCTCCTAACGATCCGCGCGTCACATCGTGGCTGTTGTTATGACCGGCGCTGCAAGCGCGAGAACGATAAAAAATTCAGCGGCCCAGCTTAGCCAGGCATCAGAACCATTTGGTCCACCCAATGGTAATCTCTCGTGGCCGCACTGTAAACGCTCGGCCGTCTCCAAAGCGCGGCGCGATAAAGGTAATAGCGCGTTCATCCCAAAGGTTGTCGATACCCACCCAAGCCGACCAGCCTCCTGCATCCGAATCAATGGAAAAGTACAGCGAACCAATGTCGTATGCGGGCTGGGTTTCCGGCACCGTTGCCCCTGAGCCGAACAACAGCACGGAGGCATTGGTGGAATTCACCGAATCTCCCTGATAGCTGTAGTCAAAACGGGCCACGCCTGACAGACCTTCCCCCCAGGTCAGTTCCGTACGGTATTGGAGGCTGGCCGCCACCTTCCAGTCTGGCACAACAGGTAATGGGTCGCCTTTTTCTCCCGCGGTAATCAGGCCGTTATTTAACACGATATCGTCGTCAATACGGGCATCAAGATAGGTTGCCGCGCCGCTGACCTCCCAATGATCGGTAAGCTGAAAGGCAAAGGTACCTTCCACACCGTCAATGGAGGCATTCCCGACATTGACCGTGGTAACGTTGGCAACCGGTAAATCGACGGCGAGCTGGTAATCCTCCCAATCCATCATGAACACAGTAAGGTTGGTTAGTAGGCGCCCTCCCATCCATGTTGCTTTACCCCCCAACTCGTAGTTCATCAGGCGGTCCGGGTCAAACGCTAAAGGTGCTCCGGTCGCGATTGCCGCGGGTCTCTGCGCCACACCACCGTTTCTCCCCCCTGGCCGCACACCTTCAGAGTAGGTGAAATACAGCATGGCATTGTCGGTTGGGGTCCAGGTGACATTGAGGCGAGGGCTGAAGTCTTCGGTTTCCTCCGATACCGCAAAGTCGTCTGAGAGCGTATTCACATACAGTGAGTTTTCTTCGACGCCACGCTCCGTATTGAACCAGCGACCGCCGGCTGAGACGGCCAAGTCGTCGGTCAATCGGTAGCTGAGTTCCGCAAACACGGCATAGGTTTCGATGTCCTGTAACTGCCCGTTTTTGTCATCACCCTTGCGACCGTTATACGTCAGTCCTTTGCGGAACCCCTGATCAAACCAGTCATTGGTGGGCTCAACGCCGTAGTAGGTAAAGGCAGATCCGCCGCCGCCGTTGGCCGCGAGGTCATCGACAGAGGACAGATAATCCCAGTCATTGTCGGTGCGCTCATAAAATGCGCCGACCAACCAGTTGAACTTGTTGCTGCCGTCGTCCTTGGACACGAGTCTGACTTCCTGCGCAAAAGAACTGACCTCCTGCTTCAGACTGATAGAGCCGGTGGGGTTCGCTCCGAAATCATAGGCATTTAGGTATAAGTAGCAGTAAGCGGTTGCCGCGCAGGTGTCGTAGTCGAGGAATGCCCGAATCCCGGTGAAGTACTCTGCGGTGTCCAGATTGTCGGATCGGTATTCCGACATATATGCGGTAGAGTCGATATTGTAGTCGATGGTGCGGTTGTGGGTGCCACCTGCAATGGTCAGGTCGGCAAAGCCAAGATCACCTTGTATAGTTAACGACAGGTTGTACCACTCATCTTCGGTGGTTTCGTCCTTGAATTTAACCGTGTTTAGATCGCCGAATGAGGGGTTGAAGTCGAAACGGCCGTCGGTCTCAGACTTTTGATAGATAATGCCGGCGTCTACTGTCCAGTTGGCATTGGGCTGCCAGCGCAGCATCAAACGAGCACCCTGGGTGGTCCAGTCGTTAACGTCATCCTCAACTTTGTCAGCGTTGTTCCGGTCGCCGTTGTCGGAACTGTAGAGGCTGGTCGTGCCTAGGACATTGTCAATGTATCCGCCTTCGTATTCATAAAACCCCACCAAACGCACTGCAAGTTTATCGGGGATGATAGCAATGTTGGCCACACCGCTTGCATTGTAGGAGCCCTCGCCTTCCTCGAGGTAGCCGCCCTCTACCATGATTGACCCGCTATTTTTCGTCGTATTGGGCTTGTTGGTGACAATCTTCAGTGTTCCGGACTGAGAGCCGGCGCCGTAGAGTGTCGGCTGAGGGCCCGACAGGGCTTCCATGCGCTCAATGTCGTAGAGACGTACATCCGGGTTTTGCCCATCGCGGGTAATCGGAATCTCGTCGAGGTACAGCGTCGACGAACTAATGGCATCAAAACCGGCGGGCTGGGATATTGTTCCCCGGAAGGCAATCGTCGACGCTCCCGGACCCGATGTACCAAATGAAACACTGGTCAAATCTCGAGCGTAGTCTTCGAAGCCGCGCATCATGCCCTCGCGCATGTCAGTCTCATTGAAGGCCTGAATGTATAGCGGCACCTCCTGAATATTTTGAGCACGTCGCCGAGCTGTGACGACGATTTCTTCTAGCGTGTGGGCGCCCGCTTCCTTGGTCTGGGCACCCGCTTCCCGGGGGACGCTCACAAGCGCGGCCATAACGCCAAGGGCCACTCCAGTGTGCACAAACGGAAAATGTACGTTTTTCTTCATTTTTTTCTCCCAAACTTCACCAGCTTTGTAAAATAGGTGAAAGTGAAAGTAGAAACATCCGACCCTATAGGGGTGCTTAGAAAAAGCAGCAGTGTGCACGGACCTCGTGGCTTCGTCTCGTCTCGCCAATCCAGGATTCAGATTGGCTAACATTGCAGCTGCGCCTGAAGAATTTTCTGTCCAGTTCTCGGCGTATAGGCGCGGTTGTCCATGGCATGGGCGATGGCTACGCTGCTAAAACGTTGTCCCACTAACACGGCAGGTGCTTTTGAATAGCTACGACACCATTGTAATTGGCGCAGGTCACAATGGATTGGTTTGCGCGACTATTTTGGCTCGCCGTGGCCAGAAAGTGTTGCTTCTGGAGGCCTCCAAAAGCGCCGGCGGCCTGGCCTCAACGCGGGAATTTCATCCGAGCTTTTGTGTTTCGGTGGCGCATTCGGTGAGTCACTTCTCCGCCGAGGTGGCGCAAGAACTGAAACTATCCGAACACGGTTACCAAGCGCCCGCGGGTCGTGCTCTAAACACGGTGGGTTTGAACCTCGCGGGCGAGCACGTTGTCATTAGCAGCGAAGGCGTTGCCGGTGTCGGTGCTGCCGATTCAGCGAAGTATCTGGAGTATCGGGCCTCGATGCGCCGATTTGCTGAAGCTCTGCGGCCTTCTTGGCTGAAAACCATGCCCACTATTGGCAATAATAGCCTCAGCGAGTTGGCTACCTTCGGCCAGCTCGGATTGCGAATGCGCCTGCTTGGTAAAGAGCCTATGCTCGAGTTCATGCGCGTTGCCACACTGCCCATGCGTGATCTAATGGACGAAAATTTTGACAATGCATTACTCAAAGCCGCTCTCAGTTGGGATGGTTTGATCGGTATGAAAATGGCCCCCCGCTCGCCGAACGCTTCAGTTTTTGCATTGCTGTATCGCATGAGTTCGGATGGTAAAGGAATGCATTGTTTGCCCATGGGCGGGGTAACCGGCCTGGTGGATGCCCTGGTGTCGGCCGCTTCCGGGGCGGGAGTGGATATTCGATATGACGCGCCGGTTGGCCGAGTAGTGATTGAAGGCGACGAATCGGGTCAGCGTGTCACCGGCGTCGAGCTCACTGGCGGCGAGTTAATTACCGCTGATCGGGTTGTTTCGTCCGCCGATCCCAAGCGTACTTTTATTCAACTGGTTGGACCACAGCATCTGGAGATTGAGTTTACCTCCAGAGTGCAGCGTCTGCGCACCGAAGGCTACGTTGCCAAGTTGCATCTTGCCTTATCTGGATTACCGAAGTTCAGCGGTCTGGCAAGCCCCGAGGGCCGTCTGATTATTGCGCCAACCATGGACCACATTGAGTTCGCCTACGACGATGCCAAGTATGGCCAGCCTTCCAGCGTGCCGGTGCTTGAGTGTTTGATCCCCACGCTATACCAGCCCAACCTGGCACCCCAGGGCCAGCATGTACTGTCGGCCCACGTGATGTATGTACCTGCGAATGTGAAAGGGGGCTGGACCGAAGACTGCAGAAATACACTGCTTAAAACGCTTCTTGAAATATTGGAGGCTTACGCACCTGGACTGGGAGACCTGGTGATACACGCGGAGCTTTTGACGCCACAGGATCTGGAGCGCAGCCACAGAGTGACGGGTGGGCACTGGCATCATGCGGAGTTCGCGCTGGATCAAATGCTAATGATGCGCCCAACGTATGAGGCGGCCCAGTACCGGACGCCGATCCCGGGCCTCTATCTTTGTGGTGCTGGCAGCCACCCCGGTGGCGACCTGATGGGCGGTCCTGGCTATAACGCGGCACGCGAGATCCTGAAATGAAACAGTACGACGCCATCATTGTTGGTGCGGGGCACAACGGTTTGACCAATGCCGCTTATCTGGCCCGCGCTGGGCTGGATGTGGTGGTGGTTGAGAAGAACGCTTACATCGGCGGCGCTGCGGTTACCCGCGAGATGCACGAGGGTTGGCACTACTCTAGCTGCTCCTATGTCTGCAGTATGATGCGCCAAGCCATTCATCGCGACCTTGATTTGTCCCGGCACGGTCTGCTCCTGGTGCCGTATTTGGGTACAGTTACCTTCGGGGATGATGGCACCACGCTAACGGATTACCATGACGGGGAAGCCGCGTATAACGAACTGCGCCGCCACTCGCCGCACGACGCTGATGCCATGTTTCGATTTCAGGCCGACCTGGGCCGCTACGCTCAGTTCATCCGCAAAACACTGATGCGCACGCCACCAGATCCTTCCTCCTTTAAACCCCGCGATATCATGGAGTTATTGTTTTTGGGCAAGCAACTCTGGTCGCTAGGTGAAAAGGAAATCTACGAGTACATTCGCTTTTTTACCATGAGCGCAGCTGAGTTTTTGGACGACTACTTTGAAAACGACCTTATTAAAGCGTCTATGGCCAGCCCCGGTATTATTGGCACTGCGCTGGGAGTCTGTTCGCCAGGTTCGGCCTACGTTCTCCTGCATCATGTTATGGGAGACGTCGATGGCAGTGTCGGTGCTTGGGGTTTGGCGCGCGGCGGTATGGGTGCCATTTCCAACGCGATAGCCAGCGCCATGCAGGCGGCGGGAGGCGAGGTGCGTACCAACGCCGGCGTGCAGCAAATATTGGTCAAAAATGGCCACGCTTCAGGTGTGATGCTTGACGATGGAGAAGAAATTCAGGGCAAAATTGTGGTCTCCAATCTTGATGCAAAGCGTACCTTCACCAAGGTTATGGACCGCAATGACTTGCCCCCGGGAATCTTTGAGAAGGCTGAGAACTTTAAAATTCGAGGGTCATCCGGCAAGGTTAATATAGCGCTATCTGGGCTGCCCACGTTCACCGGTGCGTCAGAAAACCCCTACGTCAATCGCGGAGGGCAGGGCTTTATTGGTTCCATCGAAACGATGGAGCGTGCGTACGACTGCTGGAAACGAGGAACCTGGTCGGACGATCCCTTTATAGAATCTATTCTTCCTTCCGCTTGGGACCCGACGGTTGCTCCTCCTGGGAAGCACTGGATGTCCAACTTTGTTCAATATTGCCCGCCGCAATTGGCGGATGGCCCCTGGACACCGGAGAAACGCGATCAGTTTGGGCAGACGGTAGTCGACAAAATTGAGCGCTATAGTCCTGGGTTCAAAGATTTGATCGTACATATGGAAGTGCGTACGCCACATGAAATTGAAAACGAAGTGGGTCTCACCGAAGGCAATATTTTTCAGGGTGAACTCACGATCGATCAGCTGTTTTTTAACCGCCCGTTTCCCGGCTATAGTCAGTACAGGATGCCCGTTAAAAAACTCTATATGTGTGGTTCCTCAACCCACCCGGGGGGTGGTGTGTCGGCTGCCTGCGGTGCCAACGCAGCGCGCGAAATTCTGCGCGATTTGAAATTACCCAACACTGTGCCTGAAGACGATTGTTACGATGAGTAGCCCATGAGCAGCGCAGACAGATTTGCCGGCGAACGCCTCAGAGAAACGCATTTTCATCCACGCCAGGCTGAGAAGAATCTGCGGGAGGCGTGGTCCAGCTGGAACGGCTTCAAATTTGCCGAGTATTATTACGACCCTGAGTATGAATACTTTTGTATACGCAATAGTTGTGCAACCTACGATATTTGTCCAATGCAAAAGTATCGCATTAGCGGCGCCGATGCGCAGGCTATGCTAAACCGCATGGTCACTCGTGATGTAAGTAAGCTGCGAGAGAATCGAGTCACCTACGTGTGTTGGTGTACCGACGAGGGTCGTATGATAGATGACGGCACCATTTTTCGCTTGGGACCCTCTGAGTTCATGCTTACCTGCGGCAGTCCCTGCCTGGCCTGGCTGCGTAAAAGTTGTGCCGGATTCTCTGACATCACCGTCGCTGACGCGACTGATGACATTGCGGGGCTATCATTTCAGGGCCCAACTACCTGTGCTGTGCTGCAGAAGATGGGACTGGCGGGAATTGAAAACCTGAAGCCTTTCGGCATTCAGTATTTCCCCTTCCACGGAGAAAATTTGATGGTTTCTCGCACGGGTTTCACCGGCGATCTTGGCTATGAACTCTGGATTCAGCCCTCTGCGGCACTGCAGCTCTGGGATGACTTGTACGCTATTGGTGAAGATTATGGCATTCACCCCTACGGCGAGGCGGCGACCAATATGGCGCGGCTAGAGGCCGGGTTTATTATGCCTGACATGGAGTTCAGCGAAGCGCTGAAGACAATTCATTATCGGCATGATCAGAGCCCGTTTGAACTTAACCTGGGTTGGTTGGTGGATTTCAAGAAGCCGCATTTCAACGGCCGTAATGCGCTGTTAAAAGAGCGTGACCAAGGCTCAGAATACGTTCTGACCAAACTCGATATCGAAGGTAATAAGCCGGCTGAGGGGGCCCATCTTTACGCTAATAAGCGCTGTTCAAAAGAAGTTGGCTATGTGACGTCTGCCATGTGGTCGCCAGCTGCGAAGGCGAATATTGCGCTGGCGATGATACGCAGCGATTGTCTCAATAAAGATATCTGGGCCGAAATTTACTACGAAAAAGAGTTGCGACCCTTTCATAAAGTGGCCCGTTGTACTGTTCGCGATAAACCGTTTTGGGCCCCCGATAGGGCGCGCGCTACGCCACCTCCCGCCTAGTTGGCTGTAGCTTTTTCGGTGATCTCAGTTTTCCAAGCCGATATATTCATCTCGATGGCGAAGAAGCCGAGTATCCAAAGTGCCTCATCCCAGGCGTACATGTAATGACCTCGATAGATCCAGTAGGCGGCGGTTGCCCACAAAAAACAGTACAGCAGTGTTTTTGTAGTACTTGCCAGCCGCATTTTTGCACCTGTTGTGATGTTCTTGTCTTGTAGTCGAACAACCGTTTCGATGCACAGAAGAATCACTATCCAGACCACTGCTTCGGCAAGGTCCAGCCAGGTCAATTGCTGGTCGATTATGAGCCCTTCGGCGGTGGTGACGACCGTATTGTTCTCTATGAGATAGAGCTCATTGGCACTGGAGAGCGTTGCGCAGTTAGTTTCGTTCAGGTCTGTGTAACTAAGGTTGAAGCCGTATGAAATGCCTTCGTCACTCAGTTGGCAAAGGTTTTGAACATTCTCAATGGGTGCCAGATCACTCAACTTACTAGCCGATGTCCAGTAAGCCAGCAATGTATGGGCCAAAAATAGGATGCAGATAACGCGTAGCCCGTGCATAAACGCTACCCGCCATCGAGTAAACGCTTCATCTGAGAGTAAGTAGGTCTCGAGCTCAAATAGCGCTAGGAGTGTTAGCCAGGCCAACGTATCGAAGGTGACAGCAAACGCAGAGGTGTAATCGAAAAATGTGCCACCATTGCGTAGCGTGTGGGTTGAGATCTGCCAGTCTTCGATGACATAGAGACCAAAATTGATCACCAGAAGGCTATACACGACGAGTTTGATCAACTGCTTCAGATCGAGGCGGTGTGTGCTGCTTTTGCTTGCGTCGGCTTCAGTTGCGATCATTGGGTATAGGCTTGGGGTTTGGAAATTCCAGCTTAGCATAGCCTTTGTGGCGATGGCTCAGCCTCTTTTCCTATAGGCGGGGAATCGGGTATAGCGACGATTTGAAGCGGCGCAGATAAATTCAGTAGTTTCGTTTATATCTGTTGTGTCCTTTGTGCTACTGTCTAAAATCTTTTTTTGTTCGTGGTTTAGGAGCCTACTTATCATTCGTCAAGTTGACCCGAAGAAAAGTTTCATGGAAGCTGCAACCTTACTGCGCGCAGGCGAGCCTGAAGGCGCGGTAAGCTTGTGTCTGAATCTCCTTAAGCATTTTCCAAATGACGTCAATATTCTCTGCCTTGCCGCCCAGTCGCTGATAGCGCTACGCCGTTTTGATGAGTCGAGAATGCACATCGAAAAAACACTTGAGTTGCAGCCTGGGTTTGTTGGTGGTCATGAAACCTTAGGCGACTTGCTGCTCGTTGAAGGCGATCCAATGGCAGCGATATCCGCTTACACGCGCGCTATTGCGATTGCGCCAGACCGAGGTTCGCCGTTGGCGCTGAAGGTG
Organism: Halioglobus sp.; assembly: GCA_047650635.1. Lineage (GTDB taxonomy): Bacteria > Pseudomonadota > Gammaproteobacteria > Pseudomonadales > Halieaceae > JBALVT01. The sequence continues at coordinate 21,160 of JBLHNQ010000009.1, forward strand.
GCCCGTGCCGAAAACATGGCCTTGGAGTCAAGGCAGCGCGAAGGTCAGCATCCGGTTGATCAGTTTGCGGATGCCATTGCTCAGGCAGAACAATTTAAGGAGGCGGGTGAGCCCGCTAAGGCTGAGCAAGCATACCGCGATATTTTGCGGCGAAACCCGGATCATGCGGAAGCCATGCGCCTGTTGGCCGAAGTGGCGACTGTGCATAACAAGTATGAAGATGCGGAGCTGTTGCTGCTGCGGGCAGTGTTGAAAGCGCCCCGATATGGCAGAGCGTGGCTCGACCTATCCAAGACCCAGCAGGAGCTGGGTAAATATGCCGACTCTATCGAAAGTGCACAGAAGTTAGTCGCGTTGGCCCCGGAAATCTCCGAGTCGTATTTGCCCCTGGCTAATGCACTAAGCCAAGCCAATCGCAATGACGAGGCTATTGAAAATTATCGCAAAGTACTTGAACTTGCACCGCAACATCGGGGCGGCTTCTCTGGTCTTGCCAATCAGCTCAAAACTATTGGTAAGCAGGAGGAGGCGATTGCGGTCCACCGGCAAAACTTGGTGGCTAATCCGGATAACGCCGAAGCGTACTGGAATCTTGCCAATCTGAAAACGTTCCGTTTTGAGAGTCGTGACGTGATCGCGATGGAAGGCTTGTTGTCCAGAAATACACTGGATGAATTGGGCACCGCCCAGCTTTGCAGTGCGCTGGGTCTTGAAAATGAGGCGCGTAAGAAATATAGCAAAGCTTTCGGGTACTTCAGGCGTTGCAACGATATCAAGCGCCAAATGGAGCGTTATGATCCCGTCGGGCATGAAATTCAAATACAAAAAATCATGGAAGTATTCAGCGCTGATTTTCAGCGTATTCACAGCGGCAATGGCTGTGAGGACGCTTCACCCATTTTCATTGTCGGCTTACCACGCTCAGGCTCCACGCTGCTGGAACAGATACTGGCGAGCCACAGCCAGGTTGAAGGCACCCACGAGCTCAGTGATCTGCCGCACATGATGCAGGCGTATAACCGGACCACCCACAGCGGGCTGCAATTTCCAGAGACGCTGCGTGAGACGGAGGCCTCAATATGGGAAGGGCTGGGTCGCGGATACATCGACAGAACGGCAAAGTATCGCAGCGGCGTCCCTTATTTTATTGACAAAAACCCCAATAATTTTATCTATGCAGGTCTGCTCGGCTTGATTTTGCCCAATGCCAAGATCATTAACGCCAAACGGCACCCCCTGGACAGTTGTCTGGGAAGTTACAAACAATTGTTTGCCAGTGGTCAACCGTTCAGTTACGACCTGATGGATATTGGTGAATACTATTTGAACTATCAGACGCTGATGGATCATTGGCACAGCGTAATGCCAGGGCGCGTTCTCGATGTCAATTATGCGAATGTCGTGAGCGATCTGGAGTCGCAAGTGCGGCGCTTGCTTGATTACTGCGAATTGCCCTTTGAAGATGCATGTCTGCGATTTCACGAGACTGAGCGGGCGGTTAAGACCGCGAGCTCTGAGCAGGTGCGGCAACCCATTTATTCGAGCTCGGTAAATCTGTGGCGGCGCTATGAGCAAGACTTAGGCGAGCTTGTCGATATATTGTGTCCACTACTTATCGACTTACCCCTCGCTGATCGGCCTTCATCACTGGCTTAACTTCAGATACTCGTTTATTGAGCTTCCTGTCCTATAGGCGAGGTTGCCTAAAGTGACAATAAATGGCACGTTCTAGAGTAATAATATTAATAGTTTGAGTGAGGTGACGTTACATGGTGAATCATATTGGCTTTAGGCGTGCACCGCTGGCCTCTGCGCTGGCGATAGTGCTGGGTACTTCTGGTGGTGTTGCGGCACAGGGTACTGGCGGCCAGGCTCAACTCGAAGAGGTGCTGGTAACGGCGCGCAAGCGCAGCGAATCGGTGATGGATATCCCCGCGAGTGTGCAGGCGCTCACTGAGAGCGACCTTAAAGAGCTGGGTGTCAAAGGTGTGTCCGATTTGAGCCGATTCGTGCCGTCGTTGAATAGCGTCGACTTTGGTTCCGGCATTACCGATGTTGTATTTCGCGGTGCCACCTCAGATCCGGGATACGTAGTGCAGTCCACGTCCTCTGTTTACTTTGATGAAGTTTCTATCACTACCCAGGGGCAACAGCCTTATATTCGCATGGTCGATATATCTCGTATTGAGGCACTGGCAGGCCCTCAGGGCTCGCTGTACGGGTCAGACTCGCAAGCGGGAACCCTGCGGATCATCTCGAATAAGCCGGACGTCAACAATTGGGAAGTGACTGTGGATGGCAGCGCGCGCGACGGGCAGGAGGGCGAAAGCAGCTGGGATGGTTCTTTAGTCGTTAATCTTCCGATAATTGAAGATTCTCTGGCATTGCGTGTGGTCGCCTACGGCGCTAGCGATGGCGGTTTTATCGATAATGTACCGGGCACAACCATCACCAATGACCGAAAAACCGATGCGGCATACGGGCGCTCGCCCTCGGGTTGGGGCAGCTTGGACAACAGCGACGTCGTCGATGACAACATCAATGATTTTGATGTTTCTGGTGTTCGTGCAAGCCTGCTCTGGAACGTCAACGAAGATTGGTCTTTCAACCTGTCTCATATGCATCAGGAGACAGAAGCCGGATCCTATAACGCCTTTGATGAAAATGTCGGTGATTTGGAAACAGTCATTTTTAATAAAGAATACTATGATGTTGAGTTGGATATTACCTCCCTGACAATTGAGGGAGACTTGGGCTTCGCACAGTTAGTGTCAGCCACTTCCTATTACGACAGCGAGAGTTCGTTCACGCAGGACATCACCAATTATCAGAAGTCCTACTCGGCCTATTACTGTATAAGCTACGATGCTGATCCCAGTTATTTTCCGTACTACTACGCGCCACCGGAAGGCGGTGTTCTTTTTGCAGCAGCAGGTCAGTATTGCAACGCGCCGACGGTGGAGGGCGATTTTCTGTCCGCCTTTGACGAGGACCAAAACAGTGACCGCTTTGCCCAGGAATTTCGCCTTTCTGCGACGGGGGAGACTGTCGATTGGCTAGTAGGCGTCTTTTATGAAGAGAGCAATTATACCTATGAGGAGTTCTTCGGTTATCCCACAGCCAACGCCGCCGGTCGTGGAGACCCTACAGAGCTATATCAGCAAACGATTTCTGCGGACTGGTTTGAATTCGACTCTGGACAGGCTACCCCTCCTCAGGCCTACGCGCCATTCTATGCCTTGAGCTCGTCAGACTCCGAACAAGTTGCCGTTTTTGGCGAGGTGGTATGGCATGCGACTGACAAGATTGATGTGACCCTGGGCGCCCGTTGGTTTGATCGGAAGAACCAAACGGACTACCTCCAGAGACAGCCGGCGGGTCAGGCGGGTGCTGAAACCCAAAAGCTGAAGGCCGATGATTCGGAGATAGCCCCCAAGCTAGCGCTGTCCTATGATCTATCTGACGATAGTATGGTGTATGCCCTGTATTCAGTAGGATACAGACCGGGCGGCACCAACAGGCAAAGAGGTGCTCCGGCACTGCCGCAGCAGTTTGAACCTGACGAGATGACCAACTATGAGATAGGTTATCGTGGCAGCTTGTCCGACGGCGCAATGCGTTTTGCGGCTACTGGATTTTATATGGATTGGGCAGACTTCCAGTTTGAGTTGACTGATCCGGCGCAAACGCCATGTCCGGATGGCGGCTCTATTGATGGTGTTTGTGGTCAACCCTTTCAGGTAGGCGTCACTAATGCCGGCGATGCCAGTATTCTAGGGGTCAATGTAGAATTTGACTGGGCGGTAACTGACAATCTACTGGTGGGATTGAATGCGCAGTGGCTGGACGCACAAACGGATAGTGACATCGATGTAAGTGGTGACGGTGAAGTGAATATCGCAGAAGGTTCGCAGCTACCCAACACTCCAGATTGGACCGGGGCGGCATGGGCGAGCTATAACTTTCCTGTACCGATTGCGGCGGCTAACGGTTATGTGCGGCTGCAGTGGTCTTACTCCGGCGAAAGACTCTCCAATCTAGAGCCATCGACCAGCGAGACGTATCCACAGTTTGAAATGGCCGCGTATGATATTGGCGATCTAACCGTAGGCCTGCAGGGTGATACCTGGGAACTCTCACTTTTCGTCAATAATGTTACCGACGAAAGGGCAATATTCGGGCACAGCCGACAGGGCGGCGGGACTCAGGAAAACACCAATGACGGCCGTTTTGAAGTCAATCAGGTCTACACCAACAGGCCTCGCGAGTATGGTATTCGTGTGGTCAAACGATGGGGCGGTAGCTAGCACTCACGCCCACGTCGGGCTCTAATAGGGCCATACTTCCAGCCCGTGTATGGCGTTGCGGATGTCCATCGAGAGGTTGATGGACGATACGGTTTGGCCGCTGTGTACGTCATAGAGGCTAACCGTAGAGGGTGACGAGCCTGCAGCCAACAGCTGATCATCAACCGGGCACAAACCACGACCGAACGCCTGTCGCGCGACCTTGGAATCGTCAGTGCCCATAAAGCCAATATCCTTGGTGTCGTATGTGGGGATTGCAAACACGCGCTCCTCGCCCCCTCGCGGCACGTATCTAACGCAGTCACTTGCCGTGTCGTTAAACACGATGCCATCGGCAAAGAGCTGTGGATTGTGAGTGCCAACCGGTAGGCTACAGTATTCACGAACCAGGCCTTTACCGTCAGTTTGTATTAACGCGCGCGTGTGCAGGCCACTGACAAAGATGCCACGCTTGTTTACCTGCACCATGTTCAGATGATGCTCGTTACGTGGGGATGGGCCCTGATCGGTCTGTGGATCGAAATTAAAGCCTCCCCAGCCATGCAGTTGTCGCTGCAGGTGAAACCCCCAGTTGAAAATGTGTTTCTCTAAGTCAAAGGTCAGCAGGCTATCGAAGCCTGTCGAGGTCAGAAACAGTCGCCCGCCTGCAATGCAGATTTCATGGCAGTGTTTAAGGTAAGGGTTGCTCCAACTGCCCAGCATCTCGAAGTTTCGGTTATAACAAAACAATTCGTCGGACGCCGCGATATATATTTCGTGGTTATGAAAACAGATTCCGCGCAGACCCCGATCGGCGCCTCTGCCACTGAAGTTTATAGAGCTGCTATTCCAGTCAATCTTTTGCTCGGCCTGTTGTCGATCGAAATCCAGAAGATAGACGCCGCCATGACTCTCGCCCTGTTGGCTGCCGCGAACCACTGACGTGGCGATGAGTTTGGGTAACTCTATGCTAAGCCCTCCGTTCACTTAATGCCTCTAAACACCGTGCAAAATTTGCGGTACAGTGATTATTCGGCTTAGTATATCTCTCTGTTGGTTTAGAGACACGACATACATGGATATCGGTGAACCTCTCAAAGAGTTGGGTGTTGTAGCGATGCAACCTCTATTGCAGGCGATCACTAATCTGCCCCCTGAAGCCTGGCTAGAGAATGAACAGCGACAGCAGGACTACGATGTCCATCGGCGTACCGAGTCAATTGTACTGCTTTTTACCGATGGGGCTGGATGGCCCGATATAGTGGTCACTCGGGAATCGGGGTGGGACCTGCTGGGTGAAGCCGCATTGCCGCTAATGAATTCGATCATTCGCGATCACTATCCCCCTGGTGGCACCATAATACGGGCAATGGCTGCCAAACTACTGCCCGGCGAGCTCATCTCCCCCCATCGAGACAGCCATCCCTCCTTCCATCACGGTCACCGTATTCATCTTCCCATGACCTCGAATCCCCGGGTGCGTTTTATTATTGATGGCAGGCCTTGTCGCATGCAGGTTGGTGAGGCCTATGAGATCAACAACCAGAAGGCCCATAGCGTAATGAACAAGGGGAATGATGCCCGTATTAACTTTATCTTCGATTATGTACCGCCTGATCGAATCGCCGGAAATGACAGGCCGCTGTGATTATGTTATGTAGAACTTCAGATATCACAAAGTATATTGAGGAAGCCTACCAATGTTGAGCATCAATTTTGTTGAAAGCTATGTCGATGCATGGAACCAGCACGATCCCAAGCAAGTTGCTGATCATCTGTCACAGGATGGTATGTATTTTGACATGTCGACCAAACAACATGTTGCCAGGGAAGACTTCATTGACTATCTGAAAAACTTTTTCCGTGAGGATAATAACCACTACACCATTGTAGGAGAGGTACTGTCAGGTGAGAGTACGATTTCCTTTCAATATCGAGAGTGCCCGGGCGATTGTGACGATCCTGAGTCTGGCTGGATGGGCGCAGAGTTCCTGACGGTGGTGGGTGATACTGCGGTGAGAATTGAAGACTACTATAGCGACTCCCAACTTGCTCGGCGTCATGTAGGGTCGGGACAGCGCTATGCCAAATCTGGATTGAGCGCCGCGGGTCTGCACGCGGTCACCGGGCGTCTGGATGATGTGATGGAGGGGGAGCGGGTATTCATGGACTCAGAACTCTCGCTGCCACTGCTGGCTGAGAGATTGGGTTGCTCGGTAAATCATTTATCACAGGCTATCAATGAAGGCCACGGCGTCAGTTTTTTTGATTATATCAACCGCTATCGTGTGCAAGAGGCAACGTCTATTTTCAAGCAAGAAATGGGGAGTGCATCCTCTATTCTGGATGTGGCGCTGGCGGTGGGATTTAACTCTACATCGACATTCTATGCGGCTTTCAAAAAAACCACAGGACAAACGCCGGCGCAGTTTCGACGTAATTCTGGCATGAGCTGACAGCGGCTAGATTGCCCGCAGGTACCACTCATAGTCGAGGTTACTGACCCGGGAGTGGAAGTCGTCACACTCACCCTGGCGCAACGCCGCGAACGTTTTGCAATAAGTTTCACCCAAGTACTCCTTTAATACTGACCCTTGTCGAAAGCACTCCAGTGCCGTATCCCAGCGCCTTGGTAGTGTCACTTCACTTTCTGACAGGTCCGCCCCTGCCGGCACAGCTTCTCCTGGCTCGCATTTGTTCGCCATGCCATGGTGCATACCTGCCAGCACGGCCGCGGCGACTAGATAGGGGTTGGAGTCGGCGCCAGCGACACGATGCTCCACCCGCCGATTTTGTGGCGAGGAGACGGGTATGCGCAGTGCCACCTCGCGGTGATTGTAGCCCCAGGTGGGGCTCGCTGGAGCGAATACGCCAGGCCTGAAACGACGATAGGAATTAGCATTGGGTGCCAGAATTGCCATTGACTCATGCATCGTGGCGGCGAGCCCTCCTATGGCATGACGCAGGGTTTGTGTGGCGGACTGCGGTGGGCTGCCATCTGCCTCGGCGAAAATATTATGACCGTCCTGGTCGTAAACACTGGCGTGAATGTGCAGTCCACTACCAGCGCCGTCTACGAAGGGCTTAGCCATGAAGGTGGCGCTCAGACCATGCTTGCGCGCAACACCTTTGACGATGCGCTTTAGCAGCATCGCGTGGTCGCAAGCCAGTAACGGATCATCCGTATGATGGGTGTTGATTTCCCATTGTCCGGCAGAAAACTCTGAGTGAATGGCGGTCAGTGGAACGGCCTGTAGATCGCATGCAACGCTGATATCGTTGAGCAAAGCATCGCAATCGATCAGGTCATCGGCCATACAATATTGGATGCCGGATTGTTCAATGCCTGTGCCATGAATTTTGCCCAACAGCGGGCGAGGGGCATTGCCCGTGCCCGGTGCCAGCAAGTGGAACTCCAGTTCGGTTGCGATCACCGGATATAGACCTTCCTGGTGATAGCGATCTAGCACTCCAGCCAGTATGTTGCGCGGATCGGTCCAGGATGGCTTTTTTTCCATATCGGCAAAACTGGTGATCACCTGTGCGGTTGGCGAATTAAGCCAGGGTATGGCTGCGATACTGCCACGCACGGGCAGGAGCAATTGGTCTGGGTCTCCGGCGAACATCTCGGGGTCCAGGTGTTTGTCGTACAGATCGCCGGTGATGCCGAGTAATGGTGTGCTCATCGGGGCTTTAAAGCTGTGCTCAAACAGCGTATTGAATTCGCGCCGATGAATGCGCTTGCAGCGAAAAATGCCATTAATGTCTGGCATAAGAAGCTCAAGTAACTGCGTATCTGGTTCGGCCTTGAGGAAGTTTTCGATGTCCTTTAGCTTGGCGATTTTCATTCAATTACCCGCGTGCGTTGAAGTGATAGTAGTGCATACAGTGGCTAGCTAAACCGCTGGTATTGCGCCCGTCTACCTGCCCTATAGGGCAGGATCGAACAGCCTCAATTGACATGTAAAGGCACTTGAGGCTAAGCTTTAAAATCCTCGCCGGATTACTGTATCGGTAGGTTCAGTCATTTAATAGGCTTAGCTGAATGCTTACCGCTGCAAACAATTATACACCTCCGTATGTCGCTTGGAGCCACTGGGTTTGTACGCCTGGAGCCTGGCAAAATTTCTTCCCGGGCGAAGACCCCGACCTTTTTTCTACTTCCTGATTGATGTTTTGAAACCTGCGCACTGAGGCCGGGTTTACGACGTTTTAACGTGGAGAAGACTAATGTTTGGATTACAAAATACCCTGGAGAGTCGTGAGCATACCGGTTCCTACTACGCCGACACTGCGAACTGGCAGACGCACTATCCCACCCTGGAAAATGATATCGAAGCCGACGTGGTTGTCATCGGTGGCGGCTTTACAGGTGTCAATACGGCATTGGAACTGGCAGAACGCGGTAGAGATGTTGTGTTGTTGGAAGCCAACCGCATCAGTTGGGGGGCGAGCGGACGCAACGGTGGGCAGATTATCGGTGGTATTGGCCACGACCCGGAGCGATTCCAAAAGCACATTGGCGAAGAGGGTGTGCGGGCGATTTATCAAATGGGTCTTGAGGCACGCGAGATTATTCGCGAGCGGGTAGAGAAGTACCAAATTGACTGTGACCTCAAATGGGGTTACTGCGACGTGGCGATCAAGCCTCGACATATGAAGGCCTTTGCCCAGTGGAAGGCATTTGAAAAGACCATAGGCAATCCACATCCCTATACACTCCTCGATCGGGAGGAGCTCAAACAGTACGTTAATTCTGATGCTTATCTGGGCGGGCTGATGAATACCGGGAATGGCCACATACACCCCCTGAACCTGTGTATCGGTGAGGCCCGCGCCGGGGAATCACTGGGCATGCGCTTGTTCGAACAATCCCGTGCAATAGAGGTTGTGCACGGACAAAGGCCGCAGGTTCGCACTGAGCGCGGTCGCGTTACGGCTAATCAGATTGTGTTTTGTGGTAATGCCTATATGGGTGAATTGCAGGCGCGTCTTGCCAGCCGCCTCTTGCCGGCCAGCAGTTCAGTGGTGGCGACCGAGCCGCTTTCACAATATTTGGTAGATAAGTTAATGCCAGGTGATCTGGCCGTCTGTGATCCGCGAACAGCGCTAGATTACTTCCGCTTGTCTGCAGATCGCCGCCTGCTATTTGGTGGCCTGTCTAACTACACCGGGTTGGAGCCCAACGATGTGGAGGGTACGATGCGTCGGAAAATGCTAAAGGTTTTCCCCGAGCTGGAGGATGTTGCTGTCGATTATGGCTGGAGTGGCAGGATGGGAATTGGTCTGAATCGTATGCCGCAGCTTGGCCGTCTCGCAGACAATGTGGCTTATATACAGGCTTACTCTGGGCATGGGGTAGCGCCGACGCACATGATGGCGCGGATTACCGCTGAGATGATTACCGGATCGGCGCGACGCTTTGACGTATTAGCAAAGATTCCACACCATCCGTTTCCCGGCGGGAAACTGCTGCGTAGACCTGCCATGGCCGTCGGTATGGCCTACTTTAAAATAAAAGACGAATTATAGGCTTTGCCCGGCCATGACAGGCCGGGTTAACTCTACTCGTCGTCGGGTAGCATCATGAAATAGGCCTTGCGCACTTTTTCAATCACTTCTGCAGTGCCTTTCCATCCTCGAGGGAATACCCAACTGTCGCCGGCGCGAACCTCTGTTACCTGACCGCTCTGGGAGGTAAATTTCCAATGGCCTTCGAGCAAGTGGCAAAATTCCGTCAGGTCGAGATCCAGTTCAAGTGTACCCGGTTCGCATTCCCAGGTTCCGGCGAACATTTTTCCCTGCTCATAAAAGCCACTGTCGCTCTGCAGTGGCAGTGGGCCGACAGGTGCCCCAAAGGTTTCGGTTTCGACTAAACCTGTGAGTACTGCACATTGATGTTGTACACTTATTTCAGGCATTTCTGGGTCTCCCGTGTTGATGCTGGCACCTCACTATCTGGATAAATGAGGTTTAGGTTTGCGCTGCAGTACAGCACAGCCACTGTAGCTGTTCTTCCCAGCCTGTCCGCACGGAGGCTGAGTTTTGGAGGCGTTGGTTATACTGGCTGTCGTCGTTTCACTCTGACTCGGGAAGGTAAGTTTATCGATACCTATATTGTCGTAACCGTTATCAGTATGGCCATCTTTATTTTCGTCGGGACTTATACCGGTAGGAAGGTAAAGGCACTGGACGACTATTTTGTAGCGGGGCGTCGTGCGCCGACCTTCCTGATTATGGGAACGCTGGTGGCGAGCGTATTCAGCACCACTATCTTTCTAGGTGAGGCTGGTTTTACCTATGACGGTCAGATGGGACCCTACATCTTGTTGCCAGGCATTGCCGTTGCCGGTTATGTCTATGGTGCGCTGTTGTTTGGTACTTTCTTGCGGCGAAGCCGGGCATCGACGGTCGCCGAATTTCTCGGTCGGCGCTTTAACAGCCGAAGAGTGCAGCGCGCTGCGGGTTATACCATTGTGGTTGGGCTGGGCGGGTACTTGTTGGTTGTCACCCAGGGAGCCGCTTTGCTGCTCGCTGATCTTACGGGTTTGAGCTATCAGCAGTCCCTGCTAGCCGCTTGGCTGAGTTATACATTTTTCACTATGTACTCGGGCTCTCAGGGGGTCATCATTACCGACACCCTGATGTTCCTGTTATTTGGTGTGGCCTCCGTCGTGTTCGTTATTTTTCTAGTCGATGGTCTCGGCGGCTTAACCCATTCAATCGAAGCGCTGACACGTTCGAACGTGAAACAAGACATTACCACCTGGCACGGCACGGTCGGGCCCGGAACCAGTTGGGACACGCCCATGGACTTTCTGATCTGGGTTGTGGTTGTCGATATGTGCTGGGGCGTGGTCTACGCGGTTGGGCCCTGGCAGGCCAGTCGACATCTTATGGCCAGGGATGAGCACGTTGTTTTGCGCTCTGCTATCTATGCCTGTTTTGCCGTAATTGTTATGCAGATGTTGATTTACGGCGCCGGCGGGTTGATCAATCTGGCTAACCCAGACATCACGCCTTCGGAAACAGTGATTATCTGGGCGGCCAAAACGCTGGTGCCTGAAATATTGGGAGCGCTGTTGTTGGCCGGCATTATGGCGGCCGCGTTGTCGTCTGCATCGACCTTTTTGTCGCTGGTTGGATTCAGCGTCAGCAATGATATTCCAGCCAGTCACGGAGCGATTTCGTTATCGAGGACCCGTATTATCATGTTTTTTACCGGTACGACGGTCTTGATTGTTAGCTATTTCGTTCCGCCAAATGTGTTTTGGATTACCCTGTTTATAGGCACCGTGTTTGCCTCCTCCTGGGGCCCTGTAGGCTTTATGAGTATCTGGAGTTCGCGCATCACTGCAGACGCTGCTTTTTGGGGTATCGTCGCAGGGTTTTTCGGCAATGTCGTGCCGGCGGCGCTGGTGTATATCGGTTGGATAAATCTACCCAGCTACCTGGATCCCGCCGTACTGGGTGTCGTCGCCAGTGTGCTCACTATTGTACTGATATCACGTCGAGGTGAGGTCAGCGCTGAGGAACGAGACTATCGGCGTCGTCTACACCACACACCAACTGAAGACCGTAGTCTGCAAAAAACACGTCTCACTCTGGTGGCACCATTGTTACTCGCACTGTACGGTTTAATGATGCCCATGGCGCTGCTGCGTTGGTATGTCACGCCCTATCAGGCGGGCGCGGGACAACTGCTTGCCGATGGCAGTATCAATTGGTCTGGTGCCGAAGCGTGGTTTGCGTTGAGTCCCGCCGCACTGTTTATACCACTGGGCTTGATAAGTACCGTCGTTATCTGGCGGCGCTATCGTCCGCTTGACCAATAAATATTTAGCGCCTGTCCTTGAGAATTCGGCGTGCGGCGTTGTATCCCGGAGCGCCGGTTACGCCGCCTCCCGGGTGAGAGCCAGAACCACAGAGATAGAGCCCCGGCACCGGTGTTGCGTACTGCGCCGCCAGAGGGTGAGGGCGAGCGCTGTACAGTTGGTCTGGTTCCAGCCGTCCATGACTAATGTCACCGCGGGTCATGCCAAAGATCCGTTCTATGTCCAGTGGTGAGAGGCATTGGCTGGCCACCAGAATGTCACGCAGGTTGGGAATAAACGTGGTGAGGTGATCGAGGATTTTTTCCACGACGGCAGGTTTCTTCGAGTCCCAATGCGCACCTTCTGCTAAATCATAGGGCATGTATTTACACAGTAGGCTCATAACGTGAGTTCCTTCACGGTCGGTCAGGCTGTCATCCATGGTGCTGGGAATGATGGCTTCGATGATAGGAGGGTCTGCAGGAATACCGGCGCGTGAGGAACAGTAGGCTTGATCCAGATGCTCTTTACTTTCAATCAGTGTAATGCTGCTGGTGTGTTGCGGCCCCACTGAGCTGCCCGGGAAAGCCGCAAATTCGGGTAATCCACTGAGGGCCAAATTCATCCGCAATGAGGCTGACTCCTGACGAAATGCCTTGATGTCGCGGGCGAATTCCACGGGTAGATGTGACTCGCCCAGCAAGGTGAGGAAGGTCCTTTTGGGGTCTGTATTGGCCGCTACCACCGGCGCGCGGATGACTTCTCCGTCGCGCAGGCGCACGCCACAGGCGCGGCCTTGCTCCACAATTATTTGCTCAACATCGGCATTGGTTCGAATAGTAACGCCTTTGTCGCGAGCAGATGCCGCCATGGCCTGAGTGATGGCGCCCATACCGCCGCGCACCAACCCCCAGGCGCCCTTGCGCCCGCCGACCTCGCCCACTGCGTGATGAAGCATGGCCAAGCTTGCACCCGGTTGGGACAGGGGGGCATAGTTTGCGGGCATAATGTGCGCGGCGACCATGGCTTTGACCTTGTCACTATCAAACCACCGCTCGATGATGCTCTGCGGGGCCCCGATAAAAAACTGTAACAGCCGCCACCGGGTGTCTTCATCTAGTTTGCGGACATCCAGACCCAGCTTGATCGCCTGCAACAGGTCGCCTAGACCACCCCCGTGTAGGGGAGGGGGTTCGCGCAGCCACTGCTTGGCCATCAGCGTACCGACCTTGTCGATGCTCTCTTCGAAGGCCAGCATATTGTCGTAGTCAGTTGCAGAGAACTTGCTGTATTGCTTGCGGTCGTGTTCTTCGTCGCCAGTCAGCAGCAGGTAGTCGCCAGTAGAGTCCAGGTAGAGTGCGTTTTGCAGCAGTATAGGTTGATAACCATAGCGTTCCAGCTTGAGATCGCTGACGATTTCCGGACGCAGTAAGCTCACCACATAGGAGGCTAGCGAATTGCGATAGCCCGGGTGAAACTCCTCACTGACCGCAGCGCCGCCCACCACGTGGCGCTTTTCCAACACGCACACGCTCATGCCGCCCATCGCCAAATAATTTGCGGTGGTCAGGCCGTTGTGGCCACCACCAATTACTATGGCGTCAAATCTCGCTGTTGTCATCGTATTTTAGACTCGTTAGTAAGCTAGGTGCGCCGGCAAACCTACGTTCCCGGACAGGGCAGGGATGGTTCTGGGCCGTCTGGAAATTGCGCAAGGTTATTGGCGTCAGCTACGGGCGCTGACCAGTCGTCTTCCCAGATACATTCCCAGTAGTAGCTGCGGCGGAAATAGAACTCCCACGCGGCCTGGCGTCGCTGAAAAAAAGGCACTCCGTACAGTCGCTGCATTGCCTCCAGTTCGCGGGACATGCGCAGTGGTCCAGCGTCAACTGGATCGAGCCCCATGGCAGCGATAACTCTGGCAATCTGCTCTTTTGCCTGCCTGTCGTTGCCGGCAATGGGAATGGACACCGGGCCGCCAGCCACCTCTGGGTCATCAATCACGTAACTGGCTTGTAAAGCAAAGGTCTTCAGCACATGGGCCGCTGGATTCCACAGCTGAATCATCTCTGCGCTTGATGTTGCAAGCATCGGCTCATAATAACCATCCTCGCCCTGTTGATGAGGGAAGGAAATATCGATAATAATTTTCCCCTTCGTCGTACCCAGGTTTTGCGCCACCTGTTCCATGGCGGGCCAGGGTACGGCAAGAATAATGATGTCACCGGCTTGTGCGGCATTGAGTTGACTCATTACGCGCGCCTGAGGGCTTGTATTACTGGCGACTAGCATTGCCTTCTCTCCGCCGGGTTCGCGCGAGCCGTATACCACGGGAAAACCGAGTTCGGCAAAGCGTGGCCCGAGTGAATCGCCCATATCACCGGTGCCAATAATAGCCACCGTCGGGCGGGTTGCGGCGTTAGTGGTGGCCGCTATGGTGACCGACAGCGTAAGAATTTTAAGTAAGGTATATAAATGTCGCATAGGTTGGTGACTCCAAAACTCTCGATTAAAGAAGCTCGTCAACGGCGCGCCTCGCTTGCACGACGGCCTCCTCGAGCATTGCGTTCGCGCCTGAATCTGAATTGGCGATGGCGATTTTACCGAAACGGCGACGCGCGCGCACATGGGGGTAGCGTTCATCGTCGCGATCTTCGTACCAGGCATCGTCTGCACCGTTGTACCAGTACGAATACCCGTGTGCCCAACGGTTGACCGTGATGCCAGTGATGTCCCGTGCCGGATCAAAGCCGCCGGGTTCCAACATAGCGGTCAGCTGGGAGCGTACGTTGCGTTCCATCGTGCTAAAGGGTGTTGCCAGTAGTTCGTGACGACCCATGCGGTACTGATCTTTTGGCGCGAGACCCTCGTTGTTGCGGTGCGGGAAGCGCTCCATATTGATGACGACGGGTTGTTCTGGAGCGTCACCGAAATCATAGCCTCCCAAGCTTACCGGAAAATCGAGCTTGGCGACGGTGTGGTAGCTACTGGGTGCCATGACCGCACCGATGCCCAGTTTCTTCCAGGCTTGCCAGTTACGCAGTGCCACGCTGGTGTACAGAATGGGCGTTTTTACCTGCATCGCTAGTGCCTCCCGTTGCTCAGCTGGGAGTTCTGGGCAGAGCGAGGGAATCACGGCGTTGTAGCAGGCCAATATGCAGTGCCGCGCTCGAACTTGGTGTGCGGTGCCGCCGCGCACATAGCTAATGTTAACCCGATCGCCATTGTCCTGGCTCACCGCTGTAACGGTGCTGTTCAGTCTCAAACGCACCGGGTTTTCAGAGCTGTCTAATGCGTCATAGTTGAACCGGGACAATACAATATCGTCCATCGTTGATCCCGGCGCGACGTTGGGTATCATTTTGCGCACCAATAATCTGGCTACCGAGGCGTTGCCGTCGGGGAAGTGATGGATATAGGGCTCAGCGCTTTCCCAGTTGATACCTGTTGCGGCGAGTCCAGGCAGTCCAGCGTATAATATTGCCGACTCAGCTGAGGCAGTATCGATGCCCACACCTGTATCGGTTGCCAAGTTTTGTAGTAAGTTGAAGATGGCTGGTTCGGTGATACCCATATGTTTGATTAAAAACGTGCGATAGGTGATTGAGGAAAGGTATTCGAGGCGCGCAGCCTCAGAGCCACCTGGTATCAGCGTGCTCTTTACGTCGAATATTGCAGACAGCTGTCTTCTTGCATTTTCCGGCATAGGCATTTGGGCTATCGACTCAGCCATCGATAAAGAGGAGGGCGCTAGCGACAGGTAGTCATCGTACATAGTCCCCAACTCACACTGGACCATTTTGTTAGTACCCCAGTTCTCCTTGTCAAAGAAAATACCTGAAGCCAAACCATTGCGGCGATAGAAGTCCTGATCGTAGGCCGTATCAAACTGGCCCAGTTCAATTTGTAAATCGTTCAGCAGTTCTTTGGCCGCAGGGGGATACGACGAGGGTTCCTGTAATGTTTGGCTGCCGCCGTAACTCATTAACTTACCGTTGGCAGTGTCAAATTCATTGCGTTTGGCATGACCGCCAAAGTCATCGTGATTATCGATGATCAGAATTTTTGCATCGGGCTGGGATTTCAGCCAGAAGTGCGCGGCCGACAAACCGCTAATACCGGCGCCGACAATAACCAGGTCGTATTGAGTGTCGTCTTTCTGGCTCAGGCTCCCCCAGTTTGTTCGCCCTTCTCTAGCAACGGCATGCGCAACCTCCCAAGAGCCATTGTGATTGCCCCTCAACCCGGTTAACGCCGGTGGATAGGGCGATTGAGCAACTTCTGCGGCTAAAACAGCATCCGCGAGGGCTTTTCCAGGCAACATCGCTGCCCCGGCCACAGCGCCCAGTCCAGTAATCAAGTCTCTGCGTGTGATGGCGCATTTGAGACCGAGGTCCTTGTCGTTATATGCCATGTTTAGTGTCCTCGTACGTGTGTGTTCATGAAGCGTCTGCCAACGCTGGGAACTGTTTTCTCAGTCGCAGATACATAAAGAGCCAGATGGCCAGCGCGATGAGTGACGAGATTGCACAGAGTATAAATAGATAGCTATAACCCATTCCCATGGCCAAAATGGTGGCGGCCAGATTGGGGCCGAGAATTTGTCCCAGGCCCTGTGCGCCGGGCATTAGCGCCGCAAAACGGCCAGTACTGTCAAGATTGGCAATGGTTGCCGACTGGTAAACATCGACGAAGATCCAACAAAAATTGAATGCAAACATACTGATCATGACATTGATGTTGTTAATGCCGCCGGCGAGCATGCCGACAATAATCGCCTGTGCCAGTAGCGTGACCATCAGTGGGCGAGCCAAGCCAAACCGATTACTGATCAGTGTGGCGCACGCGCAGCCCACCACTGAAAAGACTGAAGTGTAAACCAGCAACTTGCCAACCCACTCCGGATCGGCATCAGAAGCTGCGCTGGCCAATTCAATGTAGGTCCAATAGGCGCCAATGTTTAGATAGGTGAACAGGACCGCCGCCAATACCAACCAGGGTACCGCTTTCGGTACTGGGATATGCCCGTGCCCGGAATCAATTTCATGCTGTACTTCGATGTTATCGTCGGTTGCTGCAAGACGCTTTTCAATCGGGTGGGCAGGCAGCCATCGAATGGCTAGCAGCCCTAAAATATAGGTAACGATGAATAATAGGTAGATTTCGTTCATTGACAGTTTAGGCAGAAGATACAGCGCACCGCCTTGAGAGAAAGCGAAGGAGAACAGCAGAATGTTGAAGGCGCGGGCGGGTTTAGCGGTGCCTGCGAGGGTGGCAACTGCCACCGCGGTGTAGGCCCCACTGCCAATACCAGCGATAATGCGCAAAACCAGAGTCTGCTCATACGTTTGAAAGACCATACACAGGCCATTGGCGGTGACGGCGACAGCGGCCGCTGCCAACACAAGGTAGCGCCGATTTACTCGCGCAACGTAGCGAGACACCAGCACCGCTCCGGCAGAGAAACCACCCAGATCTGCTCCTGCTACTCGTCCGATTTGAACTTCGCTGAAACCCAGCAGCGACACCCAGGCCGTGCTGATGACCGGGATCCCGACCATCACGCCATAACCCACTAGCGCCATATAAATAGCAACAGTGATAGAGCGCCAATCGTCAAATTGTGTAGGTTGGTATAGTTGATGCGAGGGTGATGATGCCAAGGGATGCATTCCGTAATAAAGCCTCGACTCTATCGCTGTAAAATCAAGATGTCTTGCGATCCGATAGGCAGGGAATGTAGACGAACACAATAGTTTTGGTTCAAGCTATCGATTGGCTAAGCGCTTACCCCAATGCTGTATCGGATTTTATCAAGCGATCGCCATCGAGTCAGCGATGGCTATAGCTTCAAATAGCCTTTTGCAGCCCTACAGGGTCGGTAGACGCCGGCGGAGAACTCCTTAAACATGTTGGGGTCGCTGATAAAGCTCACGATCTGTGTTTTTTCCCGGTATCATTCATTGTCTTGCTGTTTGAGATGGAGGTCGCTATGAAGTTTGGATTGTCTGCGTTTTTGATATGGACTGTCTGTCTTCCTGTGCTCGGGGAATCCTACAGTACCGACCCCGAAACCTGGTACGTCAAGGATTATGCCGCGCTTTGGGAGGACAAACCGGGCGGAAATATTGACGCGATGCTGACCCACTACAATGACGTTGTTGTCGAGCACAGTTCTGACGGTACGGTGACCACAACAGCGGCTCGCGAGTGGTTGGGTGCACCCATGCAGGAGTGGTTGGCTGACGGATGGCTGAATGCGAGCCTTGTCACAGTGCAGACTGACAGAATCAACGCTACCACTGCAAGCTTCAAAGCTCGCTGGCTTGATCGCTATGTCAATGCCGAGGAAGAAGCATCTTGCGGTTGGTATCTCGCCGATCTGCGCAATGACCGCTGGACGTTTACTGCCTATGCAGATATTGAGTGCACTGAGCACGAGCTTTAGCCGCGGTGTATAGCCAAGACTCAACTTTTTTAATTGCTATGCGAGGCTTAGGGACGACGATCCGGGAATTTGATGCATGCAATTGTACTGGGATGTCATAGTCATAGGCGCCGGACTGGCAGGGCTTGCAGCGGCGCATAAGTTGCAGAACGCGGGCCTGAATGTAGTGGTGCTGGAGGCGCGCGATGAGGCCGGCGGCAGAACACGCTCAACTACCGTATTGGGCCCCCCGGTCGATATAGGCGCCAGCTGGTTGCACGGGATCAGGGATCACCCCTTGTATGACCATGGTTTGCGCCAAAGCCTGGCAATGGTAAAAACAAATTACGACCATCTCGGCTTGTACGATCAGCAGGGGGTTGCTGATAGCACGCCGGTGGCAATACTGGAGAAATTTGAAAAGGCACTGTACACGTTGGGCCGTGGCGCGAAGCGCAGGCACTCGATTGCTGATAGGTTGTCCCGACTTGCACCCGCGCTACACTCTCGTATTCCCGAGTCAACACGAACCCTGACCATTGCGACAGTAATAGAGGAGGAGTATGCCGCGGATATCAGCGAACTGGCTGCGCTGGCGCTGGAGGAGGGTAGAGATATGCGCGGGGCTGACGCCATTCTGTGCGAAAGTTACACGGCTCTTGTCCAACCTATGGCTGATCAGGTCAATCTGCGGTTAAATCAGGAAGTCTATGCGATCGACTACGGTGGTCGCCGAATTTTTGTCAGTACCAAAAGTGATCGATTCGAGGCCGGTCGCGTCATCGTGACTGTCCCTCTTGGGGTTCTCAAGCAGGGCAATATCGCGTTTACGCCGCCCCTTGATGCCAGAAAAAAAGCCGCAATCAATGATCTCGGTATGGGGCTTAGTAATAAGCTCTACCTCAAGTTTTCGCGTGTTTTTTGGGATACGGGACTCGATGTTGTGTCATATGCCCACTCACAAAGGGGACGCTGGGTATCCTGGTACAACTATGCCGGCGTGACCGGTGAACCTATTCTGCTCGGGTTTTGTGCGGCGGACGCTGCGCGTCATGTTGAAGCGTTAACGGATGAGGAAACTGTCGCGGATGCCATGGCAGTCTTGAAGACGATCTACGGCGCCGATATACCCGAGCCCAGCGCCTATTACATGACGCGCTGGGGTAGCGATCCCTGGTCCCGGGGCTCCTACTCCTTCTTGCGCGTTGGCGCCAAATCTTCACAACGCAAGCATCTGGCTCAAGCCGTCGCTGACAAACTGATGTTCGCCGGAGAGGCTACAGATACCCGCTACCCTGCAACGACCCAGGGCGCATATCGCTCGGGCCGGCGCGCTGCCCAAAAAGTATTAAAGCATTATCAGGGTCAGAGCGCGTCCGCGGAGTAATTCAATGGTTCATTAGATTATTACCCACAACCGTATTCGAACAGGCGCAAGGTGTTTTGCGCGATTTTTTAAAGAAGTATCTATAGGAGTTAATTCTGAAGTGGAAAGACAATTACCAAAAAAGGCGAGTGTAGTCATTATAGGCGGCGGTATTATTGGTACGTCGGTTGCCTATCACCTGACGAAACGTGGTTGCACCGATGTGGTGCTGCTCGAGCGAAAGCAGCTCACTTGTGGAACTACGTGGCACGCAGCGGGGCTAGTGGGCCAATTAAGAGCGACAAAAAATCTTACCCAGCTTGCCAAATACACGTCTGAACTCTACGCAACATTGGCCGAGACGACGGGACTTGAAACCGGGTTTAAGCAACGTGGGTCAATATCCCTTGCTACTACCGTAGAGCGTTTTGAAGAATTAAAACGGCAGGCTTCCATGGCACGATGTTTTGGCGTCGATGTCGCTGAAATTTCTCCTGATCAAGCCGCGGAAATGTGGCCGTTGATGGATTTTTCGGATGTGATCGGCGCCGTTCATTTACCGAAAGACGGGCAGACTAATCCTACGGATACTACTCAAGCACTGGCCAAAGGTGCGCGCTTGGGCGGCGCAGTAATATTCGAAAATACTAAAGTGAATTCCATCGTCATGGAGAATGGAACAGCCGTTGGCGTTGAAACTGATCGTGGAAGTATTAGCGCGGACTATGTGGTCAATTGTGCCGGAATGTGGGGGCGTGAAATTGGCAAAACATGCGGAGCAAACATACCCTTGCATGCGGCGGAGCACTACTATCTTGTTACTGAGCCAATGGAGGGACTGCACAACAATCTCCCCGTGATGAGAGATCAAGACCGTTTTTCCTATTTCAAGGAGGATGCGGGTAAACTGTTGCTGGGGTTTTTTGAACCCAATGCAATTCCCTGGGGTATGAATGGTATTCCAGAACAGTTCTGCTTTGACGACTTACCGGCTGATTGGGATCGAATGATTCCTTACATCGAAAGTGCAATGAAACGCCTCCCCGCTCTGGCTGATACGGGTATACAGCTGCTGTTCAATGGTCCGGAAAGTTTTACCCCAGATGATCGGTATCTTTTGGGTGAGTCGCCTGATGTCAAAGGTCTATTTGTTGCAGCTGGGTTCAACTCCGTGGGTATACAGTCTGCTGGCGGCGCTGGAAAAGTTCTGGCTGACTGGATTGTTGATGGCCACAGTCCAATGGACCTCTGGGATGTAGAGATAAACCGAATGATGCCATTCCAGAACAATTCGAAATATTTGCACGATAGAACCACCGAAGTATTGGGTGCTCTATATGATATGCACTGGCCGTACAAGCAAATGGAAACCGCTAGAGGTGTGCGAAAGTCTGTTCTGCATGACCGCTTAGCAAAAGAAGGCGCGTGCTTCGGAGAGGTCGCTGGTTGGGAGCGGGCTAATTGGTATGCGCCCAAAGGGTTGGTGCCTGAATATCAGTATTCGTATGGTCGTCAAAACTGGTTTGAGTGCAGCGCAGCTGAGCATAATGCGGTACGAGAGGGCGTTGGGATTTTTGATCAAAGTTCTTTTTCAAAATTGCTCGTTCAAGGGCGGGATGCGCAATCCACACTAAATCGAGTTTGTGCGAACAATGTCTCCGTTCCGGTTGGTAAGGCAGTTTATACACAGTGGCTTAATCCCAGAGGCACAATAGAAGCCGACCTTACGGTGACTCGCATGGGGCAAAACGAATATCTGGTTGTCACCGCTGGGGCAACTCATGTTCATGTGGAAACGTGGCTTAAACGAAATACGCCAAAAGATGCTTTCGTTACGATAACTGATGTCACACCGGGTTTAGCGACAATTAACGTGCAAGGTCCGCGCTCGAGAGAGATGTTATCGCAGTTAACGTCATCTGATATGAGCAACGAAGCCTTCCCTTTTGCGACCATGCAAAAGATAGAGATTGGTTATGCAACAGTGGATGCGCTGCGATTGACCTACATGGGTGAGCTCGGCTGGGAACTCTATGTCCCAAGCGACTTCGCTCAAAATGTTTACGATACTCTAGTCGACAATGGTGAGAAATTTGGGCTTAGGCACTGCGGATATCACGCACTTCAGTCCCTGAGGATGGAGAAGGCCTATCGAGAATATGGCCACGATGTTGGATCGGATGATTCTCCCTTAAACGCCGGTCTCGGATTCGCCTGTGATTTCGACAAGAGTGGGGGGTTTATCGGAAAGGAGGCCCTTCTCGAGCAGAAAGAAGAAGGAGTCAAGCGACGGCTGGTTCAGTTCCTTATGCAAGATCCCGAAGTGTTGCTGTATCACGACGAACCTATCTATCGTGATGGCGAAATGCTTGGGTATACCACGTCAGCCATGTACGGGCACACTCTGGGTGGCTCCGTAGCGCTGGGCTACATTTCGCATACGGAAAAAATTACGGCTGAGTTTGTGAACTCTGGACGCTACGAAATTGAAGTGGCGGGGAGGTGTTATCCCGCGACAGCATCCCTGCGCCCTTTGTACGACCCCAAGAGCGAGAGAGTGAAGTCATGAGAGCGACAGCTGCCTTTACCCTGGAACAGATCTTTTCTACAACGCAAATTTAAAGAGCGCTTACTATGTTGACTGAAAACTCGAAGACAGAGCAGTTTATTCTTAAGACCACTTGTGAGGCTTGCAGCGGTATTGTCGCTGCAGTCACCGCATTTCTGTCGGAGCGAGGCTGCTATCTCAGTGAGCTGGCACAGTTCGATGACGAGGATACCGGCCACTTCTTCATGCGTGCGGTTGGTCATATCGAGACGGGAGAGAGCCTTCTGAGTGATCTTCGTGAGGAATTCCCGGAGGTAGCAGAGCAGTTCAATATGCAATGGCAGTTTTATGAGGGAGCCAAGCCAACAAAAGTACTGATCATGGTAAGCAAGTTTGACCACTGCCTGTCCGATTTGCTGTATCGCATGCGTAAAGGTGAGTTGAACATGGAGATCGTAGCAATTGTCTCCAATCACCTGGACTTGCGTCCGATGGCAGAGCGCGAGGGTATCCGATTCATCTACCTGCCAGTGACCAAAGAGAACAAACGCGAGCAGGAGGGCGCGCTGCTGGAAGTGATCAAGGAAACCCATACCGAACTGGTAGTCCTGGCGCGTTATATGCAAATTCTGTCAGACAGCTTGTGTAAAGAACTGCAGGGCTCAGCTATCAATATTCATCACTCCTTCCTCCCAGGTTTTAAGGGTGCCAAGCCCTACCATCAGGCGCATACGCGTGGTGTTAAACTGATCGGTGCGACGGCGCACTACGTTACGTCGGACCTGGATGAAGGACCGATCATCGCGCAGTCTGTTCAGCATGTGGACCACACTTATGGCCCCAACGCACTGGTAGCGGTCGGCCGCGATACCGAGACACAGGCCCTGGCACAAGCCGTCAAATTGCAGATACAGCAGCGGGTATTCCTCGATGGCAACAAGACCGTTATTTTTAAATAAAATAAGCGCGAATATTTGGCTGAATTTGATGCCGATAGGCTAGGACGAATAATAAGTACAAAACCTTTAGTGTCTGACTAAAGAAACGTACGGTATTCCCCATACTTCAAGCCCAAGTAGCTACTTTCAATGACAAACCGCGACCCGCGTTACGACATACTATTTGAACCCATTAAAATTGGCCCCGTAACGGCCAAAAATCGCTTTTACCAGGTGCCGCATTGCACGGGCATGGGCTGGCTCCGCCCGCGTATGGTGGCGGATATGCGCGCCACTAAAGCCGAGGGAGGCTGGGGGGTGGTGTGTACTGAATACTGTTCCATCCACCCGTCGACAGACGACCTCCCCACTCCCAGCCACTCTTTGTGGGACAGCGGCGATGTAAAGGCCCATCGATTAATGACTGATAAATGTCATGAGCACGGTGCACTGGCCGGGGTTGAACTGTGGATTGGCGGCAGTCGAACATCTAACCTGTACACGCGCGAGGTTCCCATGGACGTCGCTTCAATGCCAAACTACGTGGGCGACCCCTACCAATCTCGCGCGATGGACAAATCCGACATCCAACAGCTGCGCTGCTGGCACCGCGACGCAGCGCTGCGGGCTAAAGAAGCGGGCTTTGATATCGTCTACGTGTATGCGACGCACCACTACCTGATTGACAACTTCCTCAATCCCGAGCTCAACACCAGGACCGACGAATACGGTGGCAGTCAGGAAAATCGGATGCGCCTTTTGCGCGAGCTTATCGAGGATACCAAGGAAGCCGTGGGCGATACGTGTGCGGTAGCCGTGCGTTACTCCGTTGATGATGGCGGCGGACCCGATGGCACACCTGTTCACGGTGACCGGATGGAAATCTTCGAGGCACTAGCTGAGTTACCTGACCTTTGGGATATCAATATATGGGACTATTCCCTGGAAATGGGTACATCACGCTTCACTAAGGAAGGTGCGCTGGAAGACTATATGTCAACGGTGAAAGCAAAAACCAGTAAGCCGGTGGTGACGGTAGGGCGCTTCACCTCACCCGATACCATGGTCAGCCAAATCAAGCGTGGCATTGTTGACTTCATCGGCGCAGCAAGACCCTCCATAGCCGATCCGTTCCTGCCGCAAAAGATCGAGCAGGGCAGGCCTGAAGATATCCGCGAATGTATCGGCTGCAATATCTGCTATACCGGTGACAGTAAACATTACCCACTGCGGTGTACGCAGAACCCCGCAATGGGTGAGGAGTGGCGTCGCGGCTGGCATCCGGAAAATATCGACGCTAAGGGTTCCAACGATAGTGTGCTGATCGTTGGTGCCGGCCCTACTGGATTAGAGGCGGCGCGAGCGCTGGGCCAACGCGGATATGCGGTGATGTTGGCAGAAGCCACTCGTGAGTTGGGCGGGCGAGTATCCGCTGAAAGCAAGCTTCCGGGACTGGCAGAATGGGCACGCGTACGCGATTATCGGGTAGGCCAGTTGGACAAGTTGCACAATGTGGAGATTTTCCGCGAGAGTGATCTGGGCCTGGAAGATATCCTGGCTGTTGGCGCCGACCATGTTGCCATCGCCACCGGGGCAACATGGCGCCGCGACGGCTACGGCGTTTACCATACCCGCCCTATGGACCCGCTGCCTCCGCAGGAGAAGACCTTTACGCCAGACGACATTATGGCGGGAAGACTACCCAGTGGCACCGCCGTTGTGTTTGATGATGACGGGTTTTATTTGGCGGGCGTGATTGCTGAAAAGCTGATTCAAAACGGCAACGAGGTCATCTACGTTACCCCCTATGCGATGCTTTCAAATTGGAGTTCCAACGCAGGCGATCAACCCCGGGTGCACAAACACCTGGCAGAAATTGGGGTCAAGATTATATTGAACCACGGACTGGATGGCTTCGATGGCGAAACGGCAACGTTAGGCTGTGGTTATACTGGCGTTCAACAAACAATGGCAGCCGACAACGTGGTGCTCGTAACATGCCGAACGCCGCGGGACGAACTCTATTACCGCTTGCAGGAAGCCATAGAAGCGGGAGTGGAGGGTGCCCCTAAAACGGTTAAACGTATCGGTGATGCCGAGGCCCCTGCAATCATTGCCGCTGCCATTTACGCTGGACACAAGTATGCCCGCGAGATGGACTGCGAGATAGACCTCGCGAATCCGGCGAAATATGATCGCGTTTTTTTCGTGGATAGTTGAGTTTGGTAAGATAGATACGCTCTCGGAGAACAATAATGAATTTGGTAGAAGCTGCAAAACTAAACCATTCTGACTGGCAACAGCGTGCCACAGAACTCAAAAAAACGGCCGCAACCAAGTTGTTCATTGGCGGCGAGTTTGTCGACGCGATCGAAGGTGGCACCTTTGAAAACATCTGCCCTGTGGACGGCAGTGTTATCAATATCTGTGCCGCGGGAACCCAGGCTGATATTGACAAGGCCGTTGCCATTGCCAAAGCGTCCTTCAAGTCGGGGGAGTGGTCGCGCATGGCGCCGCGAAACCGCATGGCAGTGATGTACAAATGGGCGCAGCTAATGGAAGAAAACGGCGCTGAGCTGGCTCTGATGGATACCGTCGACATGGGCAAGCCCATTGCCGATATGCTTGACGCCGATATACCCATGTGTATTGAAACGATTCAATATTTTGCGGAATGTATCGACAAGGTTACCGGTTCGATTACGGCCACCGAGTATGACGTGATGAGCACCGTACTGCGCGAGCCCATTGGTGTTGTCGGCTGCATCTCTCCTTGGAACTACCCGTTGCTCATGGCGTTATGGAAAATTACTCCGTCATTGGCTGCGGGCAATTCAACTATTTTAAAACCTGCAGAACAAACGCCCCTGAGCTGCTACCGGGCTGCTGAGTTATTCGTTGAAGCCGGAGGTCCACCGGGTGCGCTGCAAGTCGTGAACGGCATGGGCGAGCAGGCAGGCCAGGCTCTGGCGCGTCATATGGATGTGTCCAAGATCAGCTTTACCGGCTCAACCGAGGTCGGTAAACTGATGCACGTGTACTCCGGCGAATCCAATATGAAGAAGGTTTCGCTGGAGTGTGGCGGTAAAGGCCCACAGATTTTCTGTGAAGATCTTGACGGTGAACTGTTGGACCGTGCTGTTGAAACCGCTGTCAACGGCATTTTCTTCAACATGGGTCAGGTTTGCTCCGCCGGCTCTCGCCTGATCGTACATTCGAAAATATACGATGCCTTTGTTGAAAAGTTTATCGCCATGGGAAAAGACGCCTATATCTGCGGCGACCCCCTGGACCCCGCGGTTAACCTGGGACCATTGATCGATCATAAATCTCAGGCCCGGGTTTTGAGCATGATAGAAACGGCCCAAGCTGAAGGAGGCATGGTTCAATTTGGTGGCGAGGCTGCGGGCGGTGTTTTGGAGAAAGGGGCTTATGTGTTACCGACAATGATCACGGGCGTCAGTGAGAACGACACAATTGCTCAAAATGAGGCTTTTGGTCCGGTCGTCGCGGTCATAAAGGTTCACAGCGATGATGAAGCGATTAAGGTTGCCAACAATTCGATATACGGGCTACAAGGCAGTGTTTGGACCGATAATTATCGCCGGGCCATGCGCTTTGTCCGCGAGATTGAATGCGGCACATTCCTGGTGAACAGTTTTGAGGAGGGTGATATGACCCAGCCTTTTGGCGGCTATAAACAGTCTGGCAACGCCAAGGATAAGTGCTTCGACAGTTTGCTCAGTTACACCAATACCAAAGCGGCATGGTTTCGTCTGAACTAGAACCCCAGTCTGGATATTGAGCAACATTGTAGCTAGTTTCAGGTTTCGCATCATAAAGCATGAAGTGTAATGATTCAGACGTTTGACAAAGAAATAGATACTGAGAGTATTGTCAGCGCTCTCAACTCTGACGGCGGCGTTATAGTGGCCAACCAGGCAGGTCACGAGTTGATTGATCAAGTGGCTGCAGAACTGCGGCCCCATTTTGATGAGCAAGGTCACCGTTTTTCCAATGATTTCAATGGCTACAAAACCCTACGCCTGTCGGGGGTGCTGGAGCTGTCGCGCACCTCTGCCGAGCTAATCGGCCATTCGCGAGTGATGGAAGTTGCCAGCGCCGTGCTGAAGCCACACTGTGCAAATTATCGAATAGGCAGTTGTACCGCCATAGAAATTCATCCCGGCGAGGCAGACCAGGTATTACACCGAGACGACGACTTTTATCCCATTCGAATTCCCAATGTGGAATTTCAGATTGCGGCTATGTGGGCGCTCGATGATTTTACCTTGGAGAATGGAGCCACACGCACCGTACCGGGAAGCCAGGATCTTCGGGACGAGTCGAGTGTAGGAGAGGACGACATCGAGCAAGCTGTTATGACAAAGGGGTCCGTGCTTTTTTATCTGGGCTCAACTATTCACGGTGGCGGTGCCAATAAATCGGATTTACCGCGCTCTGGTTTGATTAATACCTATAGCCTGGGCTGGTTACGGCAGGAGGAAAACCAATACCTGACGATCCCCAGAGAGGTGGCCGACAGCTATCCTGAGCATATTCGTCGATTGATGGGCTATCAAACATGCGGTGAATATCTTGGCGTCTACCCAGATGACCCTGATGGTCACTGGTTTGACGCTTAGGGGAAAGGGGCTCCAGGATCGGCTGCGATTGACGCTTTGTGTTCTTCCATTACCTGGTACAAAGGACCGTCTACCCAGGTGTCATCGAGATAGAATTTCTCGGGCTCTTCTTCTTTGGGGTCAATGAGCAGATTGTAGACTGATGGGTAGGCTATGTCCGTGATCCCATAGTCTGCGCCCATTTCCTTGATAAGCAATTTCCAATTGCGCCACTTCACACCAAAAAGTACGTTGCCGATGTAGATGACCATGGACTCTCGCGCGGATTTTTCTGACTGCCCGGTGAAGAAGTCGGCTTGATCAACGCCATCGAGAATTCTATCTTGCGGGACTTGGCCACCAACAAAATTTGCCAGTGTGGGAAACACATCTATCACATGGACAATGTCATTTGAGACCTGCCCGGGAGGAATTTTCCCCGGGTAGCGAATCAGAAAAGGAACACGCAATGAGCCCTCGTAGGGAGAAAACATGGCGCCTCGCCAAGGTCCGGTGAATCCAAATGATCTTTTGACGCCTTCGCGGCCATTGTCCGAAGTAAAGATAAAAATCGTGTTATCTTTCAGCCCCAGCTCGTCAATTGTATCCAGCAGCTCGCCCACATAGGAGTCCGTCTGCGCCAGCACGTCGGCAAAACTGCCGTTTCCGGTCGAACCCTTGAAGTCGGGGTGCGCGTCGACCGGTTCGTGGGTCTGCGTATAGGGCAGATAGGCGAAAAACGGTTTCTTCGCAGCGGCCTGACGCTTGATGAAATCGATGGCGTGAGTTGTGATTTCCCGGTCAATGGTAGCCCGCTTGGCACGGTCATAGACTTCGTGCTGCTTGGGCGTCTCGCCTCGCTTAGCCGTGGTGATGTAAGTGAACGCGACACCTGAGTCTTTATCGTAGCTATCACTGTCGGGCCAGAAGGCTCGATCCGATGAATTGGGAATTCCATACCACTCATCGAAGCCCTGGTCTGTGGGGAAACGACCCTTGGTGTCGCCCAAATGCCATTTGCCAAACATGCCCGTCGCGTAACCGGCGTCCGTCAGCATTTCGGCCAGAGTGATTTCCCAGCTGCTAATACCCTCCCATATATCCCTGGGTGGAACGTCCCCCGGGAGTTGCCGGGTACGAATCCCATAGCGGCCGGTCATCAGCGATGTTCGAGATGGTGTGCACTCTGCTTCAACATTAAAATTGGTAAGCTGGAATCCTTCAGCCGCAATGCTGTCGATTCTGGGCGTTGGCGCCCCGCGCAAAGCGCCGCCGCCATATACGCCGGGTTCCCCATAACCAAAATTATCCATCAGAATCAGGACAATATTGGGCTTTCGCCCACCCTCAGGTGCAGCCAGGGACATTGGCACTGAAGCAATTAGGGTTAACAGGACTACCAGTATTCTGACGCTTCGAACAGTTTGGTTCATTATGGTATCCGTTATGGACTAGTGATCGGAAAACCTAGATATATGACTATATCACCCTGTTAGGTAATGACTTCCGGACTTATAGGCCGCGATTTCAATAGCCCCTACACTCGAACTGATTGGCTAGCTTAGGTACTCTCTTCTTGCATCGGTTCATGACGATGAGCTGTTTCGTCACCAGGGATAATTGTAATGACAGTGCGTGGGCTGCGATCCACGTGCAGCCAAATGTGTCCGGTTTTTAGGAAAAATCAATTGATCTTTGTGATATGGTGTTATATGCTAGTATATCACTGCAGATAACAGCAAACAGAGGCTCACCATGAAACATCTGGCAATTCTGATTATCGGAATTTTCTTTTCCTCCCTGGCTTTGTCTGATGACTGCAGCATAGACCTGAACTACGATATTCGTGTGAGCTCGCAGTTCCTGGAAGTTTCAGGCAAGGATGGCGTTGTCTACGAAATCAAGCAGGGCGGAGACCTGACCGTTAAAGGCGTTCCGGTAGATCTTAACGAACAGCAAAAAGAGCTGACACAGACCTATGCTGGGGAAGTGGCCGCCATGGTGCCGCAGTGGATAAATCTGGTTTCCAAAGCCTTGAGCGTAGCAGAGGAAGCTATACAAGTGGCTTTCAGTGCGGCTTTTGGAGACGACAGCGCAGCGGTTGAGAAATCGACTCAGGCATTGGCCAGAGCCCGGGAGAAATTTGAGAGCAGCAGCAGCGTCGATGATGGTGTTTATACCATTGCCGTTAATTCCCTCAATGATGTAGACGGCGCTTTCGATGAAGACTTCAGTGAAGAGCTGGAAGACATTGTCATGTCGTCAGTGGGCTTATTGTTTGTAGAGTTGGGCAAAGTGCTGATCTCTTCGGATAAAGACTTTGAGCAGAGCATGAAGGCATTCAGTGAGCGTATGGACCGTATGGGTGACGAGCTGAAGACTATGGGCGGTGAGCTGGAAAAGACAGCATCAAAGCTGTGCGATGACATGCAGCACGCCCAAGCGCTTGAAGATGAACTGAGTGACAAGATACCGCAGCTGAAGGGTTATGGTTTGTTTGAGTCCTAGTCAACGGCACGATAGCTCAACGAATAAGCCACGGACCAGCGTTGTGAATGTTTACTTCACAATTGTAACGGGGTGCACAGCAGCCAGCTTTCCCTGTGGGTTGAGGGCGCGCATTTCGGGCGCCATGGCGGCCAGAGCAGATTCCCTGTTTTTCGGTGCCGGGTGAGTGCTCAAAAATTCGGGTGGTGTGGACCCGCCCATTGAGCCCATTTTCTGCCACAGCGTGACCGCTGCGTCGGGGTCATAGCCCGCTCTAGTGGCCAGCTCTAATCCAATGCGATCCGCTTCAGATTCCGCGGTGCGACTGTTGGGCAGCTCGAGTGCAACTTTTGCCGCCATTGCAGCGCCCCCCATGGTCGCCACCGGGTGGTCAGACATAAGGCCAATGGCCACTACGCCCAGTGAAGTAGCCATCGCCCGCGACATGCGCTCGGCAGTATGGTTGGCCAGTGCGTGGGAAATCTCATGGCCCATAATCTGGGCAAATTCTGCATCGGTGAGCTTGAGTTTTTCGAACAGGCCGGTGTAGACCGCCATTCTGCCGCCGGCCATACACCACGCATTGACAGTTTCCGGGTCGTCGATAATGGCCACGCTCCACTCCCATTTTGCCGACTGGGGGTAGAGGGCAATGGCTACGGTCACCAGCCTGCCAGTAATCACTTGCACCTTATCCATAAGAATTGGGTCGTTGATCAGTTTGTTCTCGTTGCCCAGGTCGCTCACTGTACTCAAGTAGGCCTTGCGCGACTCTACGATGGCAGACTCAGGTGAAATCAGCATTAGTTGACTGCGGCCAGTAGGACTGGTGGTGCAGGCGATGAGATTGGGTAGTAGAAGAAGTGCTATAAGTAATTTTTTCATGGGCTGCAGTCTAACTGAAACATGCGAATGTTGTCTCTATGGAAGGTGAGTCGTTGCGCTTACTGTTTCGGGTACAATGCGCGGCATGAATTGGATCTTGGTTTTAATTGCCGTTGTCTTCGCAGTGCTTCTTTTGCAGCCCACCTTGCTTGAGCGGCCTTTCTGGCGAGCCACCATCACACCGCTTGCTTCTATTATTGGCAGCGGTTTTTTAATTATCGCTCCCCTGTTGGGGGCCATCGCGGGAGAGCAAGCGCTGGGAGCGATGCTGTTGATCCTGTTGCTCGCCTATAGCGTCGGTGGAATCATACGTTTCAATATTCGACATGCTGAGCCTCCGTTGGCTGTTGGGGGAAGGCCTGCTCTGGCTGCCACCGAGAGGTTTTCCAATGTCATGCTCAGTATTGCCTATGTTGTTTCCATCGCTTTCTATTTACGCCTGCTGGCTTCCTTTGTCCTCGATCACTTCGAGCTGGCTTCACCTTACCCTGCGCAGTGGCTTACCACGGCTATTTTATTGTTTATTGGAATTTACGGATGGCGCAGAGGACTTAAAAGCCTTGAGCACCTGGAAGCGTATTCTGTCGGAATAAAACTGGCGATTATAGGCGCCCTGTTGGTGGGGCTGTTGGCCCATGACCTGAACAGTGGCTTTACTTCTGCTGTTAGCGGCGTGGAAGGCTACAGTGCGTTGGATCAATTACGCATGTTAGGTGGCATGTTGTTGGTGGTGCAGGGCTTCGAAACCTCCCGCTATTTGGGCAGTGAATACACTACCGGCATGCGGGTGTGGAGCATGCGCGCAGCGCAGATACTGTCCACCTGCATTTACCTGGGTTTTGTTTATCTCATCATGCCTGTGTTGCCGGCCATGCACGGTACATTGCCCGATGAGACCGAAATCATTCACATAGCCGGGGTGGTGGCACTGGTGCTGCCTCCCATGTTGGTTATCGCGGCCGTGATGAGCCAGTTTAGCGCTTCTATTGCCGATACGCTGGCAGCGGGAGGATTGGCCGAAGAAGAGAGTCGAGGTCGGTTTCCAGCCAGTCGCGCCTACCTGCTCGTTGCTGCCTTGGCCATCGCGATTATCTGGGCGACCAATGTCTTCGAGATTGTCACTTTGGCCTCCAGGGCATTTGCGGCGTATTACTTTGCGCAGGCTGTAGTGGCGGTGCAGACCGTGCCGGCGGGAATGCACGGTGCGATATGGCTCAAATTGTGGTTTTCAATACTTGCCGGGCTATTGCTTGCTATTGTTCTTTTTTCTATTCCGGTTGGTTAGCGGGTCTATAGGCTGTCAGGAATTGGTCATTGGCGATGGTAGCGAGCGGCTTTTCGGGCGCTATTTCGGACTCGAGCGGCGACTTTTGCCGCCGTGTCGTCGTTCGGGTTTCCCACTGGTTTCGTGTAGCGTTGTGCGCAATGAACTGGTGGCACGTCTATCTTTATCCTGCTCGCGCCGGATCTCGTGATGCACATATTTACAGGTACAGCTAGCCGAGTTGCAGTTTTCCAGTGGCACAGTAGGGGCTTCGTTAGCCAAAAAGCGTTTTCCGGTGAGAGCTTTAACTGCCGGGCATGCGCTGGCGCCGAACTGGATAGATACAGAGGGGAAGTGATTAGCGTTGGCTAGCTTATCTCTGCCTGCAACAGACACTTTTTTGGATTTCTTTTTGCGCGCTCTGACCCTGGTGTTCTTCTTGGGGCTAGAGCGCATCTTAAGTAGAAAAACCACCGCCACAATGGCCAGTAGAACGATTACGGCGATTTCCAATGCAACCTCCTTTTAGAAATATACTATTTTAATTTCTGAGCGTCCGTTGATCATAGATACTTTTTAGTTGTTACGCCACTAGCCGCCTGCATAACCTTCAAAAAGGAAGACCCTCGTCAATATTGTGATTGGACTCTGCCGGTGTCGCCATGTTGATGGTATGAACGATGCCGTTTAATTCGTTGCGAATTGCGGGCACATCTTCGGTTGCGGCATAAAACTGCGAATACCACTTACGCACAGTTTTGAATGGTCCATCGGTCTTGAGCTGCATAATCTTAAGTGCGGGACGCTTGTTCGCCCACACATTAAAGTCGGCGCCAAAAGCCACCAGAGCACCTGCCTGTGCTTCCTTGGCAGCGGCTTTGTCTTCTTCGGTGGCAATATCTGTGCTGCCATAGAACAAAACACCGTGCCAGATTTTGCTTACGCCGTCATCCACGGGTGTGTTGGCAATCAGTTCGTACATGGTGTTGCCGGCGAACACCTGCTTGGACAGCAGGATGCCGGGACCCGTGTACCAGGTAGACGTGTATAGATAGGTGTTGTAAAGCTGCATCTCGCCGCCTTGGCGCTGGATACAAATATGGTCCTTGAACTCATTCTCGAAATACTCGCTGGGAGCACCATGGGTGGGCCCCAAGTGCTGTACGTCAGCCATGTTGTCGAGAATTTCCTGCGGGTGCACGGGCAGCTCCCCCAAGTGGTCCAGCTCCCAGCGCACCCATTGACGGTCATCCCATTCGGGTAGGTAGGGTGCATCGTACTCGGGTTCCAACCCGTCCGGGTCATACCATGCCATTACGCAGCCCATATTGTCTTTGACCGGGTAGGAGCGAATGGAAGCAGATTTAGGGTAGGGGCCTTCGGCGTAGGGGATGTCGTCTACATGTCCTTCGGCGCTGTAACGCCAGCCGTGATAGGGACATCGAATGGAACTGCCCTCAATCTGTTGGCCATTTTTCACCAGCATGGTGCTGGTGCTAGCGGTGATATGTGTGCCCATATGTGCGCAATAGGCGTCAAGCATCACAGGGGTACCATCTTGCGCGCGGTAGAGGGCCAAATCCTGGCCAAAAAAGCGAACCGCCATGGGCCCATCGTCCAGCTCTTTACTCTCAGCTACCACAAACCAACCCCGTGGAAAGGTGTTGGGTCCCAATCCGTATTCTGCCGCCGTTGCCATAGTCAATTACCTTCAGATTCTGAGTGTCTTGAGTATAGTCATTATGCGCAGTAGGGGAATTATTGCTGGGTGCGGCGGGGTAAGGAGTGAGCTCTGGCTCAATTATTTATATCTCTTGAGCTGTTTGGGCCTACAAATCGGTGGTTGTGTCGGTCTCCTGTTGGATTTTTGTGGCATGAAAATGCCGC
This sequence comes from Halioglobus sp., assembly GCA_047650635.1. Classification (GTDB taxonomy): domain Bacteria; phylum Pseudomonadota; class Gammaproteobacteria; order Pseudomonadales; family Halieaceae; genus JBALVT01. Next base: position 55,687 of record JBLHNQ010000009.1, read on the forward strand.
CCCAGATAAATTCCGGTGCCAGCCCAAAGGCACGCTATGCCAGCGCCAACTCCGGCTACCGCAGCGAGGCCCAGACCCAGACCGTGTGTTAAAGCGGTAAAAGCCCAGGCGTTTAGCATGTCACCGCCGCGGTAAATAACAATATCAATCACCGGCTTTGCCTTGAAGCGAGTTTCACGGTCGACAGCGGTGAACAGCATTTCTCTGGCTGGCCGCGTAATGGCGTAATTTCCCGCGCGACGGATGATCTGAATGGCAATAACAACGCCGACGGTCGGCGCAGCTGCCAGAGTGATTAGTCCGCCAGCAATTAGCATTGGAACTGATGCCAGGGTGAAGGGCAGGCCCATACGTTTGGCAATTCTGCCTGTGGCGAAGGCGGCAATAATCATGGTCATGCTGTTTACTACCAGATCCATGGTCGCCCATATTTGCGATCGCGTTTCTCTGTCGTAGTCTGCCAGTAAGTTCTTCAGTTCAAAATATACAAATGAGCCGATAGAGGTGTACAGCAGAATAAAAACCCCAATGCCCAGCAAAAAAGGACTTTTAATAAATTCGCTGTAGCCGGCGAATGGGTTGCCGCCTATGGCGTTGCCACCGTTATGATCGCTTCTAGTTTTGAGGCGTTGCAGCAACAGAATATTTGGGATGGTGATGATCAGCAACACACTGGCAAGGAGTAGAAGCTGGTCTGTGCCAATGTTCTTTGCAAGGCCCGCCGCAATAGCGGGACCAACAATGGCGCCAACGCTGGCACCTGCACCGATAAACCCGAACAATCGCGTTGCCTGGGGGCGGGAGAATAAATCTGCCATGAAACTCCAGAACACCGAGATATGGAACAAACTGAAAACACTGATCCATACGTAGAAGGATTTATCCAGTAGGATTCTGTCGGCCAAAGTCTGTGTGCCCACATAAAACAGTACAAAGCTGAGCGCAAAAAACCCATACACCGACGGCACCAGGCGCACAAACCTGACCCGCGCAACCGCCGCGCCATACAGTGACACCGCGATTGCACTGAAGAAAAAAGTGAAGGTCCACAACCAGCTGACTTCCGCATCGCTCCAGTCGCTGGCCATGGCGTCGCGCACTGGCCGCAGAATATAGTAAGCGGCCATAAGAATAAGCACGAATAAAAAAGAAGACAGAGTGACCCGCACTTCTGAGGCCTCTATGTCACAGGCGCGTTGCAGGGTGCGTTGTAAAACACTGGGTGATGATTGATTCAAGTATTTTGCCTATTCGATTGTCGCGTTAGTCGGGTTTAGCTGTTGGCCAGCATCCATTTGCGCAGTCGGTTCGAATCTCCGAAGGGCGTTAGTTTGCCGAAAGAATTGAGCAAGATGATGGAAACCTCTTCGCCATCAATACTGGCGCTCATAACCAGACAGCGGCCGGCCTCGTTAATGTAGCCGGTTTTACTCAGTGCGATGTCCCAGCTCTTGTTTTTTAGCAAGCGGTTGGTGTTGCCATAGCGCAATGGGCCGCGCTTGGAATACGGGTGAACCTCTTTGCGGGTTGTGGTGGTGGCTTGTGTAATCAGGGAATAGCTGCGGGCTGCTGCTACCATTTTCGACACATCGCTTGCTGTGGCTTGGTTGTTTGTATGCAAACCCGCCGGGTCAGAAAATTGGCTGTCGGACATGCCCAGTGAGCCTGCCTTGATATTCATGGCAGCCACAAATTTGTTCATACCGCCGGGGTAGGTGCGTCCTAAAGCGGTGGCCGCTCTGTTTTCAGAAGACATGAGAGCTAGTTGCAGCATTTCTCGACGCGACAGTGTAGCGCCATATTCCAGACGAGAACCGGTGAGCCGCACAAGGTCGCGATCTTCCTTGGTGATAGTAATTTTTTCATCCAGGCTAAGCCCACTGTCGAGGATTACCATGGCGGTCATCAATTTGGTGAGGGAGGCGATGGGCCGCACTGTATCCACGTCTTTGCTGTAGATGATCTCGCCACTGGAGTCAGTAATCAAAGCAGACGCTGAGCGTAGTTTTGGCTCGCCGCTGAGCTTGGAAAAATGGGACTCGGTGGTTGCGGCGCTGACATTAAATATTGCGACGAAAAAAAGTGTCAATACACAGACGAGGCTATATAAGCTGTGAATGGACTGTCTCTGCGCTCGACTATCCTGGTTCATGTTCCGCTCCGGCTGCTACGCGTAACAGACCCTTGAAGGCGCGCAGGGCTGAAGATTCGCCCGATACCACACGGTGCACATCCTGGGCGATGGGCATTTCGACATTGTATTTTTTTGCCAGTGCAATAACCGCCGGTGCGCTTTTCGCCCCCTCGGCCACCATGTGCATCTCATCGATTATCTCTTTCATCTGGCGCCCTTTACCCAGCTCTACACCCACGTGGCGGTTGCGACTCTGGTCACTGGTGCATGTGGCAATCATGTCACCCATGCCGGCGAGTCCTGCGAAAGTTTCCGCTCGGCCACCCATGGCCACTCCCAGTCGTGTGACCTCGGCCAGGCCTCGGGTGATAAGCGCAGAGCGCGTATTGTCGCCAGCACCCTGGCCATCGCCCATGCCCACGGCAATAGCGATAATATTCTTTAGCACACCGCCCAGCTCACAGCCGATGATGTCGTCGTTGGTGTACACGCGAAACAAGCCACTGTTAAACAGAGTTTGTAGCTCCTTCATGATAATTGGGTCTTCCATGGCGATGACACTGGCGGCGGCCTGACCTGCCATAATTTCTCTGGCCAGGTTTGGCCCGGTTAGTACGCCCGCCGGATGGCCGGGTAAAACCTCATTAATGACTTCGGTCATACGCATACCCGATTTAAGCTCCAGCCCCTTAGTGAGAGTGATGATGGGTACCCAGGGGCGGATATGAAGTTTGACCTCTTCCAGCACGGTGCGAAAATTGTGTGAGGGAATGCCCATTATAATGACGTCGGCGGCGGAGGCAGCTTCGCTGATACTGTTTGTAGCAATCAGTTTATCGGGTAGCCTGGCGCCAGGCAGATAGGTTTCATTACTGTGCTTTTCATTGATCTCAGCCACGGTTTTGGGGTTTCGTGCCCACAGAGTGACGGGTGCATTGCGGCTTACCAGAGACGCCACCGTGGTGCCCCAGGAGCCACCGCCCATCAGGCTGACTTTCAAACTCGATTTTATTGCGGACATGTACAGTTCCTGTTTTTTATTATGCGTTGGTTATGCTGCGGCTGGCTGCCGCCAGAGCGCGGATAATATCCACGCGGCGTAATAATTCACGCATTTCGCGCGCCATATCTTTTCGCGCGTTGGCAACCGCTTCATCACCGCCCTCGGTGAGTTTGCGGTGCTGCAGCATTTTGAATCCGTTTACAAACAATAACTTGCCAATAGATGATTCACTGCTGATTCTACGTTGCAGGTATGCCTGATGGCCAAGGCGCAGAGCGTCGGCAACACAGGCGTCTTTTTTAAGTGTTTCACCGGCGTCCATTCTAGCCACCAGGTCTACGACAATGGAGTAGGCCTCCGCATAAGTGAGCAATGTGGCATGAGAAACCAGAGGAGACATTGAGTTCAATAGTTGCAATGCGCCCACCGATCCCTGACTCATGAGAGCGTGCCAATTACGGTCGTAACGATCCAGGTCGTTTCCAATTTCTTGCTGAAACTCTTCGCTGGGCGCATAGAAAAACTCAAACTTGAATAAGTCGCGCAAATATTCGACCTCGGCCCAGAAAGCATCCAGTGCTTCCACACCCTTTGTTTCACTGGCTTTCACCAGCGCCAGCTCGATGATGGCCTTGTTAACGAAAAAATGGATGATGGTGTTGCGGTAGTAGCTGGCGACAGGGTGTTGCTCCAGGGCGATACCGTAGATGATTTCGGGACCCTGGTCATAGCGCGTGACAATACCCTCGTCGATCATGATGCCTAATAAGCCATCTATATGCTCTGCATAATCACGGTCAAAGTCTCTGGAAATACGCAGTTTTCTGGCTTCGGCCCATTTTAGCAGCGCGCTTAATTCTTCTATAACTTCAGCTTCGGTAAGGGCCTTGGGTGCAGCGCCAAGCAGGCTCATAGTTACCAGAGACGGGAATGTTATGGGGGTGACATTGTTTGCTTCAACGGCAATTTCAAAAGCTATTTTTGCCAGGGCCAGACCGTCTTCCGGATCAGGTGCCCGCTCCAGTACTATGGGCTTTCCAATGTCCATATAGACCTTGCCCATGGGCTTGGCTAGACTGCGGATGTATCCGATAAACCAGCTGAGTGATTCGGCGCCCTTTCCCCGTCCGGTTTGCTCCGTGGCGTATTCCTCAACATCGCGAATCAGGTCGTAGCTTATAGAGATGGGAATAATATGGATGTTTCTTGCGTCGGTGGTGTGGCAGGCCTCGAGCACGTATTTCAGCAAGCCGTAGCGTGGAGGCATCAGTTTGCCCATACGCGACCGCGTGCCTTCAAAGGCCCAGTTCATGGGGAAGCGTTTCTCCATGAGGTAGCCGATATAATGTCGCAAGGTCAGTTTGTATAAGGTGTTGTCCTGAAAACTGCGACGGATGAAAATGGCTCCGGCCCGGCGAAGCATATACCCCAATCCGGCGAAAGCCATGTTTGCGCCTCCAAACATATGCGGCATGGGGAAATCATTTTCGTAGAGAACCTTGGGAATCACCATGCCATCGAGGTAGGTCTTGTGAGTCCAAAGCAACATGGCGGGGTGATCGCGAACAATCTGGCGCATAGCCTTTACGTCAGTCTGACTATAAACAATATTTTTTTCGTAACCCAGGCTCAGACAGAAACTGTTGAAGCGCGCGTAGAAATCCAGCCAGAAGGTACTGGGAATGGAGATCATCTCCTTCATATAAGTAGAGGCCTCCTTGACGATGTCCTCTCTCTTGGCGTTCTGCTCTACAGCGAGCTCGCGTACAGCAGCGCGATAAGCAGGGCTGTTTCTTAAGTGCTCAGCGACGAAACGAGGCACTTTGTAGCGGCCACCATGGAGTCGCCGTTCGGCAATATCCAGTACCAGTGCTGCTTGTCTTGCGACAAAAGCGGCAAACCGATCTGAGTTTTCACCATCCTGCCTTTCTTGATACACAAAGCGCTCTAGAAGATTCGCCCTGGAGTCTGGCTGTCCGCATATAAAGTGGAGCCGGTCGGGGTGTTCTTGCAATATTTTTCGCCCGCGTCGCGCGCTGGGGCGGCGCTGATCTCCAAACAACAAATTTAGAATGCTGGGGCCGGCGTCGATGCTCTCCTGCGAGGGAGTCCACGCAATGCGCAGTGGTGCAATAATTGCATTTTCTGATGTATCCAACTGGCCTCGCAAGGCCGAGCTGTCTATACCTTTGCGGTCATCATTGAGGGAGACGATTAATTGCTCGGCGGCTGGTAGGTCTGGATTATCGGGGCAGTGGCGCTCAATCCATTGCTCCAGCAGATTTTGCTCGAAACGGTTTCTGGCGTCGAGGATAAACACCACGCCCCCGGCGCTATTGTCGGGCCATGGGTTGGCTCTAAACTGTTCTTCCAGCGCTGCTTGCATCAGGATTTCTTAACTTTAGCTTTTAGTGCAGCGTTGCTTTTCAGCTTTGGTCTGACTTTAGTCTTTGCTTTGGCTTTGGCTTTGGCTTTGGGCTTTGTTACTGCCTTTGCCTTTGCCTTTGGCGCCGACTTTGGTTTCGCCTTGGCTTTCGGTTTCGCCTTGCTCTTTGCACGTGCGGATGCAGGCGCCTTTTCAAGCGGTTGCCCCAGGGTTTTCAAAAACATATTGCGCACTTCGCGAACATGATCATTAATAGTCTCGGGCGTCCAATCGTCGGTGCTCACCGGGGGCAATACTTCTACATCCACAGTGGCAGGCCTGTATACGAAGTCTCCCTTTGGGGCCACGTCACCCGCGTTGCGAATAACAATGGGAATCATCGGCACGCCAGCCTGCATGGCCAGATGGAAGGCTCCTTTTTTAAAAGTAGTGAGCTTTGGTGAAATGGTTCTGGTTCCCTCGGGCGCCAACACCACAGATTTCCCTTCTTTCTTCATGGCGTCTATCAGCGGCTTCATCGCGTTAATGGCGCTTTTTGCATCGCCTCTGTCAATCAGCACCACCCCACCCATCTCCATGACAGTGCCTATCAGTGGCATTTTCTTGATTTCTTTTTTGCCGACACCGGCAATATCACGGCGTAATAGCTGCGCGCAAATCACCACGTCGGCTTTACTCTGGTGGTTGAATACGAATACGGCCGGGCGATGTTCCCATAGATGCTCTTCGCCAACGACATTCAAATCCAGACCGATAAGGGCACCGGCGGTGTCTGCGAATAAAGAGAACGAAAAATTCTGCGAAGCCCGGCGGGAACCGGTGAGCGCGTAAATAGGCAGACCAGCGGCGAAGCTGGAAACCAGACTGGCAGTTGCAGCGATAGAGCGAACAAATTGATTGAATGTTGGCCGACCCCGGCTACCAAATTTGGCCACTGGCCATCGGTTATGTCGCGCTATCCGATCGAGCTTTGAATTGGGGTTAAGCACCTTGGGGTGCCCAACACGCTCCAATAATTGTAGGTCGTCGTCGCTGTCAGAGTAGAAGAAACTGTTGTCGAGATCTGCCTTGTATTGCTTGGCCAATTGTTCTGCAGCGGTAACTTTACCTTCACCGAAGCAGGTTGGGCGCACCACACCTCCGGTAAATCTGCCGTCTTCTACTTCAAGGTAGGTGCACAGCACGTGCTCTATGCCCATATCTCTGGCTGCCGGCTCTACTTGATAAGGTGTTGCCGAAGAGATAACACCAACTGTGTGTCCTTTTGCCAAATGGGCATCTACCAGGGCTCGGGATTCGGGGTAGATAAGGCGAGAAATTTGCTTCACGTAAAGCTCTTCTCCCAGGTCGATATAGGTTTGTTCTTCGGTGCCGCGCATGAGTTGCGCGTTGACTACCATCATGCCGGAAAAACCGAGGTTACCCAGACCAAAGCTGGTCATGGCTGTCATTATGTCGATAAATTCCCGGGCAGAGAATTCGCCGCGCTTCAGTTGTTCCCTAATAAAAACGATTGCGGAATAACCCGCGATGATGGTGCCGTCAAAATCAAAAATAGCGGCAACTTCAGGGCCTTCTGGAGAAGCCTCAATGTCGCTGAGCAATTGCTTGATACTAGCCATACTAATCCCCTTATTATTGTGGGGAAGCATAGCGCATTCTTGGGGTCTTGGTGTAGAGCAGAGAAAAAGTATATAGGCGAAAAAAAACGCTGTCGCAACCTGGCTGCGACAGCGTTATTAGGGGTAAGTCTGCTGTTCTAAGGTCTGACCAACTGTGGAGTCTCCGGCCCGCTGCCGAATCATCTTCGCGGTCACAAACATCTCTGACAAAATGTTTGTTTAGTCTCCCCCCAAAAAACTAGTGAGCCCTGCGCTTGTGCGGTGTTAGTTACCATTATACAAACTGCCACAACACCTTCAGTATAGGCCTCGTCAAAGGAAGAGCAAGAAATAACCATATGATATTTTATTATATCGCAAAATAACCCTAGGTTATAACAAGAGGCAGATATGAAAAGAAGACAGTTCTTATGCGGCGCCAGTGCCGCCGCTGTAATGCCCCTGCTCAGTGCTTGCGACACAGATGAGAAAGTGGCAACAATTGACACCAATTATCCTGTCGGGCCATTCGACGCGACGTCTACGGCAGAGGATGTGACAGCCGGCATGAACTTAAGTGGCAAGGTGGCCATGGTCACGGGGTGCAATTCTGGTCTGGGCTTTGAGACTATGAGGGTACTGGCCTTGCGCGGCGCACACGTTATCGGCACCGGGCGTACACTGGACAAAGCGCGTAAAGCCTGTGAGTCGGTTGCAGGAAAAACCACGCCACTGGCTCTGGAGCTGTCAAATTTTCAGTCGGCCGTAGATTGCGCCGACGCTGTCGCCGGGCTTGGTCTGGCCCCCGATATTCTCATTTGCAATGCGGGCATAAACACGTTTGGTGAGCTGGAGTTAGTGGGCGGTATCGAAAAAATATTCGTGGTCAATTTTCTCGGCCATTTTGTATTGGTTAATCGCATGTTGCCACTGCTGGCCAGCGCGCAGCCAAGCCGAATTGTGCATGTAGGCAGCTGCTCTGGATACAAACAGGCGCCGGCGCAGGGCATCGACTTTGACAATCTCCGTGGTGAAAAGGTGTTTGATGCCGGGGCAGCCTACGGGCGTTCTAAACTGGCCAATGCATTATTTTCGTTGGAACTGGCGAAGCGGCTGCAGGGCAGTGGTGTCACTTCAAATGTCATTCATCCGGGGTTGGTGCAAACCAATATCGCCCGCACCGCTCCGGTGTTCATGCGTAAAGCTTTCGATTGGTTCGGCGGATTGATTGCGAAAACACCGGCACAGGGTGCGGCCACGCAGGTCTATGTGGCCACCAATCCGGCTCTGAAAGGTGTGAGTGGGGCATACTTTGAAGACTGCAACGCGGTGTCAGTGAGTGGCGAGCACCATATGTTTGACGAGCCTATGGCAAAACGGCTGTGGCAGACCGCCGAAAAAATGACTCAGGGCTATTTGTTGTAGCGCTGTTTTAGCTGGCCTTTTTGAATAGCAAGGTCATGCGATCCGACTCGCCGATTGCCAGCATGGCAGCTTTTGCTTCGGGTGTGTCCTGCGCGCCGCTCAAAGAAGGGGGCAGGCGCCAAACGATGTCTTTGGGCCCCGGCTTATCTTTTGAGTTGGCATTGATCTCACTGCTGGCTAGCAATTCGAAGCCCGCTTGTTTGAACATGGCAATGACGGCCGATTGCTTCAAGTAGCCGCGGCTGCCATCGGCACCTGCATCGTCGGCAGATTCAGCCAGGCGATGTTGCACAACTCCCACCAAACCATCCTTTTTCAGCAGCACTCGCACCGCCGCAAGCGCCTGCGAGCGCGAGCCAATCGAGGACTCGAAGCGGTTGAGGTTGTGCAGGGCACGAATGATAAGTACGCGGTCTACTGTGCCGTAGGCATCTTCTGGCACGGTGGAGAAAGTGAAGCTTTTTACTGTGATTCCGTTGTCGGTAATTTCTTTCACAAGGCCTGGGAATTCATTCGTTGTGGCAACGTGTTTCTCTATGGCTTCCTTGTCCATAAATCCAAACAGTGGCCAAATTTCTTCCATGTAGTTCACGCCGTAAAGCGTGCCCTTTGCGCCGAGGTAGGGGGCGAGAATTCGTGTATACCAGCCACCTTCCGGCAGTGCCTCAGCGACTGTCATGCCTTTTTCTACCTGGAAAAAGCCCAATGTTTTGGCGGGGTGTCGTGCTACATCGCGATCTTGATCTGTGGTGCTGCGACCGGTAATAACCCGATCAAGTGTCTCCGATGTGTCGGCTGAGATCGTTTGTGCATTCACGGGAGTGGCAAGCCAGCATACTATCAGGGCCGGGATAATCAGGGCTTTTCTGAGACGTGACATTTTAAACCTCCAGTGAGTAGTCAGCGTCAGACTATCCGAAAAAGTCCCGCAGCTGAAGGAAATCTTCGTAAATCGTTTCGGCGTCAAATACCTGATTGCGCTGCATGTCACGCCCCGGCTTGAGTATGGCCTGTAACTGCCCTTGTGGATTGATTAAAAAAAGTGTGACTCCGTGCGCTACCGTGTAGGACGCTGAGCCAGATTCTTCTATCACGGGAGTGAGTTGAGAGGTAATCCCCAGGCCTTGCTCAAAGGGAAGATGTTGAGTTTTGCTAGAGTTAAAATGGGTGAGACCAATAAAATCAGGGTGAAAAAAAGGTACATAACGGGCTAGTTGGGCAACGGTGTCGCGATTGTGATCAATGCTGTAGAAAAGAACGGGCAAACTATCACCCTGTTCATTCAAGCGTCTTTCTACGTCAGCCAGTTGAGCCAGAGTTGTTGGGCAAACGTCGGGGCAGGTCGTATACCCATAGGAGACGAGGTGCCACTGACCGATTAGGTCTTCGTTAGTGAAAATTCGGTTGCGGTGATCCACAAGTACGAAAGGAGGTATTTCACGCGCAACAGGAAGGACGACGCCCTGTATTGTTGGCGGTGATTGTGGTTTCCCGAATATGACCAGAGCTACTGTCACAATGATGGCAATGTTAGCGAAGACAAAACCGGCAATCATACGGTTGCGCGGAGATATTGCAGTGCTCACGCTTAACGCTCGAAGAAAGTATGTCGGCTCAAGTTTGTGTAATCACCTTCAAGGTACATCAGTGCGATCAGCACTAGAATGGCTAAAGGGGGTAGGAGCAGGGTATATTTGAGCGCTAATCTCTCCCATGAGAGGTGCATGAAAATCCCCACAATAAACCCGGCTTTCAGCAGCATAAAGATAATAATAAGCGACCAGCGGAAATAACTTTCTGCACCAAAAAAATCAACCAGATACGAGCATGCGCTGAGTATAAAAAGTAATGTCCAGACTTTTAGATAGATGCCTATGGAGTGTTCCTGCCCTGTCGCGCTACTCATAATCAGACCTCACCAAAGATAGAAAAATGCAAATATAAAGACCCATACGAGATCGACGAAGTGCCAGTACAGTCCTGTTATCTCAACGATGGCATAGCCGCGTTTCTCGTAGTCTCCTCTAGCCACTTTTGCTGCGACGATAGCCAAATAAATAACGCCGATAGAAACATGCAGGCCATGAAACCCGGTCACCATAAAGAATATTGACCCAAATTGAGCTGCGCCCAATGGATTTCCCCAGGGGCGCACTCCCTCCTCAACGATCAGGTGGGTCCACTCAAAAGCCTGCATGCCAACGAAACTTGCCCCCAGTAAAGCAGTGGCGCCCATCAGTATTGCAGTTGCTCTCTTATTACCCGCGTAGGCAAAATTCACTGCCATAGCCATGGTTCCGCTACTGGTAATGAGGACGAATGTCATAATGGCAATGAGAATAAGCGGCAGGTTAACGCCTGCTATCGTCAGCGCAAAGACTTCGCTGGAATTCGGCCAGGAATCTGTCGCTGACATTCGCACATTCATATAGGCCGTCAGAAATACGCTAAATATAAAGGTATCGCTAAGCAGGAATATCCACATCATCAGCTTGCCCCAGGGCATGTTGAATGTCTGCTTGTCGGACCTCCAGTCCGAGACCATACCGTTAACGCCGGGGTCGCTAAAATTACTGCTGCGGTTAATGTTTTGCGTCATTGCTGCGTACCTCAAAAACCGCACATTGCTGCGAGTGCATTGATGGTATCGGGTCGACTGGTGAGGAGAGCAAACAGAATCAACCAAATTCCCAAAAGAAAATGCCAATAGGACGTGCACAGCTGCAGAGGGTTGCACAGGCGGCTTAGTGAGCCGTCGTACCACACGCGGAACACTACATTGGTAAGCACAATCAGACCGCCAAACAGGTGCAGGCCATGTACAGTGGTTAGTAAGTAGAAGTAGCTATTGGCTGGATTGACGTAGACATAAAACCCCAATGAATAAAGGTGCTGCCAAAGGCTGAGCTGCGCGATTATAAACGCCAGTGAAAAAAATACAGCAGCACTTATGCCGGCAATCGTGTAGTTGAGGTGCTCGCGCCGCGCGGCGATAAGTCCACCCTGTATAGAAATACTGCTCAGTGCGAGTAGGGCAGTGTTAAACCACAACCGCGAGGGGTCGGTAAAGGGTTGCCACGGTTCTCCAGCCAGAGCCTGAAAGTCAGGGTATTGTGAGCGGGATAGGAAGGTTAGGATAAATAGGAAAAATATAACGCTAACGATAGCGAAAATAAAGCGGACCGCGATTCGCGCTGGATCGTGTTGCCTCGAAGCCAACTCTGTCTGAGCCTGCGCTTCCGCGGTCTGGGGCAACCAGGGCTTCTCTGCCAGTGTCCGAAAAATATTCATGTCTTTTCCCCAAGATCATCGCCAGATACGGGAACTTCCTCCGCGGGCACTGTTTGTGGTGTGTAGTCTTGTTTGGCCCCAGGCACGCTGTAGTCGTAGGCCCATCGGTGAACCACCGGCAGTGTTTTTCCCCAGTTACCATGGCGGGGGGGCACGTCGGGAGTCTGCCATTCAAGGCTGGTTGCATGCCAGGGATTATGTCCCGCTTTTTCACCATGGCGAAGGCTGTGGAACGCGTTATAGAGAAAAATGGCTTGAGCAGCTCCAACAATTAGCGCAGAAATAGTAATTTCCGCGTTGAGCGTTTGGGCAGACTCGGGAATAAAACTCGTATTTCCCGTGGCGAAATAACGCCGTGGAACGCCAAGGAATCCAAGGTAGTGCATGGGCAGATAGATGGCATAAGTGCCGAGGAAAGTAATCCAGAAGTGGACTTTGCCCAGTGTCACATTCAGCATCCTTCCTGTTACCAGCGGATACCAGTGATAGATAGACGCAAACAACACCAGAATAGGGGATACTCCCATTACCATGTGGAAATGGGCAACCACGAAATAGGTGTCAGACAGGGGCAAGTCTATTACCACGTTGCCCAGGAAGAGGCCCGTTAGACCACCATGGGTGAAGGTAAAGATAAAACCTATGGCAAAAAGCATGGGTACGGTGAGATGAATGTTGCCCCGCCACAATGTTAGTACCCAGTTGTAAACCTTAATGGCGGTGGGAATGGCGATAATCAATGTTGTCGTAGCGAAGAAAAAGCCAAATGCAGGGTTCATTCCACTGACGTACATATGGTGAGCCCAAACTACGAAACTCAAAGCGCCAATGGCAACGATTGCCCAAACCATCATGCGATATCCAAATATATTTTTTCGAGCATGCGTGGCAATGACATCGGAAACCAATCCGAAAGCCGGCAACGCGACAATATAGACTTCGGGATGTCCAAAAAACCAGAACAAATGTTGGAATAATACCGGGCTGCCGCCGCTGTACTCCATCGATTCACCCAGAGACACAATAGCAGGCATGAAAAAGCTGGTTCCCAGTGTTTTATCCAGCAGCATCATGATGGCACTGACCAATAGTGCAGGAAAGGCGAGCAGTCCAAGGATTGTAGCGGTGAATATACCCCACACTGTGAGGGGCATGCGCATCAGCGTCATTCCGCGGGTTCGCGCCTGAAGTACAGTTGTAACGTAGTTCAGGCCGCCCATGGTGAAGGCGATAATAAACACGGCAAGCGAAATTAGCATAAGCAGGATGCCCCAGTCATAGCCGGGAGTGCCTTGTAATATTGCTTGGGGCGGATAGAGGGTCCATCCCGCACCTGTTGGTCCACCGGGGGCAAAGAAACTGGAAAGCAAAATGATTACCGAAACCAGGTACATCCAATAACTCAACATGTTCAGGTAGGGAAAAACCATATCCCTCGCGCCGATCATTAAGGGAATCATGTAGTTGCCAAAACCGCCCAAGAATAGGGCTGTAAGCAAATAGATCACCATAATCATGCCGTGCATGGTGACAAACTGTAGGTAGGAGCTTGGATCTATGAAGTGAAAGGTGCCTGGAAACCCTAGCTGCAGCCGCATCAAGCCTGAGAGAACAAGCGCGACCAGACCGACAAAAATGGCGGTCAGCGCGTACTGAATAGCGATTACCTTATGGTCCTGGCTCCAGACATACTTAGTGATAAATGTTGTCGGGTCGTGCAACTCGTCAATCTGGTCTGCAATTGGCACATGTTCCATGCATCTATCCTCAGTGCTGTATGTTGACGTGTCCTACAAACTGCTCAGGTAGGCCAGCAAGTCGTCGATTGACTGATCGTCCTGTAACGTTCTGGCCATTAAAGCCATTTGGTGTCCATAGATGTCTGATTTGTGTGCACCACGAACCCCACTTTTGAAGTTTTGCAACTGACGCTTGAGGTACCAGTCGCTTTGGCCGGCGAGGCGGGGTGCACCGAGAGCGTAGTTGCCGCGGCCCGCAGTGCCGTGGCAGGCACCACAGCTGACGTATGAGCGCGCGCCTTTTTCGATGTTTCCGCTGGTGGCCTCGTTACTGTCGGCTACTTCTAGAGTGTCTATATAAGCGGCAACATTGCGAATGGCAGCGTCATTGACAAGCATGCCGGCCATGGGGGCCATTTGCTTTCCATAGGTGTCGTCTGCGTGTGCTCCTCGAATACCTTGTTGGTAGTACTTCAATTGTCGCTCTACGTACCACGGTTGCAGTCCTGCCAGTCGAGGTGCGTTCATGGCTTTGATGCCTTCCCCCTTGGCTCCGTGACAGGAGGCACAGACGGCAAAGTGTGGCCCGCCTAGCTGACTGTCGCCTGGAGGTTCGCCCATGATGGTTGCCCACGTTTTTTGCTGTGCCAGCCAGTGTTCATAATCTTCTTGCGGTTCTACTACGACGTAGCCGCGCATTGTGTAGTGCCCAATCCCGCAAAGCTCCATGCACAGAATGTCGAATTTTCCGATGCGCGTCGGCTCGAACCACAGGTAGCTGACTATTCCGGGGACCAGATCCATTTTGACTCGAAACTGTGCGACTGCGAAGTCATGTAGCACATCTTTGGAGCGTAAATTGACTTTAACCGCGCGGTGTAGGGGAAGGTGGAGTTCGTTGGTTGATACCAGTACATCGTCCAGTCCTGTTGGATCATCCGGGCTCATGCCAAAGCGGTTGTCCGGGCCTATAAATCGCGCATCGACCTTGCCCAGTACGCCGTCCTCCCCCGGTAGACGAAAACTCCACTGCCACTGCTCGCCCACAACTTCTATCTCGTCGGCGTCTTCAGGTACGGTTACAAAGTCGGCCCACACCACGAGGCCCGGTGCTAGCATCGCGGCAACGCCCACGGCAGTGAAGACACTTAGCCAGATTTCTAGTTTCTTGTTCTCGGGTTCGTAGTGGGCGGTTCGGCTCGCTTTGTAACGGTACCGGTAGATGGTGTAGGCGAGAAAGAGATTAATGCCAACAAATACTGAGCCCGTAATCCAAAAAGTGAGGCTGATAGTGGCGTCTATTGAATCCCAATTGGAAGCCACAGGGGTGAGCCACCAGGGACTGACCAAGTGAAAGATCACACTACCAACGACCAGTAGTACCAGAATAATTGCCAAGGTCATAATTATAAGCCCCTTTTATTAACTTCTTATAAGGCGATACGCACGAGTTCCTCTTATTACAATTTGGCGGCCGTTTAATCTAAGTACGGTATTAAGGCGCCACCTGCATAAATTTGGCCCACTTTTGTTGAGCACCTATTACCCAGCCAGGCGTGGCCGCACCCTCACCGGCCTTTAGCAGTTGCGGGTGTTTGGACGTGACGCTATCAAGGGCTTGCTCTTGGGAAATCGCAACATCCACGAAAAAAATGTGCTTGCCTTCGCGCAGCAAGTCCTGAAATTTCTGGAATTCCGTATGAGGTTCCTGTATCCCGATGAGGCCACCTTCCCAGGTGCAAAACCCAACAGCGATAAGCGAGAGAAATATGGCGGGTACCCAGGTGTAGGATTCTGTCAGCCCTGAAAGCCAGGCCAATAGAAGAATAGTGGCACCTGCCAACACGCCCACGACTGCGCCCATTTTTGTACCGTGAACAACATCTTTTTTGAGCACTGCTTCGACATTGTGTAGATTGTGCTGTTCCACGCCCATATCATCGTCGCTTAAAACATGAATTTGGGGAGTTGTGACTCCAGCTGCCTCAAGCTCACTTTCGACGGTTTCCAGATCGTCTAAACTATCACTCACAAAGTAATGCCGTTTCATACTGATTCCTCTCATGATTACTCTTAAAGAGAATTCGGGGAACAACCGCATTCACACCGGCTGAGGAGTTCCACCAAAACTCGCTTGCAATCGGAATATTCCATGCTGAGAACCAAACAGATGGCTAAATTCAGCATTCATTTTGAGTATAGCACTCGAAAAAAAGGAGTCGAGAGAGTGGAGCCGGCACGTGTCATAACGACGGTTTTTAATACCTAATGGAGATAACGGAGAGGCTTTTTTAGAATTAGTACTAATTAAAAAAGGATAAAAGCCCTATAATTTACGAAGTAAAATGGCATAACGCAGTGAAAATTCATTTTTTTAGATTATTTTGCTCCTAAAATTTTTTTTAATATTCAATTTTCTGCTTAAGCAGTTGGCATCGAACCGAAACTTGTAGAATTTTTGAGGTATACCGAATGCATGACTATAGCGCAGTTAGCTTAATTTCTACGGTGGTCGTTCTGGCTTTGGTGATCTGGTGTCACGTCATGTCAATAGCAAGCGGCAGAGTCTGCTTATGACATGGGTGCTGGGCCTGGCTATTTTTTTCGATGACTATTTGAACTCACTCACAGTGAGTTCTTCCATGAAAAAAGTAACGGATAAATACAAGACCTCCCGTGAAATGCTGTCCTATGTTGTGTACTCTACCGCAGCTCCCATTTGCCTGATTATTCCCATCTCCACCTGGGCTGTTTATTTTGCCGGACTGCTGGAAAAAAATGGGGTGGCGGCAAAGGGTGAGGGCATCGATGTATTTATCCAGTCTATTCCCGGTGTTGTACCATTGATGGGGCGCATGAAAACAGCCGAACAGCCGGCGGAGAGCACAGGGCAGGTCGTGCCCACTGGCTCGGAACACATCGATATTGATGTGCTTGTGGGTGTTATGGCAGGTATTCTGGCCACGCTCGCGCAATATTTTCTGCAGGGTGTGCTCAAGCCTGTGGATATGTATGACACGCTGCTCGATGGCCTCAAGGTTATGGTTCCCGTACTGACCATTTTGGTCTCGGTGTTCATTTTTATTGAGGGGAACAACGCTCTGGGTATGTCTGAATATGTGATTGGCGCGATCTCGCCTTATATGAGTGCATGGTCGCTGCCGGTACTCGCGTTTATGACCATGAGCGTTAGTGTCCCGTTGATGGCTGGAGCACTGTTGTCTGCCAGCGGCTTCGGCAGTCATGCCTGTTTTTACAGGGACTCTACCGTGTTGGCGGCCCAGGGAAGTGGCTGTGCGCCCTATGATCATGCGGTGTCGCAACTTCCCTCTACACTAATTGCGGCCGGTTTATCGGCACTGGGGTTTCTAATTGTCGCTCTGTGACGTGTCAGGCAAACTGCAGAGCCGATATGTTTTATATTTGGCTGCCTTGTTTGTTGTGGCTTTACTGCCGCGCTTGTACGGCGCACACATGGTGGGGTGGAACTGGGATGCCCCCGGCAGTTTTACCCTGATCAACTTTGATGAAGGCGGCTCCTGCCGCGCAGCGCTTGATGGTTTTGACTATTCGACGTTTATTGGTAGACAGACTGTGGCGATATCCCAGTGGCTGGGGCACCCAGTTGCCGAGAGCGTGCGCGGTGACCCGCAGGCGGTTAAAGCCTATTGCCACAGTGTCGAACACATCAATGTCGCACGTAGTTATGCAGCCGTGAGTGGCGCGCTCACCGTTGTCGTTATTGGCATCATTGCATTGTTACTGCTTCCATCGCAGCCACAAGTGGCATGGACGGCGAGTGCTCTGTTAGCGCTATCGGGTTTTCATATTAGCGAGTCACAAACCGGAACGGTGGACGCCCCATCAGTATTATTTATTTACCTGTTTTTTGCCGTGACAATCTTTGTACTCAAACGGCGCAGCATTTCGGCGCTAATCGTGAGTCCGATCTTTTTGCTGGCTGCGGTTTGGACCAAGTACTGGGTTTTCGCTGTGTTTTCTTTGCTTGGATTGCTACCGCGGCGACTGTGGTCCTACCTGGGGCAGGGTCTGTCCAGTGCTCGTGTGACCCTTTTAGTGTTTGCCACGGTAATCATGTTTGCGCTGTTAACAAATGCTGAGTTTGCCGTGGCGATTTGGTTTCCCGTGCTCGGTCTTTACTATGTATTGGTACCCTGGAAAAAAATCCGATTTACCCTGATTGCTGTTTTTATACTGATGCCTTTTATCGCTTATTTACTTACACAGATCAACATTATCTCTGATTTCACCACGGGTAATATAAAAAGCAATTTTGGCACCGGCTATGCGGCTATTGGCTGGAATAAATGGCCGCGAAATGCACTGAATATCTTTTCCATTTTAATCGTGGGTCTTGGGCTGCCTGCCTGCTTATTTATTCCGGCGGGTATCAGGGCCATTGTCAGAGATGATGCCAATGCAAGAGTCTGGTTGTGTTTAGCACCTGTTGCTGTTTTTGGTCTGTATATGATGTTTATCGCACCGGTTACTTATTACCGGCATTATCTGGCCCTGATTCCTGCAGCCGCGGTTGTGGCGTCACTGGGGCTATGGACTACTTCACTGCCAAAGAAACGGTGGTTTCTGCCCCTGTTTTTTATCTGGCCTGCGCTGCTAGCGCTTGATATTGAGTTGGATTATCAGCGCGACCCGCGCATTGAGCTGCGTCAATGGTATGCACAACACCCGCGCGACCGGGTTTTTATCGGCTATTATGTCAGCCCTCCCCCTGCGGGGATGCGACAATCACAGTTTTTCAGGCCAGAGTATGCCTTCGGCGATGCACAGACCTTGAAGCAGGCTAATTACCTGATTCTCAGTGAAAACTGGTATGACACGGCATTTGCCAACGAGTTAAATGGGCCGCTGACCGGGGCGCCCCAGCGTCTGATTAAAACCAAGCCGGAATACGTGGAATTTTATCGTAATACGCTGGCGGGTAAGAACCCTGCGCTCAAACTAGAAAGGTCAATTGATGTGCAGAATTTTATGCCGGAACTTCTGCTGCACAAATGGATGTATGGTACGTTTCAATTATTTGTTGGAGATCTGAAAATATACAAAGTAGTGAGCAAGTGAATCGCCAAAATGGATAAATCCAAGGTTTTTCGTTTTTGCGTGGTTGGCGTACTTACGGCAATTTTGCAATTTTCGCTGGTTTTTGTGGGCGTTGAGGGGCTTCATCTGGACCCCACTTTTACCAGTAGTGTCACTTTCGTGTTGGTGATTTGTTTCAATTATCTAATGCACTACAATTGGACGTTTTCGGTCCCTGCTCCACATAGTAAGGCTCTGACCCGATACATAGTAATGACTTCTTGCGGATTCATTTTGAACGGATCCATTATGTACCTTGGCACGTCCTTAGCTGAGTTGAATTACCTACTTGTCCAGGCTGCAGCATTTGCTGCTATTATTATCTGGAACTTTTGTGTTTCCTCCTTATGGGTCTTTAAAGACTAGGCGACCCTCACCATGTTCTCGAGGAAGATATAGTGCCCGAATTTCTGTCAGTGGTTGTGCCAGCCTTTAATGAAGTCGGTGTTTTACCGGAGTTTCATCATCGAATGACCGAGACAATGCAGGCAATCGGCCTGGATTATGAAATAATTTATGTTGATGACGGGAGCACTGATGAAACGCTCGCGGTGTTGAGCTCTTTCCGTGAGCTCGATGATTCAGTAGCCATCATCGAGCTCAGTCGAAATTTTGGTAAGGAGGTAGCGATTTCGGCAGGTCTCGATCATTCTCAAGGTGACGCTGTAATTCTAATCGATGCAGATCTGCAGGACCCGCCGGAACTGGTTATGGAGTTTATTCGTGAATGGCGCAACGGTTACGATGTTGTATATGGTCGGAGAACCGAGCGGGAGGGCGAGTCATGGCTGAAAGTAAATACTGCAAAGTGGTTCTATCGAGTAATCAATCGATTGAGCGACGTTGAAATTCCAAGAGATGTAGGCGATTTCCGACTAATTAGCCGGCGAGCGGTTGACGCATTAATGTCTTTGCGCGAAAAGCATCGATATATGAAAGGACTTTATGCGTGGATAGGGTTTCCGCAAAAGGAGGTTCTATATCTTCGGAAACCTCGGGCTGCGGGAACAACTAAGTGGAATTATTGGCGACTGTGGAATTTTGCTCTGGAGGGCATTACGTCTTTTTCAGATGTGCCCCTGAAAATTTCTACCTACCTTGGTCTATTCACCTCTATTATTGCTTTCATCTATGGTCTCTATTTTTTATTGCGCACTTTTTTTCTGGGTAACCCTGTGCCTGGGTACCCATCCTTAATGCTTGTCGTATTGTTTCTCGGTGGTGTTCAGCTTATCTGTCTGGGAATTATCGGTGAGTACCTCGCCCGTGCCTATAACGAAAGTAAATCCCGGGCTTTGTATTTTGTGAAGGGCTACCACCCCACGCAAAATCAGGCAATTGAGAATATCAAATCCCGTAATACGCACGACGCGTGATTTGTAACTATGGTGGAGACTAAAGTTGATCAATCATAATTTGACTGCCCTATTGTGGGCGAGCGCTGGCGCAATCATTTTTCTCTCCTTCGGCTACACTGAAATGCAGGGCTCAGACCTGTGGTGGCATGTGGCAGCAGGTCGTGAAATTTTGCAAACCAACACATTATGGATGGTGGATGACTGGTCATTTTCGGCACTAGGTGCCCCCTGGACTAATCACGAGTGGTTGTCAGATCTGGTTTACTACCAATGGGTGCAAGCCTTTGGATTAGAATCGTTGGTCTACTGGAAGTGGCTAGTGGTTATTTGCTGCTACGGCACACTACAGTATGTGTTGTTTCGCCAGAGTGGCAGTTTGGTCTCAGCCTTTGTCTGCTCCGCAATAGCAATAGCTGTCGCAGCCCCATTTATTGATATCAGGCCGCATCTCTACTCTCTATTAGGCTTCTCTATTTTGTTACTCATGTTACTGAACAGAAAAGCGGTAGGCTGGAAGTTGACGCTACTTTTTATGGTTTGGGTAAACCTTCATGGCGGTTTCTTCTTCGGCCTTATGGCGCTGGCAGTATTGTTGTTCCCTTGGCGAGAGTTAACGTTTGAGAATTTTAAAACCAGTTTTATAATCGGCCTGTTGTGTTTACTCGCGAGTGCCCTCAACCCCTCGGGTTTCAAAAGCGTGCTGTATCCTCTCGCCTATGCGTTTAATCCCGACTCACCCTATAGACAGTTGGGTGAGTGGCTCCCTCCATTTGCGTCCGGCGGGATACAGGCGCCATTATTTATATGGGTTGCAGTATTGACGCCTATCGCTGCTCTATCCTACCTGATTCCATATGTGCGTAAAAATGTATCAATACCCTGGGAAGGCCTCTTACTTTGTGGCCTCACTTTGGCCATGTCTCTGACAAGTCGCAGGTTCATTCCTCTGTTTGCTATGTGTTTTGCTGTGATACTTGCGCCTCTCTTAGGTCTGGTTTTCCAAAAGTTGAAAGCCGATACTGTTAGCTTCTATCTATCCATTGTTGCTGTTGCGTTTGCGGTTTTTCGCATGGCGCCTTACCCTATAAACTCTGGGCCTGCGTACCATTACCTTACGGCAGAATACAGCTATCCGATCGATACGGTTAATTATGTGGAGGCCAATAATCTGAGCGGCAATGTATTCGCGTTGTACAACTGGGGCGGCTATTTGCATTGGCGAACCGATGGTAACTTTAAAGTCTTTATCGATGGCAGGGCCGACACCGTATACGACGACGCTACCTACAATCAGTACGTAGATGTACTGCGCGGTAAGCAGGGATGGCAAGAGTTGGTGGAGTCCAGCGGTGCAGATTATTTTCTGTGGCCCTATAATTTGCATGGCGGTGTAGCAAAATATCAGGCACTGGTGAGCAGCGGTCGCTGGGTGTTGGTTTACCAGGATTCCCTGTCTTATTTGCTGGCGCGTAACACCGTCAAACTTGCCGAAAATCCCAATCCGTCTCCGGCAACGCCGTATAGAATGTTGGCTGCTGCGCAGTTGAATGCGTTTCGCGGAGATGCAGTCGTAGCGGCACTTCAGGCGAAGCAAGTTCTCAAGCAGATTCCCTATCAGCGAGGTGCCTGTAATCTGGCCGTGAGATCGCTGGATCAAACAGGGAAAAAAGACGAAGCCAAGGAAATTTCTCGCCGTTGTAAAAGCATCTTCCCGTCGCGCTATCTACTCTAGTTTATGAATGTCACAGTACTTGCAAATAGAGACTTGGCCAGTAACTTCGCCTTAAATCGTTTGTTGCCCGCACTGAAAGCTCATCACAAGGTGAGCGTTTTTCTTTCCAGTCGGGTGGGTGGCAATACCCAAGTGCCGATTGCGCTGCAGCAGCTCGCGTTTTTTGAACAAGCTTTGTTCAATGAATTACTGTTTCCGGCTCTTGCGCAGTCTGGTAAATATGCGCGTTTACAGAGCTTTGACGCTCTGGCACATTACCTCGAAATGCCCATTGTTGAACTGAATAAAATAAACAGCGAGCAAGGTCTGGAAACCTTGGCCGCGAGCCAGCCGGATCTGATCTTAAGTCTTCGCTACGGGGGAATTCTTCGGGAGAGCGCGATAGCCGCTTCGCCTCTTGGCGTTCTCAATTTACACTCTGGACTATTGCCAGATTACCGCGGTGTGATGGCTACATTTTATGCGATGCTAAATGGAGAACAAAAAATAGGAACGACCTTACATTCCATTCAAGATGCCGGTATTGATACAGGCGATGTGTTGGGCCAGACTCATATTGAACTCGACTATAGTCGCTCTTACCTCTGGAATGTGCTGCAGCTATACCCTGCGGGTCTAGATTTGATGCTAAGCGCGGTCGACACAATTTCCCGGGGGGAGACTTTGGCTAGTCAAATGCAGCCAGAAGCAGGCACCTATTATAGTTTTCCCGGGCCTGCGCAGTTGCAAGCTTTTGAACAGAAGGGGCATCGTCTTTATGATGTGCAGGAAATTATCGAATTCGCTAAACAATATCTGGAGTCTTAAATTATGATGACTGCCGTTAGTTTTCTCTTGTTCATAGGTTTGAGTAGTTCAGGCTTTGCTGCAACTCTGGTCTACAACATTCATGGTTACACCATGGATCATGGCATGCGAATGAGTTTTGCCGCCATGGAGTACGATAAAGGCAAGGTCACTCATCTTTATGAAAATGATAAGGACATTGCCGTAAGTAAAGCCGCCGAGCGTATCGATGGCAAGGGTGCAACGTTGTTGCCCGGACTGATCGACGCCCACGGACACATTCCCGATCTCGGTTTAGCACTCAGTGTTATTGACCTGGTAGGTAGTAAAAGCGAAGCTGCTGCCGTGCAGCGCACTCGAGATTTTCTGCTTAAATCTCCGAATGAAAAATGGATATATGGACGTGGTTGGAACCAGGTATTGTGGCCAGGCAAGGCGTTTCCCAACCATAAATCACTGGACGCGGTGTCTGCCATTACGCCTATTGTGTTGGAACGTATAGACGGCCACGCCGTGTGGGTGAACAATGCGGCGCTGCAACTAGCGGGAATTAGCAACGAAACGCCGGATCCGGAAGGGGGGCAGATTATTCGCGATGATGATGGTCTGGCAACGGGTGTTTTGGTCGACAATGCCGCAGATCTCATCTTTGCTGTACAGCCACCTGTCTCGGATCAGCAGGTCATCTCATACGAACTCAATGCCATGCGCAATCTTGTCAGCGTTGGTCTGACATCGGTTCACGATGCCGGAGCCACCGCACAGGAGATGCGCGGTTATCAAAGTCTGCAATCTACCCACTCGATGCCGGTGCGGGTTTATGCGATGTTGTGGATGTTAGATCCCGACAATGACTTTTACTTGAACCAGGGCCCAA
This sequence comes from Halioglobus sp., assembly GCA_047650635.1. Classification (GTDB taxonomy): domain Bacteria; phylum Pseudomonadota; class Gammaproteobacteria; order Pseudomonadales; family Halieaceae; genus JBALVT01. The sequence continues at coordinate 79,137 of JBLHNQ010000009.1, forward strand.
TTATCGATCCGGAGCATATGCTGGATATTCGCAGTGTAAAGCTGCAAATAGACGGCGCACTGGGTTCTCGCGGAGCAGCACTCTTTTCAGATTACCGCGACAGTCCCGGACACAAGGGGCTGTTGCTGTTGAATGATGAGCAGATGGAGCGTCACATTGGTAGGGCGATGAAAGCTGGCTATCAAGTGAACACCCATGCTATCGGCGACCTGGCCAATACTAAAGTGCTGAATTTTTACGAGCGCCTTATCGCAAAATTTAAAAGTGCCGGTCTGCGTCATCGCATAGAGCATTCCCAAATCTTGAGAGTAGCGGACATTCCGCGTTTTAAAGCGAACGGTATCATTGCGTCCATAGAGCCCACTCACGCCACCAGCGATAAGAATATGGCGGGCGACCGCCTGGGGGAAGACCGCTTGGCTGGGGCCTATGTGTGGAAGAGCTTGCGCGACAGCGGTGCGGCCATGGCCGGTGGCTCAGACTTCCCTATAGAACCACCCAATCCCTTTTATGGCCTGCACGCTGCGGTGACCCGGCAAAGTAGAGACAACCAACCTCTGGGTGGCTGGATGGCGGAGCAAAAGTTAAGCCGGGATGTGTCTCTCAGCCTGTTTACTGAAGACGCCGCTTATGCCGCCCACCAGGAAAACGTCGTGGGCCGGTTATTGCCAGGTTACTACGCGGATTTTATCCTCGTGGAAGACGACTACTTTACCGTTCCCGAACAGCAAATCTGGAAGAATAAAGTGCTGGCGACTTATGTTGCTGGCAAGCAGGTCTTTGGTGCGAATAATGCAGGGCGCTAAACTCCTCTCCCAGTTAACGTTACCCGTCTTTCAGGCACCCATGGCAGGGGTGCAAGATCATGCGCTGGCTATCGCCGTGGCACTGGCGGGCGGCTTGGGCTCGCTCCCCTGCGCCCTGCTGAGTCACAAGGCCATGCAAGGCCAGATTTCTGCATTCAGAGCTGCAGTCGATGGCCCACTGAACACCAATTTCTTCTGCCATACTGTGAGCAAGCCAAACCCTCAAAGCGAAGCCATTTGGAGGAAAATGCTGCAGCCGTATTTTTCCGAGTATGACATCGATCCCAGTGACATCGCTGAAGGCCCTGTGCGCAAAGCGTTTAGTCATGATGAGGTCGATGTGCTGGAGGGCATCCGCCCAGAGGTTGTAAGCTTTCATTTTGGCTTGCCCGAGGCAGCGTTACTGCAGCGGGTTAAGAACTGGGGCGCCACTGTAATGTCCTCTGCCACAACCGTGAAAGAGGCACTTTGGCTAGAAGCCCGGGGTGCTGATGTAATTATCGCGCAGGGAGTAGAAGCCGGTGGTCACCGGGGAATGTTCTTGAGTGACGACATTACCACCCAGCTAGGGAGTTTTTCGCTGTTGCCACAAATAGTTCAGAGAGTAGGGGTTCCCGTCATTGCTGCGGGAGGCATTGCCACGCCCGCTGGTGTGGCAGCCGCTTTGTCGCTGGGCGCATCGGCTGTCCAGCTTGGTACGGCTTATTTGCTGTGCGACGAGACTCGTACTACTGCGATTCACCGCACAGCGATACGCAGTGAGGCTTGTGAGCATACGGCCCTTACCAATGTATTCTCGGGTCGTGCCGCGCGCAGTATTGTTAATCGAGCCGTCAGTGAATTGGGGCCCATAAACAGTGCAGTACCCGCGTTTCCTCATGCCGCCAGCGCTATAACAGCCTTGCGCAAAAGGGCCGAAGCTGTCGGGCGCGCCGATTTTTCGCCGCTTTGGTGTGGGCAGAACGCTAGTGGTTGCAGAGAGATTTCTGCCTTTGAGATGACCCGCTATTTGGCCAGTGAGCTCAAGCTCGGCTAAGACGCACCATAAACACCCGGAGTTGCGTCACCTAGCTATTGAGCAATCCCCCATTTCTACCTATAATGCGCGTCCTCTTTAGGACTATAGCTCAGTTGGTTAGAGCACCTGCATGACATGCAGGGGGTCCACGGTTCGAGTCCGTGTAGTCCTACCAAATACCTCATGCAGTGTCATTCAGACAGTGCGGCGCTGGTGTAAATCTTGTTCAATTTGCGTCACCTTAGCCATATCAAGACGATAGAAGACGATGGCTATAGCGCTTAGTGCTGCCAGCACTGCCGGAAAAACGCTGAACATTAACCGTATGCCAAGCAACGCAGTTGACGACTGAACCTCGTTGGAAACGAAGCCAAAAATTGACAACAGAAAACCCGACAAACCGGCGCCGACGGCAAGGCCCAGCTTCTGGGCAAACTGCGAGGCGGAAAATACCAGGCCGGTAGTGCGCCGCCCGGTTTTCCACTCGCCGTAGTCGGCGCAGTCCGCGTACATTGACCACACCAGAGCGGGCGTGGGGCCCGCCATCAGTGCCCCGACGAAACTGACCGCCACCATTAGCCAGTATTGTTCGGGTGGTATCAGGTAGAAAACGGCCATTAATACGCCGTTGGCCAGAGTCAGTGTGATCATCAGGCTACGCTTTTCAAAGCGTCGGCACAGCGCCTGCGTCAAGGTGATTCCGACTAACATGCCCAATGTGCTAAGCGACAGAAACACGGCTGTCTTGTCGAATATCCAAAATATTTGTGTGCCGTCGTCACCGACGTAGTATTTAAAGTAAAACAGTGTCGAGCCGGCGCGCACTGCAATATTCATCAGGGCAAAAATCCCGGAGAAAAACAGCGCTATCCACGGGCCGTTGGCCAGCAGTGCCCTGAAGTCCGCTCTGATATCGGACTTTGTATGTTTCACCTGAACCCGCTCTTTGGTGGTCGCAAACGTGACCCAGAACAAGCCAATGGAGATCACCGCGAACAGCATCATGGTCAGGCGAAAGCCCGTGGCCTCGTCGCCGCCCCCCAGTATACTCTTCAGCGGCGTCACAAAAGTGGCAATCAGCCATCCCGCCGCGAAGGCGCAGGCAAAGCGGTAACTGGCAATCTTTGTGCGCTCTATGGACGATGGAGACATCACCCCCATCAGCGCGCTGTAGGGCACGTTAATCGCCGTATAGGCGAGCATCATCAAGGTGTAGGTGGCGTAGGCATAAATCAACTTGCCAGATGCAGAGAGGTCGGGGTTGGCGAACATGGCGTAGCCACACAAGCCATAGGGCACAGCACACCACAGCAGATAGGGCCTGAACTGACCCCAGCGCGTGTGGGTGCGGTCTGCTATCAGCCCCATGATGGGGTCGCTGATGGCATCGACCACCTTGGTAATGAGAAACATGGTGCCAATGGCCGCTGGTGCGATACCCAGTACATCGGTGTAGTAGTAGAGGAGAAAGAGGTTGAACACCTGGAAAAAGAAGTTTGAGGCGCTGTCCCCCAGACCATAGCCCAGCTTTTCCTTGAACGACAGCGGGCTTACCATGGGTGTTTTCCTCCACTCAAGAAATTTATTAGTCTTTTTAGTGTGGCAGTGCAGCCTGCAAGCGCTGGTCAAACAGCGGCTGTTTCTCAATCACGGCGCTGCGCTGCGCCTCTACGGCGCGCATCAGGTCTTTTACGACATCCGGCCGTTGCGCGGAAATATCAAATTTCTCGCCCGGGTCACTGCGCAAATCGTACAGTACCGGATTTTTGTGCTCGGTTCTTTTTGGTGGACTTTGGTAGGCACCTTCAGTGATCAGGTGCAGCTTGTAATGCCCTTTGCGCAGAGCATACAGCTCACCACTGCGATAGTACGCCAACGTGTTACGCGGCCCCGGTGCTTTGGTTCGCAGAGTCTCGGTGATATCGTATCCATCCGACGGCGAGGGCGTCTTCGCGCCTGCCAGAGCAAGTGCAGTCGCGTATAGGTCCATGGCTGAGCCAATGTCGCTAATCACACCCGGTTCTATGGTGCCGGGCCACCAGAAAATTGCCGGCACACGCATGCCTCCTTCGAAGGTGGTCCCCTTACCGCCTCTTAGCATGCCCGCTGAGCCGGCGTCTTGCAGCATCGGTAGCCAGGGGCCATTGTCACTGCTAAATACCACCAGGGTATTATTGGCCAGCTGCAGCTCTTCAAGCTTGTCAACGATCTGTCCGACGCTCCAGTCCAGTTCTTCAATAACATCACCGTAACGCCCGCCCAGGCTCTTGCCGACAAAGTCATCACTGCGGAAAACCGGTGTGTGCGGCATGGAATACGGCACATAAAGAAGAAACGGTTGCGCTTTGTTCTGCTCAATAAACCGCAGGGCTTCGCCGGTGTAACGCTTGGTTAGCGTGCGCTGATCGGCTGGCTGCTCTATGACCTCATCGGAGAAACCTTGGCCGTTATTTACACTGCGAATGAGGGGTACATTCCAGTACTCGATTTTGGGGTCCAGATATTTGGCCATGCGCTTGGCGAAAGTCTTCTGCAAGTGCTCGCTTTTACCCTGAGCCAGCAGTGCCAGCAGCTCTTCAAAACTCGCCTCACCCACCCAGTCCATGTCATTGGAATAAGGTAGGCCGTACCAGTAATCGAAGCCCGCTCTGGTGGGATAGGCCGCTTTGGCGTCGCCCAGATGCCACTTACCCATCATGCCGGTGGCATAGCCCTGCGCCTTCAGGGCCTCGGCAAGCGTGAGCTCTGCCGTTGGTATGCCCACGGTATCACCGGGGAACATCACGTTAATCTTGCGACCATATAGGCCGGTGCGCACCGGCAGCCTGCCTGTGAGCAGAGCGCCGCGGCTGGGTGAACAAACCGGCGCAGCGACGTAAAAATCAGTCCAGCGTTGTCCTTCTGCAGCCAGCGCATCGAGGTGGGGAGTACGATTATAGGGATGGCCATAGCTTGCCAGATCGCCGTAGCCAAGATCGTCGGCAAACAAAATGACGATGTTGGGTGGGGTCGGTTCCGCGGCCTGCAATGGGCTGGTAAAAACGGTTAGTAATGCGACCACAGCGATCAATAACGATTGCAGCATGACGCTTAATCTCCTTCTCGAGTAATAGTCTTGCCAGGCCTGGCCAGAAGGCGCAGGGCCCGCAAAAACTGGCGGTTCAGCAGCGCTACCAGAATATCCAGCTTCCTGAAGTCCAGGCGTCCACCACTGAACAACACCATGGCTCTTAAGGGCATATTGTCCGCCATCACTTCAAACATTTTTGTGGTAGTTTTGTCTGCTTTGGTGACGCCCATTTGTGCCTTGAACTGCGTAATAACTTTTGACCTTACCATACCGCCCGGCCAAGTATTGGCGATCTCGTCCAAGGAGGAATTGATATGGTAGGGTCGCACGGATTCTGCCGGCGGTACCGGTCGGCCCAACATGGCGGCGAAGTGCTGGTCGGTAATCGTGCTGTCGCCGTTGAACACGCCGGCGCGCATGTTGGTATCTGCTGACCGCTCAATCTGCGCCCTGGAGTTAACCGTGAGCTGCTGGCTCAGGCGTATATCGCGGCTCGATGACCCTATGCGGAGTTCGTAATTTCCCGCCTCGACCACCCAGGCTTGTGCATCGGTATCGAAAACTGCGAAGGCTTCATCGTCCAGAGTCAGCTCTGCGCGGCGGGTTTCACCAGGGCCCAGCGCCAATTTAACGAAAGCCCGTAATTCCTGCTGCGGGCGATGCACGTTGCTTTCGATGGCGCTGACATAGACCTGTACGATCTCCGCCCCCGCCACTTCACCGATATTGGTTACATCCAGGCTAAGCGATAGTTCACCGCCTTGCTCATAGGTACTGACGGACAGGGTGAGGTTGGCATAATCGAAACGTGTGTAGCTCAAGCCGTGCCCAAAGGGGAATAATACCGGCACATCGGCGCTGTCAAAATAACGGTAGCCAACGTACAAGCCCTCGCGATACTGAACCTGCCGCCCCGCCCCGGGGAACCATTTATCTGCCAGCACATCGCTCTGGCGCAGCGGAAAGGTCTCGGCGAGTTTACCGCTTGGATTCAACCGGCCAAACAGCAGGTCGGCAACGGCGGTGCCGCCGGCCTGGCCAGCGAGATAGCACTCCAGCACGGCCTGCGGTTTGGCGATCCAGGGCATCTCTACCGGTGCGCCGTTAAACAGTACCACTACGGTGTTGGGGTTGGCAGCGCACACCGACTCGATCAAGCGGTTGTGCTGCTGTGGCAACCCCATGTGCTCGCGGTCAAAACCTTCGGACTCGTAAATGCCGGGTAATCCGGCAAAAACAACTGCCACCTCGGCCGAGCGGGCAAGTGCCACTGCCTGTTCAATCGCATCGTTATCAGGTTCGCTGTGTTGCGGGTCATAGCCGGGTGCGTAAGTCACCTGTGTCTCGTCGCCAGCGACTTCTCGAATAGCATCCAGTGCACAGTCCAGTTGGGTAGGCGTTACCTGAGAGCTGCCCGCACCCTGATAGCGCGGCTCACAGGCGAAGGCCCCGATAACGGCAATGCTTGATGCTGACTGCAGTGGTAGCAACTGCTCGTTCTTCAGCAGCACGGCGCTCTCTGCTGCGGCCTTATGGGCCAACTGATGATGGGTTTGTTGATCGATGGTTTCGTTACGCCGCATGAGCGTGGCGCCCAGCAGGCTCAGGCTGACAATTCGGCAGACAATGCGATCCAGTTCGGCTTCGGGCAATTCACCCGCCTGCACCGCCGCAACAATACGTGCATCATTGATGCCACCGCTGGCCGGCATTTCCAGATCAAGGCCGGCTGTGACGCCCTTTACACGATCATTGGTAGCGCCCCAATCGGTGACCACCAGCCCCTCAAATCCCCACTCGTCGCGCAACACCTTATTGAGTAGCCATTCATGTTCGCTACAGTAGGTGCCATTGAGCCGGTTGTAGGCGCACATGACCGTCCAGGGTTGCGCCTTCCTTACGGCTATTTCGAAACCGCGTAGATAAATTTCGCGCAGCGTACGTTCATCGACAATGGCGTCGATGAACATACGCCACTGCTCCTGATTGTTGACCGCATAGTGTTTGATACTGGTGCCGACGCCCTGCGATTGAACGCCTTGGATCATGGCGGCTGCCAGTTCCCCGCTTAGCAAGGGGTCTTCGGAAAAGTACTCAAAGTTGCGACCACACAAGGGGTGGCGTTTGATATTCATACCGGGACCAAGCAGCACCGACACACCCTCGGCAACACACTGCTCACCCAGGGCAACACCTACCTCATGGATTAAAGCGGTATCCCAGGAACTGGCAAGTGCACTTGCGGTGGGAAAACAGGTGGCCGGAACGCTGGCGTTCAGCCCCACGTGGTCTGCAGAGCCCGCCTGTTTGCGCAGTCCGTGCGGCCCGTCCGTTACCATGATGGACACAACCCCAAGACGCTCGCAGGCTTGCAGATGCCAGAAGTTCCTGCCCGAGCAAAATGCCGCTTTTTCTTGCAGCGACATTTGCGCAACAATCCCGGCTGCCTGTTCCTGTTTGGCCCTCAATCCCGCTTGCGGGTCAATATTACTCACGCCCAATACTTCCTGTGCATCGGCAATTTAGAAGTTGTATCCGGCGGTTACCGTATAAGTGCGCGGTGGCTGCCACTGGGCTGTGTCGACGCCGCCCAGTGTGGGCTCGCGTAGCGCGATCTGGTTTGCAACATCGTCATCTTCGAGATTTTTTGCAGCCACGGCAACATACCAGCGATCGTCGGCGCTGTAGAAGGCCAGGCGGGCGTCAGTTTTGTGATACGAGCCTTGATAGTCAGCATCTTTGCTATTGTAAGCGCTGAAATACACTTCATCCGACCAGTAGTAGTTGACGCTTGCCCTGAGCGAGCCCGAACTGAAATCCCAGTTGTAGGCGGCAGATAAATTTACCGTGGCATCTGGTGAGCGGGGCAGACTGTTGCCAGAGAGGTCCAGTAGTTCGCTGACCCCATCCTGTGGATCGTCGTCAAAATAGTCAGTGAATTCTGCGTTAGTGAAAGAGAACGCCGCACTTAACTCGATGGCAGCGGTGGGGCGACCCACCAGCTCAAGTTCAATCCCCTTGATTTCTGACTCACCGGCGTTGGTGACGACGCTGGCCAGATCGCGAATAGTGCGCAATTGCATGTCGGTGTAGTCATAGTAGAAGGCGCTGATGTTGGCTTGATAGCGATTGTCGAAAAATCGGTTTTTTGAACCAATTTCCCAAGCAGTCACTTCCTCTTCGCCATAGGGTTCAGAGCCTACGGTCTGCAGGAAGCCACCGGACTTGAATCCGGTTGATACGGAAGCGTACAACAAGTTTTCATCGGTCACCGACCAGTCTGCTCCGAGTTTCCAGGTGACCTGATCCCAGTCGTCTTTCTTCTGGAAGTTGATGCTGCTCGGCAGCACAAACTCCTTGCGCTCTATGTCGGATTCTTTCTCGTCCTTGCTATACCGCAGTCCTGCCGTCAATTTCCAGCTATCAGAAACATTGTACGAAGCCTGCCCAAAGGCGCCAAAGGAGTCAGCATCCGTTGTACTGCTGTTACCGAAGTACGTCGGATCGGCCAGGCCTACATCAATCGATGGAAAAAACGGATAGGTACTCAGCCCCGCGCCTTTATCATTCAGCCAGAACTCCGCATCGGTTTGTTCGGATAGCCAGTACAGGCCCGCTATCCACTCCCAGTCGCCCGCATCGGTTGAACTCAATTGCAGTTCCTGCGAGTACTGGGTGCTGTCTTGGTAGCGGTTTTCATTCATAATATCGGCGTCTGAAAAATCCACGTCCCTCAGGGAATCCACTTCATTTTCCTGCCAGGCAGTGATGGATTTCAGTGCCGCCCAATCCAGGTCCCAATTCAACGTTAAGGTGGCGCCCTGGCGACTGTCGTCCCGCTTGGCCACGCCACTGGTGCGGATTTCCCAGGGATCACTTGGATTGGGAGTAGCCGTTGCCAGCTTGCTGTTAATAAAGAACGGTGGCGGTGCGGGGTAATCACCCAGAGCAGCGGCCCCGTAGCCTGCCCCCTGGTTAGTGGCGTAGTTAAGGCTCAGCAGGGCGTCGAAGTTTTCCGTGGCCGCATACAGAAACTGGGCACGTATATTCAGGGCGTCCATATCTGACAAATCATCTGCGCCGGGAGTCTGGTTCTCGTAATAGCCATCGCGTTCTTCATACTGGCCACTGATGCGCATCAACAACTTGTCGCTTGCCAGAGGCATATTTAACACGCCGCGCAGGCGCTGCTGGCTGTAGTCACCGAGCTGGGCCTCAATCTGACCCTCCGTTTCATCGGTGGGAGCATTTGACACCAGGTTTACGGAGCCACCCGTGGCATTGCGGCCATATAGCGTGCCCTGAGGGCCGCGCAGCACTTCAATTCGTGCCAGATCATAAAATAGTGCATTGCCCGCGCTGGACCTGGCTTGGTAGACACCGTCGATGTGAAACGCAACGCCTGGATCGCCAGTAACGGTATTTTGTTCGCTACCAATACCCCGTATGGTGATGCGCGTATCTGACGAGGCCTGACCAAAATGCATGCCGGGTACTGAGGAAACCATGCTGGCGATATCAGTAATGCCTCGCTCCTCAAGCATCGATGCACTCAGTGCGGTGACTGCCAGGGGAATGTCCTGCACACTCTCTGAGCGTTTTTGGGCGGTGACAATGACTTCCTCCAACATTCCAGAGCCCTGGGCAAAGCTAACGGGCGTCAGGCCGCAGAGCAGAGAAACGGAACTGGCTAATACGGTTCGTTTGAGATACATGGGAAAACCTCTTGTAATTATTCATTAGTATGAAGTTGTCAGGATGGCGGCGACAATCCCCACCCAACCACTCTGTATAGCACCAAGTTAACAGTAACGCTGCAGCGTAAACATGAGGATTCTTGCTCAATTTCTGTCAAAACATGCTATTTTATTGATTGGCTTTAGTGGGTGCTACTATCTGATGTCCGATCACTTGAATAAAACTGATACAGCTGCACCCATTCAGCTGGCAGCACAGTTCCTCTATTATTGGTATACCTCTCCGCTACAGGCTCCGCCGGTGTCCGAACAGGGACTGGCTGCGTTCCAGTACATTGGTGGATCACCAATCCATGCGGACGAGTTGCAGCAATACAAAGCCAAACTACGTCGAAGTGAATCTTTTGCCCAAACTCGTCAGCGTGTGATAGACAAGTGGGGCGAGCGAATCGACTCTTCCTCCATACCCAGTGAGGACGATGCACAGGATTTTATCCTGGAGTTTTTCAGTAAAATTGATCATGCAAATGTCTATGGCGATGGCATTAATGCCAATGTAACCCGGATTGAGCGGGGTGTGGTTCAGTACACACAGATGCGTTTTCCCGGCAAGATGCCGTGCTGGACCTTACACTTTACAACCCGGGGTAGTGCACTGTTTATCAATGAGGAGATGGACCTTGAAGTGGGGCCGGGGGATCTCATGCTGTTTCACCCCGACGCAAATTACCGCTATGGCCTACACCCGGGAGCCGACCACTGGGAACATCTCTGGGTGTTGTTTCAGCCACGCCCGCACTGGCAGGAGTGGCTGGACTGGAACCAACTAGACGAACAGATCAGGCATCTGAGAATTACCGGTAGTAATAGCATCAGTGTTTTAGAGAAAGTATTTCGTGAGCTGATTGCACTCAATGACGACTCTGGCGCCTACCGGCGTGACCTGCAGTACACTCGTCTGGAGGAAGTGCTTATTCGGGCCAGAGACTTCACCTCATTACCCCGCCAAACTGAAAATGACTCGCGAGTAGAGGAGGCGTGTCACTACATGCAGGCGAATCTTGCGCGTCGAGTGAGCATCAATGAAGTATCGATGGTTTGCAACCTGTCGCCGTCGCGTTTGTCACATCTCTTTAAAGCGCAAATGGGCGTGAGCTTGAAGCACTGGAGTAACAATCTTCGCTTGCAAGCGGCCAGAAAGCTACTTTTAGATAGCAGCGAAAGTGTGACAGCGATAGCCGGGCAAGTTGGCTATGAAGACCCCAACCAGTTCACCAAATATTTCACCAAAAACCAGGGCTGCAGCCCGCGCGAATTTCGTCGATCTTTCGAGCCAAGAGGCAGTACACATTTGCTGGGCGTTAATGAGCTACTGCTGTAAACCGGTGCTGGCACAGATCAGGCAAGCTCATCTAGCCTAGCCATTTAAGTGCTATCCTACGGACCAATCTGTTATTCTGCCTCCCCCGGATTTTAAACCACAGAGAGCACTAATGGCGCCTTTTTATGTGTTACTGCTTATAGCGACGATTGCCGTGGTGGCCGTGCTTTTTCCACGATGGCGCCGGCGCTATATTTTGGGTAAACCTTTTCCGGCAGCTTGGCAGGCCATTGTCGAGCGCCGCCTACCTTTTTTTCATAAGCTTGACGCGCAGCTGCAGAAACAGTTACGCGGCCAGGTTCAATTGTTTCTCAGTCGAATGAAATTTTATGGCTGTAACGGTCTGCAGTTAACCGACGAAATTCGGGTGACTATTGCCGCAGAAGCTTGCTTGCTGTTGCTCAATCGAAAAACGCGGGTTTATCCCGGGCTACGCTATATTCTGGTCTATCCCAATGCGTTTAAAACCGATGGCCAGCAGCATAACGAGGACGGCACAATCAGTCACGTCAAAACCGGATTGCTGGGACAATCCTGGAGCAATGGAAAAATTATTTTATCTTGGGATGATGTGGAGCATGGGGTAGAAAATTTTCACGACGGAAACAATGTGGTATTACACGAATTTGCCCACCAGTTAGACAGCGAATCCGGAGCTACCAATGGAGCTCCAAGATTAATAAAAAACAGCTACCAGAGTTGGGCAAGAACGTTGTCTAGTGAATTTGAATCGCTGAACAATGCGCGAGAGCACCATATTAAATCGGTTATGGATTACTACGGAGCCACCAACCCGGCAGAATTTTTCGCCGTTGCTACCGAGACGTTCTTTGAAAAGCCTCAGCAAATGGAAGATATCCACCCGGAGCTATTTGAAGAGCTGAAAACTTACTACAGCGTCGACCCGCGCCTGTGGCAATAAGCCGAACTTAGGCGTTTTGGTACGCGCGCCTGACTTCTTCGGCGATAATATCGACACCTTTTCTCACCATTTCAGTATCCTGCGCATATGAGACGCGGATGCACTCGTGTTTGTGCCGCCAGCTATCGTCCATGCCGATAAAGAAATTTTGTCCCGGCACAACCAATACACCTCTGGCTTTGAGGTTTTGGTAAAGTTGCTGGCTGCTTATGGGCAGACCCTCAAACCACAACCAGAGAAAGATAGCGCCCTCGGGTTTGTGAATGCGGTAGGGCAGGTCGCCCATGGCCTTGCGAAACCACTGCACCGTTTGCGTTGAGCGCCGTTGGTAAAACGGTGTGACATAGTCGCGGGTAAGCGACACAATTTCACCCGACTTGAACAGCTCTTTAGCCAGTGCAGGCCCCAGGGTACTGCACGCAAGGCTAATAATGGCGTTGACGTTGCAGTAGGCCTCAATAATCTCTTCACGCGCTACAATAATGCCTGTGCGCACGCCGGGTAGGCCGAGCTTTGATAGGCTCAGAGTTAGGATGGTGTTGTCATTCCAGTGCGGCGTGGCCTTGGTGAACATAATATTGGGGAATGGTGCGCCGTATGCGCCATCGATAATAAAGGGAATGCCGTGGCGCTTGGCGATGTCGTCCAAGTGGGCTATTTCATCATCGGTGAGAATGTTGCCGGTTGGGTTGGTTGGTCTGGACACGCACATGGCGCCAGTTTCTGCGGTGAGTTCCAGGGTTGAAAAGTCCACGCGGTACTTAAACAGGTTGTCGTCCAGCAGGTCTATAGTAGGGCGTGTGGCAGTAAAAAAATCTTCTGATAAACCAATGTCGGCATAGCCCAGATACTCTGGCGCCAAAGGTAGGTGAATGTGATTGTGACTGCCGTCACTCATGTCACCGGCAAACATATTGTACAGCGCAAAAAACGCTGGCTGACTACCGTTGGACACGGCGATATTGTTTGCGTTGAGTTCCCAGCCACATTCCTTGCTCAAAAATCGCGCGACTTGCTTGCGAAAATCCAGGTCGCCCTGCGGAGCCTGATAAATGCCGAACAGGCTGTGGCGCTGCGCCGGATCGCTCATGACCGTCTCGAGCCGCTGCTGAAATATGGCCTCTACTTCTTGCAGTCGGCCAGGGTTGCCTCCCCCCATAAAAATCATTTCAGGATTTTCGCTGAGAGCCGCACCCAGATCGTCCATTACTTCGACGATGCCCGAGTGGCCGGAAAATTTCTCTCCAAATGCTGAAAGCTTCATGATGGTTCCTTATTACTCTTCGTTCAGTATAGAATTGACGGCTGCGCTGGCTGCAGAAGAGCGGTGTTAAGCAAGACGATTCGGTCTGCGTAGTTTAGTTTACCACTGACAACTATCGGTTTGAAACGAATGCGGAGGGCAGTGATTTTTACATAGGGATATTTTTGCTCGTTATTATCTGTTAACCTCACGCTCCCTATACAGTTAACAGATAAAATAGAGACTAAAATGACCCGTTCTGAGAATTCTCCCCGTATTCCTCGCCTTAATAAGCGAGTGCTCACTGTTGGGTTAGCCCTTTCGGCTGCTGTCGGCTTCGCTGCACAGGCTCAGTTAAGCGTGGAGGAAGTGTTGGTTACCGGCTCTTATATCAAGTCAACCGCCCGTGACGGTGCTTCACCCGTAGAGGTGATAGGTC